>JYJN01000024.1 GCA_003263845.1 Vibrio aestivus | reverse complement strand
CGGACTCATCAGATACAAACCGACGAACCTTCGCTATTATAATATTCATTGCCGCCTCCCCTTGCACTGAATTACGTCTAGTGCTTTCTAATAGTAGACGGCAACCGAATATTTGAACAGAAAGTAAAATTCAATCTTCTGTTATATCTGAGCCACAATTCCTGAAACTGTTAATAACTACCAACATTAATAGTGACTACTATTAACTTTGAATACCCCCGATAATAGCTGTAAGCTCCGCCGCTAGTTCCGTACCAAGGGTTGAGAAAAGCACTGTCAAACCACCAACTAGCAAGCCTGCACCCACAACGTATTCAACGACTGTTAGACCTTCTTCATCCTTCAAGAATGATTTCATCATCTGAGTAAACTTATTCATTATTTAGTCTCCTTCTAAAGGCAACAAACCGTTGTTGCTTGTCTTTAAATTTAGAGATCTGGATAAGGAATCGTTAGGACTTTATTAGCTATCGATAGGACTTTTTTGCCCAATATTTATAGAGTAATTAGACCAAAAAATAACAAATTGCTTGTCCAACTCGCCGAGGTGAAATTTAATTGGAGCCGAAGTTAACATCAAAGCTTTGATTAACTCAATGACCTAGTTAGAAATAGATCCAAAGGCAAGCATACAGAGAAATCAACCATAGACAGCGTTGGTCAAATTCTCATTTTTGATACTTGACAGCAGTACATTGAGGAATAAATAAGATCTGTGCCACAAATATTTACAAATAAAATGATAGAGCTATCAATTAAACTCTTACTTGAACTTTCTCCTGTGTCTCCTAACCTTTTAGTTTAGAGTGTGACAGTTTGGAGGCACTTGAAGCACATGGACGTCTTACACACGGGTCACTGGCTTGGAAAATCGATCTCTTTTCTTCCCAAAGACACGCTCAATATTTTGGGAAAGTACTTTAGCATTCAAGAAAGTGGACACGATGTATCTATATTAAGTGAAAGAGAAATCGAGTTTTGTTTTTTCTATTACGATCCAATACAAACACAGTCTTTATTAATAACATCTATAAAAATGTGTCAGAACTTAGATAAAAAGCTCATTCTCATTCACGATGATAAAATAGACACTAACTTTTTGGATCTCGACGTCATACTAGATAGTTACAATATTCAAAATAGTAATATTGAAAGCTGGATAGAAACGCTAAGCAAAAATATTCACTATTTATTTTCTAGACATCAAGAAGTTATACATCTTCACAGAAACAAAAAACATTTTGAAGAGAATAAAATAAGTAAGGATCTAGCTGAAATATTAAGATACATAGACAGCCATATTTCGGAAACTATTCGTGAAGAAGACATAGCGGATTATTGCCATTATTCAGTCACTTATTTTTCTCGACTATTTCATCAATCCATTGGAATGAGTTTCCGAGACTACCTTACCTCAAAGCGAATTTCTCTTGCTAAGCACCTCCTCGTTAGTGAACGAGACTCCAAGATCGCTTCCATTGCTTATCAGTGCGGCTACAAAGACGTTTCTTACTTCTCACGTATATTCAAGAAAAAAACGGGAATCACCCCTGCTAGTTTTCGACAAATCCATTAACCAGATCACTCAATCACATTCCGACACGATCTGTGTCTTTTCTGTCTACCCAAACACTGCTAAAGTTAACAAGCTGTTAACATAAATATTCTAATAAATTACCAATAACATGGAGTTAGACAATGATTCAGCCTAACGAGTTATCTAAACCATCGTGTGCTCTCCCCCCACCTAACGAACTGATCCTCAAATGGGCCGAGGAACGTCCCAATGAGATCTATTTAAAACAAATCATTAATCGCGAGTTTGTCACTTACACCTACAGTGAAGTTGCCGATCAAGCGTTAAAGCTCGTCACTGCACTTGAAAAGCTCGGCGCAAAGCCAGGAGATAAAATTGCACTGATATCGAAAAATTGTGCCGAATGGTTCATTTGCGATTTGGCCTTTATGCTTGGTGATTTTATCAGTGTGCCTGTCTTCCCAACCGCTGGTGCAGATACGATCGAGTATTGTATTACCCACAGTGAGAGCAATATCGTCATTGCTGGCAAACTGGATGATGCCGCTGCGACTCAAGAGGTTTTTGCAAAACTACCTGAGGTCATCAGCATTTCATTACCTTACGACTCAGCACCTAAATGCCAACATACGTTTACCGGCCTAATAAGTGAAGCAACGCCCAGTAATAGCCGCCCTATTCACCACGACGACAAACTTATGTCGATTGTATATACGTCGGGGACGTCAGGTTTACCAAAAGGGGCAATGCTGACTTACGGTGCCTTTAACTGGTCGGTACAACAACTGGTTGATCATATCGGTATTGAACCGTCGGACAGACTGTTCTCTTACTTACCATTGGCGCACATTACTGAGAGAGTTTACATTTTTGGTAGCTCTATTAAAGGCGGTATCTTAACGGCGTTCCCTGAATCGCTCGATACTTTCATCGAAGATGTCAAAATGCAAAGGCCAACGCTGTTCATCTCAGTGCCTAGGTTATGGACTCTATTCCAACAACGTATTCAAGATAAACTGCCACAACGTAAGCTCAATATTCTACTTAAGATCCCCTTTATTAATTCGTTGATTAAGAAGAAGCTTGCTGACGGATTGGGTCTGGATCAAGCGCGAGTATTGGGCTGTGGTTCAGCACCTGTATCGCCCGCTCTATTAGAGTGGTACCGAAGTGTCGGGCTTAATATCACGGAAGCATGGGGGATGACCGAGTCTTTTGCCTACAGCACCATCAACTACCCATTTCGTGCTGACAAAATCGGTACGGTAGGTAATGCAGGGCCTGGTATTGATCTCAAAATAGCCGAGGACGACGAAATTCTCGTGCGCGGGCAAGGCCTATTCTCAGGCTACTATAAGAACGACATTGCCACACAAGAAGCCTTCAATGACGACGGTTGGCTTCATACTGGCGATATCGGAGCGATTGATGCTGAGGGTTATCTATCTATTCAGGGCCGCAAAAAAGATACCTTTAAAACCGCCAAAGGTAAATTCGTTGCCCCTGTTCCTATTGAAAAGAAACTGTTTGAGTACAGCCGCGTCGAGATGATGTGTTTAATTGGCCTTGGCTCCCAGGTCCAATTTTGCTTGTTGTCCCGCACGACTTTCCGAACTTTGATCGCCAGCGATATGAGAACACCACCAAACGGGTCATCGCTAAGATGAACGAGCAGCTCGGCTCTCATGAAAAGATCAAAGGCGTACTGATGATCAAAGAGCCTTGGAGCATTGATAACGGCGTCTTAACCCTACCTAAAAATCAAACGCCATGTATTAGAACAGAAATATCATGATGTAGGACAAAACTGGCCGAAAGACCAACTCGTTATTTGGGAAGATTAGTCTGGATAGAGTCAACGTTACTTACAAAGCGGCCGATTGGTCGCTTTTTAAGTCACTTACGACTAACATCATTGCTAAAAAACCGATGGGCTATAAGTAGGTATAATAGTCATTTCTCATTGGAGTCGACTCTTCAAGGCCTAAATCATTACGTAAGTGCCGACTCAAAGTTATCGGATGAATCTGTTTAGGCTTCCAAGTCTTGCTTAAACTTCCAAAGCTTGATTTCCATACAGTTCTTTTCGTACTTAACTCAAAGTTGAAGCCCCATTCTATCGCAATTCTCATAATCCCTTTCCACTTACCTCGCTAAACTGTTGTTATTATGTGCAAGGGAACTTACTATTACGAACAATCAATACTGACAAATATTATAAGCTGAAGTTATGGATAACAGACTTAGACATCTAGCGGGTTTACGCTACTTTGAGGCTGCGGCAAGGCACTGCAACTACAGTAAAGCCGCATCTGAGCTGTGTATTAGCCAAGCAGCTGTCAGTCAAAAAATTCGTCAACTTGAGGAAACCTTGGAATGTAAACTCTTTATCAGGCAAGGACGTGAAATGATCCTCACTGATAAAGGGAAGACGCTTTACGGTGAAATTAAAAAAGGCTTCGAGCACATCATTTCAGGACTAAACCAGATCCAATCAGAGCCAATCGAAGGGCTCATCAGTGTCAGTTGCCCACCCTCTTTTGCGTCTCGCTGGCTACTTCCAAGGCTTTGGAAGTTCTCAGCTCTTCATCCAGGAATTCCAATTAAGATAAATTCGACCTGCGACTCTCCTGATTTGAGGCACGGCCACGTTGATCTGGCCATCGTTCAAGGCGATAAACTCGAAGAAGATGTCGAACTGACTCGACAAACCTTGATAGAAGAGAAGATATACGCTTATTGCTCCCCACAACTCGCCAAATCTATGAATCTGTCGGATCCTGAACAGATTCAAAGATGCTGGCTAGTTCACTACGGCGTAGAAAGTATCAGTTGGCAAAAATGGTTTAAAGCGGCAATGTGGAAATCAATACTGACCAAATACAGTGGATGGAGGTCGAAACATTTGAGATGGCGCTAAGCACTGTGATGGCTGGTCATGGCGTCTGTCTAGCATCTGAAAGTTTAGCTAGCAGTTTGATCGAACAAGGGTTGCTTTGCCGACCGTTTGATATTGGCATATCACCCGGCATTAAGTTCTCGATGTGCAGCGACCCAAACTCACCGAGAAAAGTTCGTTGCTCACTCTTTACTGACTGGTTAGGCAGTGAAGTGGCTGTTGACTCTCAGATTTAACGAGTCATCTACTCAGGCTTCAGCCACTGCATTTACCTTACCGCGTTGCTAGCAAGCCTGACAAAGCTCGTTTCGCTTCATCAAACCCACTCACAGTCCTCAATGCCAGAAAGGGCGTTCGCTTTCCCGTCGAGCTTGTTCTTTGGTTAAGCCAACATCGTTAAGGAGATGGTCTGGCAAATCCGCCAAGTGCTTGCGCGAGCGAGACTGACTTCTCCATTGCACTAACTTAGTAAAGATATTCTTAATTATGATGCCCGCACTGTTTCGAGAGATAGAAGTGCGGAAAATAGCTAATGTAGTCATAGTTTGAATCTCCTGCTTGCTTTACTCAACTTACAGTGCAATATTTAACCTTTTCGTAACTTCCTTCAAACGATCTATATTGCTACTTAGTTAAGGAAAACTTAAGTGAAAGAGAGAATGCCGCCACTGCAAGGGCTTTACTACTTCTCCACAGCTGCCGAACTAAAAAGCTTCAAACTGGCCGCTGACAAGCTCTATGTCAGCGCCGCTGCCATCAGCCAACAAATACGTGTTCTTGAAGAGTTTTTAGATTGTGCTCTGTTTATCAGGCGTCACCGACAGGTAGAGCTCACCGCAGAAGGACAACTGCTTTTTGAGCAAACTCAGCGGGGTTTCGATCACCTGCGCAAAGGGGTCCAACTCATCAACCAAGATCCCAACCCCAACCAGTTGTCGATCTCCACCCTTCCTTCTTTTGCCCAGCACTGGCTTGTACCACGTATTGGCGATTATCGACTGCAGCACCCCGATCTTTCGCTGTTACTTGAGCCTTCTAATCAACTGGTCAATTTCCAAGATTCCAACGTCGATCTGTGTATTCGCTATGGGCTAGGGGATTACAAAAACTTGGAATCAAGAATACTCATGGATGAGGTGGTCTATCCGGTTTGCCACCCAATGTATCAGAGTCAGCACAACATTTATCGCATTCAAGACTTGGCCCGAGCAGAACTCATCGAGGACATGTGGCCAGATATGGATTGGAATCTATGGTTATACGCTCATGGGCGTAAGAAGACTCAAACGACGCTCAAATATGATGGCTCCCACTTTGTACTTGAAGGGGCACTTTCAGTACAGGGGTAGCTTTGGTCAAGCACAGTCTGGCCGTTCGCTACATCAAGGAGGGTAAGTTAGTTCGAATTGGAGATACAGCGTTGCGCCCAAGGTACAACTACTACTTGTGTGCACCTAGCAGCTACTTTAAGCGAGAGAAAATCAAGCAGTTCATTGAATGGTTAAGAGATGAAGTAGCGCTGTTTCAAAAAGCGAATCCCGCCCCTTGCGACGTGTTAGAGACTGACTTTACTTTGCCTTGGCGCAATGGGTAGTGAGGTAAACACTTCCCTCCTATATACGTTTAGATAATAAAAAAGCCCTGCAAGCATGGCTTGCAGGGCTTTCAATTAGCTAAAGATTAAACAATTACTTGCTCTCTTCTTTCGCTTTAGCGATTACTTCTTCAGCAACGTTTGCTGGACATGGTGCGTAGTGTGCAAATTCCATAGAGAATTGACCACGACCAGAAGTAATAGTACGTAGGTGACCGATGTAACCGAACATTTCTGATAGAGGAACGTCAGCTTTAATACGTACGCCAGTTGCACCAGCTTGTTGATCTTTGATCATGCCACGACGACGGTTAAGGTCACCGATTACATCACCAACGTGATCTTCTGGAGTGAACACGTCAACTTTCATGATTGGCTCAAGAAGCTGTGCGCCCGCTTTTGGCATAGATTGACGGAATGCACCTTTCGCTGCGATTTCGAATGCGATTGCTGAAGAGTCAACTGCGTGGAAACCACCGTCGAATAGTTCAACTTCAACGTCTAGAGTTGGGAAACCAGCAAGAACACCGTTATCCATCATTGACGCAAAGCCTTTCTCAACTGCAGGCCAGAATTCTTTAGGTACGTTACCACCAACAACTGTTGAAGAGAACGTGAAGCCTGAGTTTGGCTCACCTGGCTTGATGCGGTAGTCGATCTTACCGAACTGACCAGAACCACCAGACTGCTTCTTGTGCGTGTAGCTATCTTCAATCGCTTGAGTGATAGTTTCACGGTAAGCTACCTGAGGAGCACCTACAGTTAGTTCAACACCGTATGTACGCTTAAGGATATCTACCTTGATGTCTAGGTGAAGTTCACCCATACCTTTCAGGATAGTTTCGCCTGAATCTTCGTCAGTCTCAACTTGGAAAGATGGATCTTCTGCAACCATCTTACCGATAGCGATACCCATTTTCTCAGTTGAACCTTTGTCTTTAGGAGCAACAGCGATAGAGATTACTGGCTCTGGGAAGATCATTGGCTCAAGAGTACATTCGTGCTTAGGATCACATAGAGTGTGACCAGTCTGAACGTTCTTCATACCAACTACAGCGATGATGTCACCAGCTTGAGCTTGAGTTAGCTCGTTACGGTCATCAGCTTGCATCTCAACCATACGGCCGATACGCTCTGTTTTACCAGTTGCAGCGTTAAGAATTGTATCACCCTTCTTCATTACACCAGAGTAGATACGGATGAACGTTAGTGCACCGAAGCGGTCGTCCATAATCTTAAATGCTAGAGCACGCAGCGGCTCATCTGCAGATACTGTTGCAACTTCACCAGTTGGCTCACCAGTATCTTTATCAGTTAGAGGCTGTGCATCAACTTCAGTTGGAGCTGGTAGGTAATCAACAACTGCGTCTAGGATTAGCTGCATACCTTTGTTTTTGAATGCAGAACCACAGAATGTTGGGAAGAACGCTAGGTCACGAGTACCTTTACGGATACAAGCTTTTAGCTGCTCAACAGAAGGCTCTTCACCTTCCATGTAAGCCATCATTAGCTCTTCGTCTTGCTCAACAGCTGTTTCAACAAGTTCTTCGCGGTATGCTTCAAGGTCATCAACCATGTCCGCTGGAACTTCTTGGATTTCGTAGTTTTCAGGAAGACCAGTGTCATCCCAAACGTAAGCTTGACGGTTTAGTACGTCTACAACACCAACGAAGTTGTCTTCACGACCGATTGGTAGAGTCATAACTAGTGGGTTTGCACCTAGAACGTTCTTAACTTGGTCAACAACGTTGAAGAAATCTGCACCCATACGGTCTAGTTTGTTTACGAAAATCAGACGAGCAACTTCTGATTCGTTAGCGTAACGCCAGTTAGTTTCTGACTGAGGTTCTACACCGCCAGAACCACAGAATACGCCGATACCGCCATCAAGTACTTTAAGTGAACGGTATACTTCTACTGTGAAGTCAACGTGTCCAGGAGTATCGATAACGTTTAGACGGTGATCGTTCCAGAAACAGCTTACAGCTGCAGACTGGATAGTAATACCGCGCTCAGCTTCCTGTTCCATGAAGTCAGTTGTTGACTCACCGTCGTGAACTTCACCAGTTTTGTGGATTTGACCAGTTAGCTTTAGGATACGCTCAGTGGTAGTTGTTTTACCCGCATCAACGTGCGCGAAAATACCAATGTTTCTGTATTTCGATAAATCTGCCATTGTCTTACTCTGTTAATAGGATATAAATTGCGCGCAGAGTATACCACAATCTGTCAATACTCATAGCTTTGCGTGCAAATAGGTTGGAAAAACTTTCTGTTCGAACAGTAAAGACTACTATTGATAAGATTGCAAAGGCTATAGCTGTACATAACCTTTATTGAGACAGGCGGAACTCTGCTATTACTTATGATTTAGGTAAGGGATTCATCCACCATTGTTGCTGTTTTTCCTTGAGAGGAAGACGCTCGCTTACGACGCTTTTTGTTCAAATACATATCGGCATCTGCTGCATTCACAGCTTGATAAACACCCTCATGATCATTGAACATGGCAACACCAAAACTTACTCCTGCAAACGCTTTTAGCTCCTGCTTAAGTTCTGCTTCCGTGGCATGAATGTCCGCAACCACAAGCTTACCGATACTCGCAGGATAGATGATGGCAAACTCGTCTCCTGCAATACGATAAAATTCCGCTTCTTTCGGAAGCACCTTGGACAACTTGCGACTAAAACCCATCAGCAGTTTGTCGCCCTCATCATGACCGTAAGTGTCATTGCAATGTTTTAATCCATCAAGATCAATATAGATAAAGGCATCAAAGTCAGTCACCTGCTGCAAACGCAGATCCATCGCATATCGATTAGGCAATTGAGTCAAAAGATCTGTATGGGCAAGCTTGACCAAATCCTGTGCTCGCTTCACCGCTTTGGTTTTGTCTTCTTCAACCAAACTCATTTGGTAAGAGACGACACACGACAGAAGCAAGACTTCAATTGCGACCGCCAGTAAACCAATATGCGACATATAAATCGTGTTAAGCCCAGCAATCTGCTCTTGTGAAATTGCCACTGTAGCAAGAATAAAGAATCCTAGATTGGCCACGACGTACCACCTAGCCACCATATTGCCTTTAAAACTCTTTACTAGCCCCGCAACCAAACCATATGAAATGAAGATCCCTACAGCGATTCGGTTGATTTCGTTTTGATAGTTTGGATAGAGCGCCCCGATAACAATAAAGCAGGCGAAAAGGGAAAGGATACCGACCCCAACCGACCATAATATCGGGTTACTACGCCGGCTGATTTCGAGCAATGTAAGAACAAAAACGATGTAGGCAATGTTGGAAAAGAAGATCGGCCAACTAGCCCCCACAAATGAACGCCAGCCAAACAGGTCAGAAAAGACCAGTAACGTCGTACTGTTAAACAACAAATTGCCGAGTATGAACAGCGCATAAGTGAAATCAACAATGTTCTTACGTGTAATGGAAAGGACGAAGTAGTAGAGAAATAGCGCGAAAAATATTCCGACTCCAATTAATGTAATCGCACTACCAACCTTAA
This sequence comes from Vibrio aestivus, assembly GCA_003263845.1. Lineage (GTDB taxonomy): Bacteria > Pseudomonadota > Gammaproteobacteria > Enterobacterales > Vibrionaceae > Vibrio > Vibrio aestivus. Next base: position 24,133 of record JYJN01000024.1, on the reverse strand, counting down.
TATCTTCTACATAATCCTGATATGAAAGCACGAAGGGTGTCGGTGGGGCGATATTGAACTTGGATTCTTGACGAGTGATAAGAGAGTATTCTCCTGCGGGTAAATATACCCTCACTCCATGACGCAAAAAGAACTCATGTGTCGCTTGCGAGGATATCCCCCCAATCACACTCAGGTGCAATAAACCTTGCTTATCAACTAAGCGATGTTCAAATCGATTAATCAACGCAGAATTGCGAAAGTCGACAACATACTCGCCATCTGCCATTACCTGAAATGAAAGGTAACTAACTTGAGTCTCGCCAGTTAGTGAGTAGCTCTCTTTTGAATTTACTGTTTGGAAGGCGCTTAAATCTTCCTCCCAACTGCTTGAGAACCATTGAATAGGTTTAGACAAAATCGTCTCGCTCGCCAAACAAGTGGGCGAAAAAACAATCATCAATAGCATTAGCAAGAAGTAACGCATACCCAATCAATCCTTGATTGTATTTATAGGAGACCTCACTATTATGCAATAAATCAATAGCTGATACGACCTCCTAATACTGAGGATTATAGGCCGATCACTTCTTACTTATGCTTATACCCAAGTGACTTCAAGATGCAGGATTCAGAGCGTGGTCACTGGTTCAAGTTCAAGGCAAATAACGCAGCGGAATAAAGTGTTCTTTCCAAGTTATTTAACGTAGAAACTGAACCAGTGAACTGCTCCCGAAGGGCGAGTTGGCCTAGTTCGCACACTTTGTTAACGATTCTCAATTTAGAACCACTAGATTGTCGGCTCGTTGCCGCGTTTGCAAACCAGGCAATTCTCGCTGAACCACGCATCTTGAGGTTACTTGGGTATTTTACAGCTCGTCAAAGGCTTCGATTGCCTCGGACAACTTCTTCACACCATGAATTTGCATTCCTGGAATGCCACCTTTAGGCATGTTAGCGGCAGGAACAATCGCTTTCTTAAAGCCATGTTTGAAGGCTTCATTTAAGCGCTCTTGACCACTTGGCACAGGACGAATCTCCCCCGCAAGGCCAACTTCCCCAAATATCACCACATCTTTTGGTAATGCACGATCTCGGAAGCTAGACAGTAGCGCCATCACTAACGCAAGGTCTGCACTGGTCTCTGTGACCTTTACACCACCAACAACATTGACGAAGACATCTTGGTCTGCCATTTGAAGACCGCCATGTTTATGCAATACCGCCAGCAATAAAGATAAGCGGTTTTGCTCTAAGCCAACTGCGACTCGGCGTGGGTTGGCAAGCTGCGAATAGTCCACCAGAGCTTGAATCTCGACAAGCAAGGGACGTGTCCCTTCCCAAACCACCATTACCGAACTGCCAGAGGTTTCTTCTTCACCACGAGAAAGAAAAATCGCCGATGGGTTACTGACTTCTTTCAAGCCCTGCGCAGTCATGGCAAAAACGCCTAACTCATTCACCGCACCAAAACGGTTCTTATGGCTGCGCATGGTGCGAAAACGGCTATCGGTGCCACCATCAAGCAATACCGAACAGTCAATAATGTGTTCAAGGACTTTTGGCCCTGCAAGGGTTCCATCTTTGGTGACGTGACCAACAATAAACACCGCGACGTTATTTTGCTTGGCATAGCGTGTCAGTGCAGTTGCTGATTCACGAACCTGAGCCACACTGCCCGGAGACGACTGAACGTCTGCCACGTGCATAACTTGAATCGAGTCGATAACCATGATTCGCGGCTGCTCTTTCTCGGCGATTTGGCAGATCTTATCCACGTTCGTTTCCGACAGCATCTTAAGGTGATCTTTTGGTAAACCAAGACGTGAAGCGCGCATCGCGACTTGCTGAAGGGATTCTTCACCAGTGACATACAAGGTTGGCATTTGCGACGACAGTAAGCACATGGTTTGCAACAGCAAAGTGGATTTACCAGCACCTGGGCTACCACCGATCAAAATTGCCGCTCCGGGAACTACCCCTCCTCCGAGCACTCGATCAAGCTCTTTAAAACCACTAGTAAAACGTGGTACTTCTTGCAAATCGATGTCGGAAAGCGTTTGTACTTTAGATTCGGTAGCAGAGCCTGCATAACCCGACAGGCGCTCATTACGAGCAACTGTCGGTGAAGCTGCAAGCCTCACTTCGGAAATGGTATTCCATGCACCACAGGCATTACATTGCCCCTGCCATCGTGGGAAGTCTGCACCACAATCGTTGCAGACGTAGGCGCGTTTTGCTTTTGCCATGTCACCTCAAATTTAAATAAACTCTGTGAGCCATTAGGATAAAAGGGCTGCAAAAGGTTGATTCGCAGCCAAGTATCACTAAAGTTCAATATAACTGGGTCGATATACTATTTAACGGACTACTCTAACAGAAAAGCATGCAGCAAGCTGAAATTCTCTCACTGGCAGAACGACTGATCACTGCCTATCACTCACCTGATTTCGACTACCTTCTTTCTCAAATGACAGAGGGCGAGCCACCATCGACCAAAATTTTGGTCAAAATGGAGCTCAATCGCATCATGGAGCCTTGCACTAAAACTATCGACCTGCGCGGGCGTGTCAACGGTGAATGTAGGGAGTATGAACTGGATGGACTGAAACATTGGTTGATGACGTTGCTTTCAATGCGTACCACAAAAATATCCAGAAGTTTGGGGGGTATACAGAAGGCGTTTGGCTTGCACTGTGTAACACTCGAAACAACTTCCGTGTAATGCAGCAACGAGGCAACAACCAGCCCAAAGAGATTACCAGTGCCAATAGTCCGTTTGAGGTTGAACCCGTAACTCTAGGCTACGATTTAAAACGCCAAGAAAATCGGCTAAAAATCAGCTCACAAGTAGAAATACATTTGCCCAACGATCAGTTGGTTCATGCTGTCACTGCCGATATTTCACCATCAGGTGCACGATTTAAAGTTCCAACCGCATTTAACTACAAACTAGGCGAAGTCATTGACGTCCACTACGTGGAGCTAGCGAAAACATCGGCACTCGATGGCATTCATCAAAAGATTCAATATCGCGTAGTTGGTATTGATGAGTCCTACGAGAACGATGCGGTTAAGTTTTTACGAAGCGTTCGATTGTCTCAATCCGATGTGATTGAGCGCTTTATTCAGCAGTCATTAGTTGATGAGTCACAGCGAGCAAAGCACGATAACCAGGACAAGATTATTCGCGCTCGTACCCGAGGCTTCGAACACACCTACCTCAAGCACACTTGTAATCTACCTTTGTTTTTCAGTGGTAATGAACTCAAACTTGCCCTGATGACCGAAAACAATCAGCCTATTTGGCAGTACTGGCATGATGAACGCAATCAACAGACGCTAGATAGCCTGTTCCACCCAGAGCGCATGGATATGCTGACTCGTCCAGGTCTTAAGGGCAGCAATAATGTGCTTTACGCATTTACTCATGAGCATCAAGGAAAGCAGCTGTTTTTCTCGATGATGATGCCTGAAGCGACTAGAGAACAGCGCCAATTGTTTTGGCACGTTGGGGCGAAAAGAGCCAGCTGGAAAGCATTTCGTCTTTCCGTATTTGAGCTGTCCGATAAAGAGCGAGAAGCACTTGCACAACACTCAACTGAGCTCAACCTTGATACTCAATCTCTTACGCACTGTGGAATGCTGCAAGAAATTGCCGATACAAATTCTGCGCGAGACTACCTGCTGACGGAGAAACCGCGTCTTGCGAGTAAGGAGCTCAACAAGTTTAGGCATGCACGTAAGTCGGCAAACCAACCGATTTGCTTGTACTTTGATGCTCAATCTCGCGCAAAGAGCCAAGGTATAAATTCCGCTCACCACTATTGCTCTCCGTTAACAACGCGAAAATAGAGGGAACAACACTCGATGTTTCCAAGCGTGGTTTAAGCATCGCATTAGCAAAACCGATCGATGTTGCAGCTAGTACTATGTGCAGTATTAATTTCAAGGAGCTGCAGCTCTATGATAAAGAGGTTCCTCTCAGCGATGTTCCTTACCGCATCGTACGGGTTAGTGCCGGCGGTAAAAAGCTCCAACTTGAAATCGAAGAGAAAAAAGAGACGGTTAAAACCGTGCACTTCCTGAATCGTCTAATTACGCACAATCAGGATAAACTGACACCCAATAAAGAGCTGTTACCAACCAATGAACTGCTCGAAGGGCTGCACGACATAATGCTAGACAAAGTAGTCTGCACCCCCGTATTTGCAAGCAAGAAAGGCTCAGCCATTGCTCCGAGTGTCATTGGAGTCAACTATCCCCTTCTCCCTCACTTAGCCCTATTTGCTAAGCTTGGTCATGAAGAACATTTCTCGCTAGAGCCTATTTATAAAGGTCGCAGCAACACGCTTCTTGCCGCCCCAATGAAACGCATTGATGGCGCCAAACCACAATACAACGAGATTTATATTTCAACCGTCAAGTTTGGCACTCGAATTCAATCGGTCGAAACTCAGTTGCTGTCTGATTTTGATAGTACCAAAGAGCGCATCGCCTTCATTAAAAAGGCCCAAACAATTGGTGAGTTCTTTGCCCTTCGTCTGTGTGCAGCTCCGATATTCGACCCCTTCACAACCTTGCTTTCTCTCGATTTAGAAGAACTTGCTCAGATTAGTTTGCACAATGCTCGCAATCTAGAAAAAGAGATCAAAGCCGTCGTGGGTTATGGCGAGATCGTCGACATTACCGAGGAAGTGTTAGTCAGGCTCGAACTCACAAGGTAGAGCCCTCACCCTTTAATGAAAAAAGCGAGGCAAACACCTCGCTTTTTTATATAGCTACTGCTTGTTTAGCTATTGCGCCTGTTAAGGCTTGCTTTGCCAGCTAATTTTTTGCTGCTTCGCTAGGCCAGCGGATAGGATACAAAGCACCCCCCCAAGCCCGAATGGCGAATAGCAGTTTGTGCTTTCTCTTGTACTTTAGGCTTGGCGTGATAAGCAATACCAAGACCAGCGGCATCCATCATTACCAAATCATTCGCACCGTCACCGACTGCCACGGTATTGTGCCCTTCGATTTCGTACTTCTCTGCCAGCTCAACTAGAATTTCGGCTTTAGTCTGCGCAGACACGACGTCACCGACAACTTTACCCGTCAGCTTTCCATCAGTAATCTCTAGCTGGTTAGACTGAGCGAAATCGAAACCAACCTCTTCTTTTAGGTAATCCGAGAAGTAAGTGAAACCACCCGATGCAATTGCCGTTTTCCAACCAAGTTCATTCAAGGTCGTAATGAGGGAGGTTAAGTCCGGCATGAAAGGTAACGTCGAGCGTACTGATTCCAGAATTGACTCATCGGCTCCTGCCAATTTACCCACTCGTTGACGCAGGCTTTGCTCAAAATCGAGTTCACCTTGCATTGCGCGCTCGGTCACTTCTGCAACCTCTTCACCTACACCCGCTAGCTTTGCAATCTCATCAATACATTCGATTTGAATCGCAGTTGAGTCCATATCGAAAACAATCAAGCCTGGACTCGATAGATCTGGGACTTCTGATAGCGAAGCGTAGTCTAAACCCAATCCTTGTAAGATCTCTTCATGTTCCGGCGTCAGATCGCCAGACATCAGTGCCACTTCATAATAACCGACTTTCCATGTGTCGATGATTGAGTTGTAGTATCCGGTGAAGAAGTCAATGTCGTCAAAATGCTTCGGTGATAGGTACTCGCCAAAAATAACCCAATTGGCGCGTTGCTTGTCCAATTGAGTTGCGAGGCGGGTTTCAGGTAGACGTGTTAAAAGCGAAGTGTGACGCTTTATTGGTAGTCTCTTCAACGTTTCCATGTTTGTAATCCATAAATTAAACTTAAAGTAAGCTACCCGTTAGTTAACCTATTGCAATTTAAAAACGCAAGTCTCAATATGGCTGAAAGCCAAATTAATTCTATTAGGCAGTCTATGGATTCCTCACTTTTTTCATTTCGAGTCGCGCTAAGAGTGACCGTAATTTTAGCCCTTATCGCGATGGTATCAGTCATTGCTGTGAACAGTGTAAAGATCACTAAGGGTAATGAACAAATTCAAGCAAACCAGCTAGAAACCCTCAGCCAAATCTTGATATCACAGGCCGCTCTCTCTGCAAGAGAGATGATCACTCAACAAGATCAGGAGCGACTACTGAAACTGACAAACCAGTTATCGCAAGACAACTTAGTATTCGATGCCACTATTTATGACGCAGAAGGGATCCGACTTGCTTCAAGTAGTAAAGCCCTATCAGCTCGAGAAGTTCTTGGATTAGATACACCACTTTCCACCGCAAGCATTGGTAAGCAGCAGTTAATTGAGCCGGTGGTACATGACAACACAATCATTGGCTTTGTTAGGCTTACTTTTGAAACTGGCCGAGTGACTGCCATTTCTGATCATTTCTACCGCAAGAGTGATCGCTACATGTACACCATGGTAATCATCAGTTTTATTGCTGGCTTCTTGTTCGCTTTAGTGGTTCGCCGAAAGCCCAAAGACAAAGGCGAAAATTTATTGCTAAAAGACGTGAGTTAATCGAAGTAAGATTACAAAACAAGACAAAAAGCCCCGCAAGTTTTACCTTGTGGGGCTTTTCTATCATCGACGTTGTGAGAACAAAAATTAGTCTTCGTCACCTAGAAGCACTGAATCTAGCGCAATTTCCATCATCTCATTAAATGTGGTCGCACGTTCATCAGAGGTAGTTTGCTCACCGGTTTTAATATGGTCAGATACAGTACAAATCGCTAGTGCTTTAGCACCGTATTCCGCTGCAACGCCGTAGATACCCGCCGCTTCCATCTCAACACCAACAATGCCGTACTTATCCATTACATCGAACATTTCTGGATCTGGCGTATAGAACAGCTCAGCTGAGAATAAATTACCCACTTTGACATCGATGCCACGTGCTTTCGCTGCATCTTCTGCGTTACGTACCATTTTATAATCCGCAATCGCAGCAAAGTCATGGTCTTTGAAACGAATACGGTTCACTTTTGAATCCGTACACGCGCCCATACCGATAACCACATCACGCAGTTTGATGTCTTCGCTCACCGCACCACAGCTACCAACTCGGATGATCTTCTTAACACCGAAATCTTTGATCAGCTCTGTCACGTAGATTGAACACGACGGAATACCCATACCGTGGCCCATCACTGAGATTTTACGACCTTTGTAAGTGCCCGTGTAGCCGTACATGTTGCGAACATCGCACACTTGTACTGCATCATCTAGGAATGTTTCAGCGATGTATTTAGCACGTAGCGGATCACCGGGCATTAGCACCACGTCAGCAAATGCACCCATTTCAGCGTTAATATGCGGAGTAGCCATTACTTTTTCCTTCTCAATCAATGGTTGAAATCTAGGATTTATCCCTAGGAAAATAATAAAGCAGCGTTCTCACTGAGTGACGAACGCTGCAATTCAAAAATTATAGGAAGCTCTTACCGTATTCCATTGGCGAAGTACCAAAGTAACTTGCCAAGCTTTGGCCAATATCAGCAAAGCTTTCACGTAGACCCAATGAACCTGCTGGCACTTTCTTACCATAAACTAGAGCAGGGATATGCTCACGAGTGTGGTCTGTACCCGGCCATGTAGGATCACAACCATGGTCAGCAGTCAGAATAAGAACATCATCTTCTTCCATCATATCCATCACTTCATGGATACGACCATCAAAATACTCTAATGCCTCTGCATAGCCCGCAACATCACGGCGGTGGCCATAAGCAGAATCGAAATCAACGAAGTTAGTGAACACGATAGTGTTGTCACCCGCATCTTTGATGGCTTCTTTGGTTGCTTCAAACAGTGCAGGAATACCCGTTGCTTTGGTCTTCTTAGTGATACCACAGCCAGCATAAATATCAGAGATCTTACCGATCGAGTGAACTTCACCATTTTTCTCTTCAACGAGCTTCTGAAGAACCGTTGCTGAAGGTGGCTCAACGGATAGATCGCGACGGTTACCCGTACGCTCAAATTGACCTTTACCTGGGCCAATAAATGGACGCGCGATAACGCGGCCAATGTTGTAATCTTCAAGTTCTTCACGAGCGATTTGGCAAAGATCTAGTAAGCGATCCAGACCAAATGTCTCTTCATGACAAGCGATTTGGAATACTGAGTCAGCGGATGTGTAGAAGATTGGTAGGCCAGTTTTCATGTGCTCTTCACCAAGATCATCCAGCACTTGTGTGCCTGATGCATGGCAGTTACCCAAGAAGCCTTCTAGGCCTGCACGCTCAAGAATGCGATCAGTCAGCTCTTTTGGGAAACTGTTTTGTTTATCGGTGAAGTAACCCCAGTCAAAAAGAACCGGTACACCAGCAATTTCCCAGTGACCTGATGGAGTATCTTTACCTGACGACAGTTCTGCAGCATGGCCGTACGCGCCAATGATTTCTGCATCGGCATCAAGACCCGGCGCGAAGCTGCCCGTAGACTCTTTATGAGCCATCGCCAAACCCAGCTTAGATAGGTTTGGCAGCTTTAATTGGCCGCTACGTTTGGCGTTATCTGCCAGTCCTTTGTCGCAATGATCTGCGATGTGACCCAATGTGTCTGAACCTACGTCACCAAAATCTTTAGCATCTGCAGTCGCGCCAATGCCAAATGAGTCTAGGACTAAAATAAATGCTCGTTTCATTGCTCTCTTCCTGTATTTGGTCGAGAGCGTAACGCTTCAATCGACCTATTTTATTAATATTTTGTAATTCCAAAATAATTGGAGTTACAGCTAGGCGGCAAGCAAGTTCAGCCCTATGAGCATAGAAGTTCTATGTGATTAGGGTGAACTTGCGAAGCCAACAACGCTGTAGCTTCAAGTATGAAGGAATTAGATGTCTTCAGCGCGAATCTGACGATAAACCTCTGGCGTTGGCGTATATTCACCACCAACGGTAATGGCGGCTTTCAATGCGTTCGCCGCTTCTTGCCACTGCTCTTCGTTACGAGAGTGAATTACAGCAAGCGGCTTATCGCTTGTTGCCTCTTCACCTAAACGGATAAAGCCATCAAAACCTACTGCGTAATCAATCTTATCTGACGCTACGCGGCGACCACCACCCATAGCAACAACGGCCATGCCAATGGCACGAGTATCCATTGCTGATACTACGCCACTGTCATCGGCAAATACTGGCTTGATGATTTGCGCTTTTTCTAGGTAGCTGTCGTAGTTTTCTACGAAGTCTGCCGGGCCTCCCAGGCCTGCAACCATCTTACCGAAGCACTCTGCCGCTGTGCCGTTGTCTAGTACGGCCATTAGTTTTGCACGCGCATCTGCTGTGTCATCAGCAAGTCTTGCCAGTACCAACATTTCCGCACATGACGCCATAGTGACTTCAAGTAGACGAGGGTTACGGTATTCACCCGTTAGGAACTGAACCGCTTCACGAACTTCTACAGCATTACCCGCTGAAGAAGCCAGTACTTGGTTCATGTCTGTTAGGATTGCTGTGGTTTTCGTGCCAGCACCGTTTGCTACCGCTACGATAGAACGCGCGAGTTCTTCAGATGCTTCGTAAGTTGGCATAAATGCACCAGAGCCGACTTTTACATCCATCACTAACGACTCAAGACCTGCCGCTAGCTTCTTAGAAAGAATTGAAGCTGTGATCAGTGAGATGTTGTCTACCGTCGCGGTGATATCACGCGTCGCGTATACGCGCTTATCTGCGGGCGCTAAGTCACCAGTTTGACCAATAATCGCTACACCAGCATCTTTTGTCACATCACCAAACACTTCATTGGTCGGTGTGATGTTATAGCCTGGGATTGACTCCAACTTATCGAGCGTACCGCCAGTGTGGCCAAGACCACGACCAGAGATCATAGGAACGAAACCACCACATGCTGCCACCATTGGGCCAAGCATCAGTGATGTTACATCGCCCACACCACCGGTTGAGTGTTTATCAACGATTGGGCCGCCAAACTCTTTGTGGCTCCAATCAATCACCATGCCTGAGTCACGCATTGCACACGTCAGTGCAATACGCTCCGGCATTGTCATTTCATTAAAGAAAATCGCCATTGCGAATGCCGCAATTTGGCCTTCCGATACGGTGTCCTTTGCAACGCCTTGAATGAAGAAGTTAATTTCTTCGGCAGTTAGAACTTCGCCGTCGCGCTTTTTACGAATAATTTCTTGAGGTAAGTACATTAGATCCTCCCATGCTAAAGGTAGCGATGGTTGTAAGGTAAAGAGGTAATGTGGAGCAGCAAAGCACTACTCCACCAAACAGACTTTGTCATTATTTACTCTCAAACTATTTGGCGATGCAGCTAGGCGACAAGTAAGTTCATTCCTATGAGCATAGAGGCTCTATGTGATTAGGATGAACTTAAGCAGTCAACAACGCTGGGGCGTCAAATAGGACGAGAGAATTAGTAAGCTGCTGGATCAGCAGTCTCGTCTGTTACTTCTAATGTATTAAGTAGGTTAGTTAGCAGGCTTGATGCACCAAAACGGTAGTGGCGAGCGTCAACCCAGTTACCGCCTAGGATTTCATCTGCCATTGCTAGGTACGCTGCTGCGTCTTCTGCTGTACGTACGCCACCCGCTGGTTTAAAACCAACAGATTCAGCAACGCCCATGTCACGAATCACTTCTAGCATCATGCGAGCGTATTCAGGTGTTGCGTTTACTGGCACTTTACCTGTTGAAGTTTTGATGAAGTCCGCACCTGCTTTGATACAGATTTCTGATGCTTTCTTAATTAGCGCTTCTTCTTTCAGCTCACCTGTTTCGATGATGACTTTCAGAAGGATATCGCCACATGCTTCTTTACACTGTTTAACTAACTCAAAGCCCACTTCCTCGTTACCTGCCATTAGAGCGCGGTATGGGAATACTACGTCAACTTCGTCTGCACCGTAAGCCACAGCTGCTTTAGTTTCAGCAACCGCGATTTCGATGTCATCGTTACCGTGAGGGAAGTTCGTTACTGTTGCGATACGAACGTCTGGCGTACCTTGCTCACGAAGTGTCTTCTTAGCAATAGGAATAAAGCGAGGGTAGATACAGATTGCAGCTGTGTTACCTACTGCAGATTTCGCGTCATGACACAGTGAGATCACTTTTGCATCAGTGTCGTCGTCATTTAGCGTAGTAAGATCCATAAGTTTAAGTGCACGTAGCGCTGCTGCTTTTAAATCGCTCATTTCTATCTCCGATCAATATATTCAATTAGTTTTAGCAAACGCCCACCATGGGCTTGTTTGCAATAACAAATGAACGGACTTGGTTCCCTGAAGACTCGGTATTACTCGTTGTTCAACGTATACCAATTGCAATCCTTGTCACCGCACAGTACCAGTCTGGTCTATGGCACAACAAAGCTAAGTTGCTGTGTCTAACGTAAGCAATGACCTGATTGCTTCCTGCAATCCGTGGATGCTATCCACCATGGGTCTTAGATAAAGGTAATCTTCACCTTAACTGCCCTATAGAGTATAGATATTTGTCACAAATCTGTAGCTACCCATAGAACGCAAACGGTTTGTATCTCAAAAAAGAGTCTGTTTAACGTTTGCTCAAATTTTATCGAGCTCCTAACGAAACAAACCTATTACCTAAATAAAATTAGACTGAACTCTTTCTAAGTAGTTTGTTCACTAACAAGGCAACAAGAATATGAGGCCTCATGAGTTTAGTTCCACTAAATGATTGGGGCGAATATTCGCAGTTAACGCGGTTAGCGGGCAAAATACGACGAAAGAAACGAAAAAACCCCGTAGCACACCATGTGTGACTACGGGGTTTTATTAAACGGCGTCTATATAATCTAACTCTACTTTCTTAGAAAGATAGGAAGAAGCCAGCGATTGTCGCTGCCATCAAGTTAGATAGAGTACCTGCTGCAACCGCTTTAACACCCATACGAGCGATGTCAGAACGACGGTTAGGAGCAAGGCTACCTAGGCCACCTAGTAGAATCGCGATAGAAGAAAGGTTTGCGAAACCACATAGAGCGAAGGCGATGATTGCTTGAGTCTTCTCAGACATTACTTCACCAGTTGCTGGAACAACTTGAGCTGCTTCACCAACGTAAGGTACGAAGTTTAGGTAAGCAACGAATTCGTTCACAACCAGTTTCTGACCGATGAATGAACCTGCAAATGTTGCTTCTTCCCATGGAACACCGATTAGGAATGCTAGAGGTGAGAATAGGTAACCTAGAATAAGCTCTAGAGTTAGGTTCTCCATACCGAACCAACCACCAATACCACCTAGGATACCGTTGATTAGCGCGATTAGACCAACGAATGCTAGTAGCATTGCACCAACGTTAAGTGCTAGTTGTAGACCAACAGAAGCACCGCCAGCGGCTGCATCGATAACGTTAGCAGGCTTGTCGTCGCCGCCGTCGATGTTAGTTTCTAGTTCTTCGTCTGGTGTATCAGTTTCTGGCTTGATGATTTTAGCGAATAGTAGACCACCTGGTGCAGCCATGAATGACGCTGCAACTAGGTACTCTAGAGGTACACCCATAGATGCGTAACCCGCTAGTACACCACCAGCAACTGATGCTAGACCACCACACATTACTGCGAATAGTTCAGATTGAGTCATCTTAGGAACAAATGGGCGAACAACTAGAGGCGCCTCTGTTTGACCTACGAAGATATTTGCTGCTGCAGACATTGACTCCGCACGAGATGTGCCAAGTGCTTTTTGTAGACCGCCACCAAGAATCTTGATAACCCACTGCATTACACCAATGTAGTAAAGTACAGAGATTAGCGCAGAGAAGAAGATTAGAGTTGGTAGTACTTGGAAAGCAAAGATGAAACCGATACCGTCAACAGAGAAGTTAACTAGGCTACCGAATAGGAAACCTGTACCGTCTTTACCGTAGTCGATAACGTTCTGTACACCAGCAGAGAAGCCAGCAAGAAGATCACGACCCCATGGTACGTAAAGAACGAAACCACCGATTAAAAATTGGATAGCAAATGCGCCACCCACAGTTCTTAGATTAATAGCTTTGCGGTTATCAGACAGTAGAAGTGCGATTCCTACTAGTACTGCCATACCGATTAGGCTCATAAACAGGCTCATAGTTTATGGCATCCTTATATGTTTATTTGTTGGCGTGTTACAAAATGGAGCTCAAAAAGCGGGGCAATTATACTCACCCCGCCTAAGATAAAGTAATGCCACCTTCACACTTTCCGACAAGATTCACCGTGCGCTCATCATTTTATGTGATCAAGATCTAATTAATCGTTTGCGTTAATCATAACAAATACAATTTATTTAGATTTTATTCACAAATACCGAAGAGCAAATTGCTATTTTTCCACATTTTTAAAGCAATCGTTTGCCTTGGTTGTTTCTTAAGCTCTGCGACGCATTCCACTATAACCGATACATTTTTTGGATGATTGTAACAGCCTTGCTCACCATTAAGCGGCATATCCGGTGCGTCCGTTTCTAGCACTAAAGTATCAATTGGCAGGTTGCGAATGGTGTTGCGAGTCTTATTCGCTCTTGGATAAGTGATCACGCCCCCACTCCAATCTTCAAACCAAACTTAATAAACTGCTTAGCTTGCTGCTCGCTGCCGCTGAACGCATGTAAAACTCCTCCTTTAATAGGCGGTGTTTGTTTTAGCAATTGCAGTAGCCGGTTATGCGATTGACGAGAGTGAAGAATAACGGGCACTTGGTATTCATTCGCCAGTTCTAGCTGACGAATCAGTATTTGCTCTTGGATGTCTGCAGGGGTGTCGACTATAAAGTCCAAACCGCATTCACCAATCGCAACAAGACGAGTGTGTTGGCTTGTTTCAGCTAACACCTTCTCAAGCTGCTGCAACATGACTTGTGGATCTTGGCCAATAAAGTGTGGGTGAATCCCCAAGGCAAAATAGAGATTGGGATAATGGGTTGCGAGGTTGGCTATGACCTGCCAATTACTTGGCCCCACTGAAGGGATAAGAATGCGTTCAACTTGATGTTGGCGGGCAAGCTCGATATGCCCGCCAATATCATCTTGGAATGGAGGAAAGTCTAGATGGCAGTGCGTGTCAAATAGCGGCGTTCGAGTCATCTTTCTTTGGCGCAGGATCTGAGCGATAAGGAACACAACTGCGTTTCTGGTCTGGCGCTAATCCCATACTACGCAACCAACGATCGTACTTCGTAACAAGTTGCTTGAGTTTACTCCACATTACTTGCCCTCTATATTAGTCGTACTTCAATAATTACTGCTCTTCGCGCTTGAACACCAACTCTTTTGCATTCGAGTCCTCTTCACTGAAGTAGTAGCCCTCACGATCAAACGCTGTTAAGCCTTCAATTGAATCGACTTTGTTGTCGATGATAAAGCGCGCCATCATGCCACGTGCTTTTTTGGCGTAGAAGCTAATCACCTTATATTGGCCATTCTTGCAATCTTTAAAGACTGGAGTAACCACTTGCGCATCAAGCGCTTTCGGCTTAACCGCTTTAAAGTACTCGTTAGAAGCCAAGTTAATCAGTACATTGTCGCCTTGAACATTAATCGCTTCATTAAGCTTATCGGTAATAATGCTACCCCAGAACTGGTAAAGGTTAGTTCCGCGTGGGTTTGCTAACTTAGTGCCCATTTCTAAACGGTATGGCTGCATTAGGTCGAGAGGCTTTAGCAGTCCATATAAGCCAGACAGCATACGTAGATGCTTCTGTGCATATTCGAAGTCATCTTCAGAAAGTGACTGCGCATCCAACCCCGTATATACGTCACCTTTGAACGCTAGCAATGCTTGGCGCGAGTTGTCTGTCGTAAAGGTCTCACTCCACTCTTCAAAGCGTGCGACGTTGAGGCCCGCAATCTTATCACTCACCTTCATCAATGCAGAGACATCGGCAGGCGTCAGCTTACGGCACTCTTCAATAAGCTCGGCGGAATGCTCAATAAGCTCAGGCTGTGTATAAGACTGAGTCGCCAACGGCGATTCATAATCCAGTGTTTTTGCTGGTGAGATTACGATTAACATGACTGATACTCTACTTTTAGTTCTATTCTGAATTCTATACTCAACAAAGAGTACAAAAAAAGCCATGCGTTGTCTGCATGGCTTTTTCAATCGTTTCAATATGTGAAACCAATTATTTCTTGTCGTTTTGATCCCAGATGCCATCTTCTAGCTGAGATTTCAGCTCCGGATAGTCATTGGCATCAAACGTTGGTACCTTACCGGCATCTAGCTGACGGTTGTAGTCTTTCGCTAGTTTGATAACGATACCCGACAGCAAGATGATCGCCACCAAGTTAACAATCGCCATTAGGCCCATTGACACGTCAGCTAATGCCCATACGGTTGGCAGCGTTGCCATAGAGCCGAACATCACCATGCCGAGAACGAAGATACGGAACAGCGCCAGACCTTTCTTGTTGTTGTGCTCCAAGAAGATAAGGTTAGTTTCTGCGTATGAGTAGTTCGCGATGATCGATGTGAAAGCAAAGAAGAAGATAGCAACAGCAACAAAGATACCGCCCCAATCACCCACTTGCGCAGTCAATGCACTTTGCGTCAGTTCGATACCTGTCACTTCACCGTGAGGTACATATTCGCCCGACATCAAGATAATCGCCACGGTTGCAGAACAGATAACGATGGTGTCAACAAACACACCAAGCATTTGAACGTAACCTTGAGATGCTGGGTGTGGAGGGTAAGGCGTTGCTGAAGCCGCCGCGTTTGGCGCAGAACCCATACCCGCTTCGTTCGAGAATAGACCACGTTTAATACCATTAATCATTGCTTGAGCAATCGCATAACCAAGGCCACCTGCAGCTGCTTCTTGCAGGCCGAATGCGCTCTTGAAGATCAAGCTAAGAACATCTGGTAGCTTGTCTAAGTTGGTTAGCATAATGAAGATAGCCAGCAACAAGTAAGCCAATGCCATCAGTGGAACAATCAATTCAGCTGTGCGTGCAATCTTGCGAATACCGCCAAAAATCACGAATGCAGAAATAACAACAATCGCAATGCCCACATACATGTGCTCAACGCCAAATGCATTGTTCATCGCGCCTGCAATAGCGTTCGCTTGTACAGCGTTAAACACTAGACCGAATGCAATGATAAGGAAGATGGAGAACAATACTCCCATCCAACGCATACCAAGGCCTTTTTCCATGTAGTACGCAGGGCCACCACGGTAGTTACCGTCGTTGTCGCGCGTCTTATATAGCTGAGCAAGTGTACTCTCGCAAACGAAGTCGCCATACCCAACATAGCAATCAGCCACATCCAGAAAATCGCACCAGGCCACCAGCGGTGAGTGCAACGGCCACACCCGCCATGTTACCAGTACCGACACGAGCAGCTAGGCTGGTACAAAGTGCTTGGAAAGAAGAAATACCCGCTTTGTCTGCTTTACGGCTGTTTTTCAACACCGTGAACATGTGCCAAAATGGCGGAACTGGATAAAACCGAGTCGAACGGTGAAGTAAACACCTACGCCAACCAGTAGATAAACTAGAATCGATCCCCAAAGCAGATCGTTCATCAAATTAATTAAGTCTGTCACAAGAACCTCTCTCGGTGTTTGCGCTGTTCTTGCAAATGCCAAGCTCATAAGTGCCGTCATCGTATGTCAACTCAGTACGACTTGTGATTAGTATTGTTTAGCACTCACAGTGAGTCTCAGCCAGTCGACTTCCCTCCTAGGAAGTGTTCGAAAAGCATAAATACTCAATACAGCGATTTTTTGACCGGCAGATAATGAAGCCAAGATCACGAAAAATCAATATGAATACGGGTGCACCTTACTGTTATTTCTCACTAAAAAGACACTAAAACTTAACACATTCAACAACAGTTATAGGTCACAATTGAAACATTCATCATTAATTTAACTAACATTCATACCTTGACATATCCTCTACTCGCTTCCAACGCTATTTCAAACTCAAAGCGTTATGGAATAAGGATTCAAACAATGTCGATGTTTAGTAATGTGGTCCATCCCGTGTGTTCAGATTCCCAGTTGGCGCTTGCATACTATTTGTCAGTGACCAAACTCACCCACTTAACAAACGGCATTCCATAAAAAATCTGACGACAACGTTTAACTGCCTACTTTATAAGCAATTATTGGTTGTTTTTTTGTGAATGAATGTTCAACTTCCAATAAAAAGTTCATTGAAACGAAACAAATGAGAAACATATCAAAGTTAGGCTGCCTTTGAATGTGATATTAAAAATACTCCTTAGTTGGACGTAAAAACAATAATGAGGTGGCTTATGGATGGCTTACAGTTTGATGAAGTAATGGACTTGGATATCCCTAAAGTACGCGCAACGCGCTCGAAACCAATGAAAAGAAAATGGCGTGAAATAGAAGCCATTAAAGATCGCCAACGCTTGCAGCGAGAGTTAATGGATATGGACATCGGTCTGGATTTCGATGTTGAAGACATAGACCTTAAATAGAGAAAGAGGCACATTATGTGCCTCTTTTTTATTTTAATTTGTAGCTCTCGGTCTATATCGCTTCTTGCTCTGTCGTTCTCACTCTTTGAGCAAGTTGCTGGTATCGATCTGCTATGGTTTCGCCAAACACAGGATCATCATCACTGAGTGACCATTCCGACTCAACGGCCTTCCAGTCTTGAGTGGTAAACGCCTTTTGGATCATGGGTAGAATGGAGCGCTCTTCCAGATCAAGATGGCGTTTCTGCGCCTGAATAAACTCGCTTAGCTGCCCGACGAAAATATCATGGGTACCACCGCGTCTTGCAGAATCATCTCGACGGTTTCTAAAAACTGATGGGTGCTTTTCGACAGCTCCACATGCTCCGTTTCTAGGTTCTCTATCTGCTCTTCATTTCCATAATGCTTCACAAAATAGTGGTAGAGAATATCCTCTTTAGGATGGTGAACTTTCTCAGAGTGTGTGGCTAAGTAATCAACCACCTCATAAACCAAACTGTAGTTAATAAGTTGTTCTTGCTCGAGTTGCGTTAACTTACGATTCAATATGGCGAGTAATCTCAGCATGTAGCCGTGCTCGCGCCTAATCCTTTCTATTATCATAGTGGCTCTCCATAACACCTACTTTTTATAAGTGTATAAGATACCACCCTCTCTCGCTTTGACGCTGTTCAAAAAATAGTCGCTATATTTCTTGCTGCAAGTGCCACTCGATAGGCGTTTTCCCCTGCGCAGCAATCAGCCTATTTGCTATTGAGAAATGTTGGCAGCCAAAAAAGCCGCGGCGGGCAGATAAAGGAGATGGATGCGGCGCGGTCAGCACATGATGCCGAGTCGTATCAATGTTATGCCCTTTCTTTTGCGCATGCGCGCCCCAAAGCATAAACACCACGCCTTGGCAGTGTTCATTGATCACTTCAATCACTCGATCTGTGTACTGCTCCCATCCCAACTTGGCATGGGAATGGGCCTTGCCCTCTTCGACAGTCAAGACAGTATTAAGCAGCAACACCCCTTGTTTAGCCCACGGCATCAGGTAGCCATGGTTTGGTCGCTCAAAGCCTTCTATATCTTGTGCAAGCTCTTTATAGATATTCACCAAAGACGGTGGCGTTTTAACACCAGGTAAAACGGAAAAGCTTAAACCATGTGCTTGATTGGGCCCGTGATAAGGATCTTGGCCGAGAATAACGACTTTGACGTCTTCAAGACGAGTTTCTATCATCGCATTAAACACATCTTGTTTTGCAGGATAGATGGCTTTGCCTTCTTTTCTCTGCGATTCAATGCGTTCAATCATAGATTGAAAGTAAGGTTGGTTTTGCTCTTCAGAAAGAAGCGCTTCCCAAGTGAGGTTTGGAGTCATATAACCGCCCTGTGAACAAGAGTGTTAGCATTGTACACAGAGCGAATTAGAAGTGTAACCGTATCTGATATTACTTGTCGGTTTGGGTCTTTTGCGGAGTTCGATGATGCCCCTGTCCTGTGATATGTCGGTTAGGAACAGGGAAACGAGTGATGTTAACTCGTGAGGTCATTCGTGGTGCAGTTGTCGTAAATGTCATAGCGGCGCCCTCCCAATATAGGTAACTCGATCGCCAATCTCCGGTTCACTAGTTACTAGGCCGATAAATTACTTGCTCGCTATGACACTATGAAAAAAGGATGCCAATTATTTCGCTTGACCCTCTATTTTATTGAATCTAGATGAAATTTTCTTAACTTAGAAATTTCTTCAGCCCAGATATCGGAATCAATTGTCTCTAAAATCAACGGGATAGAATCAAAGCGACTGTCTTTGGAGATGAACTCAAAACAATCCCAACCTATTTCACCTTTACCCAGTGAATGGTGGCGATCCACACGGCCTGCCAATTCTACTTTTGAATCATTAAGATGCATTGCTTTCAAATAGTGCATCCCAACCACTTGATCAAACTCTGCAAAGGTATCATTGCATGCTGCCATTGTTCGCAAATCGTAGCCTGCGGCAAAGGTATGGCAAGTATCAAGCAAACACCAACACGCGATTGATCTTCTACTTGTTCAATGATCTGCGCGAGGTGTTCAAAACGCCAACCTAAATTCGTCCCCTGCCCTGCAGTATTCTCAATAACGGCGATCACATCAGGCACTTGTTCTAAAGCAATGTTTATCGATTCTGCAATTCGCGATAAGCAGTCTTTTTCAGAAAGCTTCTTTAAATGACTCCCAGGATGAAAATTAAGTAACGTCAAACCTAACTGGCGACATCGCTCCATCTCATCAATAAAAGCGGCGCGTGACTTCTCAAGCTTCTCCACTTCAGGAGCACCCAAATTAATCAAGTACGAATCATGGGGAAGAATCTGTTCAGATTTGAAGCCATGCTTTTCGCAATTTGACTTGAACGCTGCAATTGTCTCTTCTTCAAGAGGCTTTGCATTCCATTGCCTTTGATTTTTTGTGAAGAGCGCAAAGGCGTTCGCACCAATCTCTCGAGCTCTCATTGGAGCCTGATCCACGCCGCCCGCTGCGGATACATGGGCACCAATAAATTTGTTACCAAATGCTTGTGTCTGTTTTGTCATTTAATCACTTTTTACTTTCAGAAACGCGACGAACCAATGCGGCTTGGCTGCATTATCGCCGCTTAAAATTCGATACTTTGTAGTAAAATTACAACAAAATATCATTATAGATATATTTTAATTTATCAACTATAGTTAACAGGCTAGGTTTTCCAACGCTTTATTGATTGAGCTCAAATTAATAACCATTAAGAATTTGATGTTTTTAGTTGTATTTTGACGTAAATCAATATTAAAATAGTGGGTATCAGCTAAGTAGAAAATACGCTTAACAAAAATTAGAAAGTTAACACCAACCAACACAATTATGTGTATAGGAGAAAGTGATGATTCAAGGTATTCAAATTACTAAAGCCGCTAACGACGAACTACTAAACTCAATCTGGCTACTAGATACAGAGAAAAACGAAGCGCGTTGTGTTGCTGCAAACTCTGGCTACGAAGCAGACCAAGTTGTTCCAGCATCTGATCTAGGTGAGTTCGAAAGCCGCGAAGTTGCTATCGAAACTGCACCAAAAATCGAAGGCGGTCAACACCTGAACGTTAACGTTCTTAAGCGTGAAACGCTAGAAGACGCAGTTGCAAACCCAGAGAACTACCCACAGCTAACAATCCGTGTATCTGGTTATGCGGTACGTTTCAACTCTCTAACTCCAGAGCAACAACGTGACGTAATCGCTCGTACTTTTACTGAGTCTCTATAATTCACAGTAAAACAAGTGAACGTAAGTATTTAAAAAAGCGCCGAAAGGCGCTTTTTTTTGATCTTCCCCTCTCTAGTCTCAACCTGTTCAAAAATCCATCATAGATCGCAAAATCAAACACACTAGCAATTAAATAAAGTTTTTTATTTACAAACATTAGTAAAGAATCTAGTTTATAAACAAATAACTTTACTAAGTGAGTTAGCTATGTTTTTGAAATCTGATTCATCCCTTAAAGACTTTCTTAATTACAACGCAAAATTTGCGTTCGAATACGGTGATCGTCTGACGAATCACCTTCCAATGACGGTGATCGCCTATAAGCAACTCAATGCAAAAACTGAGATCATCAATAATTTCATTCAGCATTACACTCCGCGATTAACGACGCTGAATCACAGTCAGCAACATTTACTGGATGCGCGGATAGAGTCATACCTCTCGAGATTCTCTGAAAATGGTGTTGGTGCAGTATTGAAAGAAAAGCTTGAAGAACTAAGCGCTAACTTTGGATCAGCAGCCTTCCACGCGCTGATTCGCTTAAGCTATGCGGTTCAAGCGGACAGCCATTTGGAGATCGCACTCGCGCTGATCTACTGGGAAAATCAATATACTCCCTTACCTAAGTTTGAGATCAGCGATCTATATTCAGCTGAAGAGCAACTGAACTTCGCTGCCAAACTATTTAATGATCATCACTTTCAACCGGGGATCATTGATGATCGAATCAATGAAGTTGTCCGCCATTCGAACTTTCATCTCATCTCCTTATCACCCTCATCTCTCACGCTTGAAGAAGTGGCCGAACTCATATTGCAACAGTTCTATCACACCAATGACTTTACCCTGCTCCATGGTGTGACAGGCTTTCACGCTTTTAACCATCTACTGCCATACATGAATGACAAAGAGATCGCACTTAGACAATTTTGGCAAGCTTACATTGCTGCCTTCAGCACAACTCAAAAGCCTTTCCAACCGAGCGTACCTAACAAGAATAAGACAGAGAGCCAGCAGTTAGATTCTTGGGAGGCGATGATTTCCCGCGCTTTTTTCTAGTTCAGATGACCACACGATTAAAGTAACTTACAGCGGCTATTGGCTATCAAGTCGCTTCCCTAACCAAAACTATCAACAAGCCATCGAAATGCGATTACAAAAGGAGGGCCTATGAAAGCCTTTGTCGAACACGCCAACATTACCGTCACGAACCTAGAAAGAACGATTCACTTTCTGCAAACCGCTATGCCGGACTTTCAAATTCGACATCAAGGGAAAAATACCAAGCGATGGTGCCATCTAGGTACAGAAGATAGCTACATTGCCTTGCAAGAGTCTGAACCGGAGCACGTGCAAACTTGCCAACGCAAGGCCTATAACGATCTTGGTCTGAATCATGTGGGATTTGTTGTAGATAACATCAATGAAGTGTCACAACGTTTAATAGCCGCGGGTTTTCGAAACGACGATGAAGTCATGGATGAAACCTATCGCAAGCGTTGTTACGTGTTCGACCAAGACGGCATTGAGTGGGAATTTGTCGAGTACGTGGTATCAGAGCCAAATCTAAAGAACAGCTATAAGGAGGTTGATATGACAGCAAAAATCGCAATCGTCTACTTCTCCCATGGCGGTAATACCAAACAAATCGCAGTAAAGGTAGCTGAGGGAGTCGAACAGTGCGATGTACAGCCAACCTTGTTTGAAATAGTGGGCGATGATATTCAAGCTGGTCGCTATAGCAAGACTGAAGTGTTTCACGAGCTTAGCCAATATGACGCCATTATATTTGGTAGCCCAACCTACATGGGCAGTGCTGCTGCACAGTTTAAAGCCTTCATGGACGCAAGCAGTGACAGTTACTGCAAAGGGCTTTGGCGCGACAAAATTGCCGCTGGCTTTACTTCAGGTGGTAGCATCAACGGAGAGCAGCAACAAACCTTACTAAGCTTCTTTGTATTAGCTAATCAACACGGAATGCTTTGGGCAGGGCTCGACACGTCAGTTCACGTTGACGCACTTGGCCTCAACAGAACCGGCTCAAGTATTGGCTTGGTATCCAGTCACAACGAAAATGGAAAGCTTCATCCAAATGATTTAGAGACAGCCACCATTTTGGTATACGCATTGCCTTGTTAGTGAAATAACCGTTTATCTCGATTTACGAAGCAACGAAAGAAAGCACCCAGTCGCTATGCTCAGACCAAAGTAGTTTAATGGCCATGAGCATCGACATGACAATCACCAAAGGACGAATCCACTTCTGACCTTTTGAAATCACGACTTTAGCGCCTAAACGAGCACCAAGGAAGCCGCCAAGCGCCATCACTAAACCAAGCTCCCATACAGGCAAGCCCGCTAGAATGAAAAATAGAAGCGCCGCGATGTTTGAAGTGAAGTTCAATACTTTAGTTCGAGCGGTTGCATCGACAAGTGAAAAGTGCCCAATCACCACAAAACAGACGGTGAAAATAGAGCCTGTTCCCGGACCAAAAAAACCATCATAGAAACCCACACCACCACCAACGGAAAGCGCAAACAAAGACTCCGACATCTTTTGCTTATTGGTCGACTCTTTGGTTTGCGGCGCTAGCAAGAAATAGAGAGATATCGCAATCAACAGAATAGGAATTAGGCTAGTAAGCAAACTGGCGTCGATGTACTGCACCAGTTCAGCACCCAGAGCTGAACCAATAAAGGTACAGACTATCGCCCATTTCATCTCTTTAATACTGACTAAACCATTACGCACAAAGTACCAACTCGCGGAAAAGCTGCCGAAAGAGCTTTGTAGCTTATTCGTTGCCAGAGCTTGAGTTGGAGGAACACCTACTGCCAAAAGTGCAGGCAAGGTTAGTAGCCCGCCGCCCCCAGCCATTGCATCGATGAATCCAGCACAGTGGCCACGGCAAATAGCAGTGCGAAGATCTCAAATGTCAGTTCCATAAATCCCTTTGCGTAACAGTAATTAAGTCGGTATTAGAGAGACTCGCTAAACATGACAGCTTATTCCACCTGCGTCTAGAGCCGCTAGATTAGGATTTGGTTAATTCTCTAATTAAAACAAAAAGCCCGCTCAATAGCGGGCTTTCATATTAATGCTCAAGATAACCAATTATGCTTGGTCAGCTTTCACTTTCGCGTGAAGTTCTTGAACCGATGTTACCGATGTCTTCGCATCTGCTGTGTGAGCCATACACGTTGCGAACGCTGCGTTAAGCGTTGTCGTGTAGTTCACTTTCTCAGCGAGCGCACCGCGACGTAGAACTTTCGAATCTTCAATCGCTTGACGACCAGCAGCCGTGTTCACGATGTAGGTGTACTCGTTGTCTTGATACGGTCAAGAATGTGCGGACGACCTTCGTGTACTTTGTTCACTAGGCGTGGGTTGATTCCCGCTTCGCCTAGAATTACCGCTGTGCCGTGTGTTGCGTCTAGCTGGTAGCCAAGCTTAGAAAG
>JYJN01000023.1 GCA_003263845.1 Vibrio aestivus | reverse complement strand
ACGCGGGCCGCCGCAAAGACATGCTGGAGCATGGAATCGAGCTATTTGAGCTTAAACCTGATTCCGATTTGTGCCAAGAATCAACCAAAGACGAATCTAAGTGCGCCCCTTTTGTGCCTTATGGTCTGCACTCAAAATCGGCTGTGTTTGATCGCGAAATTGCCACTGTAGGGTCGTTTAACTTCAATTTGCGTTCCACTTACCTTAATACCGAATCTGTGTTGGTGATTGAAGATGAAGAGATTGCTCAAAAGCTCGCACAAGGCATGGATAAGCTGATGGATGAAGAACACAGTTGGCACCTAGAACTGGTGGAAGGGGATGTGCGCTGGTATTCGGAAGGCGAGAGTTGGGCAACCGAACCTGAAGTAGGGCGTTGGCCGCGTTTTCAGTCGCGTTTTTATCAGCTATTGCCGATTGAGAAGTATCTATAAGGCTCAGCACCTACCTTCTAGAAAACGCGCGAAGATTTTCGCGCGTTTTATATTTCTAGAGTCGAGAAAAACTTATTAGTATTTGACCTGTCTATAGCTTTATAGTTTACATTCCATGTCATCAACGAATACGCGACCAGAGAGCAGTAATTTTGGGGTTGAGCGCGAGAGAGGTCACCATGTATCAAATATCCCAGCTAGCTAAGAAAGTGGGTTTGTCGCGAACGGCACTGCTTTACTACGAAAAACAGGGTTTGATATCGGGCCAGCGTCTAGCGAATGGTTATCGAGTCTATAGCGATAATGATCTGCAGCGTGTTCGTTTGGTTCAGCAGCTTCTGTCTGCTGGTTTAACGCTAAAAGAGTGCAAGGCGTGTTTGGAAGCAAAGATTGATCGGTCATTGCTGCAAAGCCGGTTACAAACATTGGATGACGAGATTTCGCGTAAGCAACAATCTCGGGATCTTCTGGCTGCAATGTTAGGCGAGGGGGATCTAACCTCTTGGCATAAAGGATTAGATGAACTCGCGCCAGATGCACATTTAGATTGGTTAATGAAGCAGGGCTTTAATGAGAAAGAAGCGTTGCGATTGAAATGGTTATCAAAAGACATGAACGAACACGAACAATACATGGCTGACTTTATGGCAGTGTTTGAAACGCTTGAACGCTGGGGCCCAGGCAGTAAACAAGACACAACACAAGCATTAATGTTTTACCTAAAGCACCGACGAACATCTTAGAAGTCGGCTGTGGAAAAGGCTTAGCGACGCAAGTAATGGTTGAAAACACCCAAGCTCATATTACGGCGATCGATAATGAGCAGTCGGCACTCGACAGACTTCGCGAGCGATTTGAAAAAAATGGCCAATCTGACAGGCTAAGCACGGAGTGTGCAAGCATGACGGAACTGCCGTTCGAGCCAAACACGTTTGATTTGATCTGGGCAGAGGGCAGTGCTTACATCATGGGGATCGAGAAAGCGCTTGAGCATTGGAAACCGCTATTAACCGATCAAGGTTGTCTGATGGTGAGTGACATGGTTTGGTGCACGGAAGACCCTAGCCAAACTGCTATCGACTTTTGGAACAATGAATATCCAGACATCAAACAGGTGAACACCCGTTTAGAGCAGATGGAAAAAGCCGGTTATCAGGTGGTGGCTCATTTTCCACAAAGCAAAGAAGGTTGGATGAACTACTATGGCCCGCTGTCGGCACGGTTAGACGAGCTAAGAGCACAATGGCCGAAACTCAAGCGTTCAAAGACATCGAACACGAGGTAAATCTGAGCCTACAATATGCTGATGAATTTGGTTATCACATGTTTGTTTTGGTTAAGGCAGACAGGTAGTCAAATCGTAAGCCGCTAAAGCGATTGACTCATTGTCCAAAAACGAACGACCAAGGTTTGACCTTGGTCGTTTTTTACAGAGTTCTGATTAAGTTACTGAACACGTTCGATGGTTTTACTTGGGTCAATATGTTCTTTGAACAGTTTTTCAGAAGGCGTGTAATGACGAACTAACACATTCCATTTTTGGCCTTGTTTCAAACCATCAAGTGGGATGTTGTTAATTGCATCATCACCACAACCGAAGCTGACCGTGTATGTCCCATCTTTGTTTTGCTCAGCTACGCCGTTATTCATGTT
The DNA here is from genome assembly GCA_003263845.1 of Vibrio aestivus. Taxonomy (GTDB): domain Bacteria; phylum Pseudomonadota; class Gammaproteobacteria; order Enterobacterales; family Vibrionaceae; genus Vibrio; species Vibrio aestivus. The sequence continues at coordinate 27,035 of JYJN01000023.1, read as the reverse complement.
TGCTAGGTCATTGAACATGAAGCCATCATCGTTGTAGGCAGTGAGTGACCAGAACCCTACGTTCTCTGGGTCTTCAAACGTTGTTTGGTGACATTGTGTTGATGAGAAGTTCTTAGAGTATTGGTAAACGTTGTCTTTGAACGTTGCACCGCCCCAACCATAAGCTGCGCCATATTCGCGACCAATCCTAGTGGTGTAATCTGGCGTACCGAACATAAACTCTGAATCAGAAACATTACTCTCTTCGATTTCATCCAGAATGCTGCGCTTAACAGGCTCTAGCTTACTTACAAGCTCTGGCAGCTCATAACCTCCGTAGATTGGATAATCGTCGGTTGATCCAGCCGTGATAACCAGCTGATCTTGCAAAGCGTTCAACTTCTTGATCTCAGCGGTATCATTAATGTCTGCCAAGTAGGTTCTTACCAATACAAACATGAACTTAGTGCTTGGAGGCACTGAAATCGTTTCATTCCCTTGGGTGTAAATCATATCGAAAGTGTTGTGGTTCTCGTCGGTGAATTGAACCATGGTGAAGCGGTCACCAAAATCAGGGAGGGTAATAGTTGCGCCTTTTTCAGTATCCACGACCGCTGTTGAATAAATGGTATCGCGGTTCATGCGCACAATTGGTTGGTCTTCTGTTTTTGGTGGAGTACGGAAGTGACGCCATGTATTCACCCCATTTTCGGATTTCATCTCTGTCACGCCAAAGTATTTGCTGGTTTCTGCCACAACGTAGTTATCTCGTGTTATTTCGATTTCATTCGCGAGCACAGAACCAGAAACCAAGCTTGCAATGATTGAAGTAAGTAGAATCTTTTTCATAATAAACCTCGGTAGTTAAAGGTAATTTAAACAAGTTAATCAACGCTGCAGTCCGTGGCTCATTGATTCGATGAGTTCATTCTACGAATTGTGGGTTCCTAAGCTACTGACTTAAATTGATATCAGATATTCATCCAGTGCATGCCATTTTATCTATTTTAATTACCTATAGTTATTTCTTTGGCTGATGGGTAATGCCAAAAATGGCAGGAAAGTTGTGTTGAGGTCAGGTACTCTATTTCGACTTCTATTGAGTCACGCTTTTATTGAGTGAATATGAACTACGAACCTTTCGATGACATTTATCACCGAGCTGCCGAACGCAAAGGCGGCGAAACCGCATTAGAAATGCTATTACCAGGCCCGTTAACGAATACTCAGTTAGCGAACATTTCAGATGATCGCTTCTTGGCGCAGTTTACCAAGTCCATTTTTCAGTCTGGTTTTGTGTGGCGCGTGATTCACAACAAATGGCCTGATTTTGAAGAAGTATTTTGGGAGTTCGATATTGAGAAGCTGCTGCTAATGCCTGCTGACATGCTTGAGCGCAAAAGCCAAGATACGCGTATTGTGCGCAACTTTACCAAAGTGAAAACCGTGCTAGCCAATGCGCAGATGATCCGCAATGTGCAAAAAGAGCATGGCAGCTTTGCTCAGTTTATTGCAGATTGGCCAGAAGAAGACATTGTTGGCTTGTGGCTATATTTGAAAAAACATGGCGAGCGATTAGGAGGCAATACTGGTCCTTATGCTCTGAGGCAGTTAGGTAAAGATACCTTCATTTTAAGTCGTGATATTGAAAGCTACCTCAGAGCTAACAACATTATTGAAGGTGGCTTGTACACCAAGCGCAGCCTAGAGGCCATTCAACGAGCCTTTAACCACTGGCAAGCGGAATCTGGTCGCAGTTTAACTGAACTTTCACGCCTCATTGCCTATGGTGTGGGGGAAAATACGGTTCAAGCTTAATTGGCCTTTTTAGCTGGCGCTCGCACAACAGAGCGCCACCTTCCTGTACATCTATGCATTGCAGTGTCATAGTCTGCTCAGTGATATAACTTGAGTGCATGATTATGGTAACGCTAGAGCAGCAATTGTCCCGTCTAGATTTGAATCTATTGGTCTCTTTGAGTGTGTTAATCAAGGAGAAAAACGTCACTCGCGCCGCTCAAACTTTGTACCTCTCTCAGCCTGCTATGAGCCGAACACTCGGGCGCTTACGTGACTTGTTCGATGACCCGCTTTTTTACCGGGAATCCAATGGCTTAGTTCCCACGCAAAAAGCATTGGATCTACAAGCACCACTCGAAGAGCTGCTGAGAAATGCTCAGCACCTTATCGCACAAACCGCTTTTTCTCCGCAAAGTTGCGATCAAACGTTTGTGGTCTCCTTGCCACCGCTCATGAGTGGTTTCTTGTCAGTGCCTCTTGCGGCGGCCTTATCGCGACAAGCGCCGAAAGCCAGTCTTGTTGAGTTTCCTGTCGGTAAAGACGCGGTAGCGCAGTTAGTCTCACGAGATGTGGATTTTTCTATTCACATTAACGCGCCTGAAAATACAGAAGAGTTTCCATTTGAAAAACTCGGCTCCATCTATCCAGTCTTCTATGTGGCGAAAGGGCACCCGCTGGCTTTTAAAGTGGATGTAACGCTAGAAGATTGCTTGAACTATCGATTCGTAGATATGAGCTTAGATATTCGCTCGTCGTTGGGCTTGAGTAACCCTGTTGACAATCATCTTGCTAAGCTCGGAATTGAGCGTGATGTCATGTTCAAAAGTGGCCAGCTATTGACGCTAGTGGAGGTGATGGACAACAGCGACACGGTCATGGTGTCATCCGACAAGCTGCTGGATATGGCAAACCTAAAAGAGCGCTTGGTGCCAGTGTTTGCGATGGACGATAAGCCAGAGTTTGGTGTCGACATCTATCTAATTGAACATAAACGCACCGCGTCGAGCGCTGCTCATCAGTGGTTAAGAGAGCTGATTATCACAACCTTACGAGACAAGGTGTTTGCACAGTGATGTGCCTGTTTAGAATGAGGTGCTTGTTTGCACCTCTGTTCATAACCGGTTGTGAGACGTTGAGTCACGCTATATTCGAGCGCGGTTTTAAGTTGAGCTTGTCAAATGGCATGGGCCGCGCATAGAAATAACCTTGAGCACAATCGCATTGCTCTTGTTTGAAAAACTCGGCTTGGTCATAGGTTTCCACCCCTTCAGCCACGACTTTAATACCCAATTTCTTGGCCATAGAAATAATGGCCGAGCACAGGGTGTTATTGGTGAGATTGACGTTTTCACCAGAAATAAAACTTCGATCAATTTTTAAGCCATCAATCTTCAGCTTTTGTAGGTAGCTCAAAGAGGCATAGCCTGTGCCAAAGTCATCAAGCCAGACTTCCATCCCCATTTTTCGTAGTTCATTAAGAGATTCTTGAGCCACTTCCCAGTTGTCCATCAATGCTGTCTCAGTGATTTCTATTTGCAGCCGATTCATCGCGACATTGGAAGCCGTTGTGCACTCTTGTAAATGATGAGCCAGCCCCTTATCTCTCAGTTGTTTTGCAGAGACGTTGACCGAAACTGTGTATGTCAACTCATGACTGCACTTCGCTATGTCCTCCGTTACCTGACTAAATACCCATTTGCCCAAGTCGACAATTAAACCTGTCGATTCGGCCACGGGGATAAACTCCGCAGGTGATATTTCTCCCAGCTGAGGGTGGTTCCAACGAAGCAAGGCTTCAAAACCGACGATTGATTCGTCGTGCAATGCGACCTGCGGCTGATACCAGACTTGGAATTGTTTAAAGTCGGCCATTGCGGCTTTCAAGTTGTTCTCTAACTCATCGGCTTTCTTACTGGCTCTTTCAAGCTGCTCGGAGTAACAGGTGTAGCCCCCTTTCCCCATGGCTTTAGCTGCGTACATAGCGATATCCGCTTGCTTAATAAGCGCTTCGGCATCTTGGGTTTCTGCGTTTTTGTCATAGCTAGAGATACCAATACTTGCGCCGGAATATACGAGGTCTGACGATTCTTCAAGGTTGATCGGCCTATGGATTTCTTTGAGTAGCTGCTGTGTTATGGCTTCGATATTTGAGGTTGGATCGGCTTGATTTATGTAAGCGATAAATTCGTCGCCTCCAACTCGAGCAACAAAGTTAACCTTGTTGAATGCTTGTATCGTTTGGTTAATTCGAGAAGACACCTCACACAGCAGGTTATCGCCGGCTTGGTGGCCTAAGTTACCGTTAACACTTTTAAACCCATCTAAATCTATGAAAAGAATGGAGAATGGCTCTGGTGCAGAATCGATATCTTCAATCAGGTCTTGGATGAACTTAATAAAGCAGGCTCGGTTGGGAACTTTGGTTAATGAATCATGAAATGCCATGAACTCAATCTCGGCGGTGCGCTGCTCTAGGCGTCGATCCATATCGTTGATGGATTCTGCAAGCTCTTGAAGCTCGTCGTTTGAAGATACTTTGTTATAACTGCCGTATTTTCCTTTTTCTAAGCGTTTGGCGTGGGCAACGAGTTCATAAAGTGGGGTGATCAATCTGTTGGCAAGGCCCAACGAAAGAAACAGGCTAAGACATAAGGTAGTGATCAATACGAGTATATTGAGTTTAATAAATAGCCGCTCGTTGGATTGGCTTAACTCAACCACTAGCTCTTGGTTTCTTTCAATGTCTTCCTTAACCGCTTTTAAAGAGTAGATGATCAGCACGCCCCCAGGATTTTGTCTTGGATATTGAGCGGAGCGGCAAGGGTTAAAGAGTCACTGTTTTGGTGGATGTAGACTTCGCTATTCTGAATTACGGTATGTTCTAATTCTGGTGAGTTGACCGCTTGTCCATACCGATCGTCAGGGCTGCTTGAGTAAAAAACTTTGCCTTCATTATCGAATACCGCAACTTTCTGAATATTGCCATCATTGATGACAGGTTCAATGACATACCTTACCCCATCAAGATCGAAGAAATACATTGGCCCAATCGTTGCGTCGACCAAGTAGTTTAGCGTTGCCTTTACCCGTTCAAGCGTTTGTTTTTTCGAGTTTTCGGAGATGTTATTCGATGTAGCGTTGAGCAGTTCATTGGTATAGAGCTGGCGAACGTGGCTCTGAGAGTAAAACAGCATTAGCACGGTGATGACAATAAACACCGTACTGGTCATTAATATTTTTCCCCTTAACTTCATAGTCCACCGTTTAATCTTCTAGCACTGTTCGTTTTGCACCAATTTCATGAATAGTGTTGAGTGCTTCTTGTGGTATTGGGTCAAACTTCTTGGTTTTCTTAAAGGCTCTCAATGCATTGAGCCCCTCTTCGTTGCTATCGGCAGTAAATAGTAATTTCTGAATGTCTTTTTTTAACTGTGGATCTAACGTGGATCTCGCCATCATCACTGCTCGGGGGATATTGGGTGTGCGGTAAAACACATTGAGGTTAGCGCTGATCTCGGGCGTCACTTCGTCGTCCCAATCTTCATTGCTGAATGCAGAAGCGGCGACTATGCCTTTTTCCACCCAAGACATCATGCTGGATTCATCACCATGAGGGGAGAGCTCGTCTGCAAAGAAGTATCCAATAGTCCCCTTTGGCGGTGTTTCTCTAGGGGAAGACACTTCGCTAAGGCTATATCCCTGTTGCAAAAGAGTGGTGGCAGGTAAATAGTACGCGCTAGTAGAAAGCCTATCCTCAAAAGTCACGATCTTATCTACCAAATCGTCGAAACTGGCAATGTTGCTATCGACACGAGCGAAAAACAGCGAATGGTACTCAGCCGACCCATTTTTCCAGTGTCTTGCTAGAATATCGGCGAGGTCAGAGTTCACCAATTCATAGGCGGTAAAAGCGGTCTCAGAGAAAATATCTATTTGACCACGCTTTAACCATCTTTCTAGCTCTCTTAAGTTTCGAGCGACTTTTACATCTCCTTTGGTGTAGCCATATTGGCTGAGATTTGCGGCCAAATAATTGGCAAGAGGCTGAGCCCGTTCAAAGGCTCTCACAGGTTTGGAGCTGACTACACCAACAACGAAAGTATTACCATTTTGCTCATCAGCAACGGACAGTGTGCTAAATAGAGTCCCCAAAATAATTATGAGTGAGGTCATCAATTTCAGTTGAGTGAACTTAAAAATAAATGACATGGTGGCTCCTAACAGGACAAATCAATCAAGGGATGTGGGTATCTCTATAATGTTAAAAGACACCTTAACTAAGTGTTCCTTAATAGTTTAGAACACCTATTGATATTATGAATGTTTAGTGGGCGTGGGATTTTGGGCTTAAGCACGTTTTGGAACATTAGTGTTTGGTTTTAGGCATCCCACCTCACTGAAAAGTGTGATAACTTGCCTGCCGTCTATCTTGTGTTGAGAAAGAGCGAATATGGAAAAGATCTATTTTGCTGGTGGTTGTTTGTGGGGTGTGCAAGAGTTCATGCGTCATCTTCCGGGTGTGATGTTAACTCAAGCAGGGCGCGCCAACGGCACAACCAACACAACCCAAAGTATTTACGATGGCTATGCGGAATGTGTTCTGACGCAGTTCGATCCAGAGAAAGTGACCGTAGAGCAGCTATTGGATTTCTATTTTGAAATTATTGATCCATACAGCATCAATAAACAGGGTGAGGATGTAGGCGAAAAGTACCGCACAGGGGTATACAGTTTGAATGCTGAGCATTTAACTCGTGTGAAGCGCTACATCGCCGTGCGGCCAGACGCTGACAAGATTGCGATCGAAGTGCTGCCGCTAACCAACTACGTCAAAAGTGACAATGAGCATCAAGATCGCCTAACGCTTCACCCCAATGATTACTGTCATATACCCAAAGATATCCTACATAAGTACAAGTAAAAATCTCTTAAAAGAAAACGGCTTGCATTACTGCAAGCGTTTTAAAATCTCTCGAACTATGAAGATTATGCCGCATTGCACGATGTTTCGTGGCGGTAAACACGCATACCTGTCAACGTATTCTCATAGGCAGCCAGTCAATCATTGGGTATCTCGCTGCTCAAAGACTTTAGAGTGTTACTCACGCTTACGCAGCAGCACCGAGGCTTAACGAATGGCTATTTGTGTGGTGATGCTTCACTGATTCAAAAAATTGCACCGATACAAAAACAACTAAAGCGTCGCTATGAAGTGATTGAGTATCAGGCTCCATGGTTGACAGAGCAGCAGAGCTGGCAAGCGCTGAAGCAAGATTGGCTTGAGGTTTACCGCGAGTTTAAATCGCGCTCGGCGGTGAATAATCTTAGCGCCCATAGTCACGTGATCGCGAACATTCTTTACGTGATTGATGACTGCGCAGAGAGTTGCCAACTCTATGAACTGAAGGACCAGCAAGACCGCTCTATCCGTTATTTGTGGCAAGACATATTGGTGGCGGCTGAAGACATTGGTCAGGCACGAGCGATTGGTACGGGTGTTGCCGCCGCGCAAAACTGTTGCAGCGTCGACAGGATTCGCTTGAAGTACTTGCAGCAAGCGATCCGCCGCACTGCTCGAAATCAAGTTGGATCAATTCAAGATGATAGTGGCTATGCTGCCATTGGGGCTTTACTGGAGACTATCGATAAGCAGGTGCTGGTGGATTGCCCGAAAATTAGCCCAACGGAATACTTTAACCAAGCAACCTTGGCGCTAGAGGAAGTACTGGATGTGTTTGACCGTCAGTTAGAAAATATCAACAAAGCCTAGGGCGATAGTCGCACCTAGGCTTTATAGAGGGAACGTTAAACGATCTCGCGAGAGAGATGAGCCGCTCTCAATCGCGAAGTCTTTATAGCTTTTCAATGAGCTCTTGGAGTGCTTGCTCGCGGCTTGCTGATGCAGACTCATCACCCATGCTCAGTGCTTCTGCATACACAAACTCAACACTCGTAATGCCGAAGAAGCCAAGCATGGTTTTTAGGTAACCTGTTACGTGATCTGTTGGCGCATCTTTGTGGATACCGCCACGTGTTGTTACTACAACCACTTTTTTATCTTCGATAAGACCTTGAGGGCCGTTTTCAGTATAGGCAAACGTCACACCTGCACGCGCTTGCAAATCGAACCAGTTTTTAAGCTGAGTTGGGACCATGAAGTTGTACATTGGTGCGCCGATCAGCACAGTGTCAGCGTCTTTTAGCTCTTGAACCAATGTGTTCGATAGCGCTTGTACTTCTTTGAGTTCATCAGCAAGATCGTCGCCACCGTTAATGGCTGTCATCGCGGCCACATCCAACATAGGCAGTGGATTAGCAGCAAGATCGCGAACGACCACGTCTGTTTTTCCTTCAATCGCCGCTTCAATTAGCTGGTTAGATTGAGAGTGCTCACCAAGAATGCTCGACTTTAGTACAAGTAGCTTAGACATAATCCTATTCCTTAATTCAAACTGGCGAGGTCACTGGCCTGCCTTGATATCTTGAAAGCTATGATAGGTTGAATCGAATATCGAGAATACAGGGTAGATTCGTTGATCTTGTTCGATAATTTCGAAGATGTTTTTGTCCCTTATCAATTTCCAAGAAGAGACCACACCGAATGATATTGTTTCGGTGATTGCGACTCAGCCACTGACAGACAACGAAATTTGGCACAGAATGAAGCTAGGTGAGGCTGGTATTTTTCGTTTTGGAGAGCTGATTGATGGTAACGCTGATAAGTTGGCGACATTGCCTATGCGCCGAAAAAAGTGAAAACTCAAGCCCCAACCGAACCTCTAGAATAACGGCTTTGGTACGGTAATGTATTGAATTATAAAGATACTAATGCGGTAAAGAGTCTGATTTAGAGATATGACTCTAAAAATTGTCCGACTCATTGCTATCTGCTCTAGAACTAAATCCAAAGTTGATATGAAAGCCATTGATTTTATTTTAAATATCAATGGTTTTTTTTATTTTTTTGGAGTCGTGTTATGAGATGGAAAAGCGTATATCTTTTATCTTTTGTCAGTGTATTCGCTTCTGCGGAGGTGAAAGAGCAAGCCCTAGACAACTTACTTCCCTATTTTCAGTTTAAGGTAGAGAAAGAGCAAACCTACCTGCTTGAAGATCGAATGGCGTATTACGATGTGCCTGGGGTTAGTATTACCCTGTTTGATAAGGGCGAGATACTCTGGACGCATACTCAAGGTGCAAAAAACAAAGCGGGAGATCCTGTTGAGCAAGACACCGCGTTTCAGGTGGCATCGATCAGTAAACCCGTGGCGGCATTGTTGGTCCTAAAGGCCGTAGATGAAGGCAAGATTACCCTAGATGAAGACATTAGAAGGCTATTGATTCCTGAACTGCAGGAGAAAGCCGTTTACCCAGTGTCGCTGAGACAGTTGCTCACTCATACAGGTGGTTTCGCCATGACTGGGCTTCCTGGTTTTACTAGGGGAGAGCACTACCCAAGTCCAGCTCAAGTCGTCACTGGTGAGTATGGCGCGACACCGTTTGAGCAGCAGGAGCCTTCGGGGGAGTTTGTCTATTCCAACCCTGGTTTCCTGTTGGTTCAGTCAGTGCTAGAAAGCCTATACGACAAGCCAATTAAAGAAATTGCGCAGGAGAAGTTTTGGCAACCGTTAGAGCTAGAAAATATCTCTTATGAGCAGAAGCGTGCTGAATACCAAGGCATGGATCTCGCTCATGGTAGTCAATATGGGCATTGGTTGTTGGGGGACTGGAACCGACACACTATTCAAGCTGCTGCGGGCTTGTGGACCAGTACGCCTGACTTAGCGCGTTTGCTGTTAACCGTTCATCAGTCTCTCAATACAGATAACCCTGACTTTGTTCGAGCAGAGACACTTAGCGTGATTCAAGAGCCGAGTCATCCATTTATGGGGCTGACCTTCTACCGACATAGCGATGAGCATGGTGAGTACCTGTTTCATGGGGGAATCAACAAAGGGTATGAATCGCATTTCGTCCTCTATCCTGAACTAGGCAGTGGCGCTGTAGTTGCGACTAATGGGCAAGGTGGTGATGCGCTCGCGCTTGAAATTATGCGCTCGCTCTCTCGCTACTATCAGTGGCCTAATTATCAACTTAACTTGAACTATCTGGAAGGACAGCGTGAGCAGAATTTGTCTCAGTATGTAGGCCGTTATCATTACACTGAGGATTTCTACGCAGATATCATTGAGAAACAGGGCAGGCTCTATGTGCATGGTAAAGGGCAATTTCGCTACCCGTTGCAACAAGTTGGCAAAGGGGTGTTTACCGCAGTGGGATTTGTTTCAGATTTCGAGTTTAAGTCGGGGTGGTTTGGCGATGACATTACGTCAATGGTCCAAAAAGCGCCAGATGGTAATTACAGTGCAGATAAGGAATAAGTACATATAGGCAAGATAAACAAAAGGCTGGCAAATTTGCCAGCCTTTATCATTCAATGCAATTGAACGTGTCGATAATGTCAAAGCTGAGTGTTGGGTTGAACTGATACGTGAGTAATGATACATCCGCAAGCTGAGCCGCACTACTACAGTCACTCCCATAATCTAGTGTTGTTCCGCCCAGAGAGCTGAATAAAAGTCCGGCTTTTTGTTACGAGGAATAACAGCGAATCATTTGTTTTATTTCAGGTATGCGTTTATGCATGTCTTGGTGTTTCAAAGCCAGAGCTCCAGACTCAATGGAGTCAATGACATGAAATGCATTTAGGTAATATCAGAAATAAGAACTAATGATTTCTATTTATTATTCAGCTTGGTTATTGTGATCTCACTGGATAACACAGCGTATTGATTGGCCGGAATTAGATTAGCAACTAAGCTAGGTGCAGGAATTCACAATCAGTTGGCTGAGCATATAACTTACTGCCTTTACACAGAAATAGGACGCTCTGAGTAACGCATCTCAATTTGGAGAAAGGTCTCATGAAAATCGCAAAACTAACAACATTGGCTTTAGTAACCGGTTCTCTATTCACTGCAAGCGCTTTGGCTTCGGATCAAAATCCAACAATTGAAGTGACCGCAGAAAACTTCAGTCATGCAGAAACGTCACGTAACTTTCGCAATTGGACGAGCAAAGGGGCGACGGAGCGGTTTGTGAAAATGCAGGCTTACCTCCGCGCGGTAAAGAAGCGCCAACGGTACAGATGAATGACGACACCTTGTACGGTGTGGCGATTGTGAAAGCGGTAGATGGTACGGTGACGTTCTCGATTCCAGAAACCGATAACTATTTGGCAGTGCAGGTGATTACGGAACGTGGTCACGGTCAGCATTACGTGGTTGAAGATTCAAAATATAAGCTAGATGTGGAATCAGAATACGCTTTCCTGATTTATCGCTCAGGTACAGAGAACGGTATTGAAGCGGCAAAAGCATCGTTAGATGCGGTGAAGGTTTCTGATTTTAACTTTGCTACTGACTACCAAACTCAGCCGTACAACTATGAAGAAGTCGAACAGTGGGTGAAGCAGTATACCCAAGAGGTCAACAGCATGACCAACTTTACCTATACCTTCCCACGTACTAGTGACAAAGTGACTGACCTGCATCAATGGAACTTGGAAAATGCAGCGGGTTGGGGTGGCGCGAGCCCTGAAGCTTTTGTAGGTAACAAATATTCCAACAGCCCTAAGATGAGCGCGAAGGTGTGTTACACCACAACGTTTGAAGATCCGCAAAACCGATTCTTCACTTCGATTACGGCTTATGATGGCGATAAGTACTTGATGGACGGCGTGAAAAACATCAACTCGCACACTTGGGATAAGAATGCCGACGGTACGATTACTGTGTCGTTTAACTGTGGCGAAAATGCCTTGAACAATATTGACACCAAAGGTCAGGATTACACATTCACTAGTCGCCACTATGGTGTAAACCCTAAAGTGATGGCAAGCACACAAGACCCAATTATCTCGGGTGTTAAGTCTCAATAAGTTATAGCCTGAAGCATAGCGGCATTGAATGTCAGTTCAATGCCGCTTTTCATTTTAGGCTAATCCGCTAAAGCAAAGGAGCTAGGGATGATCAGTTGCAATGATTATGACTACATCGAAATAGTGTGTATGTACCGCTATCTAATTCAATTGCATTTAAAGTCAGGAGCTAAGGTGGAAGGCCGAGCTGTGGACACTGCTCGTAATGATGACCAACAAGAGTGCATCAAGATCATCGTTGATGATGTAGAGCGACTGGTCATGCTAGATGAGCTGATCGAACTGCAAGTGTTGGTGGACAACCCACATTTTAGCCGCAAGCGATTTGGCTAATTGATCTGTTCTACATGGCGCAACTTTGCAAGTAAGACTCTAGTCGCCCTAAAGATATTGATGAGTAAAGCCCCTCACCACATTATTTGCTAGTGACTATTGGTGAGGGGCTTTTTAATGTTTAAAGCAAAATTTAGCTGAGAGTACAGCTCACTCTATCAGACCTAAAGTTATCTGATCTCGGTTCTGGATAAGGTAGGCGATGTCTTTTTCATAAGCTAGGTGATGACCATCCGCGATATTGGCGGCAAATTGCTTGTTACCTTCATTTGCTTGCTGCTTCATGTACGCGACCAAATTCTCTAGGCGAAGAATCATGTTGTCTACCAAAGCTTGCCTATCGGAGTCGCTAGCGCCGTATGCATCACAAAAGGCTTTAGCGCGTGCGATTTGATCATTAAGTTGGCCAAGTTTGTCGTATTCGTGGGTTTTAAAAGGAGCCCAGCAGTATATGCTGTAGCCCAATTCCCAAACCCGTGGGGCCGGATGTGCTGTGTCGAAGTCAAATACGCCGACAGTAGTGTCTCCCTTCAGAGCCACGTTATAAGGTGTAAAGTCGCCATGGGAAATAACTTCAACGGGTTCTCTAATCGGTAACATCCAAACTTGAACGCTATACGAGCCTCCTTGAGGCCAGCTCTCTTGAAGTAGTGGGGCTGACGCATCGTGAAAGCGGCGAAGCAATTTGGCCGCAGATACGAGTGCTTCGTGAGTCGCTATTGGCCCTTAAGTGGGTAGTTATAGGTATTACCGTCGACATAAGTCAGTGTTTCTTGAGTGTCTGACAAGGCTATTGGAGTAGGGCATTGTGTGAATTTATGTCGATGCAAAAATTTGAGCAGTGAGTGAATGGTTATTGTCCAAGGTTGAGCAGGCCTGTGTACCACATCGCCTTGTCTGTAAATCGCGTCCTCGCGACCGCCGGTAAGATTTTCCATTGAGTTCCTTTTTCTCAGTGTCAGCAATGTTCCTCAAGAACAGGTGCGGCACAATGATGGGAGTATGTTCGATGACTGCTAAGAGTATAGAGTCAAGCTTATGTGCGTTTCAGGGAAGGGCTTCACACACTTACCTCTAGTTGGAGTAAATAATGAATCAAAGCTTAGAATCAACATACAAAAAAACGCCAGCGCTTTTGCACTGGCGTTTGTTAGCTTAAGCATTGGGTAGTCGATGTTTATCGTTCGGCACGCTCATAAGCAAGCCAGAAAGCTTTCGTTGTGTACTGCAGTTTGTGGTAGCCATTTTCGGGATGATAATGCATGTCCCAGAAGTTTTTAATTCCCAGCATGTGAGTTTCTGCGAGGTTCATTTTCCTCACTGCATCTCTATCTTCTGTCTTTATCGCACTCTGTTTTGCTGGAATAACGGCATTCTGACTAATAATCTTGCCTCCACCTAAAGACAGTGCCACGTGGCCAAATTTCTTATACGGTGTGACATAATAAACCGCCTGACCTTTTGGAATATCCCAGTTGTCACGATTCTTGTACTCGTGAGTGAACTCTTTGAATGGCTTGGCTGTGATATCGTAGTGAATCGGGGTATGCCAACCACACTTCTCAAAGATAGGGAAAAACGCATTACCGTCTTTGCCGTGGAGTTTATTCCACAGAAAACGGCGGGAGATAGCGCCACCCTGGAAGGCCCAGAAGACCACCGCGTTGTAGCAGTTAAACCCCATTTGCTTGTTTATTTGCCCACGAACCGCTTTGGTTGGATCAATATTGATGTTCTGCCATTTAGGCATCTGAGCAATGGTTTCTACCGCTTTATCTGCCACAGTTTCATGTGTCGCACTTGGGTCGATAAACCAGCTTTTTAGTTCTTTAAGTAAATGTTCTTCTGAAGTTTCTGAAAGAAGTTTTACTCTCGCTAGCTCTTGTCCGAGGTACACGTCGTTTTTCAAAAACAGTTTGGTGGCCATCAACACTGCACGCTTGGCGCGGCGGTTTTCTCTATTGGTTTCGCGCTCGGATGATTTGGTGCCTGAAGAACCAATCGAAATCGCACTAGAGAGCGCTTTTTTTGGCTGTCGTTCATCGTGTTCACTTTTGAATTTACTTCATTGTAATCGACTAGTTCGAGTTTGCTTTTTATGTATTCGAGGGTGTCGTCGATACGTTCTTGAGCCGTTTTTGCCCACCTTGGCTTATCTGGCATAGTCATTCCTTCGATATATCAATGATGAATGTAAGGTTTTGTTTAATATACTTATTATCAATAATACTGCGATTCAATGGACATGGATAAACTGAAATTGCTAGCACGAGTGCACAATCATCAACCAAAATCACAATGTTTTGCAAAATCGTGGGGACTTTCAGAAAGTTGCTCTCCAAGTTTCGGTTGATAACCAACGTTTAGGCAAGAAACGAATGTTTGAGAATTGTACAGACTTCACAGAGTTGGTGCTTTTTGCTAAGGTTAAAGAAAGCTGTTTGAATCTTTTCTACACTCAATAGGTGAGCAAAGCTGAGTTGCCTGACATACCGCTACATAGGTTTGAGGAGTTGTGAGTGTCGTTGAAATTACCCCGCCATGGGTGCTTGTTCTGGTCGGTTTAATTCTGAATGTGTTGGCTATATTGATGTCGAGTGTGGTACTCGAAAGATTGGGCGGTGACGTAACGCGTTACTTAGAACAGAAGGCGGAAAATCAACATTCTATTCAATTAGCGTGGAGCAGTGTAGAAACCTTGGAGCGAAAACGCGAAGCTTTGTTATTGCACATTCAGGTCGCGCACAATCAAGATAGAGCGATGGATCTTAGCCTCTCTAATGCGCTTAAAGGGCAGCTGTCGGTTTGGGTATCGGGGGAGGTACCCGACTTTAAAAGTGAGCATTTGCCTAAATTGATGATGTTGATTAACCAAGCTCAAAGTGCTCATCGGAACAAGATTGACGATTATTTCCTTGATAACCTAGCTATTAGCGAGAAAGTGACAGCATTAGAGGTTCGTATTGCTTGGTACAAGAGCGTTGCTTTGTTTTTACAAGTATTTGGTCTAGCTCTGCTGCTTGCAAGGGATTTGGCACGCCGCAACTGATCGACGTTCGATAGAGCCAGTTGAAGATTGAGATAACAATGAAAAAGCCAGTTAGAGAAATCTAACTGGCTTGGTTCGGTAAGTAGTGGGTCTGCAAGATTATCTAAACAGTATACGATTGAGTGGTGTTCGTTTGGCACCTACAACCAGCGCAAGCGTTAGCCCAACGGTGCCAACAAAGACGCAGAGATCTCGCGTTGGACCTGCTAATTCAAGAATGCCCGCAACATTGTTCATGAGAATGATGATTGGCAAATGGCTAACGAAGATCGCCAGTACATAGCCAGATAGGGACTTCACTGTATTATTGTTGCCCCAAGTTGGATTAGCGAGCAGTAATAGGAAGATACCTAGGCCCCAAAGTGGCGTGCCGAACAAGAAGTCATTGGCATTGAACGGCTGATTGTATGCCGTGAGGTAATACGCTTCACCAAAATGGATCGCCATTCCGAGTATCAAAAGTACGAGAGCCTTAGTTGAATCTAGGTTCCATTGCCTTGCTCTTACCTCAAAGCCCAATGCCACCAATAACGTGCTGAAGAATGGACCGTTACGAGTAAAGAATGGCGCTTCGAGTCCCGAAATTGATTGGTAGCTGCCCGCTAATGTACCGTAGATGAAAAGGCCAACGGCAACGGGAAGGATTAGGCCTTGTTGATTTAAGCGAACGAGCAGTGCCAGAATCGCCACGGCAATGATTAAAGCTGGAATAAACCACAAGTGAACCAAACCACCTTCAAGGAAGCTGTTTAAAGGTGCTTGCATTAGGTAACCCCAGTAGCCTTGTCTCTCAGCTAAGTAGCCATGCTCAGCAACCGTACCTAAGTTGAAAGGCATGAGAAGGCTGATGATACTCCACACAACCCATATCTTTATGAGTGGCTTGCAATAGTTTGCTAGCGTGTCGACAGGGCTTTGGCTGAGTTTTGGTTGGATCAGGTAGCCAGAGATGAGGAAAAATAGCGGTACTGCGAATCGAGTTGCTTGGTTGAAGACATATCCAAACCAAGGTTCGCCATCAACAAGTAGATAGCTTAAGAACATCTGACAGTGCATCGCCAAAATAGCAACGATAGCGACCACCCTACCTAGCTCGATACTTGTAACTTTTTCTTTAAATTTCATAACGATAACTTAACAATATTCGATAATAACCAGATCAAAGTATCAGCATTAAGTATATGGATATAGTCTATAATGGCGGTATCCATGCACCACCTTTATATCTTGCGGTGTGGCGCACAAAACCGTAATAAGGATTGAAAGTTATATCAGTTGTAGAGAGGAGAGAATAAAAATGCCTAGCGTGCAGGTAATCAATGATAGGACGGTCGTTAACGCGATAATATTCGCTGCCAGCTCTGAATTACCGCCCATTGCTCTAGCCATCACATAACTGGCCGCTGCTGTCGGTGCCGCATTCATTAAAAACAGTAGGCCAAGATCGAGCCCTCTGAATCCGAAGAAGATAGCACCTAATGTAATTAATACGGGTGCCAGCACCAGCTTGTAGGAGGTGGCGAACCAAGCAGGTGCTTTGTCCTGTTTCAGCGCGCGAATGTTGAGCGAGCCACCGGTGCACAATAGCGCTAGTGGTAGCGTCATGTTGGCAAAGTACTGGCCAGCATCAAGTACGATGTTAGGGATAGGCACAGAGAGTAAGTAACACACTACGCCCAGTCCAATGGCAATAATCAGTGGGTTTTTGGTGAGTGTTTTGGTGATGACGCCAACGGCTTTTATACCCGTGTCTTCGCCCTTTGGCGTTAAGGCAATAACCGCTAAGATGTTATAGAGAACAGTGGTTGCGGCAACGTAAATCGCAGCCAATGCGACGCCAGGTTGACCGTAGGCATTCGCCACATAAGCAAGGGCGATGATGGCGGTATTCGCACGAAAGCCCCCTTGGATGATGACGCTGCATCTTGTCCGCTCTTAAAGCACAGTTTGGTGGTGACCATGGTAAAGATGAAAAAGAGTACGCTCGAACCAATGCCATAGATAACAAGGGAACTACTGGAGGTGAAGTCGTGCTCAGAGGTCACAATGCTCAGAAATAGCATGGCAGGGAGTGTCACCTGGAAAACGACTTTGGAGGCGACATCGATAAAGTTTTCATTGATGAGCTCAATTCGTCTTAGAAAAACGCCTAAAAACAGCATAAGGCAAATAGGGCCTGTGATGGATGCTGAAAAGAGAAGTTGTTCGATAAGTCCGGACATAGTGCGCTCGCGAAATAGCTGAATAGAAAGATTAACACTAGAAGACTATTGTGCCGAAAACTTTCGCTTACTGATATGTATTTATCTGTTATGACTTATCTTAATTCATTCATCAAGCTTAACAAAGTTGGGAATCCAGATTTAGAATTTAATAGTCGCCTAAGGTACTAGCGTTCCATTTGCTCTAAGTACAGTGTTGGTAGTAACTCGCGAAGTTTTAACATGAGCGATAGTGCCGCCTCACCAGTTAGATCGTACGGGGTAAACTGTTTAGAAGAAAAAACGAGTCGTAAAGCTTGTCTAACGTTTTATTGGGCGGTAAGTATGCCATCGACCAATGCTCGAACAGCCGCTCAGTAATTGCAGATTTAGCGATAGTGGCGATCTCTGTGTGGCGGCAGTCTTTGCGAATACGAGAATAGATGAGGTTGATATCTTCCTCGTCGCCTTCGAGATACTGAATGAAGTAGTGGTGTGAGAAGAAGAGCATACCAGAGATTGAACGTTCGCGATTGACGCGTTCTGCAACTCTTAATATTGATTCGATATCGCTCAGTTTGAAAGCATCGGCGATGGTGCTTACATAGATTAACTTGGATAGATTCATTATGTATTTCACCCTTCTCATTAGTGTCTCTAGACAAGAGAACTTAAATTTTAATTCATAAGCGCCTGGTTTCATAATTATAGAACTGTCTATTCAATGCTTTGGAGCATTTTCAAAAATTAGACACACATAACGTTTGCAAAAAAGTACGTTCGTGCTAAAAATAGAAAAGTAAAATCAATTCGAGGTGTGAATGAGTAAAGGCAAAGTGACACGCGAGTACATTCTAACGACGGCGTTTCAGCTGGCGAGTGAGAATGGACTAGAAAGCTTAACGATTGGCGGTTTGGCCAAGCTTTGTGGCATGTCGAAAAGCGGCCTTTTTGCTCATTTCAACTCTAAAGACAATTTGCAGCTTGCGGTCTTACAACATGCCAATGAAGTTTTTAAAGAGCGCGTTATCGCGCCAGCAAGAGTATCTGAAGGCATTTCTGTTGAGCAGAAGCTGCGGACTTTACTCGACAACTGGTTGGGCTGGAACCACTCGTTCCAAGGCAGTTGTATGTTCTTAGATGCTTGGCGTGAACAGGAGCTAGAACCGACAGAAATACAAATTGCGCTGAAAAAGACGGTGTCGGTTTGGGTTCAGTATTTATCTATTCAGATCCAAAAGGGCATTGATTCCGGCGAATTTCGCCATGATATCGATGCCGAGCAGGTGACCTTTGAGCTTTATGGGCTCTATTTGAGTGCCAACATGTTTTATTCGATCAAAGGGCAAGAGAAGAGCTATCAGCATTTTTGGAGTGGTGTAGAGCGCTTCATGGAAAGCTGGAAAGCAAATTGACATTAGGATAGCAGGGCTGCGCTCTGCTATTTTGTTTATCTAAAAATAGCACGATCGTTCACTTTTTGTGTGTGCTGTTGATGAAAAGAGAAAACGGAAACGATTATGAGTGAAAAGATCTATTTCAACACATCAAACAAGTTCAGCATGAAAAAGACGTTGGTGAACGTAAGTACTCGCTTACATCATAGGCTGGCTCCCAAGCATGCAGAAAAAGTCGCAAGAAAGTTGCTGTTGACGCCCAACAGAACATCGGCCAAAAACAGTCAGCCACAGGAGCTCCGTGAAGTTCCAGTGCAATACCAAGATGGCAAGTTAATGAGCTACTACCTTGGGCAAGGGCCAGTTTGGGTGTTAACGCATGGATGGTCTGGCAGCGCGAGCCAGTTCTACCCATTAATGGAGCATATCGCGAGTAAAGGGTTTACGGCGGTGGCTTACGACCATCCGGCTCATGGTGCAAGTGACGGCCAATATGGCCATATTCCGGGTTTCGTATTAGGCCTTGAAGCGGTACTTGATTCAGTTGATGAAGTGGCGGGTATTGTCGGTCATAGTATGGGAACTGCTTCCTTGCTGGAGTGCCGACATCGTAAAATTGAACAAGTGCCCGTGTTGTTGATTGCCCCGGTTCTAGACTATTTAGACAACCTGTTTGGTAGTATTGCCCGTTCTGGCTACTCCATGCGACTGTTTGAAGCGGTGGTATCGGGGATTGAGCAGCAGTATCGCTATCCGCTTCAATCAATCGACCCATACAATAAGCTTTCTCAGCGCACGGCACCAACCTTTATCGTTCATGATGAGAAGGATAAGTTCACTCAGTTTAGTGTCTCGGAACGTGCTGCGAATGAAATGCCCAATGTCACACTGGTTCCGACTCAAGGCCAAGGCCATGGTCGTGTGATGAAGTCGAATCAAGTGATGGCAAGTTTTGATAGCTTGGCTTCCTACTCAGCTTCTTAAGTGACGAAACTCTCATTGATATTTAGCAGAATCTAAT
Organism: Vibrio aestivus; assembly: GCA_003263845.1. GTDB lineage: Bacteria > Pseudomonadota > Gammaproteobacteria > Enterobacterales > Vibrionaceae > Vibrio > Vibrio aestivus. Next base: position 7,315 of record JYJN01000023.1, on the reverse strand, counting down.
TCAATAACTCTCAAATAAACAAAATGTTAACTGCATTAACCTTATGTTTGATGTGGTTAACAAATTCGCTACGATTATTATCAACCTTGTTGACTATATGTGAAGATATTTTCGCCTATGGCCCTCATAAGGAAATAATAATGAATAGAAATGATAGTGTCCCTTTACCCTCCAATACCCGAGAATGGTTTCTTAACCGAAATAGCCTAATTGTTGTTGCGAATATTGCCCTGTTCGTCTTGATGTATCGCTTGCTGCCATACGAAAAAGATGTCGTTCTAGGGTTATGTATCCTGACATTTGTCGCTGTGCTGTGGCTAACTGAAGCGCTGCACGTGACGGTTACCGCGATACTTGTGCCCGTGATGGCGGTACTTTTTGGCGTTTTCGATACTCAAACTGCGCTTAATAACTTTGCAAACTCAATCATCTTCTTATTTTTAGGTGGCTTTGCGTTGGCGGCGGCGATGCATAGGCAAGGCTTAGATAAGGTTATTGCAGATAAAGTGCTCGTCTTGGCCAAAGGAAAGATGAGCGTTGCGGTATTTATGTTGTTTGGTGTGACTGCATTGCTATCCATGTGGATCAGTAATACCGCGACTGCCGCAATGATGTTGCCATTAGTACTTGGTGTTTTGAGCAAAGTAAACTCAGAAAGCGGCCACAAAACGTATGTGTTTGTCCTACTTGGTATCGCCTACAGTGCAAGTATCGGTGGGATAGCCACTATGGTTGGCAGCCCACCGAATGCGATCGCGGCGGCTGAGGTAGGATTAACGTTTACTGAATGGATGGCGTTTGGTGTACCTGCCGCTATGATTTTGCTTCCCGTAGCGATTGCGGTTCTATTTATGGTAATTAAACCTGATCTACAAGGTGATTTTGAGCTCAACCGAGATGCGGTAGATTGGGACAAAGGCAAAGTGGTGACGCTAGCTATCTTTGCGACAACGGTTGTGTTGTGGATCTTCAGTAAGCCTATTAACGCAATGTTAGGCGGCTATGCGAAGTTTGACACGGTTGTGGCGCTTGGCGCGATTGTTATGGTGAACTTCGCACGCGTAGTGCACTGGAAAGATATTGAAAAAACTGCTGACTGGGGCGTGTTGCTTCTCTTCGGTGGCGGTATCTGCTTGAGTAATGTGCTTAAAGCGACAGGAACCAGTGTCTTCTTGGCAAACATGCTTAGTGATCTGATCGCTCACTTCGGTTTGTTCTTCATTGTGTTAGTTATCGCAGCATTTGTGGTTTTCTTAACTGAATTTGCCAGTAACACCGCCAGTGCAGCTTTGCTTATCCCTGTTTTCGCAACGGTTGCCGAAGTGTTTGGTTTGTCGCCAGTCATTCTTTCTGTGCTTATTGCCGTGGCGGCTTCTTGTGCCTTTATGTTGCCAGTGGCAACACCACCAAACGCTATTGTGTTCGGGTCAGGTCATATTAAGCAAAAAGAGATGATGCAAGTGGGGATCATCTTGAACATCGCATGTATTGTGGCGCTTACTATGATTGCGATGATCTTCTGGTCATAGCTATCTCTTTCACTTAGCTATATCGATAATTCACCCGCTAGAGGTTAACCTAGCGGGTGATACCGTAAACCGCGTGATCGACAATCTCACCATTCAGACTCTCACTTTGAGTGATCACACCCTCTAACGTTAACCCGCATTTTTCTGCAACCCTGCGGCTTTTTGTATTACCTGTCGCAGCTCGTATCTCTAACTTGGTCATATCCAGATCGTCGAATGCTATTTGAATCAGTTGATTGACGACTTTCTGCATAATTCCTCTGCCTTGAACATCCTCGCTTAGCCAATAGCCGACCTCTACTTTACGCAAATCGTGATGAATTTTGTTGAAACTGCAGTTACCGACGAGTTCGCCTTGATAGAAAATGGCGCACGTCATGGACTTTCCATCGGCATAATCGTGGAGGGACTTTTGAATGAACAAACGAAAATCTTGCTCAGATTGACAAAATTTCGGCCAAGCTAGCCATTGCGACAAATAGGCTTGCTGCTGCCGAACGAGATCAACGTACAGTGGTGCGAAAGACTCATGGACCAAACTGAGTGAAATATCGTTATCTATGGTACGTTGAAACATGTTTTGTTCCTTGTGTTGCTCATTTATCACTACAAGCAAACATAGGTCTGAACGAGGATCTACAATCAAAGCCTCGCTTCGTTATCTCAATCACGCTTCCCAATGATTATTCTTCCGATCAGTAGAAATCATCGATAAGTCCCATTAGTCTGACCAGATATTTTTCCCTTAGAGTTTATGTGGGGTTTATCTTGTCACTATTGATTAGGCTAACGATATGAGTGCGAGTTTAGATAACGTTTGTTTGGATTTGCGCTACGTCCTAACTAGCGTGTCTGAAGCGCTCGATGCAGTGGGTGTAGATGCGATCCATCACGGGTATCGAGTTGGATACATTGCTTATCGTTGTGCTAGGCGATTAGGTTGGAATGAAGAACTGTCACAGCACGCTTTTGCTTTGGGCTTGATTCATGATTGTGGGGTGTCACAATCCGAGGAGCTGTCACGTCTGTTCTCTCAATTGATCCCCGACGATACCGATGAACATTGTCGTCAAGGCTATCAACTCTTGAAGGCGTGCTCACCGTTGGCAAGCTTCGCTCCGCCTATTCTGCACCATCATACTCGATGGATTCAGTTAAAAAATTTACCCACATTAACGGAGCAAGATAAACAATTTGCCGCATTGATCTTTTTGGCTGACAGAGTGGACTTTCTCTTTAGTCATCAACCGCTCGATGAATACGGCAATTTAACGCAAGACTCTAAACACGCAGTGCTCACCGAGCTCAAAATTCAATCGGGTAACTTGTTCTGCCCGGCGATCGTCGATGAGATGTGCTATCTAGTCGAAACTGACGACTTTTGGTTTGCACTGGATTACAACCACATCAAAACTGAGCTGCTGTGTTTGCCAGAAACTCCGTTAGTCTCGCGCTCGTTAGGGTTGGCTGAAGCCATTGAGGTCGCAGAGTTTATGGCGAAAGTAGTAGACGCAAAAAGCCCTTTCACCTTCCAACACTCTCAATGTGTAGCGGTGCTTACAGAGTTTTTAGGTCAACAGCTAGGAATGAGTCCACGTCGTCAAAGAGAGCTATACCTTGCTGGTCTTTTACACGACATCGGCAAACTTAAAACGCCAAAAACCATATTACACAAAGAAGAGGCGCTGACTGCGTCTGAGTACAACTGCATTAAGCGTCATGCTACCGATTCACGTATTTCGTTGAAGCAAGTGATTGCTAACCCATTGCTGGTGGAGTGGGCGGCCAATCACCATGAAAGATTGGATGGTTCTGGCTACCCTATGGGTAAAACAGAAAGCGAGTTGGATTTGCCGAGTCGAATTGTTGCACTCGCAGATGTCTTTCAAGCATTGACTCAGTCTCGCCCATATCGCAAAGGCTTGAGCTTAGATGAAACGATGGCGATCATTCGGCAAGATGTGACAGACGGAAAGTTAGACAAACAGGTGTTTGAATGTATTGAAGCCAACGCTTCTATTTGCTACGCCCTTTCTACCGGCGGGACATGTCTCAGCAGTTCGCTTCCAATGAATAAAACAATGGCCTTGAAATCGAATTTCAAGGCCATTTTTCTATGTTCTAGTTTTATTGACGCTAGATGTATCAGTTTTATTGCTGATTTACGAAAGCTTTAAAGCGGGCTTTGGTTTCAGCGTCTGCCTTTTCATACCAGAAATGCAGCATCTCTTCAGCCGCAGATGCAGAAGCCGGAATTGCTTCACCTTCCGGCTGATTTTGAATTGCAGGCAGTGTTACTGGCACAGCAGCGCCTGCAATGGCTACTGCAGCAATACCACCAGTACGGTTGTATTCACGCACTTCTTGTGGGAAATCTCGACCAATTTGCATCCCTTCTTTGATTAGGTTGTCTTTCTTCACTTCAATCGCCTTGCCACTTTGATCAATTAGCGCCCACTCAAAGCTTTTTATGTCTCTCTCAGCTTCTTTTTGATTGCGGTATTTTGGTAGCTCAAAAGTTAGCTCTGTATCCGCGGCGTTGAATTTGGTGATCACCGCGTAGCTTTCAGAAGTTTGACGGTCGTCTCCACGATCGAAGTACGGCTTGTAGCGAAACACGACTTGGTTCTCGCCATCAGGTAAGGTGAGGTCTTTAGTTGCAGAGAAAAAGCCACCATCGAGTGAAGCTTTCTCACCGTTGGCATTCAGAATTTCAATCGTGTCAGGCACTTTGATGGTGACGTCAGCAAAAGCAAAGGTGCTCAATGTTAGAGCAGAAAGTAGCGACAAGGCTTTGATTTTTTTCATTAGTATTAGTCCAAGAACAAACGTTAAGTGTCCGATATTGCCAACTATATGCATATTTTGCAATCGGACTAGTGTGAAGTATTTGTGAGGAATATTGATGGAAAGACGTTGCCAGCCTCTACAACGATGAATAGCCCGCGATATGGATTCGGCATTAACTAAAGTGCTATGCAAATTAAAAGTATAACTTGTGTGAATGCTTCGCTTTTCTGATTGTTCTGTTATTTATTGGTTAAAATTAAGAGTGAAAACTATCACTAAGTGCTAGCCCCTGCAGTTTCTAGCTATTTGGGAGCAATATCGTTGTTTTTATGTAACTAATTGATTGGGTTTAACATATTCATGATTAGTATAAATGGCGTCGATTTTCTAGTTATTGGTCAAATTATTGCAGATTTGTGGCATGGTCCCATGTAGGTAATGTAACAAGCTGATAACATCGTTTGTTTTTGGCGCACTGAGTCGAAAACAGTTTTTATTTATTTCTATTAAAAAAAAAGTTCTCAAATACTAGTAAGGAAGTTCTAGCCAAGTGGGTAGGACAGCTAATTGTTTGAGTTATCTATTAATAGCTCAAGCGGTGAAACAACAAAGGAATGAGAGAATTATCATGAATCGTATGACAACGTGCGCCGCCAGTATCGCGATGACACTGTCTGGTATGGCACTAGCCGCACCAACGGCTCCTAGTATCGATGTGTATGGGTCAAATAACCTTCAATTTTCAAAAATTGAACTCGCTATGGAAACAACCGCTGGTTACAACCAGATGGTTAAGTACAACGACCTTGCAGATATCACTATCAAGTTTAACCAGTGGAGCGGCACAAGCGGCGACACTTACAAAATCTACTTTGATGGTGCGGAAGTCGCGACAGGCCCAATTACAGGTAGCCAAACTTCAGCAACTTTCCAATACGGCCAAGGCGGTATTTACCAAGTTGAAATTGAAGCGTGTGATGCAACAGGCTGTAGCCGCAGTGCGCCTGCTGAGCTTCTGATTGCAGATACAGATGGCGCGCACTTGAAGCCCTAACGATGAACATTGATCCGAACAATAAATCTTACAATACGGATCCAAATACAGTTGTAGGTACTTACTTTGTAGAGTGGGGTATTTACGGCCGCGACTACACAGTGGACAACTTGCCAGCTGACAACCTTACGCACATCCTTTACGGCTTTATCCCAATTTGTGGTCCAAATGAATCGGTTAAGTCTGTAGGTGGTAACAGCTTTAATGCACTTCAAACTGCGTGTCAGGGTGTGAACGACTATGAAGTTGTTATCCACGACCCATGGGCTGCATTCCAGAAGAGCTTTAAGCAAGCTGGTCATGAATACAGCACGCCAATCAAGGTAACTACGCAATGCTGATGGCACTTAAGCAGCGTAACCCAGATCTTAAGATCATCCTTCAATCGGTGGTTGGACACTGTCGGACCCATTCTTCGATTTTGTTGATAAAGCAAACCGTGACACATTCGTTGCATCGGTTAAGAAGTTCCTGAAAACTTGGAAATTCTACGATGGTGTTGATATCGACTGGGAATTCCCAGGTGGTGACGGCGCTGCTGCTAACCTAGGTGACCCAGTAAACGATGGTCCAGCATACATTGCACTGATGGCTGAACTTCGTGCGATGTTAGATGATCTGGAACTAGAAACTGGCCGCACTTACGAGCTAACGTCTGCAATCGGTGTTGGTTACGATAAAATTGAAGACGTGAACTACGCAGATGCGATTCAATACATGGATTACATCTTCGCAATGACATACGACTTCTACGGTGGTTGGAACAATGTTGTGGGTCACCAAACGGCCCTTTACTGTGGTTCATTCATGCGTCCTGGTCAGTGTGATGGCACAGGTGTTGACGCAGAAGGTGTTCCTTACAAAGGCCCTGCTTATACGTCTGATAACGGTATTCAACTTCTACTTGCTCAAGGTGTGCCAGCGAACAAACTTGTTCTAGGTACGGCAATGTACGGTCGTGGTTGGGACGGCGTAATGCCAGCATCGTTGACGGATCCTTCAGATCCAATGACGGGTGTGGGTAATGGTCGTCTGACCGGTACTGAAGCGCAAGGCGTTTGGGAAGCAGGTGTTATCGACTACAAAGGTATTAAGACTTACATGCTAGGTCCAGATAATACTGGCGTTAATGGTTTCCAATACGGTTACGATGCTCAAGCAGAAGCTGCGTGGGTATGGAACCCATCTAACGGTAAGCTCATCACGTTTGATGACGACCGCTCTGTAAAAGCTAAAGGTGCTTACGTACGTAGCCTTGGCTTAGCAGGTCTATTCTCTTGGGAAATTGATGCAGATAACGGCGACATTTTAAATGCAATGCATGAAGGTCTAGCGGGCGGTACAACTCAACCTGTTAACCGCAAGCCGGTAGCAAATGCAGGCGCGGCACAAGTAGTAGAAGGCCCTGCAAGCGTATCGCTAGATGGTAGCGCGTCTACCGACAGCGATGGCACAATTGTTAGCTATGCTTGGGCTCAAACTGCTGGTACTGCAGTGACATTAGTAAATGCAAACGCCGCGGTGGCAACTTTTGATGTGGCAGAAGTGGCTCAAGCTGAAACGCTAACATTCGCTCTAACAGTGAAAGATAACGAAGGTGCGTCTTCGACTGCGAACGTTTCGGTTACGGTTAACCCTAAAGACACGGGTGGTCCGGTGAACACGGCTCCTGTAGCGGCAGTGTCTGCGCCAGCAACAGCGAACGCAGGTGATGTGGTTGTGGTTGATGCGTCGGCTTCTTCTGACGCGGATAACGATACTCTGACTTACACGTGGGATGTTCCAGCTGGCCTAAATGCAACGGTATCGGGCAGCACGGTAAGCTTTGTGGCTGCTGAGTACACTGCAGATACCACACTTGCGTTTACAGTTACAGTAAGTGATGGCCAAGCACAGGCATCGGCATCAACTTCAGTTGTGGTTGCGAAGCACACAAACTGGC
>JYJN01000022.1 GCA_003263845.1 Vibrio aestivus | reverse complement strand
AAGCCTTTGAACCCGATGGTATATCTTTTATTCAAAATAATGGTAAGTTCAATGAGCTATCCCATTACCATCTACATATTTTTCCTAGATTTAATAATGATAAGTTTGGGTGGAAAAGTAGCGAAATTGGAGTTCAAAGCATTGAAAAATTGCGCCAATCTCTGGCACGCTTATAACAAACAATTTAAGCAGACCCTCAACGCATGGCATTTTTGGTTTGCAGGTACTTCAGTGGTTGCGGTGCTATGCAGAAATTATCGTTGTGCGTTTCGGGCTACTTAATCGGGCGTTATGCGATTAGAGGAAAAATCAATGAGAGCACCATTTCAAGTATTGGTATTCCCGTATCAAATTCTCAATGATCAACCTCGCTTCTTAATCGGACAGCGGAGTGATAATGGTGTATGGCAAGCTATATCAGGCGGTGGTGAAGGTAGTGAATCCTTTCTTGAGGCAGCAAAGCGGGAACTTAAAGAAGAAGCCAGTTTAGTTGGCTACAATTGGCAGCAACTGGACTCAATGTGTATGCTTCCCAAGGTTTACTATGCTGGTCATGAAAACTGGGCGAACCATCAATTTGTTGTGCCTGAATATTCTTTTTCAGTTCAGGTGTCAACAGAGCCTCAGCTTTCAAATGAACATACAAAATTTCGTTGGTGTAGTTTCCATGAAGCTAGTGAACTTTTGGCATATGACTCAAACAAAATAGCCTTGTGGGAAATCAACCAAAGGCTCAAGAACACGCTTTGAAAAATCGCATAACAAAGCATTTAAGAGTGATTCCTAACGCTTGGCATTTGTTATTCCATCGTTGAGTTCGGTGTTTACGATGGTATGGTTTAGTTTAGTGGTCGCGTTACTCACACCTTAATGCGGCGTTATGTGACTTATCTAATCGGAGTGTAAATGACAGTTCAGGTAAAAGATAGCTGTACGTATTTCGGTTGTGAGTATCAGATGTCAGTTTGCTTGGGTTTTCCTGTGGATGGCTCAAGGGTGAAAGAGTTAACTAATTCGGAGTTAGCGGAAAGTGATTCGAGTGGGCTCTACTCATCGACTGCTTGTTGGCGCAATTACGTAGCATCATGGGAAGTTAGAGATGAACTATTGTACCTAGTTCAACTAGAGGGAAAATATCGAATTGTAGGTGGTGAGCCTATAGTAGCAAATTGGTTCACTGGTGAGTTTGAACTACCCCAAGGTGAGTTAGTAGGTTGTGATGTAGAGCAGGGGTTCCAGCTTAAGTACGAAAAAGTTCTGATCCTCACTTTTGTGGCGGGTGTTTTAGTCGAGAGAGTAGTGCGAGATGTTGACTAAATTTTGTTAAATGGCACAGATAGCAAGGTTGCTGCGAGTAATGTCAGCGCTCCTAAATGCTTGCTCTAGTTGCTTTCGTACACTTTTGGTTGCTATCGTATTTTGAACATTTCCAAATGTCATCATCGATTTTTATGGACTTTGGTGCGTTTTTTAGATTAAAGACGCAATAAAGGGGAGTAGTTTCTTTTGAGCAGGGGTCCTTCTTCGTTTGGTTTGGGTTTACAAGCCCAACTGAATCACAAGTACCATCTTCATTGTACTTTGAACAATGCCACTCTTCGCCATTCCATAGGATTTTTTCGGGATTCCACATTCGATTATTGTTAAACACGCATGTACATGGTTCATCGTCGGGACGCTCCCCGAGCTTATAATTGCCCTTCTCGGAGTTGTTGTTTGCCTGCGCAGAACTGACAAAAATCAGTACCATTATTGCGAACAAAACTGTATTTTTCATTTGGCCTGCCTATTTCTTCCTTGATTGGAATTAGTATCATTAATGAATTGGTTGTGTGCTTTGATCCAAGACACATAACAATAAATTTAAGAGTGATTCACAACGCTTGGCGCCCTCACTTCAAGTCAGTTTAGTGTTTATGGCACAATGCTTTAGCTAAGGTGATAGCGTTGTTCACACCTTAATTT
>JYJN01000021.1 GCA_003263845.1 Vibrio aestivus | reverse complement strand
TGCACCTGCACACGCAGCGCTTCTGTCTCAGCCACCACAAAGCCTTAAAGGCGGTCTACGTGTAACTGAGCAAGGCGAAATGATTCGCTTCAAGCTTGGCTTGCCAGACGTTGCCGTAAACAGCTTCAACATGTACGCAAGTGCTATTCTAGAAGCCAACCTTCTACCGCCACCAGCACCTCAGCAAGAGTGGCGTGACCTGATGGATGTGCTTTCAGAAGTATCGTGCGAAGCATACCGTAAAGTTGTTCGTGGCGAACCTGATTTCGTTCCATACTTCCGCCAAGCAACACCTGAACTTGAGCTGGGTAAACTGCCGCTAGGCTCAAGACCTGCCAAGCGTAATCCAAACGGTGGCGTAGAAAGCTTGCGCGCAATTCCATGGATTTTCTCATGGAGCCAAAACCGCCTTGTTCTACCAGCATGGTTGGGCGCGGGTGAAGCAATTCAGTACTCAGTAGATAAAGGTCATCAAGCACTGTTAGAAGAGATGTGTCGTGAATGGCCATTCTTCTCGACTCGCTTAGGTATGCTTGAGATGGTTTACTCTAAGTGTAATATCGAAATCTCTCGATACTACGATGAGCGCTTAGCCGATCCAGCACTACTACCTCTTGGTGATCGTCTACGCGATCAGCTTCAGTCTGACATCAAAGCAGTGCTGAACGTCGAGAACAACGAGAACCTAATGCAAAGTGACCCTTGGGGCCTAGAGTCAATTCGTCTACGTAATATCTACGTTGAGCCGTTGAACATGCTTCAAGCTGAGCTTCTTTACCGTACTCGTCAATCAGACACACCGCCAGTTGAACTTGAAGAAGCACTGATGGTGACGATTGCCGGTATTGCAGCAGGTATGCGTAACACGGGTTAATCTTAGCGTTAAGGTATAGAACTCTGTTTAAAGGCCGCTTTAGTATGCTAAAGCGGCCTTTTTATTGCGCGCGAATCACAGTGCTGAAAACGCATTCAACTATGTAACAAAAATCGAATTACATTCTCATTGCAATAGATCTATCTGTATAAAACCCAAAATGGCCCACTACAATAGAATTTCATTCCCAAGAGTTACGCTATTGAGTTTTTTGTTAGTTTTTTGACAAAAAATTTCCAACTATTCTACTTTATGCTTATTATTTAGATATACTAATCGACCAAGCGAGAGCCACTATAACTATTATTCTCGCATCCTCGATTTCCTCAGAGTAATCGATCCTAGGTGATAAACGGCTTACATATGGAGACATTGCCAACGTAGTAATAAGTTGGTCCAGCTTAAACGAACTGATGATTAAGTGCCTCAAGAAGCACAACAGATGTTTAAGCAATTTTGAAGTTTATTGACCATTTGGATTGAAGACATGTCATTACCACACGTTATCCTTACCGTTCTTAGCACTCGCGATGCAACGGGTTATGATATTACAAAAGAATTTTCAGCGAGCATCGGCTACTTCTGGAAGGCGAGCCACCAGCAAGTTTACCGTGAACTAAACAAGATGGCTCAAAACGAGCTAGTTACCTGTGTATTAGAGCCTCAAGAAGGCAAACCAGATCGTAAAGTATACTCAATTACAGATGCAGGCCGTGCTGCACTTGGTGAGTGGTTTGATCAACCAACCGCACACCCAACAGTACGTGACGAGTTTTCAGCGAAACTCATCGCTTGCGCTGTTCAACCATCTGCGCCTTTCCGTATTCAGTTATCAGAGTTGGTTGAAGAATCTCGCAAACTTGTTCAACACTATCAAGAAATCGAATCTGCGTACTACTCAACGCCTGCAACACTGGACAAACAGCAACGCCTAGAGCGCCTGACTCTTCGCCGCAACATGCTTGTTCGCAACGCATGGATTGATTGGGCAGAAGAAGTCCTACTCGAGCTAGACGCGCTAGAAGCTAATCGCCCCTACCGCAACTCACATAGCAGTAAAAACAAAAGAAGCTTGCTAGTACTCACTAGCAAGCTTCTTTTTTAGGCCTTCAGGGTTATCAACTGCTTATTATGGCTTTAAGAGCCGTTTGGTTAAATCCCGTCACCGCCAATAAAGCTCTGTGAACGACCATTAAATTGTTGATCCATATCCAATGATGGCTTATCGGTTTTAGGCCTTCCAACCACTTTCGCTGGTACACCTGCAACTGTGGTGTGCGGAGGCACAGCTTGAAGGACAACAGAACAAGAGCCAATCTTAGCGCCTTCACCAACTTCGATATTACCAAGAATCTTAGCACCTGCGCCAATCATCACGCCTTCACGGATTTTAGGGTGGCGATCACCGCCTCTTTACCAGTACCACCCAAAGTCACATCCTGCAGAATTGATACGTCATTTTCAACTATGGCAGTTTCACCAATAACAATACCCGTTGCGTGATCGAGCATGATGCCGTGGCCGACTTTCGCCGCAGGGTGAATATCCACCTGACAAGCCACCGAGATTTGGTTTTGAAGATAAGTAGCCAAAGCAATTCGACCTTGCTTCCAAAGCCAGTTGGCAACACGATAGCCTTGTAGGGCATGGTAGCCTTTCAAGTAAAGAAGCGGCATGGAATACATTGAAACAGCCGGATCGCGATGCACCACAGCACAAATATCACAAGCCGCTGCAGACGTAATCGAAGGGTCAGAGTTAAACGCTTCTTCAACAACTTCTCGCACAGCCATTGCAGGCATAGAGGCGGTATTGAGTTTGTTCGCTAAGATATAGCTCAATGCAGCTGCGAGGCTTTCATGCTTAATAATGGTGGCATGGTAGAAGCTGGCTAGCATCGGCTCTTGTTCCGACTGCTCTCGCGCTTCTCGCACTATTGCTTTCCATACGTTTTGTTTTTCACAATGCTTCATACGTATCCTTTGAAGCTCACCGGCTAGCTACCTTCGCTATCAAAAATAGCGCTAGTGAGCGGCTTCCTTACTCTTTCTATAGCTCAGAGTTTTATTGCTCTGCTTTCTTCTCACGACCTAGCAGATCTTGTCCTGCTAAGCGTGCATCCTTCCCTTGATACAATACTTGATAAATTTGGTCAACAATTGGCATCTCTACACCCAGCCGATTCGCCAATAACCAGACCTCTTTGGTATTTCGGTAACCTTCGACGACCTGACCAATCTCTTCTTGAGCTTGGTCTGCGTTTTTACCTTGGCCTAGCGCTAAACCAAATCGACGGTTACGTGATTGGTTGTCCGTACAAGTCAGAACCAAGTCGCCCAATCCGGACATTCCCATGAAAGTATCTGGTTTTGCACCTAGGGCTACACCTAAACGAGTCATCTCTGCCAAACCACGCGTAATCAAAGCGGTACGCGCGTTAGCGCCAAAGCCCATGCCATCAGACATACCTGCCCCAATAGCAATGACGTTCTTAACCGCGCCACCTAACTGCATGCCTGTAAAATCATCGTTGGCGTACACACGGAAGGTTTTGCTACAGTGAATTTTATCTTGAAGGTCGGTAACAAAATCAGCATCGGAAGAAGCCACCGAAATAGCCGTTGGCATACCCATCGCGAGTTCTTTGGCAAAGGTAGGTCCCGACAGAACGGCAAGCGGGTAATCTTTGCCAATCACATCATAGGCCACTTCTTTTAATAGACGGCCAGTCTCTGGCTCTAGCCCCTTAGTTGCCCAGCATACTCGGTGTTCGCTGTCTAAGTATGGCTTGATACTCTTTAGAACAATACCAAATACATGGCTTGGAACAACAACCAGTAAGTCTTTACTTGCTTGAACCGCCTTCTCTAGATCCGATTCAACAATCAAAGACTCAGGGAAATCGATACCAGGCAGAAATTCATGGTTAGCTCGATCGGCTTCAAGACGCTGCATGTGTTCAGCCTCGTGTCCCCAGATCACTACATTAGCGCCGTTTCGAGCCAACGAAATCGCCAGTGAAGTTCCGTAAGAGCCTGCACCAATCACAGTCATTGCAATCTCTTTTCCATAGGCATTATCGATAGTTTTTTCCATTAATCCGCCTGTCGCTTGAATACTGTTACCACTGCATTAGTGGCTAAATAAAGAAATGAACTCTCCTTAACAACAAGGAGCCGCTCAAATAAAAAATGCACAATGCATCTCATGACGCTTTGTGCATTCTATCTCTATGCTAAGCCTAGGTCATTAGCCTAATCTCAGTAGCTTAAGCTTAGTAAACCTTAGCCGAGAAATTAAGCTTCTGCTTGACCTTCGCCTTGACCAGCTTGCTGCTGTAGGTAGTTCATGAACAGAGCATCAAAGTTCACTGGTGCTAGGTTCAGTTGTGGGAATGTACCTTTGATTACTAGGCTAGAAATCGTTTCACGTGCGTATGGGAATAGGATGTTCGGGCAGAATGCACCTAGACAGTGTGCAAGCTGACCTGCTTCCATTTTCTCAGCAGTGAAAATACCACCTTGCTGAACTTCACATAGGAAAGCTGTCTCGTCTGCGTTCTTAACAGTCACTGTTAAACGTAGAACAACTTCGTATACACCTTCGCCTAGCTCACGGCTTTGAGTATCTAGATCAAGCTTCACATCTGGGTTCCACTCTTTTTGGAACATGCTAGGTGAGTTTGGCGCTTCAAAAGAGATGTCTTTTAGGAAGATACGTTGGATAACGAAGTTTTGTGCTTCTTGTTGTGGTGCTGCTTCAGCCATGGTTTAAATCCTTAAATTCGGTTCGATATGTCTGTTTTGAGACTAACCGAGAGACTTTGTATTGACTAGGTTTAACCACGATTACGTGGAAAACGTCACAACTCTCGGCGTCAACCGCTGCCTTTTTCAACAATATTATTTTTCAAACAGTGTTGCTTTAGATGAACAGCGTAAAAATCAATCTCAGGCTTACTTCTTACCACGAACTAATGGAAGATTTGCTTCACTCCAAGCAGTCAATCCATTTTTCAGTAAGTTCACGTTTTCGAAGCCTGCTTTAGCTAGTAGGTTAGCACTCTCTTGCGCCGTTTGACCCGTTTTGCATACTACGATGATTGGGTCTGATTTACGGTTTTCAAGGCTACCGAAGTTACCCGCTTTAATGTCTGATGGCAAAATGTGAACTGAGTCCGTAATGTGACCCTTTTTGTACTCATCTTTCGAGCGGATATCGACCACTAAACCACTTTCACGGTTCATTAGTGTAGTCGTTTGCGCTGCAGTGATTTCTTTGTAAGCCATAGTCGAAGACTTAACAATATTCATGATAAGAGCAGCCAACAGACCAACCCATACCAAAGACAAAATCATATTGTGTTGAAAAAACTCGATGTATTCTTGCATATCAGTGCTCTTGCAATAAGTGACGTTAAAAACGTAGACGATAAATCAGTCGGTGAGTATAGCGAGGATAGTCAGGCTAAGCTAGATCGGATAGGAAGTTCATAATAAGGGCTTACTTACTTACGCCTTAGAATGCCAACATCATCACGCTTAATAGTTTAATCGCAGCCCTGGCTAGCCACAGCTCGAGGTATAATTGGTCAATTGAGCGGTGCCATTAAGCAGCACCCCATGATAAGTTGCTTGAACCATTTGGTAATCTAATTCTGGCGCTAGATAATAAGTAATCTCATCGGCACCGGATTGACGAATGGGCAATACAGTTAACGCGCCCCACCTCTTTGTCTTAATGGTTTTTTTATCTAACTGGTGATACTGATATTCCTCTACCTTATCAGTCGCTTGACGAGCAAGCTCAAACTCTTTTAAACCTTGAAGCGTATATTGTCGAATTTGAGCGCCGATAGTATCAATATCTCTAAGGGGTAGATCATCATGCTGATAGAACTTAATATCGCCATCTAAATTCACTTGCGACATATACGCGCCATTAGATTGAATGCCAAGCTGTACCATCATATCTCGGTTTTTAAACCCAGACACCTGCTGATGAAAGTGCTGAGTTAGCCACTGCTTTGAGTCACTTTGAAAAACCATCTCTGACTTTTGCTCATAAGTGGTGCCAATACCTAAAATACTCGCACGGCTGCGGCTACTAATTTCTACTGTATTGCCTTGCCATGATTCACTGCGAGTCATGTGGCCAGTGGGAATACCGCTTAAAGAGAGGCGATAATGGTAGCTCTTTTCACAGCTAAGACCTTCCGGTGGCGCAACTTGTGCGTGAGCAGTGGGAATAAGAACAAACAGCGATAGCAGGCAGGTAGATAGAAGGAAAGAGAGGTTCACTAGAATACCTCATTGACGTTGAGGTAAAAATTGGTGTCTCCTTCGGCATAGCCCACATCAAAGCGTAAGTTAATGCGATCTTTTACTCGAAACCGAAAGCCTGTGCCAACACTCGTTAGTAAGTCATCAGTCAAGTCACTCACATCGTCTGCAACGCTGCCTGCTCCTCCCCAAAACACCATCCCATAGCGCTGAAAAACAGGCAATCGATACTCAACCTGAGCCATGGCCATATTTTCTGCGCGATACTGTCCTTTATGAATGCCTCGAAGCGCACTTGAACCACCTAAGTCAGGCAACATATTCCAGGGTGTGTCACCTTGAGAAAACTGCCCTGCATTTGCCATGCAATCAAGCCAGGTACAGGGGTTAAGTTGATGTAATTGGCTAGCTCAACATCATAACGTGAGAAACTCGACTCACTTTCGTCGTTGTAATAAAGACCCGCATCAACTTGGAATAACCACCCCTCACTGGCATTCAATCGGTAGTCTCGCGAATCATAGCTGCTACTCAATAACACACCTGTGCTTAGATTACTTGGTAAGTCATATGATGCAGGGTAAGCCGTATCTCCATCCATCCGCTTAAGTTGACTTGCCTTGGCGTATGTAGCTTCGGCCCCTATGCCGACAAAATAATGGGGCCTTAACTGAGTAAGCCACATCGGCTTAAATGAATAGAGAACTTCATCAAGTTCATGTTTGTTAGCTTCGTTGTTACCATCGATCACGCCCTGCCCGTAATACACGGCCGCCTCATTATGCAGTTCCGCTTCAAGCAATAAACGATTTTGATCGCCATTAAAGTAACTCATGTTCTCGAATGACACACCATAGGAGCCATTCATTGAAATAAAGGAGTTCACAACCAATGAAGATGGTTGGTTGTCGCTTTCCTCACCTAAGTCATATAGACCTACCATCAACAGGCCGACCCCAAATTTTTTCTCTGGCGTATAGTAGGCCGTTGGCAAATAACTCATGTCGATGGTTTTATTTGAATCAAATTCACCATCAGCACCAAAGTGGTCAAGGATATTGTCAACCCAAGTTGGCTGCATATCTTCAGGTTTTTCGAAAAGGGGAGTTACTTGGGCGTGTGTCGTCGAAGATACTCCGGCTAACGTAGCCAAAGTGAATAACAAAATCGATTGTCTAACTTTCATCTAATTGAACTTAAAAAATAGGAAACAAGGTTAGGCCTGCGAGCCTAACCGAATAAAGTAATTGTTTTTATAAGAATGGGTAAAACTTTAGAAATTAAGCTCTGGTGATGCAAACTAAGTGAGCTCTGTAACTCTCTTTCTTGCTTTTCGCTCCATCGCAATATTCACAGCAAGGTAAACAACAAACATTTGCATAAACGCACCGAACATCACCGACTCATCTTCTTGTGTCAGTTCCCCGAAAATACCAACCCCCGCCAAAGCTAACGCCAATACACTAATTGACGCTAGAGCTTGTTTAGCCGTTAACCCAGATGCAATGAGTACGTGGTGAATGTGAGTTCGGTCTGCTTTCAAAGGTGAACGCTTTTTCATTGCGCGCTTAATCATAACGGTTGCCATATCCATTAGAGGGATCGCAATAATCCACAAAGCTGTCACCGGTCGCATTGCTACTTGCTCGTCAGAAAGCCCATCAAACTGTTGAGTCGCAAATACAAGTAGCCAGACAATGGTAAAACCAACCAAGAAGCTCCCAGAGTCACCCATAAAGACTTTGTACTTGGATTTCACTTTTAAGCCGAGGTTTACCACAACATAAGGGAGCATTGCAGCAATAAAAAACAGGCAGAATTGAGCCAATGCGTCGTGACCTGAAACATAGAACAGAATACCAAGCTGCCTATCGTGCAAGCGGCCAGCACTCCAAGCAAACCATCAATTCCATCTACCATGTTGAAAGCAGTCACACATCCAATAATGGCTGCAGTAGTAAAGATTAATGCCTCTCCACCTAGAGCAATGGAGCCATTCCCGAGTAAATCACCTAAATAGGAAAGAGAGATCCCTTCAACCTTCACTAGCCAGACAGAAAGGAAGCCTAAAATAAGAAGGCGGTAACTGGCACGAATATCCAGTTTGTCATCAACAAGACCAACGACGACTAGAATCGCACTGAAACAAAGGTATTCGAGTTTATATAGAAGAGAGCCAGCAGAAAATAAAACCACGGCACACAGCCCGAGAAACGTCGCGAGCCCACCCACTAAAGGGATGTGGCCATTGTGTGACTTCCTTTCACACGGCACGTCAACAAATCTAAGGTCTACAGCCCATTTTCTCAGCCATAACAGAGACATTGTCGACACCACCATTGCCAATAGCGCCAATAAAAATGTTTGCATTAAGCTTCCTAGCCATTTGTACTTTTAAAAGTATTCATATTATAAAAAAGGGCAGCTTACGCTGCCCTTACTGTATGTCGAAACCAATCAATTAAGAGAGCAATCAATTAAATTTCGCTACAGCCCCATTCTGGGAAGTGCTTACGCACGTAGGCATTCAGTTCTTTTTCTGATTCAGAGTATACTCTAGAATTAGCATCACTCGCACTATTATCAACACCGTTTACCATCCCTGCGCCGACTGTCACATTAGTGTGTCGATCAATGACAATAAATGAGCCTGTTGCAGGAAGCTTGCTATACTCATCAATTGCCACTTTATCAGTCAATGATAAATTCGTTAGGGCGATTTCATTCAGCCCTAAGGTTTCACTGTCTTCAGCATGCTTGTCCAATGTGTTTACATCAACTTTATGCTTAATTTCTGAAACTTTACCCGTACAAGACTTAGTTGCGAACTTAAAGATGTACTCTTTATGAGTGCGAAGTGGGTTCTCATCCATCCAAACCACGTGTGCCTGAAGCTTATTCGCAACCGATGGTTCATGACCAGTATGAACCAGCATATCACCACGAGACACATCAATTTCATCTTCAAGAGTCAACGTTATTGCTTGACCCGGTTGAGCCGTTTTCAGCTCAGCATCATAAGTATAAATACTCTTCACACGAGACGATTTACCCGATGGCAGCGCCGTCACTTCATCACCCACTTGAACGACACCCGATGCCAGCGTTCCGCAGAAACCACGGAAGTCTAGGTTAGGACGGTTCACGTATTGAATCGGGAAGCGCATATGCTCAAGGTCTTTATCTTGATCGATCTTAACGGTTTCAAGCAGCTTCATCAGTGTCGCACCAGGGTACCAGTCCATCTTCTCGCTCGGCGTTACGACGTTGTCGCCTTTCAGAGCAGAGATCGGTACAAAACGGATATCATCGATGTTGAAGTTCTTCGCCATCTCGCGGTAATCCGCTTTGATTTTACGGTATACGTCTTGACTGTAATCCATAAGATCCATCTTGTTGATTGCTACGATGATGTGCTTAATACCCAGCAAGCTACAGATGTAACTATGGCGACGGGTTTGCGTTTGAATACCATGACGAGCATCAACCATCACAATCGCAAGTTCACAAGTAGACGCACCTGTTACCATGTTGCGCGTATACTGCTCGTGCCCTGGAGTATCTGCAATAATAAACTTACGCTTATCTGTAGAAAAATAACGGTAAGCAACGTCGATGGTGATACCTTGTTCACGCTCAGACTGAAGACCATCCACCAGCAGCGCTAAATCAAACGCTTCGTCTGTGGTATTAAACTTCTGCGAGTCTTTTTCAATCGCAGCCATCTGATCTTCGTAAATTAGCTTACTATCGAATAGTAGACGACCAATCAATGTCGACTTACCATCATCCACGTTGCCACAAGTTAGGAAACGTAGTAGATCTTTGTTTTCATGGACTTTCAGATATGCTTCGATATCTTCTGCAATCAGTTCTGATGAATGTGACATTTTTTGCCTTCCCTATCCCTGAGTTTGCCTTGGTCACTCCCTAAGGCTAAACAAAAATTAGATATAAAATTTATGTAACGTGTCGAAAAATCGCTGCTTTTCGTTCACTAATAATTGATTAATTCCAGCGGCCGCTTTTCGTCCGCCACCAGTTTTAAACTGGACACAGATTTCATCTGCACCCACTCGATTTAGTAACGGTGCTCTAACGCTCACCGTGTAATCACTTTGGTTCTGATTTAAAGTCAGTACCGCATGCGCAAGTTTGGGTTCCTGATTTGCGAGTTCATTACCATAGACACCGCTGATACGTCGCGCCCACGCTTCATTCGGTAGCTCAAATACTCGACATGACTCTGTAATAAACACAGGGTCTAAGTTCAGTACTTGCTCGTAGTCTTGCTTATAGCCTTGCTTGAGCTTGTAATAGGGTGAACTTAAATTCTCACGCAACTTAAAAGGACTTTCGTACTCCTGTAGCGCTTGATACAGTGCCGCTGGCTCAATATGCAAATCTGACAATGAAGCGCCGTAGCCGTTGTAGTTAATCAAAACGCCAAGCTCTTTTAAAAACTCAGTTTCATCGCTTGTTAAACCAACACTCTTCGACAGATTGTCTGCACGCTCATTCAAATTGTCACCAAAGGCTCCTGCGATTGCCCAATGAACATATCGACCTTTAAGCTTTTGATTGATCAATAGTGACGTACACACTTGAGCATCAAGGTTTATGATGGCTTCTAAATTCGATGAGTCAGGGATTGCTCCGCTTCGATGATGATCGCAGTAGAAAACATCTACACCTCGTGCGAGAAGCGACTCCAGCGCTGCATGATTTTTCTCCATAGAGATATCTAGCGCAGTAACCGAGGCGGCATCGTCTTTGGTAGCCACTTGATTTAAAAGTGCAATGTCTCGCTTTACACCCGTAATTAATGTGCTCTCTTTTGGCTGTGCAAAGCGCAATTGAAGCAAAGCAATGATACCGTCTGCATCTCCATTAAATACGTCGTAATGCATCGTTTCCTACCCTAGATAGCCGAACTCTTGTAAGTGTGCTACTACCTGATCAGCACACTGTTCAACACTTTTATCCGCAGTTTGTACGCAAATTTCAGCATTTAGCGGTTTTTCATAAGCAGAATCGATACCGGTAAAGTTCTTGATTTCACCCGCTCGTGCTTTCTTGTATAAACCTTTTGGATCTCGCGATTCACACACTTCTAATGGTGTATCGATAAAGACCTCTAAAAACTGACCTTTTGGTAATAAGTCTCGTACCTGTTCCCTGTCGGCAATAAATGGCGAGATAAATGCGGTTAAAACAATCGCACCCGAATCGACAAACAGTTTGGAGACTTCACCAATGCGTCGAATATTTTCAACTCGATCAGCGTCGCTAAATCCCAAGTCTTTGTTCAAACCATGGCGAACATTATCGCCATCAAGCAAGTAGCTGTGTTTACCTAGCTAAGCAGTTTGCTCTCAACCGCATTAGCAACCGTAGATTTGCCCGAGCCGCTTAGCCCAGTAAACCAGAGAACTGCCGGTTTTTGCCTCTTAAGTGCGACGCGATCTTGATGGGTTACTGTGGTGTTGTGCCACACAACGTCATCACTGACCGAGTCGTTCTCTTTAAGCTCGTACGGAGTACTCATTAGAAGTAACCTTCACGCTTTTTCTTCTCCATCGACCCCGCACTGTCGTGATCAATGGCGCGCCTTGGCGCTCAGATGTTGTCGTTAACAGCATTTCTTGAATAACTTCTGTAAGCGTTGTCGCTTCTGACTCTACCGCACCGGTTAATGGGTAACAGCCAAGAGTTCGAAAACGAACCATCTTCTCTTCAACCACTTCGCCTTCTTTAAGCTCCATGCGCTCATCGTCCACCATGATCAACATGCCATCACGTTCAACAACTGGACGCTTTTCAGAAAGGTACAAACCTGGGATCTCGATATCTTCTAGATAGATGTATTGCCAGATATCTAGCTCAGTCCAGTTTGAAAGCGGGAAGACTCGAATGCTTTCGCCTTTATTCACTTTGCCGTTGTAAGTGTTCCACAGCTCTGGGCGTTGGTTTTTAGGGTCCCAACGGTGGTGTTCATCACGGAACGAATAAACACGTTCTTTCGCACGAGATTTCTCTTCATCACGTCGCGCGCCACCAAAGGCCGCATCGAAACCATATTTGTCTAGAGCTTGCTTTAAGCCTTGTGTCTTCATGACATCGGTATGATAAGAGCTACCGTGTGTAAACGGGCTAATGTTCATTGCCAGACCTTCAGGGTTTTGGTGAACTATCAGCTTCATACCAAGTTTATCTGCCATGTAATCACGGAATTGGATCATCTCTTTGAATTTCCAAGTCGTGTCTACATGCATTAGAGGGAAAGGAGGAACACCTGGCGCAAATGCTTTACGAGCAAGATGCAACATGACAGAAGAGTCCTTACCAACCGAGTAAAGCATTACTGGGTTATCAAACTCTGCTGCTACTTCGCGCATGATGTGAATAGACTCTGCTTCAAGCTGCTTCAGGTGAGTCATTCGTTCTGGAGAAATCTTCATTTCAGTAATTCCATTTTCTGATCGGCTAGTCTGATGGGTATCAGTAGCACTCGTTCATATATCGACCAATGTTATAAGCATACGCGAATTAGCTCGCTTTAGTTATAACGAATATAGATAAGATAAACCGAATATTGTTATCAACCCGTAAACTAAACTCACGGGTAGGCCTACCTTAATAAAATCGGTAACGCGGTACTGTCCGGCGTTAAAAACCATTAAATTAGTTTGATAACCATAAGGGCTCATAAAGCTTGCACTCGCTCCAAAAGCCACCGCCATGACATAACCTAGGGGCTCTATGTTTAAGCTCGCAGCAAGCCCTAACGCAATCGGGAACATCAATGCGGCTGCCGCATTATTTGTGACTAATTCCGTTAACCACCAAGTCAAAACGTAAATCACGCACAGCCCAAGGAAAGGAGAAAAGTAAGCTTGGTGGTTTTCAATTGCATTCGTCAAAATATAAAGCGCAGAGCTATTGCTAAGGGCATGAGACAAAAGTAACGCAGAGGAAATGATTAACCATATTTGCGTGGGCAACCGTTGCAAGATTTCATTGACTGTCAGCACCTTTGAAAAAAGCAGCACTCCCAGTAGCATCAGCATCCCCTGGAAGAGCGGTGCAATACCCACAGCAGCTAGCCCAATAGCGGTGCCAAAACCAAAATATCGCTAGATACTCTTGCTGTTTGGTCAAGGTTCTTTCTGTTTCTACGCCACTAAGCAGGAAAAAGTTTTTACTGATGTTATGTCGACTTTTGAAATCATCACCAACCGCTAAAACAAGAAAGTCACCTGGTCTTAACACCACCTCTCCCAGCTTTCCGGAAATCGGTTCACCGTCTCGCTTAATTGCCACAACAGCAGCATCAAACAAGGCTCGAAAGCCTGCCCGTTTCAACGTTTTTCCGACTAAAACACTCTCTGGACGAACAATAACCTCAGAGAGGTTGTCCAATGGAAGGCCATTACGATTAGCAAATGATACGAGCCCAGAAAACTGCTCAAGCAAAGTGACCTTTTTAATGTCACCACTGAAGAGTAGACGGTCATTTTCTTGAATCACTTCGTGAGGTGTAACAGGCGAGATAAGTTGTTTTCCACGTTGAATTTCGACCAAGAACAAAGACTCAAGATTCCTAAGGCCATTGCTCTCGATAGATCGACCTATAAGCTCTGAGCCTGCCGTGACTTTGGTATCGATAAAGTAATCAGAGATGACCGTTGTTTTCCTTGTCCTTGATGGCAGGAGTGCACTTGAGAGAAAGAGAGTTGCACCGCAACCCACAACTAGTGCGATGCCGACTAGCGTAAAATCAAAAAAACCAATGGACGCATACCCAGCTTCAATCATCATCGAGTTAACAATCAAGTTGGTCGAGGTACCCACTAGTGTCAAAGTACCACCTAAAATAGCGCCATAGGACAACGGAATGAGCAGCTTGCTAGCAGGGTGGTAAGTATTGCTGCGAGTAGGGGCCAACATCGTTGAAACCACAGCAGTATTGTTCAGTATTGAGGAGGCGATGGCACTAAAAGCAAATAAGTTAAGCCAAGAACGGCGATAACTGACGTGTATCACGTAGTTTGCTACTACACGAAGTAATTTGGTTTTCTCCAATGCTAAAGAGCACACCATGAGCAAGACAAGCGTAAGAACCCCCAGATTGGCAAAACTACTCACCACCTGAGAAGTAGAGACTAGCTGAAACCCATACAACGCCAATAACAACAAACCGAATACCCGTTCAGGTCGACTCTGAAAGCGTATCAAAGCTGCTATGGTTGCTAAAAAAAGGCCAATAACCAAATAGGCCGTAGAGTGTTCCGTCATCGAGTCTCATTCCATCGTTTTCCCAATTAAAGGAAAAGTCATACCTAGTCCATGTCTTCTGAAGCAACATCCGGTAGTTGGTGAAACAAACATCAGATATTGTTGATTGCATAAACTATATTCGACTCGCCAGTTACAAGTACAATCACCTGTTATGCTGAGTTATAACTAAATGAGATAAAGATACGAATTTATGAGTGATGGGTTATATGTAAATACACTCTATATCGGAGGGGAATGTAAAAGATGAGACTATAGTAAGACATACCAGAACAAATTTCAGTTCTGGAGTTAAAATTATCAGACGCTCCTGCGCCTCAAATCAGTTACACACCAATAGTCACTTTAACACCCAAGCTGACCACTTTCTCTTGTAATGCCTTTTTAGCTTCATCATCACCATGTACCAAGATAACCTCTTTAGGCTTGTGGCGTATTCGCTTTACAAAATTGACTAAGTTGGTTTGATCAGCATGAGCGGAGTAACCCGAAATAGTATGAACTCCTGATTTTACATCAAGTTTTTCACCTTCTATAAATACATAGCCGCCACGTGGACCGTACTTTTGAATGTTACGCCCTAGCGTTCCTTTGGCCTGATAACCAACAAATAATACATCTGCCGTCGCTCTGTGAGAAAACGTTTTAAATAATTAACCACACGCCCCCACTACACATCCCACTGGCTGCAATGACAATAGCTGGCTTTTCTCGCTTAGCTAGGTATTCGATGGTTTGCAAATGTTCTTGGTGGGAGTCTACGGTATACAAGCTTTCAAAGTTGAGAGGCTGACGCCCTTGCCTAACCACCTTCTTAGCCTCAGCGTCCCACAGTGTTTGAAACTTCCGATAGTAAGTGGTGAACTTCGCCGCCATTGGCGAATCTACTATGACTTCAATTTCGCTTAGCTTGGTGTTTTTCGAGTGAGAGGTGATGGACTCGAGCTCATACAAGAGCTCTTGGGTTCGACCAATACTGAAGGCGGGTATGATCACAACTCCGTTATCAGAGACGGCTTTTGACAGCACGGCCTCTAAACTTTTTACGCGCTCTCGGCGGCCTTGATGGTTTTTGTCACCGTAGGTGCTTTCTAAAACAACAACGTCTGCTTTGTACGGGCTTTTTGGAGAAGCAAGAAGTGGTGAATAGGTTGCCCCTAAATCACCCGAAAATACAACGCGCCGAACAGGCTGTTCATAGGCCTGGACATCAATCTCGATATAAGCAGAACCTAGAATATGCCCGGCGGGTTGAAACCTAACCTTAGACGTCGAATGCCCTAAAAGATCTAAGTTCATCCATTGCTTGTAAGGTACGGGCACCAACTGTTCATTTAAGCGAGATAAGCACGCTTCAATAATTGAGCGATTGCGCGTAACACCCACTTTCAGCGCATCTTCAATGACCATAGGCAGCAAAGCAGCGGTAGCTTCTGTTGTAACAATCGGGCCAGTAAACCCCGCAGCGAGTAGATAGGGAATACGCCCAACATGATCGATATGGCAATGTGTAACCAGCAGAGCCTTTACAGTAGAAATATCAAATTCTATAGAAAGGAAATCTTCTTCATCACGGCCAGAGGTTTCAGCGCCTTGGAACAGGCCACAATCAACCAACAAGCTATTTTGCTCATCAATAACAAGTTGATGGCATGACCCCGTTACGCCATTGACAGCACCATGATGAATTACTTGCATCGAAACTTCCTTCCCCTCACTACTTCAGATTAGCCAGCACTTGGTTTACTGTAAATCATCATACTTTTCTCTTTTTGCCCCTGCACTAGCATAAAAAATGTGCTCATTACTTTTGCGGCGCTTTCTTGGTTTTCGACTGAGTTAGATCGACATTTTCATCTTGTAAAGGCAGGATTTGGCAACTGAATTGAGTTTTTTCCTTATACATTACGATGAATCCGCCCTTAAACTATGACCTAAAAATGAGTTCAGATAACAACCATTTACTTTCAATCATCCCCAACCAATTATTCGTTCGATATCTACAAATTTCTTTATAATAAAGCTGGGTGATCTGCACCTCCCGTATCGCACAGAGTTTCATCCATATCCAAAAAATAGCTTTTATTTTCACTCTTCCTCCTTTTGCACAAAAAAAAAAGCAAACTGCCTCTACTTAAAGTAGAAACAGTTTGCTTTTAATAAACCTAATAAAGACTACTGAATATCAATAGCGTCGAAGCTTTTTACCATGTCATCAATTTGCTTCACCTGCGATAAGAACGGTTCAAGTTTCGCTAGTGGAAATGCCGATGGACCATCACATTTTGCGTTATTTGGCTCAGGGTGTGCTTCCATAAACAAGCCCGCAATACCTGTTGCCATACCTGAAAGTGCGAGTTCAACTGTTTGCTCACGGCGACCACCAGAAGCCGCGCCAGAAGGATCACGCATTTGTAGAGAGTGAGTGACATCAAAAATAATTGGACTACCGTTTGACGCCTTTTTCATCACACCAAAACCTAGCATATCAACCACTAGGTTATCGTAACCATGGCAGGCACCACGTTCACAAAGAATAACGTTCTCGTTGTTACACTCTGCGAACTTTTCAACGATGTTACCAACTTGAGCTGGGCTCATGAACTGCGGCTTTTTGACGTTAATTACCGCGCCGGTTTTAGCCATTGCTTCCACTAGGTCCGTTTGGCGTGCTAAAAAAGCTGGCAACTGGATTACATCAACTACTTCAGCAACAGGTTGTGCTTGTTCTTCAGTATGAACATCAGTGATGATTGGCACGCCAAACGTTTCTTTTAGTTCCTGAAAAATCTTTAGACCTTCTTCCATGCCTGGACCGCGATAAGAGTGGACGGAGGAACGATTTGCTTTATCAAATGAAGCCTTAAAAACATAAGGAATACCAAGCTTCTCTGTGACCTGAACATAGTGCTCACAGATTTTCATCGCCAAGTCACGTGATTCTAGAACATTCATTCCGCCAAATAGCGTAAAGGACTTGTCATTGGCTACTTCAATACCGCCAACATTAACAATTTTTTGTTTCATGTTACTTCCGTATTTACTCGCTATTAATAGCGATGAGTTAGTTGAATAATTTGCGGATACGATCAAGATCCTGCTGAGTATCTATACCGTGTTCTGGGGATACAGATGCCCTGTCGATTACAATTTGAATACCATTGGCAAGCGGACGAAGCTGCTCTAGCTTTTCAAGTGACTCTAGAGGATGTTCTTGCATCGTAGTGATGGCTTTCAAGGTTGATACACGGTAGGCATAGATACCGAGGTGGCGATAAAAACCACCTTCAGGTAGTGTCGTGCTTTCCGCATCAAACTCATCTCTAGGGTAAGGGATGGGGCGCGACTGAAATAGACGGCACGATTATCTTCACCAAGTGCGACTTTAACAACGTTTGGATTCAAAAAGTCCTCAGTCGCTGTAATAGATTGCATCAATGTGGCAATGCCAGCATCTGGGTGATTAGAAAGCAGCGTTGAAACCTGTGACAGCAGTTCTCCCGGTATTAACGGTTCATCACCTTGAAGGTTGACAACAATATCCTCGTCAGCAAACCCTAAAATGGAAGCAGCTTCGGCGAGGCGATCCGTTCCCGAGTTATGCTCTACGGATGTCATTATGCCTTTCGCGCCAATTGCATTAACAGTAGCCAGAATCTCTTCGTGGTCGGTCGCTACAAAGACAGAATCTGAAACTGATAACGCTCTCTCGATAGTGTGCGCAATGACGGGTTTTCCTGCCAAATCAAGCATTAGTTTGCCTGGTAAGCGACTGGACGCAAATCGAGCTGGAATTACTATGTGTACTTTTGCCATGGTGTTCTCAGTTATTATCGTGCTTCACGAAAGTACTTTGTGAAGGTCCAAGATAGATTCCAACCTATGGGTTGGAACGATTGCAGTACCGTGTTCGGTGCCGTTTGGAGCTATCCAGACACTCTCAATACCCATTTGATTCGCCCCACCAATATCGGAAGTTAGCGAATCGCCAATGTGGATAACCTCTGATGGGGAAGCATCAACAAGCGCTAGCGCCTTCTCAAAGATACTTGCACAAGGTTTTTCCTCAGGTTCATCACCGCCTACGATAATGTGGTCAACGTATTCTTTCATGCTGACTTTAGCGAGTTTAGGATGTTGAGAAAAAGCTGGGCCATTTGTGATCACGACGAGTTTGTACTTATCGCGCAACTCGATCAGGAGCTCCTTTACGCCCGGAAAAAACTCAAATGCAGCCATTCTTGCTTGGTCAAAGTAGCTTTGTGCGCCTGAGGCTTCTTCTAAGCAGATATTGATACCTTGTTCTGCCATCAAAGCCTTAACAAGATGAACACGGAATAGCCCTTCGTTTGGGAGTAGCTCTGCAAGCGAAGGAAGTTCATGATTCAATCTTTTGTAAACACCATCGATATAGCGTTCTACAAATAGTTTTTCATCCAAACTCGGATGTTGCCGCTTGAGCCAACTAGCAAATGCGGCTTTTGCTGATACCTCTGCTGTAGAAGTTCCACAGAGTGTCTCATCCATATCTAAGAAAATTGATTTGATTTTTCCCACTTTTAACCTTTAGGATTTTGCTTGAGGATGTGTGTTTTCAGCCATCGGCGAACTGACTTTATACCGAGAAGAAAAGCAAGTTTCTTATCATTGATTTGAACATTGCCATTTTTAAGCTCAATCAATCGTTCTAGCGCTTGTTCAACAGAGCAAGGTTGCCTTGTGATAGGATCAACGTACGCGGGATAATAAATCAGTGCTGCCGCGACAAGCTCTGGTAGTGTTCGTGTTGCCGTACGTCTTTCACAGATGACTTTGTCAGTCGTTAGACCCCACCCTGAGTAAAATGGGATACCATATGTGGTGACTTTTTTGCCTCTTAACAATGCCTCAAAGCCAGTTAATGATGTCATTGTGTGAACTTCATCAACGATGTCTAGCAAGCTAGCCATTGAGGCATTGATAACGACATCATCAGCATACTTCAAATAGTCGCCTTTCCAGTTACCATCATCTCTCACACCAGCAAGTACATCAGGATGCGGTTTGTAAATGATATAAGCATCAGGGTTGCCGGCACGAACACTTTCCAAAAGCTTTGAGTTCTCTTTCAGAACGGGAGAGCCATACTGAATCGAAGCATCGCCTTCAACTTGACCAGGGACGAGGATAACTCTTTTGTTCTCTGGAATAGTTGGTAAGGCATCATCGCCAACATTATATTTGGTTATCGAATTAGCATTGAGCTTCTCAATAAGTTGAGTTGCACGGAAAATATCCCAAGATGTTGGTGTAAAAGTATTAAGCAGGTTTTCCAAATCACTTGGTTTTGTAGCATCGTAATAGATGCCTACTCTATCGCACACCAAGGAGATAGGACGATTAAAGTGAACACCCAATCCAACAGAGCGCAAGAAGCCGTCTTCGATGGTGAAAATACTGCCGTCTTGTTCATTTCCTTTTCCCCATTTTAAAAGTGTGCTAGAGCCCTTCGTCTTTTTTAGATTCCAAGCAAATAGAAAATCATTTATCCATAGCTTTTTCCACAAAGAGATTTCTCTTAAATTAATTTCTAAAGCTGGTTTAGCACCACATCTTAATCTATCTACCATATAACTTATGGTATGGTCTATACCACACTGTTTTTTCAAAATTGGGCAAATATATGAGCTATAGTTGATGTATGCGCAATGAAACACTACTTCAAGGCTTTGTTTGGCGGTTCGCCTTGAAGCTATGTTTCTATCTTGTGTTAGCCCCCAGCCAGAATAAAAAGGGATACCAAAACAATGAACTTCGGAACCCCTAGTAGAGCTTCAAAACCCATCAGGCTTGAAACTGTGTATACATGTTCTGCAGTATCTAAAAACTCCCACGGATTCTTACTATCCGCGACTACTTTTATTCTGTCATCTTCTATAGGGAGCGGATACAAATAGCCTTTCTTTTTACCGCATGCAACATCGGGGTGCACCTTTACCCAGATAGTATCTTCAGGGTGGTTATCCAGCGCTTCTTTGAGCATTTTTATAAAGGAACTGTGGTCGGCTTGCGCTCCTTCAACTGAAGCGTCACCGACAGTTTGGTCTATAACCAGCACATTGTAGCTTTCTGTTGAGCTCAGGCTATTTAAAAGATTGTATTTTGACAGCCTGTGCTCACGGATAGCATTGATACACAGAGAAGCGAACGCGGTTTGCTCATTAGAAAGTTGAGCGTTTGAAACCATCGACTCGAGATCACTTTCCTGCCTCGAGTCATAATAGATTCCGTTATAATCTATTACCAAACTATGCGGCGTAGCTCCATGTACACCTAAACCCACCGAGCGAAGAAAGCCATCTTCAATAGCGATGTATGGAAGATCATTGTCCTTTGCATAAGCTCTAGCCTTCGTCGAAGTAGCTTTATGACCCCAGCCGCAAACAGAGTTAAAATTACCACCTTTGGAATAAGTGAGGCTGATTTTTGGCTTGAGAAATAGTTCTAAGTTATCCAGAGATTTTATTCCTCTGGATAATACTAGAGCCTGGTGTTCCATGATATTCCTTTAAGTCAGCTAGTTAGTTTGGTTACTTTTCGTTTGAATACACCGATAGGGTCATTCATAAGTTTCTTCATTTTGTGCTTTGCCCCATATTTTTTATTCTGTTTTGGAATGATATTTGCCGTCGCCGCATTCTTTTTATAAACAGTAGGCTTAGCTGATGGTTTTGGGCTAGGTGCAGAGGTAGTCTTATTAGTTAGTCTTTGATTTTCTTTGTGAAAATAACCTCGATAATAGTCATAGAATCGTGTTTGTGTACTATACGGTTCTTCTCGCCATAGCGAATCATAAGATGATCCAGAAAGAATATTGATCTTGCTAAATTTTGATAGAACAGCAACGTTTCTGGAACTTCCACCTGCGGAGTTCTCTATTCGGTAATCGGTTTTTGCAAATGAGTAGACATTGTTTACAAGGTGGAATATAAACTTTGTAACACTGTCAATGTTTGGTTTGAATCCATTTTTTATTTTTTCAACCGCATCATTTTCATCAAAAATCTCACAGGCAATATCTTCATGGGCGTAATAGGTTTTTCCAAAGTGATAAACGGGTTTATTGGCCATTGCACTTAATAGTCCAACTCCAGAGTTAATTAGTAGTACTGCATCTGAAGATTGAATACAATCATATACATGTGTTGATGCTGGGAGCTCTACAACGTTATCAGGCAGTGATATTTTTGATTCGAGAGGATGTTTCTTTGCAACAACAACCCAATCACTTGACAATTTATCTGCAATGATTCTTAGTTTATATGTAAAATCTTCAACATTATCTACATTTCCAGAGAAGTGCTTAATTACACTGTCATTTGGTCTTTGGAATGGAACAAATAGGATTTTTTTGTCATCGGGACTATATTTTTCTTTGAAATGCTCCACGCCGATGCGTTCACCATTTTTCTCTAATGTATCGTCTACTAAGAAAGTTTGATGTATGTATTCTCTTGTTTCTGATATTTGCTCAGAAGACAATTTATTGTCCCAATGAACACGATCATAGGATGAGCTGTCACCATTGAAACCATTAGGGTCTATGAACCAACTATCATTTAGTGCACCACGGTCGAATATGTAGAAAGGAATACATGTTTCTTTACAATATCTATAGAGGTTTAGCCTATGCTCATTCCCGTATGGGTTAAAGAAAAAGACTCTATTAAAATCGTTACTTTCAATAATCTCTTTGAGTTCATCTGTAGAGTGAATCGTCAGCTCATCTCTATAGGTGCAGTTCCCAATAGTTGCAAATACTTGGCGGAGTGAGTTTGCGTTTATTGAGCGCTTTGAGGCGAGCACTAGTATTTTTTCGTCTGTATGTATGTTTGGCAGTGATGGTAAACGGAGCTTCCCTTCATCATGCTCCTTCATCAATCGCTCAAATATTTTCCGATTAGCTTTATTTCTCTTTTGATAGTTTGTTCCTACATGATTATCGTGCCATAAGTGCACAAAATAAAGACCTTCAGACATTAGAGGCCTACCAAACATGCTAAAGAAAGGTCTGTATCCTTTATACTCTAATGCATCATATTGATAATCATGTGAGCTAGGTGAGTGGGTGCGATAGAATTTTTTACTCATATCACACATACGGTAGTGTAATTCAAAATCTTCAAAACCATGTCCGTAGAACTCACGGTTCATACCACCACTAAGTAAATAAAACTTTCTTTCTACAACTTTACATGATGAGGTAGGTGCATACATGTGAATAACTTTTTTATCATTTTCGATAAATGCCTTCTGTATTTTGTCTGAACGAGCTACTTCATCCGAGTCTAGGTATTCAATAGAGTATTCTTCGGTTAAATATAAGCAGGGAATTATTTCCAACTCATTGATGTATTCGTAATTATCTATGCGGTGTTCAATTTTTCTATACAGTTCATCACTAGCAAATAAATCTACGTCTTGAAATGAAATGAACTTAGTGTCTGCTTCGATGGCACCCACGTTCCGGCAGATACCGCTCGAATATAGTTCTCCATGCCTTTCTAGTTTGAGATACGTAATTCCATTGGCATTTGCTATTATTTCAAGTTCTTCAGATATATCTTGCTTAGAAGCGAAGTCTATAAAGATTCTCTTTGTTTTCTCTGATGTGTATGATTCGGAGAGGAAAAATTTCGCTCTCTCATATAAATAAGAGTCTCTGCTGTCACAGTTGAATGGAGTGATATATGTAATTGACATTTAATAACCTTCAAATAGAAATTTAAACCCAGCCGACGTGTTCACGAACTATCCCAATACCTAAGAACCCAATAGCCCAAGCCACAATTGCCCCAAAGAAAACCGTCGCGATCGCTTTCGCGCGAATTGGCTCAACTGCTTCATCAGGTAACGTTGGCTCAACAAAGGTGGCTAAATAGCGATGCTTCCTGCTGGCCTCGACTCGTGCGGCTTCGAGAGAAGCAAGGGTGGAGGCGTATGCTTTTTCTGAAAATGTGCGCTCAGTAAGAAGTGGCTCATAATCTGCAAACACGCCAGCAAGAGCATCTCCGGTAGGGCCGTTACTCGTAATTCTTTTCTTCTCCGCCATTATTTGATTCTTTATTGCGTTAACTCTTCGAGTAGATCTGACGACTTCAGGCGCACTTTTATTCATATAGCTCAGCAACACATCAAGCTCAGTTTTTGCTTGTGCGAGCTGGCCTTCCAGTTGCGCTATTAGCATCATTTTAGCTGAGGCGGTTTGCGTAGGATCTAAGTCTTCAATTGATGTACGAAAATCATTCATTGCAACACGTGCTCTGGTAACTCGTGCTTCTGCTCGTGCTACTTCTTCATTAGCGAACTCGAGATCATCTTGTCTTGCGCGCTCTGATAAGCTGTTAACTAAAAACTCACTCTGACGAATAATGGCCTTCGCGAGTTGCTGCGCTTGTTCAGGATTAAATGCACGTACCTTCAAAGTGGTAATTGTTGTCGTTGGGTCATAGGAAACGGTTACTCTTTTACGCCAGTACTTAAGAGTTTCTTCTAGTGTTTTTTCGTAACCCATTGCAGAAAACCAGTCTGCATCTGGGTGGTTGTATATTGCTTCCAGGTCGATGTCATTGCTAAGTGCCTGAATAATATCAATAGAGCTAATGTAATCTTGAACAATATAGGAATCACTGGAACTTCCACCTTGTGCGGGTATGCCTGCAAGTCCACTTAGAAGGTCCATTTGCTGCATTTCGTTTCCTTTCACCGCAAACCTAGACTCAACCATATATAGCCCAGAAGCAATGAAGGTGTAGTAGATACTCGCCAAAAGAGTCGGCAAAATGACGACGAGTATAAAGGAGCGCTGTTTGGAATTTCTATTTTTCCAGAGTTTGTTCAATAGCGTCTTGTGTTTTTTCTGTAACTTTATATTCATTTTGATAGCGCTAGGTAAGTATCAATAGCTTCATTGATATCCTCATAAAACTTGAGCTCTCCATCAGATAGGACAGCTCCCATATCACAGTGTTCTTTGAGAGTAGGCATACTGTGTGACACCATAATTAAGCTAGATTTCTCACTCCGCGCCTTAAAAGCATCTCGGCACTTTTCTTGAAATTTTCGGTCACCTACACCCGTGATTTCATCGACGAGGTAGCAATCGAAGTCAATCGCCATAGATAATCCGAAGGCAAGCCGAGCTTTCATTCCTGAACTGTAACTTTTAATAGGCATTTCAAGGTAGTCACCAAGTTCGGAGAACTCCCTGACAAATCCAGTGACATCCTTAATATTGGCGCCATAGATGCGACTAATAAACCTAAGGTTTTGCGCACCAGTCAAAGAACCGTTAAATCCTCCAGAAAAGCCCAGTGGCCATGACATTTTGACATGTCTTTTGATAATGCCTGTAGTTGGGGCTTCAGATCCTGCGATCATCCTAAGTAGTGTCGATTTTCCAGCGCCGTTGACTCCTAGTAGTCCAATGTTTCTTCCAGCAGGAAAACTTAAATTTGAGGGCTTTAGAACGTGTTTCTTACCCTTTGGGGTTTTGTAGACTTTGGAAACATTTATAAGGTCTATCATAAATTTCTAGCTTTGTGCTTTGTTGCTTGAGTCAGAGCTAAGCCAACGACAAATGCCAAAAAGGCACAGCTTATCGTGTAACCATGAAGTATGTAGGTATTCTGATAAGTGGAGAAGAAACCAACCCTCACCCATTCAACACACTGAAAAATCGGGTTCCATTGAAGATATTCTCTTGCTTGGGGGGGAGGCTAGCTGCAGTAAAGAAAATGCCGGACAGGAAATACAGCGGCCTATTCAGTGCGCTAAATAATTTATCCCAACTATCAAAATATATGCGAACCGCTGAATTTATCATCCCGACTCCGGTACTAAACACAATTAAGACTAACAGTGCCGTTAGTACATTGAACAAGTCGTAGACTTCTAACGCCTTACCCATCATTTGCAAACTAATAATGATCACGACGAAAACGACAAGCATAGTAACTGCTTCGAGTAATGCTCTTCCCATTAAAACATCAAAAGGGGTTACATGGGGTATGCAAGTAGAGCTTGATTGGCACCAAGTGCGCCAGACAACCTACTGGATAAGCTACTGTAGATTAGCCAGGGGACTATACCTGTGGTAAAAAAAACCG
Organism: Vibrio aestivus; assembly: GCA_003263845.1. Classification (GTDB taxonomy): domain Bacteria; phylum Pseudomonadota; class Gammaproteobacteria; order Enterobacterales; family Vibrionaceae; genus Vibrio; species Vibrio aestivus. The sequence continues at coordinate 97,461 of JYJN01000021.1, read as the reverse complement.
CTAAGTCACCGCCAACAGGGGATTGACGCCCCAAAGCAGAGAAGATAAGTACTAGCATTAAAACTTGGAGTACTGGCTCCAATAGGGCCCAAAGGTAGCCAAGCTTACTTTTTCCGTATTTACCGAGAGCCTCGCGAAGGATAAGTGCGTGGATAACGCGCCCCTGAACACGAAGCGCGTGTCTTAATTCATTCATTGATGATCTAGTATTGGTTACATGTTGAAGATTTGAATAAGTCCAACAATCTTATTGCTTTCACTCAATACAACGAGCGAAGAAATTGAGTTCTCTCGCATTTTCTCTTCGGCATCTGCCAGCATCTCAGTTTCATAACAGATTTTCGGACTCTTTGTCATGATATCTCCGGCAGTGAGATCTAAGGTAAAGCGGTCGGTTGCCATAGCACGGCGGAGGTCACCATCGGTAATAATCCCAGCGAGATTACCGTTGTTAGTCACAATCGCAGTACCTTTACGGGAGTCATTCATGGTAACAATGGTCGAAGTAATCGGTTCGTTAACATCAACTATTGGTAAATTATCTGAAGACATGATATCGGACACTTGAGTCAGAAGTCGGCGACCTAGTGAGCTCCAGGGTGAAAACGCGCGAAGTCATTTGGCTGAAACTGCCTTGCTTTCATCAGCGCTACTGCCAATGCGTCGCCAAGTGCGATAGTCAAAGTGGTGGATGTTGTTGGTGCTAAGTTGTTAGGGCAAGATTCTTTTGAGTCAGCAAGTAGCAGTGACGCATCAGAGTTAACACTCATTGTTGACTCCGCTCTACCTGTAATAGAGATCACTTTATTGCCAAATGACTTTAGTGATGGAATAAGCTGAAGTACCTCATCGGTTTCACCACTGTTTGAAATTAGAATAATCACATCATCGCGCGTAATCATACCTAAATCACCATGAAAAGCCTCACTAGGGTGCAAAAAGAAGCTTGGTGTACCCGTTGAGGCCAAAGTGGCTGAAATTTTCTTGCCAACGTGACCAGATTTTCCCATACCGCAAATGATGACATGACCTTTGCAATTTAAAATAAAGGATATTGCTTTTTGGTATTCTTCAAAATCAATAGTGTTCGCCATATTTTGAAGCGCTTCCGCTTGATGCTGAAACGTTTCCACAATAGATTCTAGAATCGGCTTTTGCTCACTAGATATTGAATAATAGTCGTTAATATCTAAAGTTTTCATTATATATTTCTCTTTAACCAACTTTTATTTTTAACTTTAATCGAGTATTTTTTCTAACTTATTTCTTAAGCTCTCAGAAGAAAATGAATACCCCGCTCCATGGACCAGGTAGTCATTATGCAAATAAGACAGAAAAAGCTGTCTCAACTTCATACTCACGTGAGAATCGTCTTTACTAGCACTCTCTAACTGCGAATCGACGCTATATCGGCTAGCAATACCTTCCCTGTGATAAATGGAGTCCCCAATAGAATTAAAGGTGTATTTGTCCTTAATACATCTATGCTGGCACTAGAATTTATAGTGAAAACCATCTTAGCTACTTTCGCTAATTCAGTTATTTTACCGTCAACCATGTATACATGTTCTGCCAAACTGTAAGTTCCATCATCTAGAGGGTGACGTTTTAGTGCTAGTTTGCAATGATTCTTTTTAGCAAAATCAGAAACTAAATCTATTACTTCTTGGTTCGACTCAAATGGGCTATGCAAAAGAAACTGCGAGTCGTTCTCTAACTGCAATAGCAATAACACGGCACCTTCGCTCGATTGAGGTGAAGATTTCTTCTTCTTCAAGATCTTATTTACGATTCGCTTTGCATACTTTCTTAGACTGTAATTGTTATGCATATAACGAACAACACTACGACTTCTATTGATTCTTTCTATCGTAAATATGATCAAAAAAAGCAAAAAATAGAACATTGATTTCAATGAATCATGCGTATTCTTAGGCACAAATAGCTGTTTTTCCTTAGCCAAATCAAGGTTACCTATGCTGTTACAATCAAACTCAATTCTGCTATTCGCGTTACTTCCTTGAGAATCAATTACGGTGGTATGTGGCCTAATCAACCCTTGCTCGGTAACTAAATAAGGTATACTTAACTCCCTACATAGCTCTAAAGCAACACTGTGATACCATCGAGATTCATTGTGAACTAACAATAAGCTGATTCCCTTTTCAAGAATGAACTTTTTTAGCCCCAAATAAAATCTCGCCATGTAATTAAGCTCTTCATCACTTAAAGCGCGCCCCTCCACCTTAGACGCGTACGCATGGTGGTATGTATTCATACAAGCCATCTTGCTTTGATACGGCTGCGCATCTTCTTTTGTTACTGAATCAATAATCCCGACGGCTAGATACTGCTGGAAACTTGGTAGATAAATTTTCTTTGCAAAACATGACGTTATCGAAAACCTTTTAACACTTGTCAGTTTGGCTATTTTTTCATGTAACGGTGAGTACATTGGATCTAATGACAAGATGATATGATCCGTTTTCATACTCAATCCAGCACCACGTTCGCCGCCACTGCGATTTGGTAGATGATTTGGGTAATGTCTTTCACTGCTTGCATCGTCTTAGTATCTATTTTAGGAAGTACTAAAATCTGGTCACCTTGTCGGATCGGCTTATCGCTATCAAACTCGACTAAACCATTCGCTCTTACAACAGCAATACGTGTATCTTCCGCCCTGTCGGTAAAGCCACCCGCCCACGCAATATAGTCATCAATTTTCGCATTCGGGTTAAACACGACCGCTTGTGGCATTAGCACTTCGCCACTGATGTGTATCAAATCTGTCTTGTACGGGATAACGATTTTATCGCCTTGTTCTAAGCGAATATTGGCAATGTTTCCACCCTCAGCAACAATCACTTTGCCTAAAGGCTCGATTCGTCGCGCGCGCTCTGTAAACTGCATCACCATTTGTGCTTCTTGAGCACGTATTCTCGCCTCACCATCAGAAGAAGCAGGCGCGGTAAATACGCTACGCTCTAAGCGGTTAAGCGATTCCTCTATCATCTCTTTCTGCTTTTGCGCCACGCTCTCACGCAGAATGTAAATCGAATCAAAATCTGCCAGTTGCTCTTCTACTGGCACGTGATTCAACAGCTCATGCAGGCGAGTTGTTTTATTTACGGCAAAATAAGAAGGGCCTAGGTAGCTCCCCATTAACTGTACATCAATCACTTGGGCATGAAGGTCGTCGTTAAAAATGACTTTATCGCCATCTTGCAGGTTGAAGTTTTTGAACTCTTCATAAGGCATATACAAAGAAAAAGGCCCCGTAGCTCGGTTACCAATCACCCCTACGTGGCTTACTTTTGCAAGTGGCCTCGCATATTCTGTTAACTTAACACCATTGGCGACTTCGGTTTCTAGCTCAAATCGAAATGGGTTGCGTGCCCCACCCGCCACAGTTACTGCCGCCTTCTGCGGCTTAACTAAAATCACATCACCATCTTTAAAGCTCAGCTTGGGCATACTGCCTGTACGCACAAAATCGTATAAGTCGATGCTTTCAATCACTTGGTTATTACGTACAATCTGAATTTCGCGGTAGCTACCACGAATAGAATCGATGCCGCCAGCACGCTTCAAAAAGTACAGCACACTGTCTGATGCCATACCGGCATATTGCCCCGGACGTATCACAGGGCCAGAAAGGAAAACACTGACTGGTGTAGAGGTAAGCAGATTGACGTAAACATTCACATTGTTCGTATAGACCTGCTTAATTTTGGATGTGACGTACGCATTAACTTCACTAGCACGTAAGTCTTGTACCTTTATCGGGCCAACTTCAGGAATGAATATGTTGCTTGATTATCAACAGTCACAACATTGGAATAGTTCACTGCTCCCCAAAGCCAAATATTGATCTTGTCGCCGGCAGCAATCAGGTAATTGTCGTTAAGGCCGTCGGTACGCTCGGTTTCATAACCACCCGCAAACAAGTTTGCACCATACGGTGGCGGATAGTCTTCACCCGAAGATGGCAATAACTCTCTGACATCTGACTCACCAGGGAGCAATAAGTTACTTCGACCTTCAGCAGTGTAAGTTCCTTGCTCTAAGGCTTGATTTGGCGCCAAAGTTGTAGGTATCGACGGAACGCCGGAACCATTGATAGAGACTGAACTTGAAGGCAAGGCATAGTTATTGGCATTAAGCGCTTGTTCAGCAAGAAGTGGATTTGCTAGCAGACTCATCGAAAAGCCAGATAGCAACAACCCTGAAGCAACCGTAGATTTGCTCAGTAAGCGCTTACTTCCAGATTTGGGGCTGAAAAAGGAGTTATTCATAGGAGTTACAACTTAACTGACGTGGAAGATTGAATAATATTAGGCATTAGATACCAAGCGCGTATCTGCTGGTCATATTGCTTCTTTTCACTGCAAGCAACTCGGCTAGTAGGTTCTTGGTTAGATTCCGTGATCACGAGTTCCCTACAATCTAAACCAAGAGCTGACGTATAAAGAGGGCCTAACAAGATTTGGTATCTGGTGTGTTGCAGTCTAGTTGAATTGAGGTCTTCCAACCCAGAGCGATACATTGCTGGGATAGGTTTTCCAGCGGGTTCCGACTTGTGCTGAACTAAAGGAAGGGTTGCTGAAACGTGCCTAGGTTGAGAAGAGCAACCCACTATCAGCACGCTTGCAAAAAGAAGAAGCCATTTACGTAAAAACATATATCCGTATTCTATTTATATTACATCGAATTCAACGCACAGTTTTTGAGCACGCTACCGCCCATTAGTATTAGCGGTAACCACATAGCGCAAGACACTGACAATTGCTCGGAGATCCGGTACAAAGCCTATTATAATACTTTTGATATTTACCCCCTGCTTTAGTCATACAGAAGGCAATAAACACCGAAAAGGCAGTATAAAGAACTTATTGTCTATGGTAAATCACACTTTCGGATTGTGCGTGATGTCACTACTTTTCAAGTTAATGATATTAGAATAACTTTTACATTTTCTTCGCAATTGAATATTATGGATTTGGTGCCCTTTTTTTGGGCATTAATACATCGATGTAATATGTAATGTAAATTTACAAGGAAATTTAAATGAAGAAACTTGCTCTAGCAATGGCTGTTGCACTTTGTGCTTCAACGTCTGCTTTCGCACAAGAAGAAGGCGCAGCTACTTCTGGTGGCGGTGCTGGTGGCGCTGGTGCGGCTGGTGCTGCAGCTGGCGGCGCGGCTACTGCTGGTATCGTAGCTGGTGTAGTTGTAGTAGCTACAGTTGCGGCAGTTGCGGCATTCGGACAGCAACGACGGTACAACGGGTACAAGCGGTACAAGTGGTACTAACTAATCAATTAGATTAGCTAAATTCAAGCACCCTTAGTTTCTTACTAAGGGTGCTTTTTTAAATACTGTACTTGTTTTTTTATAGTACGTGGAAAATTAACAGATGAAAAAAACATCTCCAACTCGGTATATTCGCTGCCTATTACTTACCCTCACTTCCTTCTTACTTTTGGGGTGCAGTCAGAAATTCCAGGGGACAAATGCGACTCTAAAAGAAGCTCTTAAAGGGGCTCAAGACATTTCGTTGACCAACGAAGATATTCAGGCTATTCCGTACGCAAGCATGTACGCCAGAATCAATAGTGGCCCTCAAATTTTTCTGGTTTTAGCATTCGCGGAGAAAAACCCAACTACCGGCAATACACAACTAAAGTGGATATCTCAAGATTACGTTTTGGTCGTTACTGAGAACGGGCGGATAGTTAAAACCCTTAATTTGCTTGATGCAAATCTTGATTCTATCAGCTCTTTGCCAGATTTTACCGATGAATTAGGTCAATTATCTTGGGGTGGTACTTACGATTGGCAACCAGGTTACCGTTTCAATCAAACATTTACTGCAGCTCGGACTATACATAATTCTCAAAAACTCCATTCGGTTTTATGGTCTAAAGACTTACTTTACGTAACTGAAGAAATTACGTTTACAGAGTCAGGTGAATCATTCACCAATAAATATTGGGTTGATGATTTCGGTAACGTAGCAAAAAGCTCACAATGGTTAGTTCCAGAAACACTACATATTGAATTCGAGATCCTAAAACCTTTTAAAGCAGATTCCGAAGAATAGAGCCAATCATGGATAGAAAGAAGTTTACCATTCACCCATTCACATACATTGCTTTGATTACTCTGCTCTTTCAAAGTGCAGTTATAGCGTCGCCCAGCTCACCCAAAACTACAGTAATTCTGCCTAGTGAACAGATTAGTTTGGAATATCCTAGCCCAGTTAGATTGGAGCAAATATTGGCCGACACAGTGGCCAATAGCAAGAATGCTTCTTTGAGCGGGTACCCAATCGCAAATCAGTTATTCAACATTGATAAATATCCAAGCGCACGAGCTCTTAAAAATGAAGTCATTGTCGATTTAAACAACCTTGCCATTCAAAAGCCTCACCTGATCCACTCGATTAATTTAATCAAGGAACAACTTAAGCGATGGGACGTAGGTCACAGAGAATTTTTATCACTCGATTATGACTTGGTTCGTATTGATAGCAGCTTGAACCCTGTGCTTGTCGGAAACTTTGAACTACTCATTCCCAAAAGAGACCATACTTTCACCGTTGAAGGTGTGGTATTTAGACCGTCACAAATAGACATTCACTCTCCTAATGTTCTTTCTCATTATCTAAGCTCACTGTCCTTGCCCTCTAGTGCGCATAAAAGTTATGTGTGGCTTATCTATCCTGACGGTCAGATTAAACGCAGCGGTTACGCAATATGGAATGATGAGAAAGCTTCATTAGCTCCGGGAACTGTTGTATTTGTTGGGTTTAACTATGACAGTAATGATACGCTTCAACTGGAAGAAAAAATTGCCACACTGATTAGTATGAGAAAGAGCTTGTAACAATGACCAAATCATATTTTAACCTTGCACTAGCCTCGGTAACATTAGCTTGTAGTGGTTATGCGACTGCAAGCTCTGACTATAACTGGAAAGTCTCTCAAACTGATTTTGGTGGCACTGGCTTGATTCAAACTCCCACTGGCCGTATGGCTGCACATGGCGAATTTAATGCTGGTGGTAATTGGAATGCTGACTATCACCATTACTCCGCCTCTATACAGTTAATGCCATGGATGGAAACGACAATTCGATATACCCGCATTCCCGATGTATTGTTTAACCCGAATCCAGAATATAGTGGCGACAATATCTATACAGATAAGGGGATTGACTTCAAATTCCGTTTACTAGAAGAAAGTTATTGGATACCAGAAACGTCTATTGGAGTCAGAGATTTTGGCGGGTCAGCCAAATTTGATGGCGAGTACATTGCTGCTACGAAACGATTTGGCAACTTAGACTTTACCCTTGGGGTCGGCTGGGGCTATTTAGGTCAAAGTGATGACTTTCAAAATCCTTTTTGTAGCTTGAAAGCTGAATATTGTGATCGTCAAAAAGGTCCTAAAGATGAAGGAGCACTGCCGACTTCCAATATTGGTTCAAAGGGCCAACCGCACTATTCGGCGGAGTTGAGTACCAAACTCCTTTCAAGCCACTGAGACTCAAACTTGAGTTTGAAGGCAATGATTATAGTGATGATTTTCCCACCAAGGAAACTGCCCGAAACCCTAATCCTAAAGACATGACTCAACATACTCGTTGGAACTTTGGTGCCAACTACCGCATGGGAGATTGGGGCGACGTTAAAGTCAGCTATCAACGTGGAAATACCCTAACATTGGGTGTGAATGTTTATACAAACTTCGATGACATTGAAATGCCGCGACGCGATCAGCCACGCAAAGCGGTCGTCATGGAGCCAGCAAATTTTGAAGGGAACGAGGGCCCAAACTGGCGGATTGTTTCTCAAGAAATTGAAAGCAATGCTGGTTACGAAAGAAATACCATTACAACCGAAGATACTGTCATCACAATTACAGGCGAGCAGAAGAAATATCGCGATAGAGGTGAAGCCCTTGATCGCACCGCCGCTATTTTGCATGAAGTTTCCGGCGAATCTGTAAAAGAATTTCGTGTTATTGAACAGCGAAATGGTATGGATATGAAAGAAACCAGCATTGACCGAAATACCTACGTTAATGCGGCAAACTTTATGTCTATCGATAGCGATATAAGCGACGCTTACCAAAGTACAGAGCCCCGCACTCAGAAAGGCAAAGAAGTAGCAAACTCTAAGCAGCGATGGGACTACAACTTTTCACCAACTTTGAAACAAAGTCTTGGGGGCCCTGAAGCATTCTATCTTTATCATTTAGCATTAATGCCAATTCGAATATCTGGATTACTGATAAGTTGGAGCTTGGTGGATCTATCTACTTCAACCTATTCGATAACTACGATAAATTTAATTACGGGACCGATAGCCCAGAATCTCCACATGTTCGAAATGAATCGACACCGCGCGTGCGAACTATGTTTAGAAGCTATGTGCATGATAACCCTGTTCGTTTAAACCACCTTCAACTGACTTGGTTCGAACAGCCTTACGAAGCTCTTTATACTCAAGCTTACGGCGGTTACTTAGAGATGATGTTTGCTGGTGTCGGTGGTGAAGTTCTCTATCGACCAATGGATAGCAACTGGGCTTTAGGCGTGGACCTAAATTACATTAGCCAGCGCGACCCAGACTCTTGGTTTGGGGTGTTTAGTGAAGACTACTACTATTACGAAGGCGCAGATCCTAACTCGGACTCATGCGTCATTTCCCCTGCGTCATGTCGTGCTTACGTACTTAATAAAGGTACAACTGGTCATCTGACGACTTACTATATGCCGGAGTGGGGTTTCCTTGATAGCACTTTATTCAAAGTGAGTGCAGGCAAGTTCTTGGGAGGAGACATCGGTGCACGCGTTGATTTCTCGAAGCAGTTTAAGTCTGGTGTCACTGTCGGTGCTTATGCGACACTCACAGACTTAACCGCTGAAGAATATGGTGAAGGCAGCTACAACAAAGGCTTCTATATCTCTGTACCGTTCGATCTAATGACCGTTAAACCAAGTACTAATCGTGCATATGTGAGTTGGGAGCCGATCACTCGTGATGGTGGTCAAATGCTACAAAGACAACACTACTTGTTCGAGAAAACAGATGTTCGGTCACAATGGTATCAAAGACCCATTAGCCCTTAAACCTGAACAGCTAAAGCAAATATGAACTCTGTTAAAGCCCCTAACTTTTGATTTAGGGGCTTTTTATTGCCTGTGTTATGACTAGTTCAGTCTATCGAGCTGAAGCTACCAACTGTACTGTGATTCGACGATTTTTGATTTAGATAGATTATTAGAAAAGATATTGTACTATCTACTCGCTTTCTTACTTTGGGAATCAACAAACATGCACTCAAACTGGCAACCTAGCGCTTCAATTAATGTTCTTAAAAAACGCTCTCAAATCATAAATAGAGTTCGCACTTTCTTTGTTGATAGAGACGTAATGGAAGTCGATACACCAGCGCTTAGCCATGCGACTGTGACAGATATTCACCTACATACTTTCCAAACCAATTTTGTCGGCCCTGGCTATGCGAATGGTCAACAGCTGTACCTTATGACAAGTCCAGAATTTCACATGAAGCGACTATTGGCAGCAGGTAGCGGTTCCATTTTCCAAATCAGTAAAGCGTTTCGAAATGAAGAGAGTGGCAGGAATCACAACCCCGAATTCTCTATGCTCGAATGGTATCGAGTGAACTTTGATCATCATGATCTCATGGATGAAATGAACGATCTACTGAAGTTGGTGCTCGAATGCAAAGATGCTACCCGCATGACTTATCAGCAAGCCTTTAAATCTGTGCTGGGCGTTTGTCCATTGGAAGCAACCATGGCAGAACTAAAAGCCTGCGCGCACAAACTCAACCTTAGTGATATTGCAGATCCCGAACAAGATAGAGACACTCTGCTTCAACTGTTATTTAGCATTGGCATTGAGCTAAAATCGGCCAAGAATTCCCGGTTTTTGTCTACAACTTTCCGGCATTACAGGCTGCTTTAGCGAGAATTAACCAAGATGATCCTCGAGTCGCTGACCGCTTTGAAGTCTATTTCAAAGGTATTGAACTCGCGAATGGATTTCATGAATTAGACGATGCTCAGGAGCAGTTAGCGCGCTTCGAAAATGATAATAAAACAAGACTAGAAATAGGGTTAGATGCTCAACCTGTCGATCATCACCTAATTCAAGCGCTTGAAAACGGTCTCCCACCTTGCGCAGGTGTAGCACTTGGAATAGACAGATTAGTGATGCTGGCTCTGGGTTGCAACCATATTGAGCAAGTCACTGCTTTTGCGTTTCCTAGAGCCTAAATACTTTTTGATAAGAGGAGTAAAGTCAGGGTAAATCCAAACTTTCATTGTATAGAGCAATCTCAGATTCAAGCCATGGCTTGATGTAAGCCGTAGAAACAAAAATGCTCATACGCTCAATATCAAGCACCTCACCACTTGTTAAACGTGTGCTCTTCTGATTGGCAATGGCGGTAATTATACCAACAAGCTCTCCCGAGTTATTAATTGCCGCCCCTCCACTCATCCCACCTTGTATCGGTGCATCGGTGATACTCAACGGACATTCCGCATATTTTCCTAGGTTAATAAACTTCAAATCAAGGAAGTACTTCCCTTCACTGGTCAGGACATTGCCTGAAGCATCGACACCATAGGTGAAAACCGGTTCACCTTGATAGACCAAGCCCGTATTCTGGACATCCAATCCTGCATTATTAGTTTCAATAATCGCAATATCACAATGAGGGTGGTAAGCAATGACCTCATCATAACCAAGAATGGCGACGTGCGCCGCAGTTAAGCTCAAACTCGACGTAATAGGCACGCTAGAACCATAGCCTGAAAAGAGTAGAGGAACGCCTAAGAACTCATAATTAATATCTGGGTGCTTACTCGCTAAATAAGTGTCACCATTACTATGAACACAACCCAGGATTAATAAGGATACAAATAGACCAAAGCTGACTTTTACAAACGACACAAATCATCCCTCCATTGGCTAGTTAGCCCTTAGAAATCGAATTAATCGGAGAAAAAGTACGTACTCTTGAAGTTACTTTTATTAAAGTTAGCTTAGATTAAATGAACTGACTACGACAACAGCCTGAAATGTGACTGCCTCCCTTACTATTATCTTTGTTTGCGATGTCGTACCAAGGAAAAAGAAACGCTTCAGAATCAATGACATGTAATTATGAAGCGTGTCTAAAAATGAATTAGCGAGAAGGTCTGAGAGCCCAAGGGGAACGTATATCCGTCATATCGAATAAATGGTACTGGCGCACTAACATTTGACCTCCATCTCGCTGTAGAGGCAACCAAGAGATCGTTGCTCGCTCTCGACTAGGTCGTGCCGTCATCAAGTCGAGCGGAACAGAGATATAGAAGCCTTTGGAGAAACTACCTTCACCAAATTCTTCTGCCGACAGATCTGTTTTTGTAGCGAACGCTCCAGCAATCACACCACTATCAAATTGTTTTGAGAAGTCGACGGTCATGCCGATGTCTTCGGATAGATAACGGCCCGCACTGACCTTAAACAGAGTATCGTCAAACAACGACCAAAATTGAGGCTGCCAATATAATGTGGCGTGACCTGTCACGGTCCCAGTCTGTACTCGATAGTAGCGCCCGGTTTGATCATCATAGTGCTGTTCTTCTGAAAACAAGCCGAACGCACTGTCCGGATCGCGTTGAACTACGTAGTTGACGTCTGTCCCAATAGCCCACTTTTTTCCGTAAGGTCGATATAGCCATTCGGTGCCCGCACCTGCAAACATAGCTTCAAGGTAACCACCATAAGCTTGGCTGTAAACACTACTCGCATGGTGATTAAAGTGCGTTAACTGTAAATTATCCAGCCGCAAAAACTGGTCGTAATACTGCCTAGAAAGTGTTCTGACTCGTTTTAAATCAGTGCCGTCAGGCGGTACCGTGAAATTAAACTTATCGTAGTTATCAATGAAGTTAGCATAAATCGCTCCTGAGGTTTGCCAATTATTATTGAAGTCATAACTCCCACTGGCACTCACACCCAAAGCATACAGGTAAAAATTTTCTGCCCCACCAAAAGACTGCTGTAGCACGGGTGAAAGTCCAAAGCTAAACGCTTCCTTTTGCTCGCCTTTTTTCATGCCTTCGACGTAAGTACTTCCAGACGACGATTTAGCGTCGTCGAAAACAGCGCCTGGGTAATCATAGTCAGCCACCCTTTGAAATGCTAAGGCATCTACCGCCGTTTCTTGCATTCCTTGATGATTATTCGTGTCGACGATATGGTAATGGCTGACGTCAAGTCCACTGTTGGCAAGTAGTAATGCCGTGCGATAGTGCGTTTCATCTAAATCACGATACTTGGTTGGCTCTCCCCTTACCGTCACAGAGCTGGTCCCTTGATAAATCTCAACATCAGAGTACCCAGCAATATCAGCGACATCATTAACGAGCTTTTGCCACTTGTCGTCGCTCAACTCTGACTTCTTACTAGTCGGCTGGTAATTCGGCCTAGGCTCGTCAACCCAGCTTGGCTTCAATGTCGCCAAGTTTGTCGCTAAGCTAATACCTGCTGTTAGTGTTGTACCGCGTTCATAACTAATACGAAGATCTGCCCAATCCGACACACTGTATACCGCACCAACATTCCAAGGTGTTTTGGGCGTCATATCGATGCCAGCATGAACTGCTGGCCGATCACTTTGATAGTCGTTACCGTCGTACTCTAACTTAAGGCGTAATGGTTGATATGGTGTTTGATATTCAACCCCTCCAAAAAGAGAAGTACACCCCATAAACATGCGACCAAAGTCAATTTTGCCGCCACTACCACGATAACTTGTATCTCTGCCGCAATCGTCACTGATTTGTTTGGAGCCCGATAAATTCGCTCGATTTCCCAGATAGCCCCAGCCAATACCTAAAGCAACATCGAATGAACCAAACTGCTTATTAGCAACTAGGTACTCTCCATCAAAAAGGCCTGTACCACCAAAATCTCGAATTCCAATGGATACGTCAGGTAGCCAGTAACTTTCCTCAATTAAACGTATTTTGGCATCGACCGATTTATCCGTGTATTTCGTATCTCCGCTAAAATCAGGGCTATTACTGTGGAGGATATCGTGCAACTGTGTGTAGCGCATTGTCGCTTCAAACCACGAGAAAAGCTGCATAGTTGCATTGTAGTGTAGGTACTCGCTGTTGTTGGTAATGGATACCGAAAACTGCCTTCATCCATCATTCGAGCTGTCGGCATTTGCATCAAACCGACACCACCAAAATCACTGTAAGAACGTAAGGGTACAGGCTCATTTAGCTCCCCTGCCTGTGCAAAATCGACACATGTGGATACAAGGCCAAAAGCCATCACTGCCTTGGCCCCTGAATATATAACTTTCATTATGGGACCCTATTTTGGAGTAGTGCTATCACGGCGCTGTTTACGTCATCGAATGGCAATAGCCTTTCGTCTGCGGTCTTAGCCTCTGGAATAGGGACATAGATAATAGCCCCCGGTGCAATTGCCTTATATTGATGATTCCAATAAGCGATTGGATGTCGTTCCACTACACCATTTGGCTGAATCACCCAAACGTAGCTCAGGCTACCTTTTACGGCACTATCTCGCTCTAAATATTCTCGTGCACTCAGTCTTGGCTTCCAGTCTACTTCCTGTTGCTTAGAAACGTAACCCAGTAACCACACACGCTCTCTAGTTGGCAGTAATGAAAGGTGAAATTCCCCTCGCAATCTTGGGTTCATCAGTGGCGTAACTCGTGTAAAGTCGGGGTCTAGTGGATAGGAAACTCGCTCTAGAAACGTCCATGCTTCAACATGCGTTAGTAAACTGCGCCAGTATTGTTTCTCTCTTGTTTCCGAAAGCTGCCATTGCTGAGAAACCAGTTGAAGCACGGACTCTTCAAGAACAAAATCAGAGCTTATTTGAAACAAAGCAGACTGGAACCAATCCACTTCCAGAGTACTTAAATTGTAATGCTCAAGAGCCCCTTTGATGATTGAATTGACTCTAGGCGCTTGATCATAATGGAGAGTAATATTCGGTAAGTGACTGTGAGTCGTAGAGATAGAAGCTACTGGTTCAGCTTGGCATTGAAAGGTCGCTAATAAAATTAAAATAACTCCGATTGGAGATAGACGGCAAATCACTTTCTACTCTCCAAAAGGCTTAGCCACATAGATAGTCAATGGCTGCATGCCTGGTGCAGGCGTTTGTACACTAGCAACTACATTTCCAGTCACTGGATGCAGCCAATACTCGTTACTCAACTGCTTAGATATGAGAGGAATATCAACAATTTCCGAAACATGTATAAGCGACTGTTCACCAAACGGCAGAGACTTAATTACTTTTCCATGCACACTGAGTGTTGAATGAGCGTGATAATGCATGTGATAGCCTGGGCTCCAACTTAACTGGTAACTCCATGTTTTAGGTGTAGCTTCTAAGTGCAATCCCATAGCTAAAGGGTCACGGTCTTCGCTTAAGATCGAAATGGAATTTACCCCGTCTAAGCCAATTGTTTTAACCACGCGTCCGTCCTGGGTCACAATCAATTCATTCTTTGCAGATAACCATTTCAATGCAGGTGATGCGTTATGCGCACCTTGCTCTGCCCAAGCAAGAACAACTAGGACGGGAGAGTTTTGCCCAGACTCAAGTAGTAAGGTTGCATAAGGTATATCTTGGATCTGCTGTTGAGTTATCTCTGCGTGCTTATGCCCCCTTAAGGCAAATGAAAACGAATCAATAAGGTGCTGAGAAGACTGCGTGCAACCAACCAAACCTAATGTCAGCAACAAAACTGAATGTTTAATGGATTTACACATTGAATTTGGGGCTTATGGTTAAATCTAATGAATAACAATAAGAGCAACCGCAGAGGTTGCTTCTTGATTGTGACTACTTATTCACTTCAACCGTGGTTGTTGTGCCAGTTCCAGAGCTACTTGCAGCAACTACCGCACTCGCAATGATGACACCACTTGTTGCTATTGCTGTCGGTGTAATGGTTCCAACGGCCGTTGCAGCTGCCGCTTCGCTGCCAGCAGCAGAGCCAACACTTTCGGATTGAGCTGATACCGAACCACTAAATACCATTAAAGCAAATATCATCTTTGATAAACCTTTCATTACACCACTCCTTAAATGAACCAAACTACTAATAAACAATGTACCCAAAATTTAACCGCCAAGAAAGATAAACTCAAAATAATAAAAAGACAAATTTAAAATTATGAAAAAATGATCATTAAGACAGTAAAATAAAACCAGACAAATTAATCAACAGAAAAACAAACAGAATTCAAATAGTATTCACAAGAGGCATAAAATGCCCTACAAAATACATCTAGGGCATTAATAACTTCATCAATAGCAAATAGCATCTTAATGACAAAACTATCAAAACATTTTCTAATAAATTAATTTTTGACCAAAAGATGACATTTATGGATAATCCACCCAAAAAAAAGCAATGACAATGAAAATCTTCATGATTAATTGTGATCAAGACCAAGTTACAATCATTAAAATCATATAGATATATAAATAAAAAGCTCAATTTAAAGAGTAACCCCACAGCAGAAAGACTAGGCAAATTAAGGCAAAGATATGTTTAATAATATTTTAGTTGTATGTGTAGGTAATATTTGCCGTTCACCATCCGGCGAACATTTGCTTAAAAAGTTTCTACCAAATAAAAACATAAGCTCTGCAGGTGTAGGTGCTTTAGCGGGTAAAAACGCTGATAGCATGGCTATTAAAGTTGCGGCGAATAATGGTTTAGATATCAGAGGACATGTGGCAAAACAGCTCACTCCATCACTTTGCAAAGAGCAAGATCTTATTCTTGTCATGGAAAGATGTCATATAGAAGCGGTAACAAATATCGCTCCTGAAGCTAGAGGTAAAACGATGTTGTTTGGACAATGGATCAAACAAGAAATACCCGACCCATACAGGCAAAGTAAAGAAGCGTTTGATTTTACATATTCTCTAATTAGTGACTCAGCCGAAGCTTGGTCAAGTAAGCTTCAACATTAAGATATAGGTCAACAATGATGTTCAAACTAAAAGTGACCAGAAAGCATAGAGCATTAATTTCCTCAATACTTATTTCTGTGTTTATTACTGGATGTAGCATTCCTGGCTCTCATATATCAACCAGTAACATTGAAGTCATTAATGCAAGTTCAGGGGCAGAGAGTCACAATATCAACATTTACCCATTAACAGCGAAAAATATATCTCGATACAAACCTTCACCAACTGTTTCTCAAACTAATCCAGCTCTAGATGCTGAGATCGAACGCTACGAATACCGTGTTGGTATCGGCGACATCCTCAATATCACTATCTGGGACCACCCAGAGCTTACCATACCGGCTGGCTCATACCGAAGCTCAGAAGAAGCGGGTAATTGGGTGCACACTGATGGCTCCATTTTCTACCCATATATTGGGCTGGTAAAAGTAGAAGGTAAAACAGTTACTCAAATACGAGAAACACTAACTAACAAACTTAAAAACTTCATTGAGAGCCCTCAGGTGGATGTTAATGTTGCCTCCTTTCGCTCGCAAAAAGCTTACATCACAGGCGAGATAAATCGACCTGGTCAACAACCTATTACCAATGTGCCCCTCACTGTATTAGATGCGATTAATTCAGCCGGTGGATTAACGGAGAGCGCCGACTGGAAACAGGTTTCCCTTACTCGAAATGGGGAAGAGCAAAGCCTATCACTCTACGGCCTGATCCATCGCGGAGATCTCACGCAAAATCGATTACTTCTACCTGGTGATATTGTTCACGTCCCTCGCAATGATAATCAAAAAGTCTTTGTTATGGGCGAAGTAAGGAATCCGCAGCTACTAACGATCGACCGTTCTGGAATGAGCCTCACTGAAGCGCTTAGCAATGTTGGCGGAATTAACGAACTATCAGCAGATGCAACAGGTGTATTTGTGATTAGAGGAGATCAAGCACCCGATACAATGGCTAATGTTTTCCAGCTAGATATCAAAGATGCAACAGCTCTCGTTCTTGGAACTGAATTCACCTTAGAGCCCAATGATATTGTTTATGTCACCGCTAGCCCGATTAGCCGTTGGAATCGTGTTGTTGCCCAGCTGATACCAACAATCAGCGGGTTCAATAATCTAACAGAAGGGGCGCTTCGTGTCAGAACATGGCCTTAGATGCGCTTCAGTCTTAGAAGCGATGTGGACTTCATCTGGAGTAACTCTTTCACTATTGACGTACTACGCGTCAACTTCTATCAGTCTACTTGGTAATAAATTATTATGAGTACATCTGACGCTATACAAACGACGAAGTCGATGATGAAATTGACCTAAGTAAGTTGTTCGGAGTACTGTTCGACGGCCGCTGGCTCATCATTTTCTGTGTTCTGATTTTTTCAATCACAGGGCTGGCTACCAGCTTACTATCGACTCCTATCTATAAAGCTGATGCGTTAATTCAAATAGAGCAACGAGGTGGGGCTGTATCTTCGCTTATCAGTGATGGCTTAGGAGAAATCCTTAATCCGGACTCATCTTCCGCCACTGAGATTGAGCTGATAAAGTCCAGAATGGTTCTCGGTAAGACCGTCGATAATCTCGATCTAGCAATCAATGCTAATCCAATTTATAAACCAATCATTGGCAAGGGATTAGCGCGACTAAAAAATCAGCTCGCCTATATCGAATTAGACTATTTAGAGGTCCCTAGCCACTGGCAAAACCTTCAGGACAATTCTCTTAAGGTAGTTCAAACTGATCAGAAGAACCAAAGCTATAAGCTTGTTGGTGCTTCTGATCAGACATTACTGGTTGGTTCAGTGGGAAGCTTAGCAGCAGGAAGTGGCTATGAAATCCTCATTTCTCATTTAGATGGAACTATGGGGCAAGAGTACTCGGTTTTTGTTTCTTCTCGTGTTGATGTTATTCGCTCTCTTCAGGGGCGACTATCAATATCAGAACGAGGCACGCAAACAGGTATATTACAACTTTCAATGGAAGGCGAGAGTAAGCAAGAGATTGAAACTATTCTGAATGATATCAGCACCAACTATTTCCTGCAGAATGTAAAGCGTCAGTCTGCAGAAGCAGAGAAAAGTTTGGAATTTCTCAACAACCATCTACCCGAGATCAAAATCAATCTTACCCATGCGGAAGATGTATTGAATCAATTTAGGCAGGAAAATGAGTCGGTAGACCTTAATTTGGAAGCCCAATCCAGCTGCGCGTTATGGTTGACCTAGAAGCTCAACTCAATGAGTTAACTTTTAGAGAAAGTGAAATTAGTCAGCGTTTCACACGAGATCACCCAGCCTATCGCTCTCTACTACAAAAGCGAGAGACTTTACTCAGCGAACGCGAAAGATTAAATGGCCAAGTTCAAAGGTTACCTCAAACTCAACGAGAAGTTCTTAGAATGACTAGAGATGTCGAAGTAAATCAACAGATCTATATTCAACTTCTCAACAAGGTACAAGAGCTCAATATCCTCAAAGCAGGCACAATTGGTAATGTTCGAATCGTCGATGAAGCACAGTCATACCCGCATCCTATCAAACCTAAAAAGGGGCTAATCTTAGTATTGGCCACTCTGCTGGGGGGAATGTTCGGAGTTGCATTAGTTTTGCTCAGAGCTATGCTTCATCGTGGTATTGAGTCAGCAGAGGAGATGGAATCAGAAGGGTTTTCTGTTTATGCGACGGTTCCAAAATCGGATCTCCAAATTCAATTAAATACCTTGCTAACCGCACAAGAGATAGCATATCAACCCAAATACTTGCAGAAACTAATCCGGCAGACCTATCTATTGAGTCGCTAAGAGGCCTGCGTACTAGCCTTCATTTTGCAATGCTCGAAGCCAAAAACAATGTACTCATGATTTCAGGCCCAGCTCCAGAAATTGGTAAAACCTTTATCTCAACAAACTTTGCTGCGGTTGTTGCCAAAACTGGCGTAAGGGTTCTCTTGATTGACGCCGATATGCGTAAAGGTTACCTGCAAAAACAATTTGCTTTGGAGTGGGATGATGGACTTTCCGATTTTCTCAGCGGCAAGCTCAACAAAGAACGAGTCATCAAGCGCTCTAACATAGATAATTTAGATGTTGTGACGCGAGGTCAAATTCCTCCAAACCCTTCAGAACTACTGATGCACATTCGATTCAAGCAATTCATCGACCAAGTATCCCAAGATTATGACCTTGTGATCATTGACACCCCGCCCGTACTAGCAGTTACTGATGCCTGTATCATCGGCTCTCTTGCTGGGACTAGCATGATGGTCGCTCGCTTTGGAAAGAATACGGTAAAAGAACTTGAAGTAGCCAGACGTCGATTTAGTCAGGCCGGTGTCGATATAAAAGGCATCGTCTTTAACGCCGTAGAGAAGAAAGCATCGACGGTTCAGTCATACTATAACTACGAATACAGCAACGACACTAACAAATAACTCAATCGAGTATAAAATGAAAAAGGCTTGCTCTATAAAGCAAGCCTTTTGTATTTAAATATCCCGCCCTGAAATAGACCTAAAGCATAAACACAAACACTACCGCTAACGCGGAAATTAAGCCCGCAAAGGCATAGCAAGCAATTTTGCCGACAATGCCAGTGTGAAACTTAAGGTCATGCATACCGTGGTGAACGCGGTGCATGGCATGCCACATTGGCAAGGCTAGTGTTCCGATGATGAACAGCGCGCCAATTAGGCTTGTAGCAAAGTCGACAACTCGCTCATAGCTCAATGCCTCAGCATTGATAATGCCCAGAGGAGCAAGCACGCCAAGAACTAGAATGGTTACAGGCGTGATCATGGCAAACCATGTACCACCAGCGCCAAATAGCCCCCACCAAATCGGCTCATCGGATCGCTTTGGTGTACGATCAACACTGTAGTTAGTTTTCATGTTAACTCCTTACACCACAATCAGAACAATAAGAGAAATGAACGCAACTGCCGCCCACTGAGTCAGCACAATAATCTTTTTATCGACTGGTTTGCCTTTCAAACGAATTGGCATGACTTGAGGCATCATACTGAAGAAGGTATGTGCATGAAGCAGGCTACCTGCGAGAGCGACAATGTTGATACCAACGACCACAGGGTTAGCCATAAATGCTAACCACGCTTCCCAAGACTCTGGCCCTTTAACCAACGCGCCAAGACCGAAAGTTAAGAACAATGTGAACAGTACTAACGGCAAGACCGTTGCTTCACGCAACATGTAGAAGCGATAAAACGGATGATCTTTCCACCAAGTGCGTTTCACTTCACGCACGTAAGGTTTACGGTTACTCATAGTTTATGCCTCCTCTACCGTCTTCTTGCTGCCATCAGGTTTGAGCATGGCAATCACAAAGTCCATTGAGGACTCAACTTTACCCTGGTTAACGGCTGCTGCAGGATCCACATTCTTCGGACATACATCAGAACAGTAACCCACAAACGTACAGCCCCAAGCGCCATTTTCACCATTAATAAGCTGCATACGCTCAGATTTGCCATTATCACGGCTATCTAGGTTATAGCGATGTGCAAGTGTCAATGCAGCTGGGCCGATGAATTCCGGATTTAGACCAAACTGCGGACACGCCGCATAACAAAGGCCACAGTTAATACACCCAGCAAACTGCTTGTACTTCGCCATCTGCTCCGGTGTTTGCAGGTTAGTGCCATCTTCTGGTTTGCGGTCATTACCAATGATGTAAGGTTTAATCGCTTCCAAACGCTCAATAAATGGCGTCATATCAACGATTAAGTCTTTTTCGATTGGGAAATTTGCCAATGGCTCGATTTTCAAACCATTTGGGTAGTCACGAAGGAAGCTCTTACACGCCAGTTTTGGCACGCCATCCACCATTAAACCACATGAACCACAAATGGCCATGCGGCAAGACCAACGGTAAGACAGATCTTTATCTAGGTTGTCCTTAATGTAACCAATCGCATCAAGCACAGACATGGTTTCATCGAATGGAACTTCGAAAGTTTGGAAATAGGGTTCTGCATCTCGCTCAGGATCGTAGCGCAGAATGTCGACCTTTTGGATACGATTTGCTGACATTATGCTTGCTCCTCTGATGGTTTCTCAGCTTTAGCCGCAGCTTTTGCTGCCTCTTCTGCCGCTGCCTTCTCTGCCGCTTCACCATATAGGCGAGCTTTTGGTTGAGATTTAGTGATCTTCACATCGCTGTAATCGATAGTTGGCGCTGCATCTTCGTTGAAGAAAGAAAGAGAGTGCTTTAGGAAGTTCACATCATCACGCTCTGTGCAGTTGTCATCGAGACGTTGGTGCGCGCCGCGAGATTCTTTACGCAGAATTGCTGAATGAACCATAGCTTCTGCCACTTCAAGGCCGTAACCCACTTCAATAGCGTAAAGTAGGTCCGTGTTGAACACTTTGCCTTTGTCTTTGATGCTAATTTTTTTGTAGCGCGCTTTCAGTTCAGTGATCTTATCAATGGTTGCTTGCATCAAGTCTTCTTGACGATAGATGCCACAGCCCGCTTCCATGGTGTGACCCATTTCAGTGCGGATATCCGCCCAGTTTTCATCGCCTTCTTGGTTCATCAACGCCGCGATACGGTCTTCTACTGCTTTCACCTGTTTGGCGATAGACTCTTCGTTCCAACCTTTAAATTCTGCAGCACGTTTCACCGCTTCTTCACCGGCAACTCGGCCAAACACCACAAACTCAGCCAAAGAGTTTGAACCTAAGCGGTTCGCACCATGTAAGCCGACAGACGCACACTCACCTACTGCGAATAGGCCCTTAATGCGTGTTTCACACTGACCATTGGTTTCGATACCGCCCATGGTGTAGTGAACGGTTGGACGAATTGGAATCGGCTCTTTCGCTGGATCTACATTGACGTAGGCTTTGGCTAGTTCACAGATGAACGGCAAGCGCTCTTGTAAGTATTCTTCACCAAGGTGACGAAGATCTAGGTGCACCACATCACCAAGAGGGTGCTTAATGGTGTTGCCTTTTTGCTGCTCATGCCAGAACGCTTGGGACACTTTGTCACGTGGACCAAGCTCCATATATTTGTTTTTTGGCTCGCCAACAGGTGTCTCAGGGCCCATGCCATAATCTTGTAGATAACGGTAACCATCTTTATTAACGATAATACCGCCTTCGCCACGACACCCTTCTGTCATCAGAATACCTGTACCTGGCAGGCCTGTCGGGTGGTACTGAACAAATTCCATATCACGAAGCGGTACACCATGCGATACGCCATCGCCATGCCATCGCCCGTTACGATGCCACCGTTAGTATTACAGTGATACACACGGCCAGCGCCACCCGTTGCAAGCACAACGGATTTCGCTTTGATCGTCACCAGTTCACCTTCAGACATGTGAATTGCGATCAAGCCTTGTACTTCACCTTCTTCCACTAAAAGGTCAACTACAAAGTACTCATCAAAGCGTTTGATTTGATCGTATTTCATCGATGTTTGGAACAAAGTATGCAGCATGTGGAAACCAGTTTTATCAGCTGCAAACCATGTGCGTTCTACCTTCATGCCACCAAATCGGCGAACGTTCACTTCACCATTTTCTTTACGACTCCAAGGGCAGCCCCACTGCTCCATTTGAATCATTTCACGTGTGGCATTTTCTACGAAATACTCAACAACATCCTGTTCACAAAGCCAGTCACCACCGCCAACCGTATCGTTGAAGTGATTATCTAGACTATCTTCATCCTTGATAACTGCGGCTGAGCCACCTTCAGCAGCAACCGTATGAGAACGCATTGGATAAACTTTAGAAATCAGTGCGACTTCAAGTTCAGGGTTCGCTTCAGCTGCCGCAATAGCTGTACGAAGACCAGCGCCACCAGCGCCGATGACTGCGATATCTGTGGTAAGTGTTTTCACAGTTATCCTCCAGTGTGATTGCGAATAATTCGCTTGTTGTAGTTATCTTTGGGTTGCCCCAAAACTGTTTAAATTCAGTTTAAAAGAGCTCATTGCAAGAAAAATTGATGCATTTAGGTTTTTTATTCAGTAATGCACTCACGAGCATAAAAAATATGGGTATTGTGATTGTTATCACGGCCATCAATAGCCCAATTGCTACCGATGATTCATCACGCATAGGTTTCCCAAATCTTCATACTATCCTCAACGACCGTGATAAGTATCTCTTATCTTCGTTATAACTTTACCAGCAATTGAACAGTGTACATAATTCGCACCAACAAAATCGAACACCGTTCAAAACGCTAGCATAGGAGGTAACTCGGTGAACAAAGTCTTCAGTTTCGTTGCATTGACTGTCGCATGCACATCGCATGCAAGTACTGAAAATGTCGATTTCTTCGTTGGTGGCGGCGTTGGCTACCATTTAATGTCAGTTCAGGACTTCGATTTTAATGACAGTTACACGCCTGACTATATGGCCTTTCACTTAAGAACTGGCTTGTACTTAAATGAGAGTCATCGATTCACATTCACAACCAATGTGACTGGCGACAACGAGATTTACGCTCATTCTATTGCACTTGGCAGTGAAACTTTGGAAGTAAATCAATCAGAGTTTTTGCTTTCGTACGATTACATTCACCCAATAGGTCAGAACTTATCAATCTTTGGTGGCGTAACCGCTGGAGCAATCAGGAATACATTAACCTTATCTGACTCGAATTGGTTGAGTAGTGACCAATACTCCAGCACATCGACAGATATTAGCTTTGGTGGGCAAGCAGGAGTGCAATTCGCTATCTCATCAGAAGCCTCGGTAGACGTAACTTACCGCTATATGGGTTCGTCATTTGATGACGAAATCATAGGAGTGAAGTTGAATGATCACAGTGAGCTCACACTCTCACTTGACTATCGATTCTAACAAACACACTTAGAACAATTTGTCGGTTGACTAGCTTAATCGGCACCAATTACACATTAATTATGAACACTGTACAAAATAATCGTACAGATCTATTTAAGGAACACTCAAATGAAAAAGATCATTAGTCTTGCTGTTGTTGCAGCACTATCAGCACCAGCAGCATACGCGAACACGGTGGAATACTTTGTTGGTGGCGGTATGGGTTACCACAACTCTAAAGCAAAAGTATCTATCGATGGTCTAGGCAGTAGCTCAGAAACTGCAAGCAGTGCAGCCTTTCATTTTCGCGGCGGTGCTTATGTGAACGAAAATCACCGATTTACTCTGACAGCGAACTTTGTCGGTAAAGATGATATTTACGATTACGACCTTGTGCTTATTCAGGAACAAGGAAAGCTCAGTCAAAGCGAATGGCTAGCTTCTTACGACTACATACACCCACTAGCAAACAACGTGTCTATTTTTGGTGGTGTCACTGCAGGTTTCATCAACAACAAACTTTCTGTATCGGGTACTGACTGGATCGGTACGTACAGCTATTCAGACAGTGAGCGTGATCTCGCTCTTGGCGCACAAATTGGCACTCAAGTACGACTAGATGCTAACTGGTCGATTGATGCCACTTATCGTTATATGGGAACCTCGTATGAAGAGAAAAACGATTTCGTTCGCCTAGCTGTAGACAACCACAGCGAGTTCACAGTTTCTCTGGATTACCGCTTCTAAAACATAGTTCATCATTTAAAGTCTATTCCTAAAAGGTAAGCCGCCGACACTGCTTACCTTTTTCTTTTACGCCGTATTTTCTTCTCAACCTGATAACCAGTGGTTATCAACGCTTTAACTTTACCCACAATCGAACGGTGTACATAATTCATCCCGCCTTTAAATACATCCTTTAGGAAAAAGTAAAAATGAAAAATGTTCTAAACTTAGCAATCATTGCTGCCGTTACTGCACCTTCTGCTTATGCGACTTCTGTAGACTACTTCGTTGGTGGTGGTATGGGTTATCACTCCGCCACAGTTAAAGTTGAAGATTTTGATGGTGATATTCACAAAGAGACAGCAAAAGGCGCAGCTTTTCATATTCGTGGCGGTGCTTACATCGCTGAAAACCATCGACTGACTCTTACGGCAAACTTTACCGGTGATAACGAGCTTAATGCACTATACATCGACGATGCATGGGCAAAAGCTGAACTAGCACAAACTGAGTGGCTCGCATCTTATGATTACGTTCATGGATTAAACGAAGACTTTTCTATTTTTGGCGGCGCAACTGTAGGCTACATCAAGAACAAAGGCATTGTGCGTGGCTATGTACCTGGTGAAGATTTTGGTGACTTCAAAGAGTCTGAAAGCGAATCAGATTTCGCATTCGGTGGTCAAGTCGGCGTGCAGTATCACTTAGCACAAAATATTTCTATCGATGGCACTTACCGCTACATGGGAACCTCTTACAAATCTAAAGAGTTTGCTGATAAGGTCAGCAACCATAGCGAGTTCACTGTCTCTCTAGACTACCGTTTCTAAGCTAATTTAAAGCTGATACAGTCCATAAAAAAAGGAGATGCATTTTGCATCTCCTTTTAATTTCTTCTAAACAAAGCTTATAGAATAAAGCGACTTAAGTCTTCGTCTTCAACAAACTCACCTAAGCGTGATGTCACGTATGCTGCATCAATGACCATTTTACTGCCGGCTTTATCGGTCGCTTCAAATGAGATCTCGTCCATCAGACGCTCCATAACGGTATGCAAGCGTCGAGCACCAATGTTCTCTGTGGTTTCATTTACCGTCCATGCAGCTTCAGCAATCTGGTTGATACCGTCTTCTGTAAACTCGATATCCACTTCTTCAGTTTTCATCAGTGCGATGTATTGCTCAGTCAACGAGGCTTTTGGCTCAGTCAGAATGCGTTTGAAATCGTTGCTGGTGAGCGCTTCGAGCTCTACACGGATCGGCAAACGGCCTTGCAGTTCAGGAATCAAATCCGATGGTTTCGCCACTTGGAATGCACCCGAAGTCACGAACAGGATGTGATCGGTTTTCACCATACCGTGCTTGGTTGATACCGTGCTGCCTTCAATCAGTGGTAGAAGATCGCGCTGAACCCCTTCACGAGATACGTCTGGGCCAGAGCTGTCTCCACGTTTACAGATCTTGTCGATTTCGTCGATGAATACGATGCCGTTGTTTTCAACATTGAAGATCGCGCTCTCTTTTAGCTCTTCTTGATTCACAAGTTTCGCCGCTTCTTCTTCTGTTAGTGCCTTAAATGCATCTTTGATCTTCAGCTTACGCTTCTTCTTGGTATCACCCGCTAGGTTTTGGAACATACCTTGAAGTTGGTTCGTCATCTCTTCCATGCCCGGAGGCGCCATAATCTCAACACCCATTTGTGGTGCTGCTACATCAATTTCAATCTCTTTGTCGTCTAACTTACCTTCGCGCAGCTTCTTGCGGAAAACTTGACGAGTGTTCGATGCACTTTCATCTTGCTGTTCATTCTGACCCCAAGCATCGCGAGCAGGTGGCAGTAACGCATCAAGAATACGCTCTTCGGCTTGCTCTTCTGCGCGGAACTTCACTTTGTCCATTGCTTGCTGATGAGTCATCTTGATCGCCACATCCGTTAAATCACGGATGATGGTTTCAACTTCTTTACCCACATAACCCACTTCAGTGAATTTAGTCGCTTCAACTTTAATGAATGGTGCGTTAGCCAGTTTCGCTAAACGGCGAGCAATCTCGGTTTTACCGACACCCGTAGGGCCAATCATAAGAATGTTCTTAGGCGTCACTTCCACGCGCAAGCTCTCTTCAAGCTGCATACGGCGCCAGCGGTTTCGCAATGCAATCGCGACAGAGCGCTTTGCTTTATCTTGGCCAATAATGTGGCGGTTTAGTTCATGAACAATTTCACGAGGTGTCATTTCAGACATAATCAGTTCCTTACAAGCATTGCCCAACTGGTCTTCTTAAAATGCTATTGGGCAGTCACATCACAGTTGGTTATTCAGCAGCGTCTGCTGCTATTTCTAGTTCTTCAACAGTGTGATGATGGTTAGTAAATACGCAGATATCGCCTGCGATTTTCAAAGATTTTTCCGCTACTTCGCGTGCGTCTAGCTCTGTATTTTCGAGCAATGCCGTCGCGGCAGCCTGAGCGAAGTTACCACCAGAGCCAATCGCAATCAGATCGTTTTCTGGCTGAACAACATCGCCATTACCAGTAATGACGAGCGATGCCGTTTCATCCGCCACCGCCAATAGCGCTTCTAACTTACGTAGCGCTCGGTCACTACGCCAATCTTTAGCGAGTTCAACTGCCGCTTTGGTTAAATGGCCTTGGTGCATTTGTAGCTTGCTTTCGAAGCGCTCAAACAACGTGAACGCATCGGCAGTACCACCAGCAAAGCCTGCTAATACTTTATTGTTGTATAGGCGACGCACTTTACGCGCATTGCCCTTCATTACGGTATTTCCTAGAGAGACCTGGCCATCTCCGGCAATGACAACTTTGTTATTACGACGAACAGATACAATGGTAGTCACGAGTAGAGCCTCTTATTTCTGGTTTTCTAGTTATAAACTGATTCTAATTCTTCATATGAGGACATGATCTTGTAATTTCAAGCATCGGACAGCTCAAAACCATTTAAAACACCATTCTGTATACCTTGGCTGCATACATATCTTCTACCAATGGTTAACTCGTAAAGATCAGAAAAAAAGGTTCTAAAACAAGCTAAAACTCAGAATTAAATCCACTTATTAAACAATCAGTTAAGTGTCATAAAATAGACAAGAACATATAAAGAGATAAATCATTGATCTCGCAACATTTTCTTACTAGCACGTCGAATTACCATTACCGCGTACCGTCCCTATTAAGTATAAAAAGAAAGGAATTCTGAACATGCTAAATGCGAATATTAGTACCTATAACTGTACGATGAATTTAGATGAACTCTCGGTTCTCTATCACTTGATGTATCAGAAATGTGGGACTAGCACGGTCAACCATTTGTCAGACTCCATAACGCTGTTCATGCAACAGTCGCTGCCAACGGTGATCGAGCGTTTAAACCGATCAGGATACATTGAGCTAGAAGGCCAAGACGTCCACCTTACCGATTTCGGCCTTGAATACTACGAACACGTTCCGCAGTTTCGTTAATTTTGTTTGACTCCAATAACGAAAAACGCCCGATAAGGGCGTTTCTTTTCAATTTCTAGTTCAGTCTCTAGAAGCGGTTACTGCGCTTCTTTCCAAATCGCACATGGCTCTATTTTCGCACGCTGAAGCTTGTGACGATCGCGCTCAGCATCTCGCTTCAAGGTATATGGGCCAAGTACCACTCTATACCATGAGCTGCCTTCTTTCTTGCGGATTTCGCTCTTAATGCCTTGGAAAGCAATTTCCAGTTTGCGCTCTTCCGCCTGTGACTCTTGCTTGAAAGCACCGCACTGCATGATGTAAGGAATATCCGACACCACTTGCTCTTTCGCTTCTACCTTCACCTCGCGATTTGGCAGCGTTTCGACATAGTCCCATTTCTCTTCCGGTGCAGGCGGGATGACACGCGCAGGTTTTGGTTTCGGCTTAGGTTTGGCTGGTTGTGCTTGTACCGGTTGCTCAGGTTCAGGATCTTGACTAAGCAAATACAAGCCATAGCCGAACCCTCCCACTAAAATAAGAGCAATCAAACCACTACGCCAAGGTTTGCGACGAGGGGCATTTTTTTTACGCGCGGGCTGCTTGGATGAACCGCGGCCGCGCCTTACATAATCTTTATTTGCCACAAGTTAAATAGAATCAGAACTTAAACTAGCTCCCATGGTAATCCAGTTTGAAATCAGATGACAGGGAAGATGTGGAAGCAACACACCAAATCGTGCAGAGAATTGCTCTAGCAAGACAAAATAAAAGGGAGCGACACTGCTCCCTTTCACACTCATCGAAACGTTACGAACAGCTAGATTCGTTGTCGCTGACTACAGTACTCTTGGTGGCGCAGCACTATCACGGACAATAAGCTGGGTCTCAAGCAAACGAGAGCCTGCACGCACATCGTGACCACGAAGCATTTCAAGCATCATCAGCATCGCTTGACGCCCGATCTCGTATCGAGGCTGCGAGATAGTCGTCAACGGTGGATCGCAGTACTGAGCAAACTGAATGTCATCAAAACCGACAACGGACAAATCTTGTGGTACTCGCAAACCTAATTTTTTCGCTTCTTGAATCGCGCCAATAGCCATTGTGTCGTTGTGACAGAAGATCGCCGTTGGCGGCTCTGGCAGCGCTAACAGCGAACGAACTGCCTTGGCACCCGACTCGAATGAGAACTCTCCGCGCACACAGTAAGCCGTATTCATAATGATGCCAGCGCGGCGTAAAGCTTGTTGGTAACCTTGATGGCGGAACTGACACACCACCGCCTGTTCTGGACCCGCTATTTGAGCAACTCGTTTGTGCCCCATCTGAGTCAGGTAATTAACCGCTTCAAATGCTGAAGTCAGGTTATCGATGTGAACAGTAGGCAGCTCAAGCTCAGGAGCGAACTCACACGCCATCACCATTGGAGGTAGGTTCTTTTGCTCCGCTTTGCTCACATCAAATGGTAAGTCGGTACCCAGTAGCAGCATTCCATCCGCTTGTTTGGTAAAGACAAGGTTGACGAAAGAGGATTCACGACGCTTTTGTTGGCCACTGTCTCCCAGCAAAACCAAATAGCCGTGTTCCATCGCCGCATCTTCAATACCGCGAATGATCTCTGTGAAATAAGGGTCACAGATATCCGGGACGATCGCCACGATGGTTTTGGATTCATTTCTACGTAGATTTCGCGCCAAGGAGTTTGGTGAATAGCCAGCCTCAAGTACCGCATCTTCTACGCGTTTACGTGTAGAAGATGATACCTTTTCTGGGTTCATTAGCGCCCGAGATACGGTCGCAGTTGAAACTCCTGCAAGCTGGGCAACATCCTTCATTGTCGCCATAATTTTTACCCTCTTTGTTTTATTCCTAAGCATGCTGCCGATCGCTCAAGCAGGATGGCCATACAAACTGTTGTTAGTATTTACCCTTTATCACTAAGTGAACGCCTCTCTTTCGGAGGTGGGTTAAAGACAAGCTGAAACTTGTTCTAGTCATTTTTTGCTCAATCAACCATGAGCAACGTCTAGTGTATTCATTTCAGGAGAGAAAGTTACGGGGAGATTAACAAAAATTGCACAGCATTTGTGATTTCAATCACAATAAGCCAGATTTAATTATCGTTTAAAATTAACATAACTATCAAAATGATAGTGAAATACCAATCGTTTGCGTTTGGGTAAAATTTGCGCTAGCTAAGATCTTGCGGTTCTATATCCATAGACCAACGTACTTTCTTTGCACTCGGCAGAAGATGAATCGCAGGCTTAGCACTGTAGAGTATTTTTTGCATCAACGGGCGGGATTGCGTTTGGAGCAGTAATTGCCAACGGGACTTACCCGCCCTCTTGGCAAGCGGAGCTGGCGTTGGGCCCAGTACCATGCAGTAGTCATCAAATAGCGGGTGCGCTTCCAGGGTATGACGAACCTGACGCAAAAAATCCTCCACCAATTTAGAATCGTTCGCTTCGGCACGAATCATAGTCAGATACGAAAACGGGGTAGCATCGCCATTTTTCGCTCTTCTAACGCAGTCTGAGCAAAATCCCCATAGCCTTTGGTCAGCAGAGCTTGTAATAAACTGTGTTCTGGATGGTGCGTTTGTAGAATCACTTCCCCGTTACTGCACGACCCGCCCTACCCGCGACTTGTATAAACAGCTGAGCCAAACGCTCTGAAGCACGAAAGTCACTGCTATAAAGGGAGCCATCCACATCAAGCAATCCCACTAAGGTAACGTCGGGAAAGTGGTGGCCTTTAGCCAGCATTTGCGTCCCAATCAGTATTTGGTATTCACCCTTGCGAATTGACTCCAACGCCGATTCTAAACTGCCTTTGCGGCGCGTGCTGTCACGGTCAATTCGGATCGTCTTATATTGTGGGAATAATTTGCCAAGTTGGTCCTCAAGCTGCTCTGTTCCCACACCGACGGTGACTAGATGAGTCGAGCCACAACCTTGGCATTGGTGAATCACTGGCCGCTGGGAGCCACAATGATGACAACGGATCTCATTGCTATTTTGATGATAGGTATAGTAAGCATCACAACGCTGACAATCTGCAATCCAACCACATTCATGACACATCAAAGCGGGTGAAAAACCACGACGGTTCAGAAACAGCATCACCTGATTTCCAGCATCAAGGTGGCGGCGCATTTCTGCAATCAAAGGGGCCGATAGTCCGCTTTCTAAATAAAGGCCTTTTACATCCAGCACTTTATTCGTGGTTGGTGTACCTGCGCCCGCTCGATGGGTCAACGTTAAATGATGATACTTACCTGTTTGTGCATTGTGCAGGGTTTCAAGCGCCGGAGTCGCGGTGCCCAACACTATAGGGATCTGCTCTTTATTGGCACGCATAATCGCGACATCGCGAGCGTGATAACGCAGGCTATCTTGCTGCTTATAAGAGGCGTCGTGCTCTTCATCAACAATAATAATGCCGAGATCAGCAAACGGCGTTAGCAGTGCAGAGCGAGTACCAATCACGATACCTGCCACTTTGTCACGGGCAGATAGCCAAGCGTTGAGACGTTCGGTATCGTTTAAGCCCGAGTGAATCACTTCTACAGGCACATCAAAACGTTTTTTGAAACGATTGATGGTTTGAGGAGTTAGACCAATCTCCGGCACCAAGACTAACGCTTGCCTGCCTTTTTCCAGCACAGGCTTAATCATATTGAGGTAAACCTCGGTCTTACCCGAACCTGTCACCCCTTCTAATAAATAGCAGCCAAACTCAGGATTGCTGTTTACCGTCGCAATCGCGATCGCCTGCTCTTCATTGAGTTTTGGCTTTTCAACCTTCGCTTCAACCTCACGAGACCAAGGCTTGAATACGGGCTTGGTCTCTCTCGATTCTACCCAACCTTTATCTTGAAGGGCTTTGAGCGTGGTTGAACTCACATCCGCATCTAACAAAGCTTGGTGCGAAAGAGGACCATGCTCCAACAGCTTAACCACTTGCCCTTGCTTAACGGCGCGGCCAAAACCGACCATGAGCTGGTCTTTGCCCGTGGGAGTAAGTTGCCATTCAATAATTGACGTGAAATCAGCGACTTTACCTTTACGCAAAGCGGTAGGCAGTGCATTACATAAAGTATCACCCAAAGGATATTGATAGAAACGACTGCACCATTGTAAAAGCTCATACAAAGATTGAGGCCAGACAGGTGCACTGTCGAGAAGCTGCTTGATCGGTTTTAGCTTATCTAATGAGAATTCCGACTCGCTCGCAAGCTCGGTCACGACTCCTACTAGTGTCTGCCTGCCAAAGGGAACAGAAACACGCGCCCCAATAACTGGAAACAGATGAGAAGGGATCAAGTAGTCAAACTGCTTATCCAAAGGAACAGGCAAAGCAACACGAGCGATAGTTGGACGCATATAAATCAGCAGCTATAGAACAATGAGATACCGTTAGTTTAAAGGGCTTTGGATAGGCGGTCTATGAGAGTCTTCGAATCCCGTGCAAAGATGAGAAGGAATTAAAATGCCTTATCCAAGGTCTTTATGGAGGTATAGTAAGAATAATTGGTGAAAAAGTTAGCAAACTGGTTGATCACGGCCAATGGATTCATTACTATACTGCGCCTTAGCGTTATGGCTCACTTCATCTTTGGATGTCGTAGCGGTACGCGGTTACTTTTAATTAAGTGCATTTTATTAACTACGTGTGGTGTCCGGCATAGAATCGGATGGCGACACGGCCCAATTTGAGGTTATCCCATGAAAGCTGGTATCCACCCAGAATACAAAGCTGTAAAAGCAACTTGTTCTTGCGGCAACACTTTTGAGTTCAACTCAACTCTAGCAAAAGAATCTATCCACCTAGACGTATGTGACCAATGTCACCCGTTCTACACTGGTAAGCAACGTATCGTTGATACTGGCGGCCGTGTTGATCGCTTCAACAAGCGTTTCGGTGCTCTATCAAGCGGTAAGAAGTAATTCTTTCTATCGTTATGATGTAAAAAGGACGCTACGGCGTCCTTTTTTGTTGCCTTAATTCCTAGTGGGACACCGTTTCAAACGTATTAAGTGTTGAATTTCATATCCTTACAAGTCATTTATTTTTACTCACTACAAAAAGTTAGCGTGTTCACACACCTCTGGTCTTATCAGTAGCGAATTGCGGCATTTTGATGATTTCCCTCGCATTATCATCTAGGCAGGCTGAGCCGGTTCAATTAAACTAGAATTTCCTCTTCCCATTATAACTTTTTTGAGTATCGCCCCTATGCCTGATGACAATCGCCAAGACGTTAATTCCCAAGAACTTTCTGCTGAAGAACAATTTCGCCAACAAGCACTGGATTACCATGCTTACCCAACCCCAGGAAAGATTGCGGTTGAAGTGACAAAACCTGCAAACTCAGCAGAAGATCTGGCGCTCGCATACAGCCAGGTGTAGCAGAGCCAGTCCGTGAAATTGCGCAGAATGTGGATAACGTCTACAAGTACACGTCAAAAGGCAATACGGTTGCGGTGATCTCTAACGGTACGGCGATTCTTGGTTTAGGTAACCTTGGTCCTATCGCATCGAAACCCGTTATGGAAGGTAAAGCGCTACTATTTAAACGCTTTGCAGGTCTAGACTCGATTGATATCGAAGTGAAGCACCGCACCATCGATGAGTTCGTCGATACGGTTGCCAACATCGCAGACACCTTTGGTGGCATCAACCTAGAAGACATCAAAGCACCAGACTGTTTTGAAATTGAAAGCCGTCTAATCGAGCGTTGTGATGTTCCAGTCTTCCACGATGACCAGCACGGTACCGCGATTGTTACCGCTGCAGGCATGCTTAATGCGATCGAACTTCAAGGTAAAAAGTTAGAAGACGCGACGATTGTCTGCTTAGGGGCAGGCGCAGCGGCTGTGGCATGTATGGAGCTATTGATTAAATGTGGCGCTATGCGTGAGCGTATCTACATGCTTGACCGCAAAGGCGTGATTCATACTCGTCGTGACGATCTGAACGAATACAAACAGCTATTTGCTAACAACACAGATAAGCGCACACTGGAAGACGTTATTGCTGGCGCAGACCTATTCCTTGGCGTATCAGGCCCGAATCTACTGCCAGCAGAAGCACTAAAGCTAATGGCAGACAAACCAATTGTGTTTGCTTGTTCAAACCCAGATCCAGAAATCAAGCCAGAGCTGGCTCATGAGGTTCGTGATGATCTGATTATGGGAACGGGTCGCAGTGATTACCCTAACCAAGTAAATAACGTACTGTGTTTCCCATTCATTTTCCGCGGCGCTCTCGATGTTCGTGCGAGTGAAATCAATGACGAAATGAAGCTAGCGGCTGTTGAAGCGATTCGCCAGTTAGCAAAAGAAGACGTGCCTGCAGAAGTACTTAAAGCGGCGGGTGAAGCGCACCTTGAATTTGGTAAAGGCTACATCATTCCTAAGCCAATGGATCCACGACTTCTTCCTCGCGTTGCAAAGGCTGTAGCACAGGCTGCGGTAGATTCGGGTGTTGCTCGAATTGAAATGCCAGAAGGCTATATGGAAGGCTAAGTGCTCGCATAGAACACATAGAATATCAAAACGCTTACGATACTTCGTAAGCCGTTTGTCTATCTAAGGCTAGTCTTTTCTATAACTAAGCCCTATTGATAGCAAATATCTACTTTTAATTACTCTTCATCAAACGCTTCGAACTCAATACCCATCTCAGTCATCAGCTTTTTCACTTCAGCTGGAATATCGTCTGGACGGTCTTTACGCAGGTCTTCATCTGTTGGTAATGGCTGACCGGTATAAGCATGTAGGAAAGCCTCGCACAGCAGTTCACTGTTCGTAGCGTGGCGCAGGTTATTAATTTGGCGACGAGTACGCTCATCCGTTAACACCTTAAGTACTTTAAGTGGAATCGATACTGTGTATCTTTTTCACTTGTTCACTTTTCTTACCGTGTTCTGCGTACGGGCTAATATATTCACCATTCCAGTCTGCCATTGCGCACCTTCGTTCAATTTAATCGTTATTAGAAATAGAGAGTGTGAATTTTAGCGGCATTTAAGGCTATAAGCAAAGACATATAGACGTCTAGAAGTGTTGACGTCTCAAAATTCGACAGTTAAAGTAGTGTTAATAGAAAAGGAATTTCTATCTCTAGTGAACATTAGATATAGCCTATTCCCCCTAACAAGTCACTACAGTTTGAAAGGAAACACCTATGAGCACACGCAAGCCAGCCACTATAGCCGTACGTACTGGTATCGAATCAGACACTCAACACCACGCGGTTGTGCCACCTATCTACCTTTCTACGAACTATGGATTTCCTGCGTTTGGTGAAGTCCCAACTTACGACTACACCCGCTCTGGTAACCCAAACCGTGGGTTGCTTGAAACTGCACTATTTGAACTAGAGTCTGGCAAAGGTGCCGTGGTTACAAACTGCGGAACTTCCGCTCTCAACCTATGGGTATCAGCTTTCCTAGGCCCAGATGACCTGATCGTTGCGCCGCATGACTGCTATGGCGGCACATATCGCTTATTCAATACGCGAGCGAATAAAGGCGATTTCAAAGTCCAGTTTGTTGACCAATCTAATGACCAAGAGTTGGAAGCAGCCATTGCGAAAAAAGCCGAAGTTGATCTTAGTGGAAACGCCGTCAAACCCGCTGGTTCGCGTGGTCGATATTGAAAAAGTCTGCCAACTGGCGAAAAAACGTGGGTGCACTCGTTGCCGTTGATAACACCTTTTTGACTCCTGTGTTCCAAAAACCTTTAGAACTCGGCGCAGACTTTGTTATCCACTCAACCACAAAATTCATCAATGGCCACTCTGATGTGATTGGTGGTGTAGTGATCACCAAAACCGAAGAGCATGCAGAAGAGCTCGCTTGGTGGGGCAACTGTATCGGCGCGACGGGTACGCCATTTGATAGCTACATGACGCTACGTGGCATTCGTACCCTCGGTGCACGCATGCGCGTGCATGAAGAGAGTTCAGCAGAAATCCTAAGCTACCTACAAACTGAAGAATTGGTTAGCACCATCTACCACCCAAGTATTCCTAAGCACCCAGGCCACGAGATTGCTAAGAAACAGCAATCTGGCTTTGGCTCAATGCTGAGTTTTGAGTTTGCAGGCAGCTTTGAAGACCTCAAATATTTCGTTGGTAAGCTAGAGCTGTTTTCACTCGCAGAATCCCTGGGGGCGTTGAGAGCTTAATCTGCCACCCTGCATCGATGACACACCGCGCGATGGGTGAAGAAGCCTTAGAAGAAGCGGGCGTGTCTCAGAACCTACTTCGCCTCTCTGTTGGCTTGGAAGATGCAACCGATCTGATTGACGACCTGAAACAAGCCTTTGAACAAACTCGCACGCAAGGAGCTCGTTAATGACCGCTTCTCGTCAACTACACAAGTTTGGTGGCAGTAGCTTAGCCAATCCAGAATGCTACCGTCGCGTCGCCAATATCTTAAAAGAGTATTCCGACAGCGAAGATCTTGTTGTGGTTTCTGCCGCAGGCAAAACAACCAATAAGCTGATTGAGTTTATCGAAGCGTTAAGCAAAGACGGTCGCCTTGCACACGAAGCACTGCAAGAGCTAAAACGCTTTCAAATCGACCTGATTGAAAATCTGCTGACTTCCCCGCTTAAGCAAGAACTCGAATCCCAGCTTATCGATGAATTCAGTACGCTTGGCGAACTGGTCGCGCCGCTATCTGAAGCAGAAAAAGCATCAGTGCTAGGTCATGGTGAAGTTTGGTCTTCAAGGCTGCTTGCTGCATTGCTCAATGAGCAAGACTTAGCGGCAGTTGCACAAGATGCACGTGCTTTTTTGAGAGCAGAGGCAGGGACTCAACCAGAAGTTGACCGCGGTAACTCTTACCCACTACTGAAAGAAGTACTGGCTCAACACGCGCACCATCGAGTGGTGATTACCGGATTCATGGCGCAAAACGAACAAGGGCAAACTGTGCTGCTTGGGCGCAATGGCTCAGACTACTCAGCAACCGTTATTGGCGCATTGGCTGAAGTCTCTCGTGTGACTATCTGGAGCGACGTTGCAGGTGTTTACAGTGCCGATCCGCGCTTGGTCTCTGATGCTTGCTTGCTGCCACTACTGCGCTTAGATGAAGCCAGTGAGCTAGCTCGTCTTGCAGCACCGGTTCTACATAGCCGTACATTGCAGCCTGTTGCGCAAAGTACTATGGATTTACACCTACGTTGCAGTTACCAACCAGAGTCTGGTTCTACACGTATTGAGCGCGTACTGGCCTCTGGCCGTGGTGCAAAGATCATCACCTCTCTTGATGAAGTACTGCTGATTCAACTGACTTTCGGCCACGGTCACGACTTCGACCGTGTAGAGAAAGAGCTGCTCAATAGCCTCAAACGTGCTCAGTTAGAGCCACTCGCTTTTGAAGCTCAACCAGACCAATTCCGCATTCGCCTAGCCTATACCGCTGAGATTGCAGGTGGTGCGTTAAGTCACTTACAAGACGCAGCCATAGAAGCAGAAATCAAACTCAAAGAAGGCTACTCACTGGTTGCTGCGGTAGGTGCTGGTGTGATTAAGAATGCCAACCACTGTTATGGCTTTTACCAGCAGTTAAAGTCGTCTCCTGTTGAGTTTATTTCAGAATCTCAATCGGGTTTGAGCCTAGTCGCTGTGCTGCGCACGACACAAACCGATCAGTTGGTGAAGCAAGTGCATAGCCAGCTGTTCCAAGCTCAGAAACGCGTCGCGGTTGCACTATGTGGTAAAGGCAACATCGGCTCAAGTTGGCTTAGCCTTTTTGCCGAGCAGAAAGTAGAGCTAGAAAAACGCCGTGGTATGAGCTTTGACTTGGTCGCCGTTGTTGATAGTCAAACCTACTGGTTCGATCCAAAAGGTATTGATGCCGCATCAGTAAGCGCCCACTTCGACGAAGAAGCGATTGCTAACGATGGCAAAACGTGGATTGAACAGCTGGGTAATCTACAAGGCTACGACGATGCCATCGTCTTGGATGTGACTGCAAGTAAAGTGCTGGCAGAGCAGTACCTAGAGATTGCAGAGCAAGGTTTACACTTAATTTCCGCTAACAAAGTTGCGGGCTCTGCCGCAAGTGAGTACTACCACGCCGTTCAAGATGCGTTTGCGAAAATTAACCGCCACTGGCTATACAACGCTACCGTTGGCGCTGGCCTACCGATCAACCACACCGTTCGCGATCTGCGTGAAAGTGGTGATGAAATTGTCGCGCTATCTGGAATCTTCTCAGGAACTTTGTCTTGGTTGTTCCAGCAATACGATGGCAGCGTCCCGTTCGCAGAGCTTGTGGATTTGGCATGGCAGCAAGGGCTAACCGAACCCGACCCTCGCGCTGATTTAGATGGTTCTGATGTGATGCGTAAACTCGTCATCCTTGCTCGCGAATCCGGTTTGGAAATCGAACCAGAAAACGTCAGGGTGGAATCTTTAGTCCCTGCCGAGCTAGCGGATTTGTCACTGGATGACTTCCTAGATAAAGGGCAACTTCTCAGCGATAAACTGGCCGAACTGCTGGAAAAAGCCCAACGTGAAGACAAAGTTCTACGTTATGTCGCTCGTTTGGAAAAAGACGGCGTTGCTACCGTCGGTGTGGAGGCGCTCGCAAAAGAGCATGCTCTTGCCAACCTACTTCCATGCGACAACATCTTTGCCATCGAGAGTAAATGGTACAAGGATAACCCACTTGTGATTCGCGGCCCGGGTGCAGGTCGAGAAGTCACTGCTGGCGCAATCCAGTCAGACCTCAACTTGCTTTCCAGCCTTCTATAAGAAGAAAACCCGCAACTCAATTCGAAGGCAAGTGCAACGCTTGCCTTCTTTAATTATCAAACCAATTACAGCTTCCATAGAGGTAACCCTTCTGTCGTTAAGTCTTTTTCATATTAAACATGAAAAAAATTCATAATCTCATTATTGACATTAATTCGTATTCATTACATTCTGTGGACATATAGACGTCTAAACGTCAAATTACGGAATTGATATTGAGCGGCTAGCCTTGCTAGTTGAAGGGAGAGTAAGATGGGTTACACACACGCAGGTCATATTGACGCTTTGAACCAAAATGTGGCTGAACTTTCAGACAACATTAACGTTTCTTTTGAGTTTTTTCCGCCAAGCAGCGAGAAAATGGAAGAAACACTTTGGAACTCTGTACACCGTCTTAAAACGCTTCAACCTAAGTTTGTGTCTGTCACATACGGTGCTAACTCTGGTGAGCGTGATCGTACCCACTCAATCATTAAAGAAATCAAAGATCAGACTGGTCTGATTGCCGCACCACACTTAACGTGTATCGACGCCTCTCGTGAAGAGCTTATCCAAATTGCTGACGATTACTGGAACAACGGTATCAAGAGTATTGTTGCGCTACGTGGTGACATCCCTCCGGGCGGCGGCGCACCGGACATGTACGCTTCTCGTACTTGTTGCTGCTTAAAGCGCGTCACGACTTCGATATCTCTGTAGCTGCTTTCCCTGAAGTACACCCTGAAGCCAAAAGCGCACAAGCCGACCTTCTGAACCTGAAACGCAAAGTAGACGCAGGAGCAAACCGTGCGATCACTCAGTTCTTTTTCGATGTCGAAAGTTACCTTCGCTTTCGTGACCGCTGTGTTGCAGCAGGTATCGATGTTGAAATCGTTCCGGGTATCCTACCCGTCTCTAACTTCAAACAAGCGTCTCGCTTTGCAGCGCAAAACGCAGTGAAAGTTCCAGGCTGGATGGCTAAGCAATTTGAAGGGTTGGATGATGATCCGACAACTCGTCAGCTAGTTGGTGCTAGCCAAGCAATCGATATGGTTCGTATCTTAAGCCGTGAAGGAGTTAAAGACTTCCACTTCTATACGCTTAACCGCGCAGAAATGACTTACGCGCTTTGCCACACATTGGGTGTTCGCCCTACTAACGGCTAATCCGGTTCTTCCTCTGCTGATACAAAAAATGCCAATGGTTTTTCACCATTGGCATTTTTATTTTTTAGACTTCTTAATCTACCGCATGCTTGATTAAAAGCTCAGTAGGAAAGAATCACACACGTCGTTTAAGGATTACTCAACTTCGTCCATTTTACCCAGTAGGTTGCGGATACGCTCTTGCCATGCTGCGTGCTCTTGCTGCATTTGCTGTGCTTTTTGCTCAAGCTCTTCGCGGTTTGCTTTTAGCTCGTTCGCTTCATTTGCAAGTTGATCTTTCTCTTCTTTTAGCTCTTCTACTTCCATTTGCAGAAGGGCAATTGTGTCTACTGCGGTTTGAATTTTTGCTTCTAGTTGCTCTAATACTTCAAAAGACATGTCAGCCTACCTTGTTTGATCCGTTCTAGGAATGCGCGCGCACCCACATATAGCCCCATTCTACTCAGCACGCCTGCGAGAAACACCTGTTAAATTGCATAATTTGCGCTGGTTGGTCAAAAAAGCGACTTATATTGACATCACCATAACTTACGGGGCAACTCGGCGATGATATCGGCCAAGTAAATGATTAATTCTCGATGAATTGATCGAGTACAAGTTCACCATATGAAAAAAGCAAACGTTTCCTTTTTGATATGTTAAAATCGCGCCGAATCCATACCCAGGTAACCTCAAGATGCATGGGTATACTCTATTCCCTCTTTTTAATTGGAGTCATCATGAAACGCGATCTGGCAATGGCCTTTTCAAGAGTTACAGAAGGCGCAGCACTGGCTGGTTATAAATGGCTTGGCCGTGGCGATAAAATTGCAGCCGACGGCGCTGCAGTAGAAGTTATGCGCACCCTGCTAAACAAAACGGAAATTAGCGGTGAGATTGTGATTGGTGAAGGTGAAATCGACGATGCGCCAATGCTATACATTGGAGAAAATGTCGGTATTGGTGGCGACGCAGTAGATATCGCTGTCGATCCAATTGAAGGGACTCGAATGACTGCTATGGGCCAGTCTAATGCCCTTGCTGTACTAGCAGCTGGTGAGAAAGGCAGCTTCTTAAAAGCGCCCGATATGTACATGGAAAAATTGGTAGTGGGCCCGGGTGCAAAAGGCTGCATCGACCTACACAAACCTATCATGGAAAACCTACAAAACATTGCTAAAGCACTAGGTAAGAGCTTGGATACTTTAGTAGTGACTACCCTTGCAAAACCACGCCATGACGCGATTATTGCAGAAATGCAAAGCCATGGCGTTCGTGTCTTTGCGGTGCCAGACGGTGACGTAGCGGCATCAATCTTAACCTGTATGCCAGACAGCGAAGTTGACGTAATGTACTGTGTCGGCGGCGCACCAGAAGGTGTGGTATCTGCAGCGGTTATTCGTGCGTTAGACGGTGACATGAACGGCCGTCTACTGCCTCGCCACGAAGTTAAAGGTGACAGTGAAGATAACCGTATTTACGGCGCTGAAGAACTTAAGCGCTGCGCAGAAATGGGCGTGGAAGCGAACGTTGTGCTTCGTATGGAAGATATGGCGCGAAGCGACAATGTTGTATTCTCTGCAACAGGCATTACTAAAGGTGACCTGCTAGAAGGCATCTCACGTCAAGGTAATATCGCTACTACTGAAACGCTACTGATTCGCGGCCGCTGCCGTACGATTCGCCGTATCAAGTCTACGCACTACCTAGAGCGTAAAGACCCTGAAGTACGCGACATCATTCTGTAGTTTAAAACTGCAATAGATACAACAAAGGGCTTCATTAGAAGCCCTTTTTGTTTACTCAATCAAACTGCGCTGATTACTTAGCGAAGTTCACGATTGGGAAACACTTAAAGAAACCATTATCTGCACAGTTGATTAGACCAATCTGCACGCCGTCAATTTCTTCAGTCATATTAAAAACACCTAACTGGAAGTTAGATTTCTTCGAGATACTTGCTAGGCCAACATCTGCCATAGTGTGACCTTCTGAGTAGTTCACCGCACTCCAGTTTAAGCCATTTACATCGTTCGTAATGTTCACTGCCGCAAGGTTAACACCGGTAGCTTTACCTTCTTGCCAGTTAAATAGTGCAAGCGATGCACCTTTCATCTCTTCGTTAACTTTCGAGCCACCAAGGAAAAGACCAAAGTTCACACCTGTAGTGCGATCCGTTTCCGACATACCTAGTAGTGGGAAGTCTACACCTTTCACTTCATCTACTTTACCGTGAAGAACCGATAGGCGCACACCACCAACCGCTTCTTTAGCTGGCGCGTTAAATCCATCCAATGTTGAGAACATTGCCGGCGAGCTTTCTGCGAATGC
The DNA here is from genome assembly GCA_003263845.1 of Vibrio aestivus. Classification (GTDB taxonomy): domain Bacteria; phylum Pseudomonadota; class Gammaproteobacteria; order Enterobacterales; family Vibrionaceae; genus Vibrio; species Vibrio aestivus. The sequence goes on along the minus strand of JYJN01000021.1, from coordinate 55,144 downwards.
TGCAGAAGAGGTAAGTGCAGCGACCACTGCTGCTGTTGCTAGTGTTTTTTTCATGCTGGTCTCCAAATAAGACTCTAATTGATTGTATTTATAAATCTGAACACTGTTATGTCCAACTGTAATAGTAAGTAGCAAACTATAGACAATCAATTGAATACGACGCTTTGAATGCTAATTTATTGTCAAAAACGACTACACAAAGGCAGAAATAAAAAATCAGGGCAAAGGCCTGATTTTTATTTCCTATTGGTATAACAGCTAACGCTTCTATACCTGTCGGAGCGATGATTACATCATTCCAGGCATGCCACCCATGCCGCCCATGCCGCCCATATCTGGCATTGCAGGCGCGTCACCTTGTGGCTGGTCAGTTACCATTGCTTCTGTTGTGATCATTAGACCAGCAACTGATGCTGCAAACTGTAGAGCGCTGCGCGTTACTTTCGTAGGGTCTAGGATACCCATATCGATCATGTCACCGTACTCACCTGTTGCTGCATTGTAACCGTAGCTACCTTCACCCGCTTTCACGTTGTTCGCTACTACTGACTCTTCGTCACCTGCGTTCTTAGTGATTTTGACGAATAGGCGCTTCCATTGCACGAAGTGCTACACGGATACCTACGTTCTGTTCTTCGTTGTCGCCTTCAAGGCCTACAACTTTTGAAGCTGCGCGGATAAGTGCAACACCACCACCCGCTACAACGCCTTCTTCAACCGCAGCGCGAGTTGCGTGTAGAGCATCTTCTACGCGGTCTTTCTTCTCTTTCATCTCAACTTCAGTTGCTGCGCCAACTTTGATTACCGCAACACCACCAGCAAGCTTAGCAACACGCTCTTGAAGCTTCTCTTTGTCGTAGTCAGACGTCGCATCTTCAATTTGCTGACGAATCTGAGAAACACGGCCAGAGATCATCGCTTCTTCACCAACACCGTCGATGATAGTTGTGTTCTCTTTAGTGATAGTCACGCGTTTAGCTTGACCTAGGTCTTCTAATGTTACTTTTTCAAGGTCAAGACCAACTTCTTCAGAGATAACTGTACCAGCCGTTAGTACCGCGATATCTTGCAGCATTGCTTTACGACGGTCACCGAAACCAGGTGCTTTAACTGCAGCAACCTTAACGATGCCGCGCATGTTGTTCACAACCAATGTTGCTAGCGCTTCACCTTCAACATCTTCAGCGATGATTAGAAGTGGACGAGATGCTTTTGCAACGGCTTCTAGCGTTGGAAGAAGTTCACGAATGTTTGATACTTTCTTGTCGATAAGAAGAATGAATGGGCTTTCTAGATCAACTGAACCTGCTTCTTGGTTATTGATGAAGTAAGGAGACAGGTAACCGCGGTCGAACTGCATACCTTCAACTACGTCTAACTCATCTTGTAGAGCCTGACCTTCTTCAACCGTAATAACACCATCACGACCTACTTTTTCCATCGCTTCAGCAATGATGTTACCCACTGTAGAGTCAGAGTTCGCTGAAATTGTACCAACCTGAGCAATAGCCTTAGTATCTGCACATGGTACAGAAAGACCTTTTAGCTCTTCTACTGCTGCCGCTACCGCTTTGTCGATACCGCGCTTAAGATCCATTGGGTTCATACCTGCTGCGACAGCTTTAAGGCCTTCAGTGATGATAGATTGAGCCAGTACTGTTGCTGTTGTAGTACCGTCACCCGCTGCATCGTTTGCTTGAGATGCAACTTCTTTCACCATTTGTGCGCCCATGTTTTGGAACTTGTCTTCAAGTTCAATTTCACGCGCTACAGATACACCATCTTTAGTGATAGTTGGTGCACCAAAAGATTTGTCTAGAACGACGTTACGGCCTTTAGGGCCTAACGTTACTTTTACCGCGTCAGCCAGAACGTTTACACCTTCTAGCATTTTGATTCGTGCGTCGTTACCAAATTTAACGTCTTTAGCAGCCATGTTTAATTTCCTTTCTAAATTCGATTTTCGTTTTCGTTGTGATTCAGAATCAATTATTCAACGATTGCCATGATGTCGTTTTCAGACATGATCAGAACTTCTTTACCGTCGATTTTTTCTGTTTTTGTGCCGTAACCTTCAGCAAAAATAACAGTATCACCCACTTTTACGTCCAATGGTTGAACGCTACCGTTTTCTAGAATGCGGCCTTTACCTACAGCTAGAATAGTGCCACGAGTTGATTTCTCTGCAGCAGAACCAGTTAGAACGATGCCACCTGCTGACTTTGATTCAACTTCTTGGCGTTCTACGATTACTCGGTCGTGTAATGGACGAATGTTCATCGGTCGTCTCTCCTGATAATTTCCATGTTGTTTGATAGTGCCCTAATCCCTTAGTGTTCTAAACGAATAGGGAGTTAGGTTCACGAGCTTGTGAAAACTATATGGGTTGTTTGAGAAGTGATCCCAAGGGGGAGCCAAAAAAAAGTGTGATGGAGTCGATAAAATTCATGACCTAACCCCATTTATCACCAGTATTTCGGGTTCAACTCGAAATTGAGTCCTCCGTAGGCAGAGCCAAATTATCAACTATTTGCTTTATTAATGGGATCAGACATAATACCCAAGAGACAAGAGGGACAGCATGAAAACCAGTGATCGGATTCTACAGACCATAAAAAAGGAAGGAGCGGTAACCGCTAAGCAACTTGCAGAGAACCTAGGTATCACTACCATGGGGGCAAGGCAGCACCTGCAGAGTTTAGAAGACGAAGGTATTCTTGCGTTTCACGATGTGAAAGTAAAAGTAGGTCGCCCGACCCGTCACTGGTCTTTAACTCGTAAGGGGCACAACCAATTTACCGATCGCCACGGTGAACTGACGATTCAAATGATCGATGCTATCGAGGAAGTCTTTGGACCGCAAGGTTTGGAAAAAGTCACCGCTGAGCGACAAGCCAAAACACTCGACGCCTATCAACAAGCGATGCAATCAGCTTCTAACCTCGAAGAGAAGCTCTCTGTACTCGTCGCTTTGCGCGAAAATGAAGGCTACATGGCTGAGCTAGAGCAAAATGATGAGGGTTTTGTTTTAATCGAAAACCACTGCCCTATTTGCAAAGCAGCAACGCGCTGTCCGAGCTTATGTCAATCAGAGCTGGCTGTTTTTCAGCAGTTATTGGGGGATGATTGCTCGATTGCACGTACCGAGCACATTGTTCAGGGGCAAAGGCGCTGTTGCTACCAAATTACTCCGACTGCTTAGCCTATTCTAAAAGCTCGCCCAAAATATTGAATTCAAGATTTTAACCCAAGGCTTATTGAATACGCTCATCCACTATTCATGGCAATATAGTGATACAGTATTCCTACCCGCCTGCTTGGATTCATAGAGCGCCTCGTCGGCCGCAGCAATCCATTCTGTCGTGGTATTAAGCTTATTTGCTCGATATTCACAGATACCAACACTGATCGTGTAGTTCAGTGCCCCTTGTTCGGTTTCCAGCTGACTCTTCTCTACTCGCTTTCTCAGCCTTTGTGCGAAATACATCGCCTGTTCATGACAGGTATTGGGCAACAATACGGCAAACTCTTCACCACCATATCGACCAACCGAATCAGTGGCACGAGAAGAGCTCACAGCGAGATCTGCAGTATGACGAATCACCTCGTCACCAACACAGTGACCGTAGTTGTCGTTAACCTTCTTGAAAAAATCAATGTCGAACATGAGCAAAGTTGAAGTTCGCTCTTCATCGAGTTTCAAAGATTGTAGCTCTTCGGCCAGTGTTTGTTCCCAGCTCACACGATTGAGAAGACCTGTTAAGCCATCAATTCGACTTTTATACGAGAGTTTCTTATTGGACTCGTTGAGCAGCATCTTATTCTGGGCAATATCGGACACATCAATAATCATCACGCAAAGATGGGACACGCCTCCACACAGTGAACTCAGCGGTGTGATCACCATATTTTGATGCATCTGAAGCAAGCCACGCGATGCTGGTGAGTAGTTCTTAAACTCGAAAATACACGGCCGATCTTCCCACGAAGAAAACCCTTTCGTTTTGAGTGACACGCTGGCACGAAACTTAGCTTCCATCCATGCTTGAGGCAAGCCGCTACAAACAGCGAATAAGTTCTGATTAAGGATCTCGCTGACGGAATACCACTGTATGACTGCATAAAGCGATTCCACGCCACGACTTTGAAGTCTAGATCGAGCACAAACAGACCGACATCCATGGTATCGATGACTTGTGTATACCAATGCAGCTCTTCCACCACATTTAGATCAGCGCCAAAACTCATATCGACTCCATGATTTGGTTCACCATTCCCTCTGACTCAGCATCAAGCATAAACAGTACTTCGCACTCAAATTCATGATCGCTGTGATACACAAACTCAACCGTAAAGGTTTGATCATCAAAGGTGCTTTTACTGGACATGTTCTTTCCATCCAGCACGACAGGCTGACGAAGTGAGATCTCCACATCCATCTGCTCACACAAAGAGCGCATAAATGAAGACACAAAGAGGTTAGCCACATTCAATACGATTTCATTGTAAGAGTTATCGTCGATTGCAAAACCAAGCTGTTCCCCGACTCGACCGATACCACTTCCATGAAGACAAACCAGAGCTTCACCGTGAAAGCCTGAGCCGACAAAACGCTGAGTGACCGCCACGACATCTTTACGACTCAAAGAATCCCCAAGCATCATTTCAAGTTCATTGCGCTCTAAATTACCCACCGTTGGAATGGGTAAATGGATAAACTCTCCGATGGCATCGGAAACGATGGCAGCCCCTTTCCCCAAGGCAATATTGGTCAGCTCTTTGAACTTCACATGAGGAGGAATAGTGTCAATGTGTTGACCATTTGAAGAATACACTAAGCCCAAACGAGTAAAGATTTCAGAGGCATAACTAGCAGAAAATGGTTTTCGTGCAAAACAGTAAGCTCCCAAGTTCATGCAACGGGTCTCAGCTTCAATTTGCACATCGCCTGATACCACCACCACTTTCGTAGGGTGTTCGTGGGGCATGATTTCAAGAACTTGATAACCGTCTATATCAGGCATCGTGAGATCAAGAAACATCACATCAATAGGGTTAGATGCTAGTATTTCCAAGGCCTCACGACCATTTTTAGCAAACAATAAGGTTTGATTCGGAAGTAGTTCAATGCTTCGCGCTAACGCATTCCTTGCGAGCGCCGAGTCATCACAAATTAGAATATTCATGCATCACAGCTAGAGGGTGAAATTGAATCCATACCAGTTTGGCATATCATTGCCGCACACAGCTCCTTGTGTCAGGCACGATAATTACACTAAGTTAATGATTCGGTAAAGTTTGTAGCGTCAAAGTTGCGTCGGTGTACATAATATCGCCGAAAAATGACCTGTAAGTCGCAAAACATAGACAAACAAAATGAATGTCATCTCGCTGTCTCATTTTTGAGAATGGTGAATTTCGTTCAAGCCTAGGCCTATTCCATCGCGTACACTTTTTGTACTGTGCTTTGAATGTTTGATGTCTGGCATCAACGCGAGGAAAGATTATGAAAGCTGCACCACTCAATCAAACTTTGCCGCCATTTGATGAAATGGTTGAACTTGCAGAGCTTAACCCAACCGCTTTTGAGCAGTTCAAAAAAGATATGTGCGAAGAGATGATCCTATCCGCATCAAGCAATATGCAGAGTCGGTTATGGGCGCAGCAGAGCCACATCGACAGAGTGATTGGAAAATGCAAAAACCCCAATCAAGCCAACATGGTACTCATGACTGAGCTCACGCAGCAAATGATACGGTTTCAAGACGCTTTAGATGGCGATGCAGTGGAAGAGAAGGAAAGCGCGGTGATTATCCCGTTTAAACCACGTGATAACGATTGGAGCTAACATACTAGAACTAACAAGCAGAGTAGCTCGACAAACTCCCGAGCTACCAATTTTTCTACCGAACTGGTACTAGCGCTTTCCACGCAAACTGATTTCTCCGCCAATGTAAGGCTCTACCCCACTATTGGTTTCCAACAGAACAGCCCCTTGCTCATTGATGCCTCGAGCAACCCCTTCCACTTCTTTCGGACCAATAATGAGTTTAACCGGTCGATCGAGAAAGTTGTCGAGTCGATTCCAACGCTCAACAAAACCGGTCATACCGCTAATTTCGTACTCATTTAACACTCGGTTGAGCGTGTTCACTAAGGTAACGGCAAGCTGGTTTCGGTCTAGTTCACCATCAAAGGCTTCCATCAAGCTAGCCCAAGGCTGAGTAATTCCTTGCGTCTCTTTTGGCATAGCAATATTGATCCCCATCCCGATCACTAGGTGCGCAGCACCGCCTGCTTGACCTGACATTTCAACCAAGATTCCCGCCAGCTTGCGATCTTGATAGTAAAGGTCATTTGGCCATTTTAGCTTCACCTCTTCCACACCAAGCTCTTCAAGCGCTTCAACAATAGCGACACCTACGACTAGGCTTAATCCCATAGCGGCTGCCATGCCTGCATCTAAACGCCAGTATAAAGATAGATAAAGGTTGGAACCGAAAGGGGAAACCCATTCACGGCCGCGTCGGCCTCGGCCACTTTCTTGAAATTCAGCAATACAAGCGGTACCCGACTCCAACGTATCAACGCGATCCAACAAATGCTGATTGGTGGAGCCAATAATGGGGATCAACTCAATTGGCGTGTTTAGAGCATCACTCAATACCTGCTGGTTTAGCAACTGCATTGGTTGGGCAAGCTGATAGCCTTTACCCTGAATGCGAAAGATATCGACTCCCCATTGCTCAATACCTTTAATATGTTTACTGATGGCTGCTCGAGAAACATTGAAACGTTCACCCAACTCTTCTCCGGAAAGAAATCCGTGCTCTGATGACGCTTTTGTTTCCGCCAGTGCATTGAGGATACTAAGCTTCAAGCTATGATCTTTCATACTAGACTTCTCTTCACTAAGATTTCATTTAGGTTCGTTTCACACTTACTGCCCATAAAGCGAACTTCGTGTTCTAGCTCAACCCCGTATCGTTCGAGCACGGCTCCACGTACTTTAGCCGCTAAGTTAACCACATCATCTGCCGTGGCTTTATCGGTATTAACGATGACTAAAGCTTGGTTTGGATGTACTTGAGCACCGCCCCATTTTTCACCTTTCAATCCACACTGGTCTATTAACCAACCCGCTGCGAGTTTCATCACATCTTGGCCACTTCTATCAAGCGAAGGGTAAGCAACAAGATCTGGAAAAGCCTGTTTTAAGTACTCATATTTTTCTATGCTCACCAAAGGATTCTTAAAAAAGCTCCCTGCATTTCCGGTTTGTTTTGGATCTGGCAGCTTTTGCTGTCTAACGTGGCAAACTCGCTCGAATATCTGAGACGCAGTCACAGTCTCTAAATCAAAGTCCTGTAAAGGACCATAACCAATATTCGGCACCCATTTCTTAGGCAGTTCTATGCCAATCGCGATAACCATGACTTTCTCATACAGTTCATGCTTGAATATCGAATCTCGATATCCGAACTGACACTCTTGGTTTGAAAGCCGCTTAATTTCAAAAGACTCTAAACAAATAACATCCACATAGCGGCACACATCTTTCAGCTCGACGCCATACGCCCCGATATTTTGGATTGGTGCCGACCCAGCACAGCCTGGGATCAACGCAAGGTTTTCTAGCCCGTAGTAACCATTTTTGGTTGCCCACTGCACCAACGCAGGCCAATCTTCCCCAGCTTCGATATGCAGTTGCCAGTGAGTCTCTGTTTGCTCGACCGCTTTACCAAGCATCTGATTGATCACCACTACCCCTTCATAGGGTTCAGTGAACAACATATTGCTCCCTTTACCGACTAGTAATTTGGGTAAACCAGTCATATCTTGACGCGAATAGAGACTTTGCACATCGGACACATTCGAAACGGTCACGAGGTGTTGGCAAGATTGATGAATCCCGAAAGTGTGGAAAGACTGCAAGTCGATGTTTGATTGTATTTGGATAGGCATGGTTTGCGTTAGGTGAGCCTGGTCTATTAAACTTTGTCCATTCTAGCGCAATTATATACCCAAGTAACCTCAAGATACGTCGTTCAGCGAGAGTTGCCTAGCTTGCAAACGCGGCAGCGATTCGACAATCTAGTGGGTCTAAATTAAGAATCGTTAACAAAGTGTGCAAGCTCGGCAAACTCGCCCTGCGGGAGCGTGTCACGGATTCAATTTCATCGTCAAATGACTTGGAAATAACTCATTATTCCACTACGTCACTTTCCTTGAACTTGAAACAGTGATCACGCTCTGAATCTTGTATCTTGAAGTCACTTGGGTATACCTTCTTATGAGAGTCAAATGTGAGTCAGAGTTCATCACCTAAAGATCTACTATCAATTGAGGTCCTTGATCCAATAAAAACGCCGCTTGTCACACGTTTTTACAAATCCCATTACCCGAGCGGCAAAGCAAAAAAAAATGAACATATTTTGGTGGGTTATTTAGATAAAACTCTCGTTGCCGTTGTACGATTTCGAGAAATTGATGGTTTTCGACTTTTAACGGGGATGCTAGTTGACCCTGCCTATCAAGGAAAAGGACTAGGCCACGCGCTACTTAAGCACTGTGAGAACAACGAACTGACATCAAAGGACTACTGTTTTGCCTACTCTCATCTGGAAAGTTTTTACGCACAGCATGGTTTTCAAGCTCTCGAAAGCGATGATTTGCCAAATAGCTTGAAAAACCTCTACCTTCGTTACATGGGGAGTGGAAAAAGCTTAACCGCAATGCAATTTAACCCACATAATCAGCCGTTAGAGTAGGGTTAAGCACGCCTTTTCTGGTAAACGGTAGTTTAATTTTGGTAATATTCTTCTCTTAGCGCCTGGGCAAAAGGTAAATATACTTCTGCCCCTGCATTGTTAATTAGTAAGGTATCGCTTCAAACATGTTGAACAACAGAAATCCATTCGCGCAATTGCCCACGCTTGCTCAAGACCCTCAGCAATTTGAAACGCTGTACTCTGCAAGTGACTTTCGCTCGCGATTGATCGAAGAAATTCAGCAAGCCACTCAACGAATTTATCTAGTGGCACTCTATCTTGAAGATGATGAAGCAGGCCGTGAGATACTTACCGAGCTTTATAAGGCGAAACAACGCAACCCTGCACTTGACGTCAAAGTCTGTGTTGACTGGCACCGCGCACAACGTGGGTTAATTGGCGCAGAAGCAAGCGAAACCAATGCGTCAATGTACAAAGACTTTGCCGAAAAGTATGAACATAAGATTCCTGTATATGGCATCCCCGTTCGTGGCAAAGAAGTATTTGGCGTATTGCATTTAAAAGGCTTTGTTGTGGATGACACCGTTATCTACAGCGGCGCGAGCTTAAATAACATCTACCTTGCTTATAAAGACAGATACCGTTTCGATCGCTACCACGTTCTAACAAACCCATCGCTAGCCAATAGCATGGTCCAGTTTGTTAGCGAAGAGATGGTGGCGCACCCTGCAGTCAATGATCTGACTTGCCCATCGAAACCAAAGACTCAAGAGATCAAAGGTGCAATTCGTCAGTTCCGCGCTTCGTTAACTAAAGCGGCCTACAAGTTTGACCATCAAAGTGTGTCTCCAGAACAAGTTGCGGTGACCCCTGTCGTTGGCCTTGGTAAAAAACGTAATAAGCTCAATCAAGGTATCAACCAACTGATTGCCCAGGCAAAAGACGAGCTTTTCATTTGTACGCCTTACTTTAACTTTCCCCGAAGTGTGGCGAAAGAAGTAAAAAAGGCAATCAAACGCGGTGTTAAAGTTTCCATCGTGGTCGGTGATAAAACAGCCAATGACTTCTTTATCTCACCTGATGAGGAGTTCAAAACAATTGGCGGGCTCCCTTACCTTTATGAGATGAACCTACGTCGATTTGCAAAAGCGAATGAAGCGCATTTGGCGAGCCGCCAGCTATCCATTCATTTGTGGAAGCACGAAAATAACAGTTTTCACCTCAAAGGAATCTGGGTCGATAAGCGCTATATGCTGATCACGGGTAATAACTTGAACCCAAGAGCTTGGAAACTGGATCTAGAAAACGCCGTATTCATTCAAGACCATTACGACCACTTAACGAGTCAATTTGAACAAGAAGCTGAGAATATCCTTCAGCATACCGAGTTAGTGTGTACATACAAACAAGTCGAAAAGGTAGAGCACTACCCGGACGCGGTGCAAAAACTCATTCGTAAAATTACGCGTGTCAAAGCAGACCGAGTGTTGAAGCAGATTTTGTAAGTACACAGCCCCTTAACTGCATAACCAATATAAAAAGAGCCCCACCATTTGGTGGGGCTCTTCTCATTTAAATCTCTTCTTTTTCTTCTTCGCATTCAGCATTGAGCTGCTGCCATACCAAGTCACCAATTCCATCAGTAGGATTAAAGCCCGTTGGCGCGTCAAGCAGGAGCTGACGAATTTTGTCATGTTCAAAGTTATGACACGCTGCGTCTAGTTGCTCAATAAGGTTTTTATACTCGTCATGAGGCAGGTACGTTTCATGTGCTGTCATAATTCGTTCATGCGCTGTTTTCTCAACGTTATCGCCTATGAGCAACTCTTCAAAGAGCTTTTCACCAGGTCTCAAGCCTGAAAACTCGATTGCAATGTCACCATACGGGTTGTGTTCACTCTTAACTTCAAGCCCAGACAGTTGAATTAAGTTCTCAGCGAGATCGGTAATCTTAACGGGTTCCCCCATATCAAGCACAAAAACATCACCGCCTTTACCCATAGCACCTGCCTGAATAACAAGCTGAGCGGCTTCAGGAATAGTCATGAAATAGCGAATGATATCAGGGTGCGTTACGGTAACGGGACCACCACCAGCAATTTGCTTTTTGAATAGTGGAATAACAGAGCCAGAGGAGCCCAGAACGTTACCAAAGCGAACCATACAAAAACGGGTACCCTTCGTTTTTGCGTTTTCTTGTTCGGCCAAAGCTTGTAAGCCCAATTCAGCAACGCGTTTGGTCGTACCCATCACGTTTGTAGGGCGAACCGCTTTATCTGTTGAAATTAGAACAAATGACTCAACGCCGGCCTCAATCGCGGCTTTAGCAGTGTAGTAGGTGCCAAAAACGTTATTTCTTACACCCTCTACAACATTATACTCAACCAACGGAACGTGTTTATAGGCTGCGGCATGATAAACAGTCTGTACATTAAAACTCTTCATCACTGTCGATAATCGGTTAATTTTTTGCACAGACCCTAGCAGAGGGATGATTTTTACATCTAAGTCAGCTTTACAAGCCATTAAAGAGAGCTCTCGCTCAATCTGATACAAACCAAACTCAGAGAGCTCAAATAGCACAAGGGCTGATGGCTTACTTTGAATAATTTGACGACAAAGCTCAGAACCGATCGAACCACCTGCACCGGTAACCAATACCACCTTATCCTTTATATTCGCTTCCATTAAGGCTTGTTGTGGAGCTACTGAGTCCCTCCCTAATAAGTCCTCAATTGCCACATCTTTGAGCTCGTCAATCTTCGCCTTGCCATCAACAATATCTTTCATATCAGGAACAGTTAATACTTCAGCAGGTAGATTCACTAGCGCATCAAGGATTTCTTTACGCCTAGCTCTGGAAGCACTTGGTATAGCAAGGAGTATTTGCTCCACACCATGCCTATCTACTAGTGCTGCTGCACGGTCAATACCCTTAACTTTCAACCCCATTATAATGGTATTGTCAAGCGTCTCATCTTGGTCTAAAAAACCAATTACTTTATGAGTCTCAGAGGAGCGTAAAGCCAAAGCTAGTTGTCGCCCAGCTGCGCCGGCACCATAGATCAAGACGTTCTTCTTATCTTTACTTCCCGCTTGGGCTACCAAAACCCTAACAATTAGCCTAGAACCGCCACTCAATAGACATAGAAATGCACCATATATTATAGGAATAGATCTTGGTATCGATGCGTCGAAGTAAAAAGCAAGAACTGAAACGGATGCTGCAGAGATGACTGTACCGATACTGACAACTGCTAAAGCATGAAATGTGAGGTAGCGGAGTATCGCTCGATAAAGGCCGAGCTTACTAAAGGCAAGAATGGTAACTACTAATGTACCTATTAAAACATACTTAGCTACAACATCATCCAATGGTTTGATGTTACCAACACGTGTCCAGTATGCTGCGTAGAATGACGCAACAAATGAAACAAGTATCAATCAAAATACTGATGAGTCGCTTTTGAAAGCGAGATAAGTTCCAAATGATACTTAGCTTAGCCATTTTTACTCCTGAAAATAACGAACGCCAGTATTATACTGGCGTTTGTATTCGATGTCTGTAAACAAACTTATAGCTTGCACTATTTGACCGCATCTCCCGTACCACTTCCAGCAACCGTCATGATAATATATTTGAAATAGAGCGGCAGAGTAAGCGTCTCAATCATTTTTCTATCCGTATCAGCTAGCAGAACCGGTGTTGACATATCAATATTTTGAACCTGAGCGAGACCGGTAATTCCAGGAAGTACTTTATAGACACCTTTCGCTTCTCGTTCTCTAATTAGATCTTCTTGATTAAAAAGGTTAGGACGAGGGCCAACTAAACTCATCTCACCTTTTAAAACGTTAATCAACTGTGGTAGCTCATCAATCTTAGTTTTACGTAGGAAACTGCCTAGTTTAGTGATGGAGACTTCTGTCGCTAGGTGACTTGCTACTGATTTGGTATCAAGAGGCATTGTTCGAAATTTGATGAGTTTAAAAGGCTTTTTTATTACGCCCCACTCGTTCTTGGATAAAAATAGGTGAACCAGTATCAAATAACCCAACAATTACTACGGCGACCAAAATGGGCCATAAAAAAAACAAGCCAAAAAAGGCGGCTAAAAAATCTAGTATTCGTATCATAAAAATACCTATCGTTTATTATGTTCGAGAAAGTCTTTCGCGGTTTCTTTAAAGCCTTGTTCCATGCTTTGTGGAGGAGTCCAACCCAGAGTTTTTTTAGTATGAGAAATATCTAGTTGCAAAGAACCTATTAAACGGTCTACCACATCAGATTTACCAGTAACTTTACCCATTATGCGATACAACCAAAGAGGAACCGGAATCTGAACGTTCTTAGTAGATAAGCTATTTGCCATTAGGCCAATCATTTCAGAGGTAGAAACATCATAGTCATCTGAAACTAAGAATGTCTCTCCACTAGCTTTCGGGTGGTCAAGACACGTTATGATAAGATCAACCAAGTTTGTTACTGAAACCAGGCTACGTTTATTGCTGTTAACACAAGCAAAAGGTAGCGGAATGCCTCTAGAGGCTAATCTCATTATGGAGGCAAAGTTTGCTTTAACCCCTGGCCATAAACCAAAGGAGGCCGGATAATAACCACTTCCATGCCTGTTTCTTGACCAACAGCTTTCAAAGCTTCTTCCGCTTCCCACTTAGACATTCCATAAGGGTCGATAGCTGAAGGTTCATGCTGGCGCGAAATGGTCTATCAACAGAAGTAGACTCACCGTTAACTTTAATTGAACTAATAAAAATAAACCGCTTAACGTTTGCTTTAGCAGCTTGTTTTGCCAAGTTTAATGTACCAAAAGTATTAACTTCTCTGTATAAAGCTAACGGGTTATCCGCGTACTCGTCCATTACGTGTACCCGAGCGGCACAGTGTATAACGACTTCCGTATTAATTAACGCTTGACGATAGTCTGTGGTCGCGTCGATACCAGCCTCATAGAAATGTTCTTCAGGCAATACGTCTGGTTTTCTTCGTCCAATCACTTTAACTGTAGATAAACCGAGTGTTTTCAAAAGGTGCTGACCAACAAAGCCTGTTGACCCAGTTAAGACTACCTGCATACAATCACCTCGAACAAAGTATTCTCAATTAGATTTTTGATTAAATTTTTCATAGCCATGAAAATAATGTAGCCTAGGATGAATGATACCTTAAGATCATCTTAAGGCTTCAATCACAGAGTCAGCCTAGAACAACAGCTAGATAGCTAGCATCTATTAATTAGTGAGAGAATGCGTTGACTAAGAAAGAACTCTTCTTTTTCGTAAGTTGAATAGTCTGCCTTCCTGTAAGTTTGAACCAGTTGAGGTAAACGACTAATTTCCAAGCAGACAGAACAATAATTATTTTTTTTGAGATATTCAGCTAGCTCCAATTGGTGATGGTCGCATCGCTCTGTGTTAGGTACGGTTACAAACGAATAACCTTGTTCAAGCAAAGAAAAAACTGTGCCCGCACCGCAATGAGCAATTATAAAATCATATTGATCATAAGTTTTCTCAATATTATCTATATAGTCGAAGTACCTGATACTGTCAGTATCTTCCCAGTTGACACTGCTGCTTCCGTACTGAATGTCGATCAAATTATCACTCACTAAACTAGAATTGCTTACGTTTGAAATCAGGCCATCGAATGCGCCAGTACCAACAGTTACTAATATCTTCACAAACGACCGCCGTATGTAACTTCGTTTATATATTTTTCTGACAGCTCCTCATTTTGGACAATAAATAGATCAGAAAAATTCTTTATAATCTTGCCAGAAAGTGTCAAATCTTGAAACTTACACATAGTCTCTACATGAACAATTTTAGCGTTAAGAATAGTCTTACCTAACACGATAGGTACGATCGAAGTTCCGGGGCCAGTAGATATAATGGAGTTAACACGATACCTCAGAGCCAACAAAAAAAAAGAATATATATTGATTAAAATAGCCAAAGGAAAAACCATCAAACTTTTCCACCAACTATTCTTAGACCTAATTTCTCGAAGGCTAACATGTTGCAAGTCTATTTTTCTTGAATCGGAGGAGGTCAAGACGATAAAATCGTGACAATTACAGAATGTACTTTCATTTCTTAGACTTTCATAAAGCTTAACCAATTCAAAATAGTGCCCACCATTACCAGAAATAAGAATATTAACTGTTTTTCTCAATTAAAAGTCCTCGATATAAACTTCTTTAAAGACTCAGAAGAAGAAGAATTACTATATTTTTTTGAAAGATTAAAATGTTTCCTACTCAACAATTCATACTCAGCACAATCAGTTTTAGACTGAGTTAACAGTATTTTTGCGAGATTTGAGACTCTCCGACCTCAAACGATAAATGACCAAAATCATAAAATATATCATCTAAAACATCTATACGAGTTCGAATGACTGGTGTGCCTACAGCCGCGGATTCAAGCGCGACTAGACCTAAACTTTCTCGATATGTAGGGAATACAAGATAATCAAATGAACTAACAACTTTCGGCACTTCGACAAAATTTACTTCGCCGCAGTACTCAATATCAACTTCTGCTTTCAATTCATTGATCTTACCAGCCAATTCACTGCACTGGTCTCCCTGCCCGTAAAAACAAAAACGCGCACTTTTTTCATCTTTTATAATTTGAATTGCTTCAATAAAATCTTGCCAACCTTTACCTTCTTCGATACGACCAATGTAGCCAAAAACTTTCTTATCGTGCCTTTCAATATTTTTTAACTTGAAAAGATCGGTATTAATGCCGCCAGAATGATTGATGCAAATTCGTTCACCTTGTATTACATCACCATATTTTCTGACAAGAATATCTCTAAAGTGCTGACTCGGGACTACAATCCCGAGTGCATTCTTAACCAAAAAACCATTCGGTAAAGATAATAATCGATGTTTAAATGTGGTGCCAGTCAAATCATCACCATGAATGTTAATATAGTATTTAATTTTCCTACGAAAAATAACCCTAAGAATAAATAAGGGAATGGTTGAGATTGTCAAATAATGAATATAAATAAAATCGTAGTTATCTACTTTAAAAAAAAGCAATCTAAACTGATTGGCATAGAAAATCAGATAATTAAATATTTTACCAAATAATCCCGTAGACTTTTTATCTATTATACATAAGTCGACCCGATCAGAAAACTCAGACAACTGTTCAAAGTTCGTTCTCACAAAAGTACCGAATGATGGGCTTACTTTGCTGGGATATAAGTTAGAAATGAGTAAGATACGGTGTTTCATGAATAATAGCCTATCAATACAAAACTGGTAGAAGAAACTAAGAAAGCCAAAGAGATTGCTCTGACTAGACTAAAACCTGATTTAAATAAGTATAGTAAGAACTTCAATAGCTCAGCTCCAAAGAATAATCCACAAAAAAACTTTAAGTCAAAGCTAATCAAATCAAGCCATGAGAAAGATATGTAAGTGATTGCAGGCAGGTAGCATAGAAAGTATGTAAAGTAAATAAATTTAAACTTCAAGTCAGAATAAAACTTGTAACTCAACACATTGCTAGAAAATTCCAAAACCTTTGCGAGCAGTAGGAACAGAACGATAGAAGAAGACTGAACAAGACCTTGCTTAAACATTAGACCTACCAAAAAATCAAACTTCCAAACTAAAACCAGTAAGAATAAGAAAAAGAAAGACAATGACAAAATTAGCGCATAATAAGTGCCGCTATATGAACTATCTTTGATAACCTTGGGGCTAAATAGTTGCAAACCATCAGATTAACGATACTCAATAGTGCCGATATTGAGAGCACGACATTAAACTCTACTGCTGCACCAACTTTATTGAGGTACCATTGAATAAAAGCTATATAACCAGTCGAGACTAAAAGTAAAACATAAAAGTACTTTGCATAATGAAGGTTGGAGACAAATAAACATTTCAAGCTGACCAAATCAACTCTCGAAAACCCATACACCTTTAAAACACAGAAAAAAAGAACCAATACTATTAAAAATACTACAAAAAGTGATGGTTTAACCCCGCCTAAAAATATAAAAGAAACGACAAGTACAAACAACAAAGCAGGTTGTATTGATGTGTAAAAGGGATACTTACTAAAGTCATCATCTACAGAGTCTGATTTAGCATATATCCCATAAATAACATGCACACCAGCAATAAGCAAAGCGAAGAGGCTCGCAATAAAAGTTACTTCTTCAATCAACGGGTAAAAAATTAATAGTGAAATAAATATGGCGATAAAGCCAAATGCTATAATCAACACACAAGTCGAATTTAACATTTCCCGCGAGTCAAGAATTCGCTCTCTCTCCAGAAAGAAATACGAATGATTTAAGCCAAACAATAGTAAACTGGAAATAAAAAACACTAGTGACTTTGTTAAACCATAATAACCAAGATATACCTCTGGTAGGTAGATTGCAATTAACTTATTGCTGACAACGCCAAGCGACAAAGCAATTAAAGGGCCTAAACCAAGCTGTATAGATTTCGTTAAGATATTTTTCAAATTAATCAAACCAACAAATGCTAATTAAATGCCATGATTCTTTATATTAGTAATATATTACTTCAACTTAGAACGTCGCGCCAATAAACTTAAATTTCTTTAAACTAATTTGATGTCAAAATGGATATTGCATTTACAGTTTAAAGCCAATTGAGCAAACTCAATATCTTTTATAAACACCATATAAATCGTTATCAAAAACTAAATCGTAATTGTAATAATCGAGTACTTTCTCTTTAACTTCATGAGGCACCTGTTTTTTATCCAGGACCAAATATCCGATGTAACTCCTAGCGAGTAAATTCTCCTGATCCAATTTAAAGTAAGGTGTCATTCCTCTCTTATGCAAAAAATTAAAACCCTGAAAAGTATAGTCGTAGAAATATTTATGCTTGGATTCTAACGAAAAATAATTCGATATGGACATTGGTAGGGATGCCACCTTGCTAGGAGGTAAACCCTCGAGAAATTCCTTAACTTGTAAAGAGGCTTCATCTCCCCATATTCTGCCTGAATTCTGCAGATTTCTCGCCAACTGCCGCGCAACACGATATAACATAATTAGAGACGTAAATACGGCCAAAACAATAAATGACATTTTGAAGCCATCATAAGGAAAAGATGCAGATACAACCGCAATTGATAGTGGTGCATATAAGTACTCAATATAGCGATAGCCATCACCAATTGACTTATCTAATCTCAAGAAGAAACTGAGTAAGAAATAAAAAGCCAGAACATACCCGATAAAATAGGCTTCTAAACCTTCAGAAATATTATATGACTTTTCATAAACAAGGAAAGCTGCCAACAAAAATAATGACGGTTCTTTAACAAATATTCCAACACACTTTCTTATAAAAAACTTAAGATCAAACACGGGTAACTTATAAGTCCGATTGTAAAACTGACGCCATTGATCATTGATATACCACATATCAAGCCCATGCTTAAAATAAAATGCGCAATGATAAAAGTGCCCTATTAATGAAGAAGATAGATACTTATAGAGAACAGTAAAGGACAAGACTAAAGCGAAAGCATATGAAATGACTAAGTTGAACTCGCCTATGGCAATAGTATATGGAAGTAGTAGGAATAAAACTGCTTGATGAGCAAATCGGCTGGATAGAAAAATCAAAGTAATCAGTGAGACTTGTAATACTACAACAAATACATAGCTTTCTTGTATGTACTGCGTAAGCCAGATGCCATTAAACAATAAAACACCAAACATTCTAGCACTAAATGTCCTCACTTCCAAGCAAGTGGAAGTTGATAATGACAATACAATCACACCAATTAAAATCTGGTTTAATTCATTGCCTTGGAGAAAAAAATGTAAAAAAGAAAATCAATTGACAGGCAATCAACATCAGAAAAGAAAAATACTTCCTTAGCGAGTCATTTCCCATCAAAATATAGATATAGTGACATAAAGGCGGATAACTATTTCGCTCTCGAATAGCAGAGGAAGGAATAACAAATTTATTTTTAAATGAACTAATAAATGCTAGGTGGTTATATTTATCAATACTAAACCCACCATACTTATTGACAATCAGGAAAAGAACAGCCAATTGAGTAAAATAGACGCACAATAATACTAATGTGAATTTATCATGCATGAAGTTTGTTCCTTGTAGAGATTAAGTAGCCAAAAAACAATGCCAGGTAGTGTGATAGCATTGCTGAATATAGGATATGTCCTGCGATTAATGTGTTGGCCAGTAATAAGCTAATGGAAAGCATTATAGGTACGCTTAAGACTGAATCTCGCTTGATAAACATTTTTATAGACACAAAAAGCATGCCAAACCAAAATGTATACAGGAAAATCGTCCCAAGTAGACCATTTGTAGTTAACGCATCAAGTAAGTCCATTTCTGCAGAGTACCTATTATCTCCGCCTAAGTGTATTTGAGGTTGAGTTTTTCCGACACCAATTAACTGCTCAAAGGGGCTCATTTCACTAGAAAAATAGTCCCATATAACTCCGTATCGTTGATCTCGACCGCTAACTACAAATCCAAAAACCGAGCCATCTCTTTTTAGATTATATTCATAACGCTCAATATTCATTTGGATACGTTCTTCAAATACTGTAACAAACACTGGTAGAACGAGAAAGATAGTTGCCAATAGTGTTTTTTTATTAGATTTAGAGATTTGACTTGCGAATCGCCTATTTTTCTTTCGATGATAAAACGAATAAAAGAAAGGAATAGAAACAGTAATTACGACAAATGACAAAAGAGCTGTTTTAGTAACCAATAACCCAGCAACTAGTAATCCGATAACAATGCATATCACTAACCGTGGAAAATAGTACTTTAGCTGTTTATCTCCAGAAAATTTTTTCGATAGAAATATGGAATATATTAAAGCAAACAAAGAACTTAATTCATTCCCGGAAATAAAATAACCTTTATAGCCATACGCCTCCCCAGACGAATTAATACCATACGTATCAAGACCAAAGCCAAGAACCGAGCCAATCAAAGCTAAAACTAACGTCCAGAATAAGAACAGCCCAACATTAAAAATATCTCTATCTTTAACAGTGCTTTGTTTGAAATACTCATAGAAAAAGCAAACAGATATAGGCAGCGTTAATAGCTTCGCTGAATGCGCTAAATCCTCTCCGAAAATTGAATTGAAGTTATTGGAATTTGCTTGTGAGTAAATAATAGGTATAAAGAATAAAATACATAAAATGCAGATGAAGAGGAGATGATTAACCTTAGCCTTATATATTAAAAAAGCCACCATCAGAACCAATATAATCCCTTTGAATACTTGAGCAATAGGAACATTAAGCCCTAATTCGGCATTAAAGAAGCCATTTAGTTGGTCTACAATAATTGGTAATAGGGCAAAGATTGCGATAAACACGTTCTTTTTAGATAAATACATTTTCTATCACATCTAGTTCACGAGCTTGCTGGTGCTCAACACTCCGAACTTTACTCCCTTCCGTTAGCCTAGAACTCAGGTCCGACAAAACAGAGTGGTTAGAAACTAACTCTTCAATCCTTCTCGCAGCTTCTTCATCGAATTTTTCATTAAGCTTGATGCTTATATAACTTCCATCATTTATGACTCCATCTAAGCTATTGTCATCTATCGTCATAAAAGGAATCGAATAATAAGCTGCTTCTAGAACCGGATTACCGAGATTACTCATGTCATTTGTCATTATCAGTAAATCGCATGCTCTTAGCAGCTGATTGCATTCAAGATGATTAAAGCCATGGACAAAAGAAATGTGATTATTGACACCCTTCCTAACCGCTAGCTCTTTGATCAACTCTAAATCTGAACCAAAAAACGTAGAGTAAACATGCAATTTATCTCTAATTTTCGGCTCTACTTTTTCTAAAATATTTACGACTCGGTCAACTCTTTTCCAGTTACTGCTACTTGCGTTGTTAAATATTAACAACTTGTCGTTTTTATTAGCAATAAGACTAGAGATTCTATTGGTGACTTTATTATTTTCATAGTCTGATTTTGCCACACCATGCGGCTCAAAATATATATTTTCACAACCTCGAACACCCGCCCAATAACGCCCATCTGTGCCATCATTGACCATTAAGCAAAGGTCTGATTTATTAATGCCAAAGTAAAGTATGGGGTAGTACTTAATAGCATCAGAAACGTTTCGTTCGACACCTTTTAAGACGGTTCCCTGATATTTATTAATATACTTCTTCCCAAACAACACTGAAAGTAATTTAGCGGCAAAAGCATTATCCGCCTCATATCCAATAATAGCATCAGTGTTGACTAGTGTACGATGATACTTAAGTGTACAATATACCACATAGTAAATATTTATTAGGTAGTTTAAGACAAAAGAGAACCACTTTCGCAGCATAACTTTTTTATTGTGCTCACCAAATGGAGCAACCTTATCTGATGAACTAATATAGAAATACTTATTGTCAGTGTGTGTATTATCCGATTCTAACGCCGATTTCTTCTCAAACTTCATATTAACGAGCTTTGCCAAATCAAAATTTGGATGTTCGAGAACTCTTTCACCTCTATCATCTAAACCTGAAGTAGCTAAGAAAACTTTGTGCCCTCTTTCACATAGCCCTTTAACAAACCTCATTAAGCTCTGGTTACCTCTTTTTCTAAAAGGCAATGCGGTGATAACGAAAAACTTCAATTTCTTCTCCAAAAAATAAATACAGTTTGGTATTTAACTGTAACTTATTGCATTCTTGTACTTCAAATAAAGCAATTTTCTGAAACTATCTTTTCCAAAATTGTCCCTACACCGTTGCGCCAACGATTCTTGATCGTAGGTATCATAGTTCAAAAACATTTGCATCATAGCATCACCAAGTGCGACATCATCTCCTTTCTCAACCAAAATGCCATCCCCTGAGGTGACAAAAGACTCAGGCCCTCCACAACGTGTAGCAATTACCGGCCTGCCTAGAGAGAGAGATTCGATAATCACTACGCCGAAAGTTTCGTGAAAACTCGATAACACATAAGTATGAGCGTTTTGCATATTACTGTTTATTTGTTTCCTGGAAAGCATGCCTAAAAATTCCACCTGCTCTTCCGCTTTCAACTCTTTAACAAGTCGCTCTAAGGCCTCCCTTTCTGGTCCATCCCCAGCTAAACGAAGCTTAACTCGACTATTTCCATTGAAAGTATTCGCGAAAGCCTTGATCAAAATATCTATACCTTTTTTAGGGGTAAAGAGTGAAGCGTTAAAAAAAATAAAATCTGCTTGTTTTTTATTTCTAGGTAGTATATTCGAATTTTCAAATAGTTCAGAAAGCGGATTATAAATAGGAGTCCAACTACAAGTATTTGAAAAGTACCCACTCAAAAAATTTGCAAACTCTTTACTCACCGCTAAGTTCTCAGAACTATCATTAATAGCTTCCGAAGCTAGACGTCTCTGCCAAGGTGTAATAGTATTGGTAAGGTAAGCAGTACAGTGCTCTGTAATAACAAAAGGCACTCCATAAACTTGCTTAATTCGAGATGCTAAGACTCCGGCATATAGAGTCGCATGAGCATGAATAACATCTGGCATTCCAAACCTTTCAACATAATGTTCAAATAGCTCCATACCCTTTTTTAACCATATACGAAACGAAACAATTTCTAGTTTAGGGAATAGGTTACGATATTTGTACCTAAAGGTTTTGATTCCATCTTCATAATTGAACTCAACTTTTCCAAATCCCGTAACGTTTTTCTCTGAAAAGTCGAGCAATCCAAATCGTTGTGGAAAAATGACGGAGACTTCGATTGAATCTCCGTTCATAATTACGGCTTGCTCTTTAAAAAAACTGCCAATTACGTCATTTGAGTTCTTGGGATACCAGGAAGGGATTACTAAAACTTTCATCTAAGTTGAATCACCGTTAAGGATTAGAAATAGATTTCTGACGTCGAGCCGCACTATAAATTCATTAATTACAGAATTAAGGTACATTTGAATGCTTTTTATGCCCGATTAAAACTGCTCTACTTATGAACATTCATAAGTAGCTTTATAATTTTATCTCCTGCATCACCCTCGCCATAAAGATTTGGCCACTCTAAATCATCCCTTGTATTTTTAGTAGCCTCTATTAATTTCTTGCCACATGTCCCTACTAATTGGTTCCATCCATATTCAACAGTTTCTGTCCACTCAGTTTCCTGCCTCATCGTTATACAAGGAACTTTGTAAAAGTAAGCCTCCTTTTGTACACCGCCAGAATCAGTAACAATAAATTTAGCGTTAATCTCCAGCTGAATCATGTCTAAAAATGGAATGGGTTCTATCACTCTAATGTTCGATAATAAATGACTTAGATTGAACTTTTCAAGAGCCGTTTTTGTTCTAGGATGCAATGGTAAAACAACGTCAATCTCTTTATTAATCTCATTCAGCCCCACAAAAATGTCTTGTAATACATTTTTTTTATCTGTGCTTTCAGCTCTATGACAAGTTGCCAATGTAAATGCTTTCGGCTCTAACCCTAATTCTGATAATATGGTAGAGTCCGAAGTGGCTTTTTCTTTATAATATAAAGAGGCGTCTAGCATAACGTCACCAATATTATAGACTTTATTGACTATCCCTTCCATTTTTAGATTTTCTACTGCGGTTTCAGTCGGGCATAATAACAACTCTGATATGTGATCAGTAAGAACACGATTTACTTCTTCTGGCATTAATTTATTAAACGAACGTAAGCCAGCTTCCACATGGGCTACCTTTATGTGTAACTTAGCAGCAGCTAAAGCTCCCGCCAGAGTTGAGTTAGTATCTCCATATACCAATACCCAGTCAGGTTTTTCTGTCAATAAAATGTCTTCAACTTTCGCTAACATACTTCCTGTAGCATGGCCATGAGTCGCTCCACCAACACCTAAGTTATATTTAGGTAAAGGAATTCCCAAATCATCAAAAAAAACTTGCGACATATTGCTATCATAATGTTGACCCGTATGTACGATAACTTCGTCAATTTTTTCATGCTCTGAGCTAGATTCATTCCATCTTTGCATGGCTCGAGAACAAACCGCTGCTTTGATAAATTGAGGTCTCGCCCCTAAAATAGTTACAACTTTCATTTTGATTACCTAGATAATTTCAAAGACTCTATCGATGGTGGTATAAGGGTGCATAGGCAGACTAAATACCTCTCGAGATAACCGTTCAGCTACTGGGAAGTTTTCAGATGCTGATTTAGAGTCAGCAAACGCGGTTTGTTGATGCATACATGTAGCGTAATAAATGATAGTAGGGATTCCTTTTCTTTTAAAAGTATCCATCGCTTCATTTCGATTGTGACTAATCAACGTGTATTGGGCCCATGAACTTGCATACCCACTTGGTACTTGTGGAGTTTTATGCTGCCCTTTTAAGGCTCGCTCATAATGTTCTGCGACCTTGTTTCTGTTAATCAGTTCTATCGGAAATTCTGCTAGTTTCTCTAGCAAAATTGCTGCTTGAATTGTGTCTAAACGACTATTCATTCCGATACGCACGTTATCGTACTTATCCTTCCCTTTACCGTGAACACGATAAGACTTTAACAACTCGGCATATTCGTCATTGTTCGTGAACACAGCACCGCCATCGCCATAGCAGCCTAAAGGTTTGGCTGGAAAAAAGCTTGTTGTAGCAATGTCCCCAAAGCTACCAGCTTTCTTTCCATTTATTGCCCCCCAAAACCTTGAGCAGCGTCCTCAACAAGCTTGAGATCATACTTAGCAGCAATTTTTTCTAACTCAGGATAATTTGCCGGAAGTCCAAACAAATCGACCGCAATGATGGCTTTTGGTTTTAACTGTCCCTCTTCTAATACTGTTAGGATTCTGTTTTCTAGGTCTACTGGGCAAATGTTAAACGTATCAGGATCTGAATCAACAAACACTGGTGTAGCGCCAAAAAATGCCGGTGCCTCTGCGGTTGCGAAAAATGTAAAAGTGGGGCAAAAAACTGCATCTCCGGGTCTAACCCCTAATACCATCATGCATAGCTGAAGTGCATCAGTACCGTTAGCACATGTAATGGCATGTTTCACGCCAACATAGTCAGCAAGCTTTCCTTCAAGTTCTTCAACCTCAGGCCCCATAATGTACTTTCCATGCTCTAATACATTTTGTATACGTTTATCAATTCGCTCTTTCAAATGCAGGTATTGAGCCTGAAGATCTATAAATTGCATTTTTGACCTGATGTTTTATTTATGTTGCTATCAACTAGCTGATAGATGGCACCAGTATGATGACATTTGACCTCACCATTACCTGTTAAAGGTAAATCCAGCTGTTCACCATATTCGCTCATCCAGCCGATCTGTTTCGCAGGCACCCCTACCATTAATGCATATGGTTTAACATCCATATTTATTACAGCACCTGCGCCTATAAAAGCGTACTTACCAATTGTCACGCCACACACGATCGTACAATTGGCCCCCAAAGTAGCGCCACGTTCAACAATTGTGTCACGGAATTCATCTTTGCGCTCAATACCTGAGCGCGGGTTATAGACATTAGTAAAAACCATGCTCGGCCCACAAAAAACCTCACATTCAAGATGAACATTGTCGTAAACAGACACGTTGTTTTGAATCTTGCACTTGTCACCGATGGTTACTTTATTACCAACAAACACATTTTGACCAAGGGATACACCTTGCCCTATTTGGGCACCACCACAAATGTGTGACCAATGCCAAATACGTGAACCCTTACCAATCACCGCACCATCATCAATGATAGCTGTCTCATGTTTCATAAACTCCATGAGCTCATCCTATTTGATAATCTTGCTAAGCAGATGGTGGTGATGTTCAGGCATATGAACGATTTTCTGGTCACGGATTTTTTCAACGGTTTCAATAGCCGCGCGATTTTCTTCCAAACCATAGCCATTACCCGCCAGAATATTTTGATAGCTTTGCGTATGCAGATCGGTAAAGCCACCAGAAAACTCTAATTCTTCACCCTCAATCATGATACTGCGATAGGTTTTTTTCTCGCCTTGCACTGCGTTGTCAGGAAGATAATTAGCATCGATTGATAAGAACCATTTAACTCGTGCACGCTCGTACTCCAAGTAGCCCGCCACCGTTTGCTCATCTCTGTAATGCACTTCGTTTGCTTTAATATCACCAAAAATAAAGTGCAACATATCAAAAAAATGTACGCCTACATTCGTTGCTACTCCACCAGACTTCTCATTCACACCTTTCCACGACTTCAAATACCACTTACCTCGTGACGTCATGTAAGTTAACTCAACATCAAATACTTTGTCAGCTGGTGCATTTTGCACTTTCTCTCGCAATGCAATAATAGATGGATGAAGCCTCAGCTGTAAGATACTGTTAACTTTGGCCCCATACTTTTCTTCATAGACTTTTAAAGTATTAAGTTCTTCAGAGTTAAGCACTAATGGTTTTTCGCAAATAACGTCGATTCCATTTTTGAGAGCAAACTTCATTTGAGGTGCATGTAAATAATTAGGTGTACAGATCGATATGTAGTCCAGCTTGTTACCTTTAAGTGCCTCATCTTCAACGTATGCGGCAAAGTCTTCAAACTCGGTGAAAAACTCGGAGTCGGGGAAGTGCATATCCATAATTCCGACAGAGTCGCTTATATCTATAGCGACCTCTAAAGTGTTACCAGTATCTTTAATAGCATTGAGATGCCTAGGCGCTATGTACCACCTGTACCAATTAGGGCGAATTTTTTCACTATTATTTTCCTTACAGACGAATATCAGCAACGCCGGGAGCAAACACGTGCTTGACATCATATAAAACATGCTTTTGTCTACCAAGCTTACGAATCGCTTCAATACCCATCGCTTTAGTTTCATCATGGTCAACTGCTAGAATAATACCATCGTAAGCACCTTCTTCTAGCTTACTGATAAGCTCGATGCCATATTCATGTTCAACTTCTATTGGGTCAGCCCAGCTATCAAAAACATCCACTTGAACATTGAAATCTTTTAACTCTTTAATGATTTCAATAACCTTAGTGTTACGAACATCTGGACAGTCACCTTTAAAAGTGAAGCCCATTATCAATACTCGAGATTCATCAATGTGAATTTTTTCACTTGATAGCTTTTTCACCATCTGAGTTGCTACATATTGCCCCATACCATCGTTAATACGGCGACCAGCTAATATAACCTCAGGTGCGTAACCAACTTCCTTGGCCTTATGAGTCAAATAATAAGGATCAACACTAATACAATGCCCTCCGACAAGGCCAGGTTTAAACGGTAAGAAGTTCCACTTTGTACCAGCGGCCTTTAAAACCTCTTCAGTATCAATGTCCAAGCGATTAAAGATTTTCGCGAATTCATTAATAATCGCTATATTCAAATCACGCTGGGTATTCTCTATCACCTTTGCTGCTTCAGCTACTTTGATTGATGAAGCTTTATGGGTACCAGCAGTAATAATGCTGCTGTAAACACTATCTACATAGTCTGCGACTTCAGGTGTGGAACCCGAGGTGATCTTCATGATTTTCGTCAGCGTATTCACCTTGTCGCCTGGATTAATACGTTCTGGACTATAACCTGCAAAAAAGTCTTGATTAAATTTAAGTCCCGATAATCGTTCAATTACTGGTAGACATATTTCCTCTGTTGCACCTGGATATACGGTTGATTCGAAAACTACCACATCACCTTTTGAGATAACACTCGCTAGTGCTTCAGAAGCTTTTTTCAGTGGCGTTAAGTCAGGAGTATTCTCGTCCGTGATAGGAGTTGGAACTGTTACAACATAAAAATTAGCCGACTTGATATCGTTAAGTTGAGCGGTAAAACTTAAGTTATGAGAGGACTTAATCTGCTCTTCAGTGCACTCTAGTGTGTTATCTGTACCAAGGCTTAACTCTTGCACTCGATACTCATTAATATCAAAACCTATAGTCGGATATTTTTGACCAAACTCGACAGCTAAAGGCAAGCCTACATATCCTTGACCGATGATGGCTATTTTAATTCTTTCTAGCTCTAACATTTGAATATTCTCATTAAATACTGAAACTTACTATCTCAGACACTGTATCATTCTAGGACACTTTTTTATTCACTCAGAGGCAGTCTAGTTCAGGCTATCTCTTGAAGCATCCCAATTTTGAGGGTTTGGATAAACCCCACGCAATAATATGCCTTTTATTTACTGCTAGGTTCGTTTAGTGATCGCCCAACAATAAAGCGAACTAGGCAAATAGCAACCCCTAACATACCACCCAATAACGCACCCAATACTACAATCAATGTTCGTTTAGGCGCATCTCTATTCAGCGGGGCTTCCGGGGCTTCTAAATAGCGAAAAGTTTCAAAATCAACATTTCTGTTTACTTGTGTATTGTTTAAAAGAGTTAGCTTTGATTCAATTTGCTGAATTCTTGGTTCTAGAACACTTAGATTGTCAACACTCTTCAGCGCTGCCACTTTAGCCTCAATGGCCTCTGACCCTATATTGATGGCAAAAATTTCACCATCACCCAAGTTCTGAATTGGCTGGTTGACTTTAGCAGCTTTTGCAATCTCTAAGGCGTATTCAGCTCGTTGAATTTCGACAGATAGCTTTTGCTTGGCTTGCAATGTCAATGCGCTTCTTTGCTGCAAGAGCTCGTTTTTTTTGCTACTCATTAGCGCCTGCAAATTACGGAGCAAACTCTGTCGGACTCGATCGGATGTAAACCTAATATAATCATTAAGCATATTGTAACTGTCTTGCTTAGAGGTTGCCTGAACAGAAAGATCATAAATGTCTTCGCTATTTTGCTCTGCAACTCCTGAGGACAAACGTTTGTACCAATCATTGTAGAGACGGCGAATAGACTCATCGTCTGCTATAGTACTTTCAGCTTTTTCAGCAAGTGCCAATTTGGACTTATATTCCTGAAAAATAGCATTACTCTCTAAAAAAGAACGTTTATTTATATTCGAATTAAAAGTCAGCATAAACTCATTGAGCAGCGTCTGTTGGTCGACTAAATCATCAAGCTCCGTACTAACAAGCACTGTACCATCATCTTGATACACATCAAAAATCGGTTGAAACTGCTTCACTTGCATTTGATATTGAGAATAGTCTTGTGTTTGTGGCAAGGCGATACGAGCAGTACTTAGCCACCACTCTTGCGCGGTAATAGCATGGAGAACTGCTCCGGCAATAAAAACAACCAAGCAAGCTAAAATAGTTAATTTGCCCTGCCAAAGTGCTTGAAACAGCTCTCTTACGTCAATCTCATCACTAACTTGACTCGACGCTTTATAACCTTCAGGAACATACGGATAACTGGCAGATGATTGCTTTGATGAAGATTGATTCACTTCTACTTCCTTGACTAAGCTAATTAACAGTTAAAGGTTAGACACGCTACCGCCCTTGAGTCACGCTCTCAATAGCGAAGGGGTTCTAATTGCTTTAATAATAGGGGATGGATTGTACAAGAACTCACTAATAGATACTAGAGAAGTAAATAACCCTTATTTCCCTGAGTGTGTGGGATGTTATACTTATCATACTTTGAATATATAGGAAGTGAACATGATCATCGTAACTGGTGGTGCTGGCATGATTGGCAGCAACATTGTCAAAACGCTGAATGACAAAGGAATCAACGATATCCTTGTTGTAGATAACCTCAAGAACGGCAAAAAGTTCCAAAATCTTGTTGATTTAGACGTAGCTGATTACATGGATCGTGACGACTTCCTTGTACAAATCATGTCAGGTGAAGAGTTCGGGCCAATTGACGCGATTTTTCACGAAGGTGCTTGTTCTGCCACTACCGAGTGGGACGGCAAGTACATGATGCTCAATAACTATGAGTACTCAAAAGAGCTGCTTCACTATTGCTTAGAGCGAGAGATTCCATTCCTGTATGCCTCTTCTGCTGCAACGTATGGAGAAACAGACACTTTCATTGAAGAGCCTCAATACGAGGGCGCTCTGAATGTCTATGGCTACTCAAAGCAACAGTTTGACAACTACGTCCGTCGCATCTTCAAAGATGCTGAAGAACATGGTGAAACTCTGTCCCAGGTGACTGGCTTCCGCTACTTCAATGTGTACGGCCCTCGCGAGCAGCATAAAGGTTCCATGGCATCAGTTGCATTCCATTTAAACAATCAAATGAATGCGGGTGAGAACCCGAAATTATTTGCCGGCAGCGAAGGCTTCAAACGCGATTTTGTTTACGTAGGAGATGTAGCGTCGGTTAATCTATGGTTCCTTGAAAACAGTGTTTCCGGTATTTTTAACCTAGGTACAGGGAATGCCGAGTCATTTGAAGAAGTGGCTAAAGCAGTAATCAAGCATCACGGCCAAGGTGAAGTGGAAACTATCCCGTTCCCCGAACATCTGAAGGGAGCATATCAAGAGTACACTCAAGCCGATTTAACCAAGCTAAGAGCAGCTGGCTGCAATCACGAGTTTAAGTCTGTGGCTGAAGGTGTGGCTGAATATATGTCAATCATCAATAAATAGACTAGTTGATAAGTAAACTTCGTTTGCTGTGATTGGGCCAAGGGTTTATCTTATATCCCTTGGCTTTTCTATTTATAAGTTCGTTTAAGGTTTTTCTGTGACTAAAGCACGTAATGACTACGACCCTAAAGCATACAACCCAACATTCCAACGTGCGTTTCTTAACCCTAAACACTGGGGAACGTGGCTTGGTTTAATCTTTGGTTTGCCGCTCACGTTACTTCCAAATTCAGTGCGCGTTGCAATCGCTCGCTTTGTGGCAAGGAAAATGTGCCAAAAGCAAAAAAGGCTCTGTGCAAAAAGCGCGTATTAATCTTCAGTTGTGCTTCCCTGAAAAAACTGACCAAGAACGTGAAGCTATCTTGGAAAAATGTCTAACGACTGCTGGTGCATTTCTACTTGGCTTTCCAGCCATAACTCTCCGTAGTAAAAGTTGGCTGAAAAAAAATTCTACGATTATAGGCTTAGAGCATTTAAAAGAACTCCAAACCAAAGGTCAGAGTGCAATTTTACTTGTTCCGCACTCATGGTGTATCGATATTCCGGCTATATTACTTGCGTCAACGGGCCTACCTGTTTCGGCTATGGCGAATAGCCAAAAAAATCCGGTCACCGATTGGCTGATGCATAAGCAAAGAGTCCAATATGGTGGCCGGGTTTATGATAGAAGCGGTGGTATCAAACCATTCATAAAGTCAGTGAAAGATGGTTACTTAGGGTACTACTTACCTGACCAAGACCACGGGCCAGAACAAAGTGTTTTTGTTGATTTCTTTGCTACCGAAAAGGCAACGCTACCTGGGCTTGGTAAACTGGCGAAAGTAAGCCGCGCGAAGATCGTCCCAACTTTTGCCAGCTACAATATTGAAACAGGAAAATATGAAATAGAGATTAAAACGCCAATTGATGATCTATCTGGAGACGAACACGTTGATGCTAGAGTGATGAACAAAGTCGTTGAAGACTTTGTTAACCCTAAGCCTGAACAGTACATGTGGATCTTGAAGCTACTCAAGACTCGTCGTGATGGCAACGACCCCTATGTAGGGTATTGATCGACGCAGTCCTTAAAATAGAATAAGTTGCCCGCATACTAGGAGACTATCCTTTGAAACATATAATGCTTGGCAACTTTACTCACTTATTTGTTTCGTTCCTTTAGGCCTTGTCGTAGGACAGACGTTTGAAGTCTGTAATGACGCTGCCAAGGTTGGTATTCAAATCAAACCCATCCACCACCGTTTGGTACTTTTCTAAGTACGCTTTCGCCATCACGTTTGCATTAAACAAATCCTGCGCATACTCATGACATCGAATGGCATCAAAACGCTCAGAGTTAGCCACTGCCTCTATTAATTGTGTCTCTTGACTAGAAAGAAAGCCAACTTCCTTACTGACTAGCTCTGGAAGTGAGCCATAAGGTGTGGAGAATACTGGGCAACCGAAATAAAGACTCTCTGTAATCGCTAAACCAAAAGGTTCATGCCAAGTCACAGGAAAGATAAGGCCTTTCGATTGCGTCATGATCTTTGACTTGGTCATATCATCGACCATGCCATGGAACTTAACGTGTCTATCTAACGTTAAGCGAAATCCCATTTTAAAGTTCAGACGATGCCCACCGAGTACATCTAAACTCTGTTTTGCCTTTTTTGTTATATCAATGGCACCCTGGACATTTTTGACTCGCCAAGCTGCTTTACCCAAGAAATGAAAGCGCTGCCTATCAGCAGAGAAGTCTGGCTTTAGGTAATTATCCCAATTCAAGCCATTGTAAACATACGCTTCTGCGCCGTGATTTTTAGCATGTTGCGACGACACAAATATTGTATTGGGGTTTATTGGACCACGCGAGTTACCGTGCTGAGTAATAACGTAAGGCTTGCTGATCGGCTCAAAGTCCGAATGAAAGTGGACCACATCAATATCGTTAGGCAATTGGCCATCTAACCGAACGTCTGGTTGATACTCAATGACTCGAGCCCAATCGCACTGAGTTCCTTTGGCCGCCAGCAACGTGACCTTATGCCCTTGTAGGTGCAATGCATACACCAAATCCCAGATGACGCGCTCTGTTCCGCCATAGTTCACAACAGGCAGAGTCGCTCGGGTATAAATTAAGATATTCATCACTATGTCTGACCCGATTATGAAAGCTTGTTCAAGATTGCTTTGTGTACACATGAAGGGACAAACTGAGCGACTTCACCACCATGGATAGCCACTTCTCGTACCAATGTTGAGGAAAGAAATGCGAACTCTTCGGCTGGCGTAAGAAACAGACTCTCTAATTCTGGCTTCAGACGTCGGTACATAGTGGTTAAACCAAACTCATACTCAAAGTCCATCGTGGTCCGCAGTCCACGGACTAATATAGTAGCGTTCTTTTGCGTAGCAAAATCCACCAGCAAACCACTGAAGCCGTCTACTGAAACATTATCAATCTCTTTGCAGGTCTCTTTAAGCAACTCAACTCGCTCATCTAAGGAAAACAGAGTATTTTTGCTAGGGCTCTCCGCAACGCCAATGATCAGGTGATCAAACATGCTCGCGGCACGCTTAATAAGGTCATAGTGACCGTTAGTTACGGGATCAAATGTACCGGGATAAATGGCTATTCGCATTGTTCTATCACTTCGTTCTTTTTGTTCAATTCTTATTGATTATTACATAGGGCCTGCAGGATTCGACATGGATGACTGCATCAACCTTCTCAATCACACTTTCCACTTCAATAAGAGACATTAAGTTAGCACCTTTCACTCTAGCCCCCAAGAAAGCTCTTCAACTGGCTTGCCATACTGCTGCTGCGCGATTTGCTCATAAACAGAAACCACATAATTTAGGCTGTTGTATGGTCCCGTTCGTTTAGGGTTACTATGAGCGTATAGCCCAACAACTGGCACACCTTGGGTTGTCGCAATGTGGGCTGGCCCTGAATCAGGCGCAATGACGAGAGCAGCTCCCTTTAACACGGCAGCCAGCTCTTTCAACGATGTCTGCCCGACTAAATTAAGGATAGGCGAACCCGCATTCTGGATAATAGACTCTGCTAACTTCTTCTCTCGATCCGCAGGGGAGCCGCATAGTATCACTTGCAACCCTTTTGCATGAAGATGTTCAGCGACCTTCGCATATCGCTCTGGCAACCAGTTTCGTTCGTCTTTACTGGCAGCAGGGCTAATCACCGCATAAGGCGACTGAAGAGCCTTAATTGGCGGATTGGATGTAGGAATATTCCACTGTGGCTTCGTTTTCGGACACCCGAGATAATGAGCAAATTGAGCAAAGTTATCTAATACATGAGGAACATCTGTTTTCGGCAACTTTCTGTTAGTAAAAAGCCACTGGCCTTCCTTCGCTCGAGACCAACTAAAACCGAGTTTAACTTTAGCCCTAATACCTAAGGTCAGTATGCTTGCTCGAAGAGCAACCTGCATGTGAAGCAGATAATCGAAGCGCTGGCCTCGAAGTTGTTCCCATACTTGCCTCATGCCTTTGAAGCCGAGTTTTTTATCGAAAACAACGACCTCAATACCATCCAAGTCCTGTAGAAGCTGCGCTTCTATTTTGCCCATAACCCAAGTAATACGACACTCGGGATACTGTTTTTGAATTTGCTGAACTACGGACACAGCGTGACACACATCTCCGATTGCCGACAATCTAAGAACACAGATTGATTTAGGTTTTACCCGTTTACCCCGCATTATTCGTCCTTAAAGGCATCATCTCAATCACTGCATCTACCACTTGAGCAGGCGTAATATCTCTCAAACAAGGGGAATAGAGGTCATCACTAATAGGGCACTTGTTTTTATAACATGGCACGCAGCTTCTCTCGGATTGAATCAGTTTGATGTTCCCTACTCTTTGCTGTGACACTCCGTTCCGATACAAGTTATTTACTTCATCTACCGCAACTTTATATGGCCATGGCGACCACATACTGGCCGGAGCAACACTAATCAGCGATACAATCGGTATTGGGTAGCCAGACGCCATATGTCCTGGGCCGCTATCTGGCCCAACAAAACCTTGACTGCGCTTAAGCAAAGTCGAGGTTTGCGCTAAGCTCAATTCACCTAAAACGCTTGTGATACTATTTGAGTCAGAAAAGTGTTCAAGAATCTCTTCCACTATCATTTTATCGCGCGGAGACGGTGCTCCTGACAACACTAAATGATATCCGGCTTTGGATAATTCGCAGATAACTTCTATCCATGATTGAACTGGCCACTGCTTAATCTCATTTGAGGATGGAGCATGAACCACGAGATAAGAATCCGGCAACCTAGATTCAATATGATCAGGTAAAGACTCCTCTGGAGAAATAATCTCAGGCACCGTTTCAACGCCGATCAAACTAAGCATTCTGCTCGCTCGGCTCAGCTTATGCTCAAATCTATGCTGTTCAGAAATGTAGTGGGTATACACCCATTTTTTCAACCAAGACCCAGTTAGAGACTCATCGACAGCCCCTAGACGATCTCGACCAAAAACGGCACTGTAGATAGCGGTTCTATCATTGAGCATCTCATTTACAACCAAATCATATCGGCCATACTGTTTTACTAGGCGAATATAGTCGGACACTTTTGGGCGAGGGGGAATTTCGACCAGGCTATCGATATCTTGATTAGTACCAAATACCATTCCACCACGTTCATTGATGAGCACATCGATTTGTGCATCCGGATAGGCCACTCTCAAACTGCGGGTAAACGGGGTGATCAACAAACTGTCACCGATACAGTGCGTCGCTATCACCAAAATCTTCTGATATCTTCTAGATGGGTCGTGCTTTGAATGGCTCATCAATCAATTAGCGGTTTGATATACTCTGTTTGCAAGTATGCCATAAAGTAACCAATTCGAGATAGTAATACATGTTTAGCACTAAGCAAGTCGACAATACTTGGTATTTTTTCAACCCAGATTTACTAGATGAAGATGTAGAGCATGCGTTTGATATTGCGTATTGGCGACAGAGAGATGCCATCATCGGCAGCGCACAAGGGCGCGGGACAACTTGGTTTGTTCAGGGAAGTAAAGGGGCCTACGCACTGAGGCACTATCGCCGTGGAGGTTTGTTCGGCAAAGTAGTCAAAGATCATTACTTGTTTAGCACACTAGAGAATACGCGCGCCTATCAAGAACTCGAAACCCTCAACACTCTTGCCCAGCATGGTATAAATGTTCCTAGGCCAGTCGCGGCTAAAATTGAACGAAGCGGACTCACTTACAAAGCGGATATCCTAATCGAAAAAATTGATGACGCGAAAGATTTAGTTGCCCTTCTGAAAACACGAGAGCTTGAAGCTAATGTGTTAAAAAAAGTTGGCCAAGAAATACGTAAAATGCACGACGCGCAAGTTAACCATACTGACCTCAATATTCACAATATACTAGTCGATACAAACAACAAAGTTTGGATCATCGATTTTGACAAGTGTCACCCGTCAAACGGGGACACTTGGAAAAACACAAACTTAGAGAGATTAAAGCGCTCATTTAAGAAAGAAATGAATGAAGAAGCGCCTTTGAGACTACCACCTAACTACTGGCAATACTTACTCTCGGGTTATTCGAGTTAGGAAGCATCATAACTAAAAACAATATATTTACAGCGTAATAGACTGAAGTGCTAACCCCCATAAGGGGGGCTTCTGTAAATCCGATAAGGATCATACTGCCTACAAATGCACATGTTATATACAAACATCTTTTATCGGATCTATTTGTTAAGGCTCTGGCTAGATATATAGGAACAGAGTAAAGAATCAAAATAATTAATAGACCCAAGATTCCCTTTTTAGCCAGAGAGTTAATAAACTCATTGTGTAATGAGTTTCTCCCATCTTCTAAGTAGTCCTTAGGCAAGTTGAGCTTCCCGTTTTGAACAAGTTCTTTTTGAAACTGAGCTCGCCTTTCAAATCCCAACCCTAATATTGGACTCTCTTTAAAACTCTCCCAGCCACTTTTAAACATATTAATCCTAACATTAGTTGAAGTTGGATAATGGGTATTAATAGCAGATAGCTCACTAACCGTTCTATTATAAAGTTGACTGGAAGAGACATTTTCATAAAAATAAACAGGTAATATGAGTACAGTGCAAAAAGTAATAACAGCAACTCTACCGCTCAATTTAATTGATGCATATAGGAATAAAACCACAACAATAGGTAATGCAATAATTATAACCTTAGAACCTGACATGGCCCCAATTAATAAAGAAGCAAATGATGTTATCATACAAACAATAGCAAGTACTCTACGATTATCTTGCAGGTAACTGATAGTTGCCGTCATCAAGACAACCGATGAAACAAATGAAAAGTATGCCACTGACAGTATATTGACCTGCTTGCCAAACAACTCCGTGCCATATCTTGGCGCTTCAAGAATCAGCGAGCAATATACAGGATATAGTAAAAAGCCAAATAAGGAGCCAATAATCATACCCAATATGTAATCATTATATCTAACCTTATTATTAATCAATAATAAAAGCACCCCTGCGCATATAAGATAACGAGATGGCGAGTCTAGAGCTGCCAATCTACCACCATCCATTATTACATTAGGTATAGCAGCAAGGAACACTGCAGTAAACGCATAAACAACATACATTTTTTTATCTAAAGGTCGTTTGACTCCATAACATTTAGCTTTAATTAATCCACATACAAGTAGAATCACCAAACATACAATCATTGAGCTATGACCGATATAGGCAGCAGTCGGAAAAGCAATAACACAGAATCTCATGGCAAAATTAGTAATCAAGCTACCCCCTAATAAATAATTTTTTTTGCTTTTTGCTCAAATTGCTTAAAATATTTCTACGATAAAAGTGCTTAAAAAAGCCTTTGAATTGATAATACAATCCAGATTTCGCCCCATTAAGCTCACTTGCAAACAAACCACTTTTGCTTCCTTGAGAAACTAAAGGTGGCTGACACCAATATATCGAGTAGCCTAACCTTTCATTTTCATTGCCAATAAAGCCATCAATTGGTGCATCAACAGCTTCTGATTCAATAAAAGATACGAGTTTCTCTGCAAAAGCTAAGTCATAAACATAGCCCCCACAGAGTTTGTTCGTCGAACACGGATAAAGCGTTTGATTAGGCTTTCGGTAAGAGTAAGGTACGGAAGTGGCCGCATCTTCTATATTGGCAAAGTAACACTCTTTACCTTCAAGTTCCTTTAAAGATAGGGAAAGCTTTTGAGTAAAGTTATCTACAAGAAGTGCATCATCTTCAAGTACAAGCACTTGCGGAATACTTTCGTCGACAACTCGCTTCATGACAAGATAATGTTTATAGAAACAAGACTTTTCTGCTAGACGTAAATCATTAGTAAAAAACTCACTACGCACGGATTCACTAAGGTCATCAATGTCACCTCGAAGCATGTACTCATAGTCGACTATTCCATGCTTTGGTAAGTGCTGATCCATATGAGCTCGGCGGTCTTCATACCCTTTACTCACATGAATCACAAAGGTCTTAATCATTATGCGTTCTCTGCAGTAGTGATCATTGATTAAATGGCGACAGTAACGAAATCTGCTCTAAAGATTCCCTCAACGCCCCTCGATTTTGTAAAACTATATCATAAGCTGCTTTACCACGGGCCTCTGACTGGCCGGCTTGCTCAAAACCTTGGACAATTGCGAGACTTAAGCCCTCAGAGTTTTGTACTACTCTCAATCCATCTGCATCAATTAATTGCTGTGCCAAATCTGCAAAGTTAAAGTAACTTGGACCTGTTAGGCAATACTTACTAAAAAGGGCAGGCTCGATAAAGTTATGGCCACCAACTTTAGATCCTATAAGACTCCACCCATGAATACAATGTCACTGGCCGCCATCATAATGAGCATCTCACCCATCGTATCTCCCAAATACACATCAGTATCGGAGGTTACTTCTGAAAGATTAGTCTCACTCCTTCGAATGATCTTCAATCCATTGCTAACAACTAGCTCTGAAACACTATCAAAACGTTCCGGATGGCGAGGGACCAGAATCAGAAGTAGATCTTCAATTTTCTCTTTTGCCATTTTATAGGCTTGTAGAATTTGCTCATCTTCCCCTTGATGTGTACTAGCCGCAATAAGTACAGATCTTTCGTTACCCAGCAGACGTCTGAGGTCTTTACCCCAAGAAACAATATGCTCGTCCAGCGAGACATCATACTTTATCGAACCTGTTACGCTAATTTTCGACGCATTTACCTTCAAGCTTTCAAATCGCTTCGAGTCATCATTATGCACGGTTAAGATACGTTCAAATTGATTTAGAGCTGGTGAAATAAGTGGTAGTACTTTCTGGTAGTTGTTCGCTGATTTTTCAGAAAGTCGACCGTTAACAAGCACTGAAGAAATACCGAACTGAGAGACAGAGTGAAGGTATTTGGCCAAATTTCCGTTTCTATAACCAATAAAAAATCAGGCTCTATCGTTTTCAGAAAGCGCCTTACACACCAACAAAAATCAATGGGCATGTAGCGATGAATCACATCAGCTTCAAACTTTGCTACTTGCTCTGCACCCGTACTAGTCGTTGTAGTAACAAGCATCTGGTACTCAGGATATTCATTAGCCAACTTCTCAATTAACTTCTTACTTGCCAATACCTCACCAACAGATACGGCATGCACCCAAATCACACCAGATTTATCATGCTCAAGCTTCGGGGTAAAACCAAAGTGTTCCTTCCACCGAGAACCAAACTTAGGCTTATTTGTCCTTGAGCGATATAACCCCCAAAGTAGAACAGGACTAATGAGAGCCAACAATATCGTGTATATAAACCGAGAGATCACGTTAAGCCTCCGTTAACCTAGGTTAATTTCGTAGGAATACGATCAAAACGGTCGATAGCACTTAACACGCGAGCAGGCTCTAGCTCGGTCAAACACTTCAAATGCTCTTTAGGACAAGTTCGTTCAAAGCATGGACGACAGTCAATGTCTGTGTTCAACACAGCAAGTTTATCCGTCAATGGTGGCGTATACTTCGGAGAACTTGAACCGTAAACAGCAACAACATTACAACCAACTGCCGCCGCAACATGCATTAAGCCAGAGTCATTGCTCACAACAGTTTTGCATGCACCGATTAAATCGACAGCCTGAATTAAACTCGTACTACCAGCAAGATTATGACAATGAGCCTGATTAGGTTCTGAGACTTGTTCGATAATCTTCGAGGTCACTTCTCTGTCCTTTGCTGAGCCAAACAACCAAATCTGGTAGCCCTTTTTGATCGCAGCATCAGCAACAGATGCAAAATGATTATCAGGCCAACGTTTCGCTGGGCCAAACTCTGCTCCTGGCACAAGCCGAGTACAGGCCTTTCTAAGTTAAGGTTGAATGCCTCTAATGCTTCTTGCTGAGTTTCTTTATATACGTCTAGCGATGGATAAGGCAGCTTTGACAGTTCACCTAAACAACCGCTCCCTGTCATAGACGATTTAGGATGGGCCAAAGCAACATAACGCTCAAGCATGTACTGAAAGGCTTTCTTGTTAGTCCGAATATCATTAAGCAGACCAAAACGCATCTCTCCCTTCCAACCAACTCGTTTCGGTACTTTCGCAAACCAGGGAATTAACGCAGATTTAGCAGAGTTTGGTAATGTAAATGCGAAATCATAGCCCTCTGAACGTAACGCTTTGCCAAGGCGATAACGTGTTTTTAGGTCAAATTGTCCATGGCCTAATGGCATCTCAATAGCTTTGTTGATTTGAGGCATACGCTCTAAAATCGGCTTACACCAAGCTGGCGCAAGCACATCAATTGAGGCTGATGGGTATAGTTTTGTGAGCTCTATATAGAGGCCTTGAGACATAACCATGTCCCCAACCCAGGATGGGCCAATTACCAAAATTTTCATTGCAGTTTATAGTTCGCTATTTATTTTCCACACGCTGACCGGTAAGCTCAAAGTAACGCTCTAACGTCTTAATACAGACTAGCTGTTCAAGCTTCTCATCTTTGAAAGGGGCAACATAATCATGAGCATTTTTCACAATCTGCTCAGCTTCCTTAGGATGTTCTAAATAATAGCGAATCTTCTCTTCAAAGTCTGACCAATCATCTTTTACCTCAATATAATGGACACCCGCCGTTAAAGTCCCTTCCATAAACCAAGTTTCATACTTCATTTTCGGAGTAACGACGACAGAGTTCGAAGACATTGCCCACTTTAGATTTGATGCTACGTCATTTCCTTCTAAGCAGATAACGAACTTGTACTGTAACTGATCACTGATTGACATAAATGGCTTTTGCCATTCGGGGTGGTCCTTAGATGAGTTTGACTGACCTGCATCGACCAAAGGGTGACCAAACATTTCCATCATAAATCGAATACGATGTGGCTGAGTTACTGCTCCACGAAATACGGCCATGTCCTTTTTATCTGCAAAGCTCAAAGTATCACTTACGAACCGGAAGTGCCGACGCTTGTCTAACTTAAACAAAATAGAGTTACGGTTATCACCATCAACCGGCCGGGCCTTGAACAAGGTTGGAATAGCTTCAATGTGAGTTTCATCACCAAAGTAGTAGCTAAAACGAAAACTCTTAGGGAAGAAGTATAAAAACTCTTTAAGGTCAAGATAGTAGGATGTAAAGCCATTTCGCTTATATTCGCCAATACTAGCTTTACCATTTCCAATATCACACTCAGATTCGAGCTTCACATAATAATCCACTCTAGAACTAATATATTCACTTAGATGCTTGTATCTTCCCTCAATTTTCTTTTTACGCATCAAGAAAATAAACTTTGGAGTCAAAGACAACAAAAAATGTTTTGCATAGTAAAGGAGCTTCATCAACAGGGTTCTCTATCGAATGGAAATTTACAATATGAGGAGAATTAACAAGAGAGTCATGTGTTAGTATCTTCAACAGCCCATGATTGTAGCAAACAAACATTCATCAGCATACCAACTGGGGATATGACAGAAACTCTACAAATAAAAACTATTATGAAAGCACACTGTATTACTCTTAAAGACTGTGAAGAGAGACAGTCAACGACCAAAAATGTTTTGGCTAAAGCAAGCCTTAAAGTCGATTTTTTCATCGGCGTAGATGCTCGAGTTGACACGCACCCACTACTAGACCGTAGCAGAGAAAAGAAGTTCCTCTATAACATGGGACGACCAGCAGCCATCGGAGAATTTGGCTGCTATGCAAGCCATTATCTAATGTGGCAGAAATGTGTAGATCTCAATGAGCCAATAATCATCTTTGAAGATGACTTTGATATTGATGAGAAAATGTTCTCTGAAACTCTTTCAATCGCGGAAAAACACATTGATGACTGTGGTTACATTCGCATTGAAAACGCAGATAACCACGATATGTTTTACCAAGTGCGCAGCTTCGATGAGCAACGCTTGGTAAAGTACTTAAAGATCCCTCAATGTATGACTGGGTATGCTATTTCCCCTAAATGTGCGAAAGAGTTTATTAAGCACAGCCAAACTTTTGATTACCCTGTCGACGTCTTTCTTCGCAATGCTTGGATTCACAAGCAACCGATTTTTGGCGTTTGCAATCCGGCCTTTGGGGTGGCAACAAAGAGTCAGTTATTGGCAATAGAAAGCGTAAGGGTAAGAAGAACTACTTTGTAGCGACAATGAAGATCGTTAACAAACTAAAAAACATGACTCTTAATCTAGCCACTAACTTCTATCACCTTGCTCTTCTAGGCTCGAAATACAAACCAACTAAACTGTGGAAGGGCTAACTCTGCTCAAAAATAGCTACAAGCCCTGACACTCTCTACAAAAAAAGGTATTCCTCTGCCCAATTTTTTGCTCTTCAAGCAAAGTTTTACAATTTGGGCAGGGTTCTCCTGCTTTCCCGTACACTTGCAGCTCTTGGGCAAAGTAGCCGGGCTTACCGTCTGCTTGCGCAAAATCCTTTAATGTTGTCCCACCTTGGTTAATAGCCGTTGCAAGAACTGCTTTAATGTCATCAACTAAAACCTCCCATTGGTCTATGCTGAGACTCATTGTTGGCTTAAGGGGATGGATACGCGCAGAAAACAGTGATTCATTGGCGTAAATGTTGCCGACGCCCACCACAATTTTGTTATCCATGATGAACTGCTTCACAGCCACACGCTTGTTCTTGGCTCTTTCGTGCATGTACTCCGCGTTAAAGTCATCGGTTAGTGGCTCTGGCCCACAGTTATCAAATACAGAGTGAGACTCACCGACAGGTGCGAAAAGCCATGCGCCAAAACGCCTTGGGTCGTTATAGCGCAGTACTTTGCCATTAGTGAGTTTTAAATCGACATGGTCGTGTTTACTTGGAGGCAACTCAGCATCCAGTACACGTAAGGAGCCCGACATACCTAAGTGGACAATAGCACTACCAACATCAGTCTCTATCACAAGGTACTTGGCACGGCGGGAAATGTTCTTAATGGCTTGCCCTTCAAGTTGCTTTAACTCTTGCGGAATATCCCAACGAAGTTTGGGTGTACGGAAAGTAAAGCTCTGGATAGTCTCACCAATCAAATGCGGTGATATTCCCATCCGACTCACTTCTACTTCTGGTAACTCTGGCATGACATCTTCCTAGACTATCTATATCGGTAATGGGAGCTCAAACTAAATGATATTACTGCACATTGGGGAAAAGAAGCTCTTCAGAGGCTGAAATGGCTATCCATTGATCCTGCCAGTTTCGTAGCAGCCAAAACTGATCAGTTTTGTACAAGGTGATCCTTTGTGGTTCTTCGCGATCTTCAAACCAGACCTCTATTGACTGCGGAGCACTCAATGAGGCTTCGAGCTGAGAATACATATCTGCATCTACTTCTGTGCCTTCTAGATTTTCCCAGCGCTCGGCAACTTCTGATGCGTGCTTACTTTGAATATCATTGATGAACCAACCTTCCGGTCGTTTTTCCAAAGACCAACGATTGTAGTAGACCGCATTGAGGCTAAGCTCGGGGTCGAACAAAGCGGGATATTGGCTCGTCGGCTCTTCGAGCAGGTAAGTTTTAATCAGGGTAGGTAAATTGAGCAGTGCCATAGCAGCAATGACCGATAAGATAATAATGTTGTTCATACGGCGACGACGCGCCGGACTGACTCTCATCTGAAGCAATCTTCCCTTTGGACTTATACATTGAGTATAAAAGCTAATGTTAGATAAGTCGCCAGTTTTCCCAACGCCTCTTTCTTTCCCTAGTGCCGACTCAGAAAACAACAGACAATAAAAAACCCAGCCTAAGCTGGGTTTTCTAATTCTTTCTTCTACATCGAAGAATCAAAGAGTGAGAATCAATTACTTGATTTTCGCTTCTTTGTACATAACGTGCTGGCGTACTACTGGATCAAACTTTTTGATCTCAAATTTGCCTGGCATGTTACGCTTGTTCTTGTCAGTTGTGTAGAAGTGACCAGTACCTGCAGAAGATACTAGACGGATTTTCTCACGAATGCCTTTAGCCATTGTTTAATTCCTCTTAAACGTTTTCGCCACGTGCACGGATATCAACAAGAACAGCATCGATGCCTTTCTTATCAATGATACGCATGCCTTTAGCAGTTAGACGTAGTTTAACAAAACGTTTTTCGCTCTCTACCCAGAAACGATGAGTTTGTAGGTTCGGCAGAAAACGACGCTTAGTAGCATTTCGTGCGTGTGAACGGTTGTTACCCGTTACTGGACGCTTACCAGTTACTTGGCATACTCGGGACATGAATGTCTTCTCCAAATCGTTTCAGCTCGATATCAACCTTGGTGGCCGAACCTCTCTCTCACTTAACTAACTAAAGAAGTTCGAGGTTAAAAACCGTTATGGTAAATCCATACAAGGCTATCAAAGGTCGCGCATTATACTAACTTGACATGCATTGCTCAAGACCCGAACAGATCCTTTTTACAGGTTTTCGTGATCTTTTTTTGAGCAGAGCTGATTTAGGTTCAAAAATTGTCGGGCGATTGTAGCAGATTTCGTTTCTCGAACAACAAAAAGTT
The DNA here is from genome assembly GCA_003263845.1 of Vibrio aestivus. Lineage (GTDB taxonomy): Bacteria > Pseudomonadota > Gammaproteobacteria > Enterobacterales > Vibrionaceae > Vibrio > Vibrio aestivus. Next base: position 10,845 of record JYJN01000021.1, on the reverse strand, counting down.
GAGCGAAAGCACATATTTGATTTCATAACGCATTTCACTGCTAGCTTGCACCTAGCTAAACCGCAGTGAAATATGTGACAAATACCCTTATAAGTCATACTCATACCGCATCTATCAAGCTTTAAAGAACCCACTGGTGGCACATCATTACTGATGCAATACCCTGCCTGTCGTCCAACCGAATAGAGTTGGATAAAATTTCTTCAACAATAATGTCTATGAATTCTCTGCCTAAAGAATCCATGCCGCGAGAAAAACTCCTTTCTCATGGCGCTCATGCGCTCACCAATGCTGAGCTTTTAGCCATATTCCTCAGAACGGGGACTCAAGGGATGAATGTCATCACCTTAGCCGATCACCTTCTTAGGGACTTTGGCTCTCTGCGAAATCTTTTCTCAGCCACTCAGCAGGAATTCTGCACAAGGAAGGGGCTAGGAGAAGCTAAATACGTTCAGCTCCAAGCCGTACTCGAAATGACCCAACGCTACTTGTCAGAAACATTAAAGCGAGGAGAGGCATTAACTAGCCCAGAACAGACCAAACTTTATCTCTCTAGTGTACTCAGGGATCGTCAAAGAGAGGCCTTCTATATCCTGTTTCTAGATAACCAGCATAGAGTCATACGTGATGAAGTACTATTTGAAGGCACAATAGATGCCGCCTCTGTTTATCCACGTGAAGTGGTTAAACGCTCTTTAGAGCTCAATGCTGCGGCGTTAATTCTCGCCCACAATCACCCATCTGGAGTCGCTGAGCCCAGCCAAGCTGATAGACGCATAACACGCAGGCTGTCAGACGCACTGGAACTGGTGGATATTCGGATACTGGACCACTTTGTTGTCGGCGATGGCGACGTTGTCTCTTTTGCGGAGCGTGGCTGGATTTAAAAGCTCGAGATCCTTCCTGTTAGCCACATTTTTATCATCATGGTATCTTAAGCCGCAGAAAACCTAATGATCAATGGTTTAAAAGCCTTAGGAAAAGAATTATGCAAACTCTTGTCGGTAAAAAGATCCTGCTTGGTATCAGTGGTGGCATCGCGGCCTATAAATGTGCAGAGCTTACTCGCAGACTCATTGAGCGCGGTGCAGAAGTTCAAGTGGTGATGACCAAAGCGGCGAAGGAATTTATCACGCCTCTCACCATGCAAGCCGTCTCAGGACGACCTGTCTCCGATAGTTTGTTAGATCCTGCGGCTGAAGCTCTATGGGACACATAGAGCTGGCTAAATGGGCTGATTTAGTTCTTCTCGCTCCTGCAACGGCAGACTTGATTGCACGTATGTCTGCAGGCATGGGCAATGACCTTCTAACAACTTTGGTACTAGCGACCGATTCACCAATCGCAGTCTCTCCGGCAATGAATCAACAGATGTATCGCAACATCGCAACCCAAGAGAACATTGCGACACTGGCTAGACGAGGCATGCAGATCTGGGGACCAGCTGCGGGCGAACAAGCCTGTGGAGATGTCGGCCAGGTAGAATGCTTGAGCCAATGCAGCTTGTGGAGCGCTGTGAGGCCTTCTTTCAACCTAAACCACTATTGGGTAAATCCTTTGTGATTACCGCCGGCCCTACGCAAGAGGCGCTCGATCCTGTTCGTTACATCACTAACCATAGCTCAGGGAAGATGGGCTTTGCCCTAGCAAAAGCCGCAAAGCAGTTGGGTGCGGATGTTACTCTTATTAGCGGTCCGGTAACACTTCCTAATCCTGATGGTGTCACTCGTGTGGATGTCACATCGGCGCTAGAGATGCACCAAGCAGCATTAGAGCATGCGCCTAAACATGATGTCTTTATTGGCTGCGCGGCAGTCGCAGACTACCGAGCTAAGAGCATTGCAGAGCAGAAGATTAAGAAAACGGGTGAAACCGACACCATGACCATCAATATGGTCAAAAACCCCGATATCATTGCCTCTGTTGCAGCATTAGCTGAAAGCCGACCATTCACTGTAGGCTTTGCGGCTGAAACACAGAATATTGAGCAATACGCTCGCACCAAGCTTGAAAAGAAGAACCTCGACATGATATGTGCCAATGATGTGTCCATTCAAGGCCAAGGCTTCAACAGTAATGACAATGCGCTTACTCTCTTTTGGCAAGGTGGTGACAAAAACATTGCCTCTCGATTCAAAATCAGCCCAAGGCATCGCGATTATCAACGAGATCGCACAACATTTAGCCAAATAACTCCTATCCATATCAATCATTTCAAATTTAGTACTTCGATGTCAGGAAACTGTTCGCTAAACTAGCCACTTAGCGAACAGAGCCAGTTTGTCTATTCATAATTAAATACAAAGCATTCGAATAAGAGTCGTACTAATAAGGAAAGGGTCATGGCCGGTACAAGAAAATCCAACCGACGCGAAGAGATACTTCAAGCACTAGCGCAAATGCTAGAGTCCAACGAAGGCGCTTCTCGCATCACAACAGCAAAACTTGCGAAACAAGTTGGAGTTTCCGAAGCTGCACTTTACCGCCACTTTCCAAGCAAAGCGCGTATGTTTGAAGGCTTGATCGAGTTTATCGAAGAATCTCTAATGTCGCGCATCAACCGCATTTTAGATGAAGAGAAAGACACGCTTCGCCGCATTCAACTCGTCCTGCAACTTATTCTCGCCTTTTCTGAACGTAACCCCGGCCTAACTCGCATTCTTTCTGGCCACGCACTTATGTTCGAAAACGAACGACTGCGCGATCGAATCAACCAGCTATTTGAACGTATCGAAACTTCCTTACGCCAAATCCTACGCGAGAGAAAGCTGCGCGAAGGTAAATCTTTCCCTGTCGACGAAACCATTCTTGCAGCCCAATTACTCGGGCAAGTGGAAGGCAGTTTAAACCGCTTCGTTCGTTCAGATTTTAAATATCAACCAACGGCTAACTTCGACGAATACTGGGCACTACTCAGTGCTCAGATTCAATAGAAGTCGAACCTTAAGTAACGATCACTATGGCAACAGAAAAATTTGAAGCACCCCAATTTTCAATAAAGCTACTGCACCCTAAAAACTGGGGTGTTTGGTTTGGTTTTGGCCTACTCGCCATTGTGGTCAATGTTCTTCCTTATCGGATTCTTCTTTATATTGGTCAACGTCTTGGCTTACTGGGAATGAAGCTCGGTAAGAAGCGGGTCGCGGTTGCAAAGCGCAATTTGGAACTCGCTTTTCCAGACAAGCCACAATCTGAAGTGGATGATATGGTTCGCGAGAACTTCAAGAATACTGGTATGGCTCTGATTGAAACCGGTATTACATGGTTCTGGCCGACTTGGCGTTTTAAACGTCAGATTATCGAGAAAGACATCGACGTGCTCAAGCAACACACAAAAGCTGGGAAAGGAGTCCTACTGTGTTGCGTGCATGCACTCAACCTTGAAATTACCGCACGTGCTTATGCTGTGCTCGGCTATGGTGGTTATGGTGCGTTCAGACCACACAATAATCCTGCATATAACTTCATTCAATACTGGGGACGTACGCACAACGGTAATAAGCTGATTGATCGTAAAGACGTTAAGCAGATGATTCGCGTGCTGCGCAGGGGCGAAAGACTGTTTTACTTACCCGATCATGATTACGGCCGTAACAAGTCAGTCTTTGTGCCATTTTTCGCTGTACAAGATGCGTGTACAACAACGGGCACCAGTATTCTGGCTTACACCAGTAAATGCGCAATTGTTACAGGTTCTGGATTTAGAAACGAGGATGGCCTGTATGAGATCATGGGCGATCAGTCGATTGAAGCTGACTACCCGCAGAAAGATGAAGTAGCCGCAGCAGCCTATATGAACAAGTATGTTGAGATGATCATTATGCGTGCACCAGAGCAGTGGATGTGGCTGCATAAACGCTTCAAGACAATGGCAGATGAAAGTGCTGAAAAAGGTATTCGCTACAAGTGATATTCAGCGAATGCTCTTTCACTACCTCAGATACGAAAAAGGTTGGCCTAGCGCCAACCTTTTTTAATTAATCTCTACAAACGAGAAATTAGATGCCGTATTGAGCACGGTACGCTTTTACTGCTTCTAGATGAGCAGGGTCTGTACCTTTCTCTTCTAGGTAAGTCACCAAGTCTGTCAGGCTAACAATCGAGATAATCGCGCAGCCAAAGTCACGTTCAACTTCTTGGATAGCAGACAGTTCGCCTTTGCCCTTCTCTTGACGGTCAATAGCAACAAGAACACCAGCTAGGTCTGCACCATTTGCTTGGATGATTTCCATCGACTCGCGAATTGCTGTACCCGCAGTAATCACATCGTCTACTAGCATGATACGACCTTCCAGTTCGCTACCCACTAGATTACCACCTTCACCGTGGTCTTTTGCTTCTTTACGGTTAAAGCAGTATGGCGTGTCCACATCGTGATGATCCGCAAGCGCCACCGCTGTCGTCGTCGCGATTGGGATACCTTTATATGCAGGGCCAAATAGCACGTCGAACTCGATACCAGAATCCGCTAGTGCTGCTGCGTAAAAACGACCAAGACGTGCTAAATCACGACCTGTGTTAAACAATCCAGCATTGAAGAAGTAAGGGCTCTTACGGCCTGACTTTAAAGTAAACTCACCAAACTTTAGTACTTCTTTCTCAAGTGCAAACTCAATAAACTCACGTTGATATGCTTTCATGTTTCTCTCTCAATTTATCAATTATTGCCACTGCCTCACCTTTAGATAGTCGCTATCGCTAGGGAGGCAAAAAAATAGCTTCTAAATCTAGAAGCCATTCTCATAAACATAGTGTAAAAATTAGTCTGCCAACGCTGCCTTTTGCGCCTCGACAATCTCTTTGATGCCAACCTTCGCCGACTCCAATAGAGCCATCAGCTCATCTTGACTAAACGGTTCACCCTCTGCCGTGCCTTGGATTTCGATCATGCGGCCATCTTCCGTCATCACGATATTCATATCAGTATCGGCAGCAGAATCTTCAACGTACTCTAAATCACACAGAACGTTTTCACCCAAGATGCCCGCAGATACCGCCGCTACGTGGCCTTTCATCGGGTTACTCTTTAGCTTACCGCTTGCAACAAGACTCTGGAATGCATCCGCCATCGCCACACTTGCACCAGAAATAGACGCAGTACGTGTGCCACCATCTGCCTGAATCACATCACAATCTACCGTGATCATGATTTCACCCATGGCTTTTAAATCCACAACAGCACGAAGGCTACGAGCGATTAGGCGTTGGATTTCCATCGTACGACCGCCCTGTTTACCGCTGGCTGCTTCACGGCGAGTACGCGTGTGCGTAGCACGTGGCAGCATGCCATATTCAGCGGTTACCCAACCTTTACCTTGGCCTTTTAGCAGCGTGGCACGTTCTCTTCTACAGTCGCATTACACAATACTTTGGTATTGCCAAACTCGACTAAAACCGAGCCTTCAGCATAAGCGGTGTAGTTACGAGTAATTTTGATTGGGCGAACTTGGTCCGCTGCGCGATCATTTGGACGCATGAGCAACTACCTTTCTATAAACAGGGGATTCAATTTGGTTGGGCACGGATTATAGCAGAAGTGGGGGAAAGTTGGCTAACTGAGTTTCTATCTGCTTGCAGTGTCGATTTAACAAAAGTCTGCTACTATCAGCCTCGCGTTATTTTCAAAGATTGATAAACAGGAAAATTCGATGATTTATAGTATGACAGCCTATTCACGTAAAGAAGTGAAAGGCGATTGGGGCAGCGCAGTTTGGGAAATTCGTAGTGTAAACCAACGCTACCTAGAAACGTACTTCCGTATGCCAGAACAGTTCCGTGGTTTAGAACCAGTATTACGTGACCGCTTTCGTAAACGTCTAGCTCGCGGCAAAGTGGAATGTAACTTACGCTTTGAAGCAAACCCAGCCGCTAAAGGTGAACTGACTATCAACGAAGGCCTTGCCAAACAAGTGATTGGCGCAGCGAATCAGGTGATGAGCCTAACGGGCGAAGAAAGCCGCTTGAACCCATTTCAAGTCATGAACTGGCCAGGCGTAATGGAAACACCTGAGCAGGACATGGACGCGGTAAACAAAGATCTGCTTAAAGCGTTTGATGAGGCTCTAGGTGACTTCATTGAAGCGCGTGGCCGTGAAGGCGAAAATATGAAAGCACTGATCGACCAGCGTTTAACGGCGATTACAGAAGAAGTAGTCAAAGTTCGTGCTCGCATGCCAGAGATCCTAACATGGCAACGTGAACGCCTACTAAGTAAGTTCGAAGAAGCAAAAATTGAACTTGAAGGCGCGCGTGTTGAACAAGAACTTATTCTACTAGCACAAAAATCAGATGTGGCTGAAGAGCTAGACCGCTAGATTCTCACGTGAAAGAGACCAATAACATCTTGAAGAAAGGTGGCGCAGTAGGTCGTCGTCTCGACTTCATGATGCAAGAGTTCAACCGCGAATCAAACACGCTGGCATCTAAATCCATCAGCACAGACATCACTGCATCGGGTGTTGAGCTGAAAGTGCTGATTGAGCAAATGCGTGAGCAGATCCAAAACATCGAATAAATCGTTCTTTTGGGATTCAAAACAATAAAAATGCCAGAGCTCAGCTCTGGCATTTTTTTTTACTCTATCGTTTATCGATTCTATAACAGAATCAAATACGTCAGGAATAAGCCAGACAGTACATAAATTACCGGATGAACTTCTTTACCTTTGCCCGCTACAACCATAGAGAATGCGTAGCTGATGAAGCCCATCGCCATACCATTTGCTGGCGAGAAGCTCAGAACGGTAAACATGATAGTGAAGAACGCTGCAATGCGAGACTCTTTTGCTTCCCAGCTAATTTGACCCAAACGGCCAATCATGTAGATGCCCACAACTACCATTGCAGGCGCAACCATAGCCGCAGAGAAAATAGAGAACAGTGGGTAAAGGAATAGCGAAACTAAGAACAAGCCAGCGACCACAACCGCCGCAAGGCAGTACGCGCACCTTGCGAAGACGCAATACCCGACTCAGAAAACGCAGTAATCGAAGTCGTACCCAGAACAGAGCCCATTACCGTACCACCTGCATCAGCAACCAGTGCAGAGCGTGCATTTGGCACTTTGCCATCTTTATCGATGATACCTGCATCGCGGCCAACACCCACAATCGTACTCATACCATCAAAGAAGTCGACAATCAGGAAAATCACCACGATGAACAGCAGGTCGAACATCTTATCAGCCGTCAGACCTGAGAAGTTAAAGATTGCCCCAAAGCTGCCCGACATACTTGGTGGAGCCGTCACTATAGTCTCTGGCAGCGGCGCATTATTGGTACCCATGAAGACATCGGCTAGCACAGTCAGCAAAATCGCAGAAATAAATGAGATGAATGTCGCCAGTTTAATATCGCGAATCATACAGCCCAAGGCAATGAAGATACTGATGTACGCAATGATAACTTGCGGATCAGAGATGTTGCCCATGCTGACTAGAATGATTGGGTTAGAAACGATGATGCCCGCGTTTTTCAAACCTAGGAAAGCAATGAAGAGACCGAGGGAAACGGTAATCGCCAGTTTCAAATCTTCCGGAATGGACTCGATCATCGCCTTACGGATGTTAGTTAGCGATAGAATCAAGTAGATGATGCCTGATAAGAAGATACCAAACAGCGCCTCATGCCAAACCAAAGCAACTGAACCACTTAACAGCATGCCTTTAAAGAAGCCGTTCATGCTCATGCCCGGAGCCAGCATCACAGGGTAGTTACCGAACACGCCCATAAGCAAAGTTGCGAATGCTGCAGCTAGCGCTGTTGCTGTAAATACAGCGCCACGATCCATACCTGGAATATCACCGAGAATGGCTGGGTTCACCGCAAGGATGTAGCTCATTGCAAGGAAAGTAATAAAGCCCGCGTACACCTCAGTGCCAATGGTGGACTTACGCTCGGATATTTTAAAAGTAGAATCTAGAAAAGAAGCGGCTGGCTTCGTTTCGGTTGTCGCATTTACGCTCACGGGATTGCCTATTGGGTTGATATAACTTCTGATAGGTTCTATCACGCTGATATGAGCGAGCGCTGCCCCATGATATGAGGAAAGCTATCCACTGTAGTCATCTAATTCGGTTAGATGGTAGAGACGTTTAGACCAAGCACCAGAGCGTGTTTACCTTTCGCGATTAAATTTTGTTCGAGATAAAATCGTTTTAGGCGCGGCAAGGAGTATGTAGCCTAGCCACTCTAAGTAAGTACTTCTTAACAAAGCCTAAAACGATTTTAGCCGAACCCTTCGGGCAGTACTTGTTGGTCATTTATACTGCGTTAGCGGCTTTTCAAGTAGAACAACTACATATCAAAGCCACTGCCTTGCCTAAATGCCCAACAAGTGACTGCAAAAATCAGCTCGAAAGGTAAACACGCTCTACATATACAGAGTGATAAAGTTTGGCGCGGATTTTAATCAGTAAATGGAATAATTCAATGATTTTCGACATCATTTAGGCATGTTTTTAATCTCTTTAAAAACAAACCCTTGATAAACAAGCAAACGTTTGCTGAAATTATTGAGTAGATTATCTAATATGAATAGTTATTTAGAGCATAAAACGGCGCATTTTCGTTACTTGTGGATCACGCGTAAAACGTGATACTCTTCGCCTCCATTTTTCTGACCTAAAAATCACCAATGAGTCGTTGTTTTTAGGGTCAGTGCTATCTTTAAAGAAGTGATGCGAGTAAGTTTGTTTAAACCGCTTCCATCGCTTTTTAACTCCAACCAAACGTGGAAATGTTCAAATGGGCAAAGGTACTCTTTATATCGTATCTGCACCAAGCGGCGCAGGAAAATCCAGCTTGATTTCAGCTATGCTCGAAACCAACCCAACATACGCAATGAAGGTATCTGTTTCTCATACCACTCGCGGTATGCGCCCAGGAGAAGACGATGGTGTTCACTACCACTTCGTGCAAAAAGAGCACTTTGAAGAGCTGATCGGCAAAGGTGAGTTTCTTGAGTACGCCGAAGTCTTTGGTAACTACTACGGCACGTCTCGCGTTTGGATTGAAGAAAACTTAGATAAAGGCATCGATGTATTCTTGGATATTGACTGGCAAGGCGCTCGTCAAATTCGTGAACAAATGCCTTTAGCACGCAGCGTATTTATCCTGCCACCATCAAACGGTGAGTTAGAACGTCGCCTAAATGCTCGCGGCCAAGACAGCGAAGCGGTAATTGCTAAGCGTATGGCTGAAGCGAAAGCGGAAATCTCTCACTACAACGAATACGATTATATGATCGTAAACGATGATTTTGATGCTGCATTAATGGATTTTAAAGCCATCATTCGTGCAGAAAGATTGAAGCAAGATAAACAAGCTGCTAAATATAACGGTATGCTTAAAGCACTACTGTCGGAATAAGCCCTTCTCATTGAAGAAGCTTAACTGAGAAGATCCTCCTAAGATCTAGAATATAAGACACTTAGGCTGTATACTTTCTCGTCATTCAAAATTTTATTACTTATTTGGAGTTCTCATGGCACGCGTAACTGTTCAAGACGCTGTTGAAAAAGTTGGTAACCGTTTCGACCTAGTTCTTATTGCGGCACGCCGCGCTCGTCAAATGCAAACTGGCGGCAAAGATTCTCTAGTGCCAGAAGAGAACGATAAGCCTACAGTTATCGCACTTCGCGAGATTGAAGAAGGTCTTATTACGAAAGAAGTTCTGGACGCACGTGAGCGCCAAGAGCAGCAAGAGCAGGAAGCAGCAGAACTTGCAGCGGTAAGCAGCATCGCGCACAACCGTTAATCTTTGCAATTCTAAAGCTTTCGAATTAACTAACCTTCCGGGTCTTAAATTTGTATCTATTCGATAGCCTTAAAGATGTTGCCCAAGAATACCTAACAGAGCCTCAAATTGAGGCTCTGCGTCAATCTTATGTGGTAGCAAGAGACGCCCATGAAGGGCAAACCCGCTCTAGCGGTGAACCTTATATTATCCACCCCGTTGCTGTTTCACGTATTTTGGCCGAAATGCGCCTCGATATTGAAACTCTTCAAGCAGCCCTCCTTCACGACGTTATCGAAGACTGTGATGTCACCAAAGAAGATCTCGAAGAGCAATTTGGCAACACCGTTGCTGAACTCGTAGATGGTGTCTCTAAACTCGACAAACTGAAATTCCGCGATCGTAAAGAAGCCCAAGCTGAGAACTTTCGTAAGATGGTTCTGGCCATGGTGCAAGATATCCGCGTAATTCTGATCAAGCTTGCCGACCGTACGCACAACATGCGCACGCTGGGTGCACTTCGCCCAGATAAGAAACGTCGAATCGCACGTGAAACACTAGAGATCTATTCTCCTCTGGCACACCGCCTTGGTATCCACAACATCAAAACTGAGCTCGAAGAGCTAGGCTTTGAAGCACTCTACCCTAACCGCTACCGCGTGTTGAAAGAGGTAGTGAAAGCGGCGCGTGGTAACCGTAAAGAGATGATCCAGCGTATTCATAGTGAAATCGAAGGTCGTTTGGGTGATGTTGGCTTAAAAGCCCGTGTATTTGGCCGTGAGAAAAACCTGTTCTCCATCTACAACAAGATGAAAACGAAAGAGCAGCGTTTCCACACCATCATGGATATCTACGCATTCCGCGTTGTAGTTGATACCCCAGACACGTGTTATCGAGTACTTGGCCAAGTCCACAGTTTGTACAAGCCACGTCCAGGTCGCATGAAAGACTACATTGCGGTACCCAAAGCCAACGGCTACCAATCACTGCATACCTCGATGATCGGCCCACATGGCGTGCCTGTTGAAGTACAAATCCGTACCGAAGACATGGACCAAATGGCCGACAAGGGTGTGGCTGCACACTGGTCTTACAAAGGCAATGGTGATCG
>JYJN01000020.1 GCA_003263845.1 Vibrio aestivus | reverse complement strand
AATTAAGGGGTGAACAACGCCTCCACCCAAACCTAAAGCATTGTGCCATAAACACTAAATTTGAAGTAGAAGCAAAAGTGCCAAGCGTTGTGAATCCCTCTTAAATTGCTTGTTATGTTTTACCACAAATACATGATTTACTTGAAAAAGAACTGCTATTTCTGACTAGTTTTCTGAAGCAAACCACAAGGCAGAAACTAACTTGACCGCCAAAGGCGACCAACCTAAAACAAGTAAGCCCACTTCCCTGCCCAATGAGGCAACCCGACTATCTTTCAACAAGCGCCCTTTCTTTCCAAACAAAGCGCAAGACAATGGCAAATTGCCGAGACAACTGCCAAGCCGAGTTACTAATTGGCTAAGAACCTAAAAGCGACTTTGAGCCAGTTAAACATGAAACCAACCGCCACGACCTGACAATGAAGCAACCCACGAACATTGGCATGTTTTACGGGCTGAGAGATTCAAGAATTAAGGACGACAATACTGATTTGCTGAGTCTACTAGGGACGAATTGCCAGAGGGACAGAGAACTAGAGCCAAAGACCTTTAAGTCTTTGAAATACAAGTAAACATAACGCCCGCTTAAGTGGTGAGCAACGCAATCCGATGTTTCTGCAAACCACCATAATCACCAAAATCAAACGCATGGCAAAAAATTCCACGCGTTGCGAATCCGTCTTGAAGCGTTTGTTATGCTTAAAGATCAGCACTAGCTTTCTTGGCGTTTTCCTTGCGAATGTGATCTTCTATTCGGCTTTTCATATTATTTACATCATTCAAAACAGGTAAGAAGGTATATTTAAGCGATGTGGTTTGATCTGGACCAAACCCAAATGTATTCCTCTCCAAAACCACCTCGACATCCGATCCATCTTTATAAGAGTAATTTTGCTTAAATCCACTTCCACTTCGATTAGCCGAGCCATATTTGCTATCAAGCGCATCTTTGAATAGCTTAAATGTATCCCCAGTGTCTGACCATGTAACTGAAATTTTATAAAGTTTCTTGTCCGGTGTGAAATTTAACCATGCATCCTTGACAGTTCCGTACTTGGTGAACCTATCAAACTGGAGTATTTTTAGACTTTCTAAATCTGTGTAACCTTTATAGCCATAACCCTCATCATATCTTCCGCCAGATTCTTTAATAGTACTCTTGGCACCTGATATAGACTGCACCCCGAGATCTAATCCTAAATATTCTTTTGCCTGTAAACCACATGATAAGCATAAAGACAATACTGTGAATGACAATCCAATCTTTTTCATTACTACTTCCTTATTTTTTTCTACTTACTTAAAACTTTAGGCATAACGCCCAATTAAGGGGTGAACAACGCTGCCACCCACACCTAAAGCATTGTGCCATAAACACTAAAATTGAAGTAGAAGCTAAAGTGCCAAGCGTTGAGAATCCCTCTTAAATTGCTTGTTATGTAAATTATTTCAGCGCGATGTATACACTTACCTTACTAGCACTTTCGTAATGTTCAAAATCTGTTGTATATGCCCTTTCATGTTCACAATTTGGAGAGCTAAAGTAAGACCAAACTGACTGCCAAGCAGCGATAACAGCATTAGGAAACTCGCCTTCAGACTCAAACTTGATGTAAGAACCTGAAACTACGGATACTGAGGACAACTTAATATTCGATGACGAGACTTCATTCGAGCCCATTAGAACATCAAAGTAGCCATTAACGTCCGACTCGTAATTGCAGTAAACACTATATGCTCTTGCCCCAGATTGGTAATCAATAACTAGATTTGAGTCGACATACTCAACGTGCTTTGGGATATTAGCCGTCTCTGGGTTCATTTCTATTTCATTGCGGGTTCTTAGGATTAAACCTTGGATTTCAAACCCTTTTACTTCAACGACTTCCATTTTTTACTCCATTTACATAACGCCGCGTTAAGTAGTGAGCAACGCCACCACGAAACCTAACCATACCACCGTAAACACAAAACCCAACGATGGAATGAAAAATGCCATGCGTTGGGAATCTGTCTTAAACGCTTTGTTATGTTTGTTCCTGTTTCCATCGCATTATTGCTTCATGTATCTGATCTAGAAACCCTTCATCTTTGATGTTCCTTGGGTGATCATATTGTGATTTATTAGAAATAGCTTCAGCTAAGCTTTCAATATATACAGTACCATAGGAGTTATAATTCGCTTTTTCGCTGCCATTTAGCTTGACCACTGCCGAGAAGCTCACAAAGCCACTGCTGCAATTTACATCAATATAATATTCGTCTTCATATTTCAGTAAGAACCACGCAGATACCTGATTTTCGATAACTTCCATTGTTGAACCTCCTGAAAACATAACGCCGCATTAAGGTGTGAGCGGCGCTTGGCTATACTTGAGCGAAGCGAAACTGCCAAGCGTTGCGAATCACTCTTAAATGCTTTGTTATATGCATTTACTCATAACTGAACTCGACCTTCGCTGACTCAAAATCAAAAGGTTTATCCAACAACTTTGCCATATAGCTTAACGAACGCCCAAATTCTAGCTCTTGCTCCATAGACAATGTCATTCGAAGTATACAATGATGGAGAAGGCTGTCTCTGGGGATTTTTATCTTTTGCAACTCATCGACTGGCTTCGGGTTTCGCACCCAACATTGGAATTCAAAGTCATCCAGCATTTTATGAAGATAAAACCCAAATTTAGATTCCAGACAGGTTAACTCAAATTCCCAAGAATCAATTAGTTTTCGTTCAGTTGCAGCAACAAACAATTCCGCAGTTTCAAATGCGCGTCTAACTTCGGTGCTATTTGGAACAATAAAGTCATGCTCAATCTTGTTCCTTAGAGTTCGAATTTCAGAAACTAAACCACAGGGCGCGATACCAAAGCCCACAATTACTTTTAATTTTGCAGGTAGATTTACAGAATCGTCATCTCCAAAAAACTCACCGAATTCATTGAGATTTTTGGGATACTTTTTGGGATCATAACCGAGGGCACGAAAAATCCTATCGATTTGACAATCAATGGCTCTCTTGGAATTCCCTAGGGAATTAATAAGCCCACGAGTGCTACCCTCACGAAAGTCACGTTTCGCAAAAGATATATATTCACTTGGATTTACCTCAAACTTCCAATCCAAGCGAGAGCCTGCATCAGGCACAACTTTGACGTTATTAAATGAAATTGGAACCTGTTTTAGTTCCTCTAAGTAGTCAATTTTGTTCATAATTCTCCAATGCATATAACGCCCGATTAAGTAGCCCGAAACGCACAACGATTGTTTCTGCATAACACCGTAAACACAAAACTGCCTGCAAACTGAAAATGGTACGCGTTGAGGGTCTGCTTAAATTGTTTGTTATGTAATGACGCACTCGGACTTTTTAGTTGCCTTCAGACTACTGAAAACGTCCTTGCACTCAAGGTTCTTTTGACAGATTTGAGTGCGAAAGCCAAATTCGAAGCGAGGGATTTACAAC
>JYJN01000019.1 GCA_003263845.1 Vibrio aestivus | reverse complement strand
CGCCCTAAACGACGAAAGGCCGCTATAAAAGCGACCTTTCTATATATGGTACCGGTGGGCGGACTTGAACCGCCACGCCCGAAGGCAACGGATTTTGAATCCGTCGTGTATACCAATTTCACCACACCGGCATCTTGGGGCATTGCCCTTTGATGTTTGGCATTATACGTAAGCGGGATATTCGTGCAAGTACAAAAATCTTAAATCACAATCGTTTGGCGATAAATTCGCCATAAAAGCCTAAGCTGTGTACTGGCTCTCTTTTCACCTCTTGCTCAACACTATATCCTTGCGCCAATTATGTATGGAAATTCTCAGGTTATGACTACGACTCAACCTCTACCAAACGCAAGGTTAATGCGTCGCTTAGGAGCATTGTTTTACGATGCTTTGATTATTCTTGCTTTAGAAATGATGGCGGCAGGTTGATTATTGCTCTGTTGCAAGCATTTGAAGCAATGGGCATACTCAATGTTGCGCCTTATATCGATATCAGCGATATGCTCAGCAATCATCCAGTTTGGAGCCCACTGTTCACCCTTTATCTCACCGTTGTTTGGATTTACTTTTTTGTATTCTTTTGGACCCGAGCTGGACAAACCCTCGGGATGCGAGCTTGGAAACTACAGGTGCGAAATCAAGAAGGTGGACGAATTACGGCTACCCAGGCACTGATTCGAATTGCGACATCAGCCTTTGGCTTAGGGAACCTCATCGTTCTGTTTGATCCAAAAAATCGAAGCTTCCAAGATATTTGGGCGAAAACTGATGTGGTTGTGTTGCCTAAAGCTAACTAAACAACTCAATCCACCCCAATAAAAAAGGAAGCTAAATGCCTTCCTTTTTTGTTCGTTAAAGCTTTCTTCTCAAAAGCATCACAGCGACCGAGAGAAACACTAAGCTCGGCGCGACAGCACCAAACACTGGCGGTATGCCATAAACCAAGCTCAGTGGGCCAAAAAACTCACTGGAGATATAGAAGGTAAAGCCAGCAACCACGCCGGACAGTATTCTCGCGCCCATGGTCACGCTTCGAAGTGGGCCAAAGATAAAAGAGAGTGCCATCAGCATCATTACCGCAATTGAAAACGGCTGCGTCACTTTGCGCCACAGTGCTAATTCATATCGAGATGAATCTTGTTCTGATGCATCCAAGAAAGTCACGTAATCGTATAAGCACTCAAAGATAGCTCTTCGGGTTTTACGGTTACCACAGCTAGTTTGTCTGGCTCTAAAGCACTGGTCCAACTGTATTCTGGGTAAGTCGTTTTCGACAAAGCTACGTCGTCTTTCATGTCTGTAACTTGAACATCCTTCATTAGCCACTGGTTGTCCGCAACATAGTCCACTGAGTCGGCATAAATCACCGTCGTGAGCTCTTTGTCACGGTCAAAACGCCACATATTCAGGCCATACAACTTGTCGTCATCAATTTTACCGATAAAGATGAAGTCATTGGCATCACGCGCCCAAACACCGGTTCGTACCGACATAATGGCGCCGTTAGACGTTGCAAATGCGCGAAGGTCACGCGCCATTTTCTGAGCCTGCGGCGCGCCCCACTGACCAAGTAACGTAACAATAATCATCAGCGGCACAGCAGTTTTCAACACTGACATACCAATGTTCAGTTTCGAGAAGCCTGAAGCTTGCATAACCACCAGCTCTGAGCTTGACGCCAACATTCCTAAACCAATCAAAGCACCTAGGAGTGCCGCCATCGGGAAAAACATCTCGATATCACGTGGAACACTCAACACTACAAACATAAGCGCTTGGAACAGGTCATACGTGCCCTGCCCGACTTTTCGCAACTGCTCTACATATTTGATGATTGCCGACAAACCAACAAAGGTAACCAGAACCAAAGAAGTCGTCGCGATAATGGTTCGACCGATATATAAATCGAGAATCTTAAACACGGGTTGCTACCTTCTTCTGTCTTAGTTTGTCTTTAAAGCGTCTCACTGGAATGCTGTCCATAGAGTTGGCACCGATAGCGGTTAAAAGCAGTGCGATATTGACTGGCCACATCCCGATAATTGCTGGAATGCTGCCATCCTCTATCGCCGACTTAGTCGCACTAATGGTTAGGAAATAAGTCAAATAAATCAGGATCGCAGGCCCCATTTTAGCAAATCGACCTTGCCTTGGGTTTACCGCAGACAATGGTACCACCAGCATAGTTAATAGTGGGATACAAACGACCAACGAAACACGCCAATGAAGTTCGGCTTTGGCGTACAAGTTGTCGCTCGACACAAGATCAAACGTAGATAAAGCTTCCCAGTCTCGCCCTTTCTGTTTAACTTCACGTTGGCCAATCAGGCCGTCGTATTCGTCGAAATCGGTAATCATGTAATTAACCGAAGTCGGTACACCTTCGTAACGGGTTCCATCAAACATAGTGATAACCTGACGACCATCACTGGTTTCTTTCACTTCGCCATGATCCGAATACATCACACTTGGCAGGATTGAATCGCGCGGACGCAACTGAGCAACAAACACGCCTTCGAGTCGCTTATCCTTAATATCGTCGATAAAAATCACCGACGACCCATCGGGAGTGCGCTGAAAGTGGCCCTTTTGCAACAGATCGACGGTGTTTTCTGACTCTAATTGCTCCATCAAAGCTGCTTCTTTATCTTGTGCCCAAGGCGCAAAATAGAAAGAGTTAAAGGCAGCAATCGCACCAGTGATAATTGCCAAGTATAAAGCTGCCTGAATCAAGAACTTATTACCGATACCGGTGGCATTCATTACGGTAATTTCACTTTCAGCGTACAAACGGCCAAATGTGAGCAAAATACCAATAAACAAGCTCAGTGGTAACATGAGCAATCCCATTGCAGGCATGTTGAGCGCCACAATGGACATAATCATTCTGGCAGGGATTTCACCATCGGAAGCTTCAGCCAAAACTCGAATGAATTTTTGGCTCAGAAACACTAAAAAAAGCACGAAAAAGATCGCTAACTGGCTCTTGAGTGTCTCGCGGATCAAATATCTAACAATAATCACGCTGAAATTACCTATACAAAACTTGTTTTTTTGATTGAATCACTATAATTTCCCGTTGAACCTTTTTATTTTTAAAATTTTCACTAACTGTTAGTCATCTTATTTTAACGGCAAATCCGACCTTGGATTCAACAAGTAAGAGTTCATTATCTAACATTTAGTTCTATTTGTCTTCAGGATGTAGGAGTACGCATGGAGTTCAGTGTAAAAAGTGGTAGCCCAGAGAAACAGCGTAGCGCATGTATCGTGGTGGGTGTATTTGAACCACGCCGCCTTTCTCCAGTAGCTGAGCAGCTCGATAAAATCAGCGATGGCTATATTAGTTCATTACTTCGCCGTGGTGATCTAGAGGGTAAACCGGGTCAAATGCTATTGTTGCATCAAGTGCCAGGTGTTCTATCTGAGCGCGTTTTACTGGTTGGTTGTGGTAAAGAACGTGAACTGGGTGAGCGTCAATACAAAGAGATCATTCAGAAAACCATCAGCACGCTTAATGAAACAGGCTCAATGGAAGCGGTATGTTTCCTAACTGAGCTTCACGTTAAAGGTCGCGACACGTACTGGAAAGTACGCCAAGCGGTTGAAGCAACCAAAGATGGCCTATACACGTTCGATCAGTTCAAGAGCAACAAGCCAGAGACTCGTCGTCCACTCCGTAAACTGGTCTTCAATGTGCCGACTCGCCGCGAGCTAAACCTTGGCGAAAAAGCGATTGCTCACGGCCTTGCGATTGCATCAGGTGTGAAGGCATCGAAAGATCTTGGCAACATGCCACCAAACATTGCAAACCCTGCATATCTTGCCTCTCAGGCTCGCCGCCTAGCAGACGACTTCGAAACAGTAACAACGAAGATCATCGGTGAAGAAGAGATGGAAAAATTGGGCATGACTTCTTACCTAGCGGTAGGTCGTGGCTCAAAGAACGAATCTATGATGTCTATCATGGAGTACAAGGGCAACCCAGATTCAGAAGCAAAACCGATTGTCCTTGTGGGTAAAGGCCTGACCTTCGATTCAGGTGGTATTTCACTGAAGCCAGGCGAAGGCATGGATGAGATGAAGTACGACATGTGTGGTGCAGCATCGGTATTCGGTACCATGAAAGCGCTAGCAAAACTGAACCTGCCAATTAACGTTGTGGGTATTCTTGCAGGCTGTGAAAACATGCCGGGCAGCAATGCGTACCGCCCTGGTGACATCCTAACCACTATGTCAGGTCAAACGGTTGAAGTATTGAACACCGATGCAGAAGGCCGCTTAGTATTGTGTGATGCCCTGACTTACGTTGAGCGTTTCGAACCAGATTGTGTTGTGGATGTAGCAACACTGACGGGCGCATGTGTGATTGCACTGGGTCACCATATTTCAGGTGTCCTATCAAACCACAACCCACTGTCTCACGAACTCGTTAACGCATCTGAGCAAGCCAGTGACCGTGCATGGCGTCTACCTATGGCAGACGAATACCACGAGCAACTAAAGAGCCCATTTGCTGACATGGCAAACATTGGCGGCCGCCCTGGCGGTACGATTACAGCAGGTTGCTTCCTGTCGAAGTTTGCGAAAAAATACAACTGGGCACACATCGACATCGCAGGTACTGCGTGGAAATCGGGTGCAGCGAAAGGCTCAACAGGCCGTCCAGTCTCAATGCTTGTCCAATTCTTGCTTAACCGCAGTGGCCAAGAGACAGAGGAATAATCCTCACAATGTTATAAAGGGCCGCAAGGCCCTTTTTTGTATCTCAAGATAAATAGCGAAGGCAATCATGGCAAACGCAACCTTCTACATCATCAAATCGGACTCCCCTCAAGCCGAGGTGCATGGGTTTGGCTTGTACGTTGTGTTTCTCGCCCATCACTTTGCTAAGCAAGGTGCTAAGGTTTATCTCAACTGCGAAGATAAACACCATGCAGAGTCGATTGCCGAAGCGCTTTGGCAAGTGGACACGAAAGACTTCCAGGCTCATAACCTAGTTGGCGAAGGTCCAAGGTATGGCACTAATATTGAGATAGGCCATAAAGGCGTGAAACCCTCTTGGAATAGACAACTGGTAATAAATTTGTCTAATAATGAGACAACCTTTGCGAACAAGTTTACAGAGGTGGTAGACTTCGTCCCTTGCGAAGAAAAAGCCAAGCAACTCGCGCGAGAAAGATATAAAATCTACCGCCAAGCAGGCTATCAGCTACAAACGATCGAGATCGTGCACAGCTAGCGGCAACAAAATATGCAACCGGTCAATCTTTATAGTTAAGCTCTCCACTTAGAGAGTTCACTTATAATGATTGACTACGATTACCATCAACGTATCCAGTAAATGAGTACTATGGAAAAGACATACAACCCAACTTCAATCGAACAAGCTCTATACCAAGCTTGGGAAGAGAAAGGCTACTTCAAGCCACACGGTGACACGACAAAAGAAGCTTACAGCATCATGATCCCACCACCGAACGTCACTGGTAGCCTACACATGGGCCACGCGTTCCAAGATACGATCATGGATACTCTAATCCGTGCTGAACGCATGAAGGGTAAAAACACTCTTTGGCAAGTCGGTACTGACCACGCAGGTATCGCTACTCAGATGGTTGTTGAGCGTAAGATCGCTGCAGAAGAAGGCAAAACGAAACACGATTACGGTCGTGACGCTTTCATCGACAAAATCTGGGAATGGAAAAACGAATCTGGTGGCACCATCACTAAGCAGCTTCGTCGCCTAGGTGCATCGGTAGACTGGGATCGTGAGCGTTTCACAATGGATGACGGTCTATCTAATGCTGTTCAAGAAGTGTTTGTTCGCCTGTACGAAGAAGACCTAATCTACCGCGGTAAGCGTCTAGTAAACTGGGATCCAAAACTGCACACTGCAATTTCTGATCTTGAAGTTGAAAACAAAGACAAAAAAGGTCACATGTGGCACTTCCGCTACCCGCTAGCAAACGGCGTGAAAACAGCTGAAGGTAAAGACTACATTGTTGTTGCGACAACTCGTCCAGAAACAATGCTGGGTGATACTGGCGTTGCTGTAAACCCAGAAGATCCTCGTTACAAAGATCTTATCGGTAAAGAAATCCTACTTCCTATCGTTAACCGTCTGATCCCTATCGTAGGCGATGAGCACGCGATATGGAAAAAGGCACAGGTTGTGTGAAGATCACGCCTGCGCACGATTTCAATGACTACGAAGTTGGTAAGCGTAACAACCTACCAATGATCAACATCCTAACGTTCAACGCAGACATCCGTGATGCGGCTGAAGTCTTCACCACTAACGGCGAAGCTAGCGATGTTTACTCTACAGAACTTCCTGCTAAGTACCACGGTATGGAGCGTTTTGCTGCTCGTAAAGCGATCGTTGCTGAGTTTGAAGAGCTAGGTCTTCTTGATGAAATCAAAGATCACGATCTAACGGTTCCTTACGGCGACCGTGGTGGCGTGGTTATCGAACCAATGCTAACTGACCAATGGTACGTACGTGCTGCACCTCTTGCAGAGCCAGCTGTTAAAGCGGTTGAAGATGGTGAAATCCAGTTCGTTCCTAAGCAGTACGAAAACATGTACTTCTCTTGGATGCGTGACATTCAAGACTGGTGTATCTCTCGTCAGCTTTGGTGGGGTCACCGTATCCCGGCATGGTACGACAACGACGGCAATGTATACGTAGGCCGTACTGAAGAAGAAGTACGTGCAAACAACAACCTTGCACCTGTCGTTGTTCTACGCCAAGACGACGACGTTCTAGATACATGGTTCTCTTCTGCACTATGGACGTTCGGTACTCAAGGCTGGCCTGAACAGACTGAAGACCTGAAGACATTCCACCCTTCAGACGTACTAGTAACTGGTTTCGACATCATCTTCTTCTGGGTTGCGCGTATGATCATGATGACCATGCACTTCAACAAAGATGAAAACGGTAAAGCTCAAGTACCATTCAAGACAGTTTACGTAACGGGTCTAATCCGTGACGAAAACGGCGACAAGATGTCTAAGTCTAAAGGTAACGTACTTGACCCTATCGACATGATCGATGGTATCGACCTTGAGTCTCTAGTAGAGAAGCGTTGTGGCAACATGATGCAGCCTCAACTAGCGAAGAAGATCGAAAAGAACACTCGTAAGACTTTCGAAAACGGTATCGAACCATATGGTACTGACGCACTGCGTTTCACTCTTGCAGCTATGGCTTCTACTGGCCGTGACATCAACTGGGATATGAAGCGTCTTGAAGGTTACCGTAACTTCTGTAACAAGCTATGGAACGCAAGCCGTTACGTACTAATGAACACAGAAGAGCACGATTGTGGCATGTCACTATCAGCTGAAGAGCGTGCAAACATGGAATTCTCTCTAGCGGATAAGTGGATTGAATCTCAGTTTGAACTAGCAGCGAAAGAGTTTAACGCTCACCTAGACAACTACCGTCTAGACATGGCAGCAAACACGCTTTACGAATTCATCTGGAACCAATTCTGTGACTGGTACCTAGAGCTAACTAAACCGGTTCTATGGAAAGGTACTGAAGCTCAGCAACAAGCAACTCGCTACATGCTGATCACGGTTCTAGAGAAGACACTGCGTCTTGCTCACCCAGTGCTTCCTTACATCACTGAATCTATCTGGCAGAGCGTTAAGCCGCTAGTAGACGGTGTTGAAGGTGAGACGATTATGACTCAAGCGCTTCCTCAGTTTAACGAAGAGAACTTCAACGCTGAGATCGTAGAAGACATCGAGTGGGTTAAGACGTTCATCACTGCTATCCGTAACCTACGTGCAGAATACGACATTGCACCTAGCAAAGGCCTAGAAGTAATGATCAAAGTAGCAGATGAGAAAGATGCAGCACGTATCGAAGCAAACAAGGTGGTTCTGAACTCTCTAGCTAAGCTAGATAGCCTAACTGTTCTTGCTCAAGATGCCGAGACACCAGCATGTGCAACTAAACTAGTTGGCAAGTCTGAGCTGATGATCCCAATGGCGGGTCTGATCGATAAAGATGCTGAGCTTGCTCGTCTAGATGGCGAAATCAAGAAGACTCACGGCGAAATCAAGCGTATCGAAGGTAAGCTAGGTAACGAAGGCTTCGTTGCTAAAGCACCTGAGGCGGTTGTCGCTAAAGAGCGTGAAAAACTAGAGGGTTACAAAGAGACTCTAGTGAAGCTTGAAGAGCAAAAAACAACGATTGCTGCTCTTTAATAGAGAACGTGTTAAAAAAGGGCTAGCCAATTGGCTAGCTCTTTTTTTGCCTCAGATCGGGATAATTTACTCGCGCATCATATTTATTCGAACATCAAACTCAGGATGGGTACTCATCCAAGTTGGAATCAAATCATCAGAATTATTAGTTTGATAATGCTGATGTAAATGCTCAAACATCTTCACCATTTCCTCACTACTGCCATACACCGTCTTCATCGCCTGAATAGCATACTGATCCGCTTCAGTTTCGGCCTCTCTAGACATCCCTGTTTGAAGTACAAATACCCCCAAGCCGACCATATTATCGATAATGCCTGAACTCTCTCCCGTGAGAAAAGCCACCGAAATCGATAAGATACTGGCTCTCACCAGTTGTTGCATTACATGCTGATGATGAAGGTGGCCAATTTCGTGGAGAATTATACTATCAAGTTGTTCAGGTGTTTCAGCCATCAGCACTAACTCATCCATTAAGATGATCGTACCGCCAGACAGAGCGAATGCGTTAACCATACCTTCGCTTGCTCGAAATTCGACCCTCAGCGGATAAGGTAGCGGGGCGAGGTTTTCAAGTAACTCTTGAGAACGCACTCTGATTGCCTGCTGCTGACCAACGGGTAGTACAGAGCTGTCAAACTGTTTGTCCAGATGATCAAGCACATGATCAGCCACCGCTAAGACGACAGTATCAGGCACCCAGTGAATGAAAACGTTCTTGGTTGCCCATGGCAGCACATATTTGTAGCTACCAATCAGAACCAAGACGGTTGCAACGGCACAAACTAAAGCACTCAGTAAGTTTCGCTCGAGAAACCTTAGCCAACGTCCAGATTGCGAGGCAGGGAAACAGCGGCCTACCTCATCGCTATTGTCTGCAAGAAAACCCCAACCATTGGCGAGCGTCACTTTTACAGGCAGCCGCCCAACCCGTTCACTAAATCGCAGAGCGGCCGTTTCGCACTCATGGCTAGCATCCTCTAATTGCAGCGTGACATGCTTATCACTGCTAACGACAAGCACGGCACGTTGTTTCATCGAACTTCGTGGTGGAAAAGCGTAACCGGACAACTCCATTAGCCAATTCCAATGTCGACACTAAAGCCTCCGCGATCTCATCGCCAACGGCAGATTGATCGAAAACACTCTTATCAAAAACATCCAACTTATCGAGATCACCCAATACATAGGTGTTATTAGCTAGGTAATGCTGTGTGCGCACCATAACCCAAGGACGAGCTAACCCTAACGTACACACTTGGAGAACAAAGTTGGTCGCAACCAACTTAACGTATCCTGCGGTTGAGAGCGTCGATGAAAAGCGGTAACTCACCTGCTCGTTTTTGATCTCACCGAATGTCGCTAATTGAGAAAAGGTGTAGTTGCGAACTCTTGAAACCACAAAAGCCATACCGATCAAACCAGATAATAAGAACGCGCCATAAAGAGCGATAAAAGCAATCAGAGTTCCTGCTCGAGAGCCGAAGCTGTCAAAACCTCCCGATGCAAATAGGTCCGATGATACAACCCCAGTTAAGTACAACAATAACATGCAGATAGCGATACCTGAGGCTGTAATTAATCCGCCTAAAAGATAGGTTTTAAAGAAGACTTTAGTATCGAGTTCGGTGCAAAAAATCTGGTCTGCATAACGGTATCCGTTAGCGATATAGTTAGAAATGCCGCACATCACCCAAGCTTGTAACCAGATAATCGCAGCAAAAGTTAATACAGAGCAAAGCACACCAACAATTGGCGAAGCCGACCAGAGAATAGACGTGACCACTATAAGAACAAAGATCGAACAGAATGCTGCTAGCCCACGACCTAGCATCACGCTATAAGCATTTCCTAAAGTGCCAGCAAAAGAGAATCGGATATTTTTATAGCTGGTTACCGATGCATCAAACCGTGTGTTGCTGTGTATCAACATCGGTAAGAGCAGATAAAATGCGAGCATTAAAAACAGCGCAAAGGCAGGAGCAAAGCCATTG
>JYJN01000018.1 GCA_003263845.1 Vibrio aestivus | reverse complement strand
CTGTACTTAAGCGCAAAAAATGTAAGGAGAATGTATGTTTATCGTGTCTTTGACTTATCAGGTGCCTCTAGAGAAAGTCGATGTTTTTATTCCTGAGCATGTAGCTTATCTCAATGAACAATATGCAAAAGGTCACTTTGTTTTATCTGGCGCAAAGAGCCAAGAACTGGTGGTGTAATCATTTCTACTATTAGTGACCGAAACAAGCTTAATGACGTACTGGCTGAAGACCCTTTTCATCGAGAAGGCTTGGCAAGCTATGAAGTAATAGAAATCGTGCCAACTAAGGCGTCAGAAAAGCTAGAATTCCTAATTTAGTGTCTGGCACATAACAAAGCGTTTAAGACGGATTCCCAACGCTCGGCATTTTTGGTTT
Organism: Vibrio aestivus; assembly: GCA_003263845.1. Classification (GTDB taxonomy): domain Bacteria; phylum Pseudomonadota; class Gammaproteobacteria; order Enterobacterales; family Vibrionaceae; genus Vibrio; species Vibrio aestivus. Next base: position 146 of record JYJN01000018.1, on the reverse strand, counting down.
ACTTCAGTTTAAGTGTTTACGGCACAATACTTTAAGTTTAGTGGTATGCGTTGCTCACCACTTAACGCGGCGTTATGTAACAGACTGATTTTCTGCAATATTTAGTCCTTCGAAACGCCAAATTGCATCATTGGTTTTTAGTTACT
>JYJN01000017.1 GCA_003263845.1 Vibrio aestivus | reverse complement strand
GTGAAAATTCTTTGCATGGCGGTGATGAGGGCTTTGACAAAAAGCGTTGGGTCGTTGAGTCCCAATCATCACAGTCGGTAACGTATCGCCTTTTTTCAGCTGATGGTGATCAAGGTTACCCAGCGAATGTCACGGTTAAAGTGACCTATACATTGACCGACGATAATCAGCTGCAAATGGATTATTTTGGTGAAGCTGACGGGCCAACACCACTGAACTTGACCAATCATGCCTACTTTAATTTGGCAGGAGAGAGCTCGGAGGCAACCTGTTTAGAGCACAGCTTACAGCTCAATGCACATCATTATTTGCCAACCAATACCACGATGATCCCAACGGGAAATGTTCGCTCCGTGGTGGGTAACAGCTTTGATTTCCGACGCTTAAAACCCGTAGGACAAGAGTTTTTGACCGAGCAAGATCAAGCAACCGCCAGTGGTTATGACCATTCGTTTATTTTTGATGAGTCGGTAACTGACGGCAAGGTAATTGCGGGTGTCCTAGTTGCGCCCGATGCAGATGTCACGATGAAAGTCGTTACAACCAAACCAGCTGTTCAATTCTACAGCGGTAACTTTCTACAAGGCATTCAAGGGGTAAGCAAAGTCTACTCAAACCATCATGGTATTGCCTTAGAAACACAGTATTTTCCAGATGGTCCAAATCATCCGGAATGGGGACTTAACAGTGGGGTGTTAAGTTCTGGGGATTGCTATCAGCACCGAACTTCTTATCAGTTTGTTTTTTAGATAGCACGTTTTTAGGTGGGTACTATACCCACCTTTTTTTATTCATATCCTTTGTATTACCAGCTATTCCTAACCTACATACTGGCTTTGTCAGTTTGTTGAAAAATGTGCAGATCTACATCACAGCCAGTTGCAATTTTTTTGACAATATGTGGTTTTGTTGGATAGAGTGGAAACGTTTACATAGGTCTTTGCTGTACAACATCACTAGGCAGAATTAATAATGAGAAGTTTTGATGAAATCCTACGCGCACGTGACTGGGAAAACCAGCACGTTACTCATGCGAATACACTGAATCCACATGCGGCACTTCATGCCTACACCAATGAGAAAGATGCGCTTAATGCTGCTGCATCTGACCAAGTAATATCTCTAAATGGACAATGGAAGTTCGCATTGTTTGCGCAGCCGGAAGCTGTGCCTCAAAACTTCATGGAAGAAGGGTTTGATATCGCACAATGGGGTGATATCACCGTACCAAGCAATTGGCAAATGGAAGGCCACGATAAGCCGATTTACACCAATGTTAAGTATCCATTTGATGATACGCCACCATTCGTGCCTAGTGATAATCCAACAGGTTGCTACCGCACAACATTCAACCTAGATGAAGAGTGGTGTGCAAGGCAGCTACGCATTCAATTTGCTGGCGTTAACTCAGCTTTCCACCTTTGGTGTAACGGTAAATGGGTTGGTTACTCGCAAGACAGCCGACTGCCAGCCGAATTTGATTTGAGCGAATTTGCTCAAGTAGGCGAGAACCACCTAGCGGTGATGGTAATCCGCTGGTCTGACGGCTCTTACCTCGAAGACCAAGATATGTGGTGGCTAAGCGGAATATTCCGTGAAGTGTCTTTGATCAGCAAGCCTGCGGTTCACATCACAGATGTAGATGTCGTGACCGAGCTAGATGATGTGTATCGTGACGCTACACTGCGCGTGACCACGTCGTTGAGCCAAAACACCGACAAGCACGCGGTACGCATCCAGCTTTTTGATGCACAAGGTGAGCTGGTAGCAAGCCATAAAGAAGCCTCTACCAACAATGTTGATATCGATGAGAAGGGCGGTTGGCACAATAAAGTGATCCACGCTCTAGAGGTTGCGAACCCACATAAGTGGAGTGCAGAGTCACCGTACCTATATCGCGTTATAGTAAGCCTTGTTGATGAGAATCAGGAGCTTATCGAGTGTGAAGGATACTCAATTGGTTTCCGTACGGTCGAAATTACCGATGGGCTATTGAAGGTGAATGGTAAAGCGGTTCTTATCCGTGGTGCTAACCGTCACGAACATCATCCAGAACTTGGCCATGCAGTAAGCTACGAGAGCATGGTTGAAGATGTGAAGATGATGAAAGCATTTAACTTCAATGCGGTGCGCACGGCACACTACCCGAACGACCCTCGTTGGTATCAACTGTGTGACGAATACGGTTTGTATGTGGTGGATGAAGCGAACATCGAGACCCACGGTCAATTCCCGATGCGTAACCTATCAGAAGATCCTAGCTGGCTAAACGCATATATGCGCCGCATGATTGGTATGGTCGAGCGTGATAAGAACCATCCGTCTGTGATCATTTGGTCGCTGGGCAACGAATCAGGCATTGGCCTAAACCACCACGCTATGTATCAGTGGACTAAGCAGCGTGACAATACACGTGTTGTTCAATACGAAGGTGGCGGCTCACGCACTGCAGCAACGGATATCCTTTGCCCAATGTATGCTCGCGTTAACGAAGAAAACGACGGCGAAGGCATTAAGCGTTGGTCGATCAAAAATGAAATTAGCCAACCAGGTGAAACGCGTCCATTTATCTTGTGTGAATATGCGCATGCTATGGGTAACAGCTTGGGTAGTTTCAATGAGTACTGGGATGCGTTTAGAAAGTTCCCACGCCTACAAGGTGGCTTTATTTGGGACTGGGTTGATCAGGGCATTACAAAAACTGATGAAAACGGCGAGAAATACTGGGCGTACGGTGGCGACTTTGGTGACACGATTAACGATCGTCAGTTCTGTATTAATGGTCTTGTTTTCCCTGACCGCACGCCACACCCGCACCTGTGGGAAGTGAAAAAAGCGCAGCAGTTCTATCAGTTTAAGACTAACGAGAAAGAGCTGAACCTTGGTTTAACTCGTGCTGTGACACTAACGGTTCAAAGTGAGTACCTATTTACTCAAGGCTTGGGTGAAACGCTAACGTGGCAACTAATGGAAGACGGTGTTGCTATTAAGCAAGGTACACTTGAGCTTGCTATTGCTCCGCAGTCTAAGCAAGAATTCGAATTGATGGCTGAACTGCCACAAGCGAAAGCAGGTAAGACATACCACTTAAATCTAGATGTTACCTTGGATCAAGATACTGCTTGGGCGCAAGCGGGTCACTCGACGGCGATTGAGCAATTTACATTGCCAGCAAGTAATGAGTTGGTGATTGAGCCAAGCATTGCGGCAGGCTCTGTGATTGCAGTCAACGAGCTAGAGTCAACGGTTGAAGTTGAAACCTCCGCGCTGACAGTTGTATTTAACAAGCAGACAGGTCACCTAGAAAATGTCATCAAAGATGGGCAAGCACAGCTGGCTCGCGCTATCAAAGATAACTTCTTCCGCGCACCAGTAGACAACGATATTGGTACCAGTGAAGTGGATCGCGTTGACCCGAACACATGGGCTGCACGCTGGTCTAAAGCGGGCTTAGATCGCCTTGAGTCGAGCTGCATTGGCTTTGAAGTAAATAACTTAGGGCAGAGCATTCAGGTTAACTCGCGTCACAAGCATGAAGTCGATGGTCGCGTACAGTTTATTTCTCAGTGGCAGTATCAAGTGCTAGCATCTGGTGCGGTAGAGTGTCAGGTTAAAGTACAAGCGGCGAAAGGCTTGCCTTCGCTACCACGAGTGGGCGCAGAGTTTGCGCTTGCAAGCAATCAAGACAGTGTTGAGTGGTTTGGCCGTGGACCTTACGAGAATTATCCTGATCGCGTTATGGCTGCACGTGTAGGTCATTACCAGTCAACCATAGACGAAATGCATGTCGATTACATTTTTCCAAGCGAAAATGGCCTGCGTTGCGATGTGACTCAAGCAACGGTAGGCGACGTGACGGTCGCAGGTGAGTTCCACTTCTCTGCTAGTCGTTATTCAACTCGCTCTCTTGTAGAAGCTAAGCACACCAATGAGTTAGTGGCTGATGATTGCGTATATGTTCGTGTTGATGGCTTCCACATGGGTATTGGTGGTGATGACTCTTGGAGTCCAAGCGTTCACGCAGAGTACTTACTAGAAGCAGAACATTACCAATATAGTTTCACGCTGTTCGCTTAAAGATTGATGTTTATGTCCTTAATGGCTCAGCTATTCCCCGATAGTGATTGAGCAATAACTAAAAATCCCCAGATGAAAATCTGGGGATTTTTTTATGTGTTCGTTGGCGGTAGACATTAAATCAGAGTAATTTCTAGCAAGGTTTGGGACATAAACAACTTAGACTATTTACATAAATCGAGAATCATCGGATTAGTTTTAATACGAAATTTGTTTAGTCAAGCCGTTGGTTCCTTTGGTACTTGTTGTTTTTCTTACTGATACCAATCAAAGACAAACCTTAGAAGTTCCATTTCATCATCAGTGTAAGACCTTTTTATCCCATATGCTCGACAGTAGTCCAATATGTACATATCGATTAACCGAATGGGGATCTCGTCTTGTATTCGAAACTCTTCTAGAAGATCTAGCATTTTTTGACGTTCAGGCTCTTCGGAGACTATGCGCTTAACTACCTTTTCAAGTTCGAGTAATAATTCGGCTGTACTAAACTCATCAAACTTACTCACTATGTTCCTTAGATAAAATGTCTGATTTTACATACTGGTCGACTTTACTATTTCCCAATGCACTCTGTACATAGACATGTATTAAGCCAGCTAACCAGTATAGGGTTCAGGTTGTAGAATTAACTTTATAAGTTGGGTGTTTTAATCCTTATATCAAGTATTGAAATGAGAGCAAATATCTTAGCTAACTCGGAATGGGTCAGAAACGTTTTAGTGATTTTTTAAATTTAGCAAGTTATGAATAATAACAAGTATTTCGAATTGAATTGTGGAGCGCTAGTGCAAGCCAAAAACTTGCAACAGCTTAAACAACTAACTTTGATTTGACGTAAAAATCAAATCAAAATGAAAGGCCTAATCCTCTCTCAAGAAATGCTAAAAAAAACACTATTATCCAACTCCAAAAACCCAAAGCATTCCACCACATAAAAGCCTTAAATTTTTTAGAATCCGTTTTTTCACGATGCCGAATAAAAGGATAAGCAATACAGTAATTAGTAAACCGACTGCCTACATCCCAAGATGCTTGATACTTCGGTCGCATATAACCTTTATCGTCGTAATACTTATTCAAATCTTTAGCTAACTGCTTATCAATAAATATAATGTGTTTAAAGCTACCTAACGAGATAACGGGCAATACCAGTATTGATGGAAAGCACCAGACAATAGCAATAACACCGAAAACAGCTATCAACCAATCTAACATCTATTCATTTCCCCATACGTCTTCAACCTTTTCATAAATAACATCAGCCCCCATTTACCTGCGGTCGAACCAACCACACCACCGACAGCACCACCAACAACAACTCCTGCAATTGCAGCAACAGCAAGTACAGGAGCCGAAGCGGTTACGCCAATAATTACAGCAAAACCAGCGGCAGATGAGACAGCTACCCCTGAACCAACAGTTCCACCTTGCACACCTCCTACAATTCCACCAATAAAGCCAACAACTTCGCGTGTAGTCGTCTTACCACATTCCCCTTGACCATCGACCTTACAGGCTTCATAGACGTTATCTACTCCACTGACCGCACCGACCATTAAGCCTATGTAACCCAATCCTCTTGCCGCTGAAATTCCGATAGCAATATTAGCGATGCGCTTGCCTAAATCTTTAACAAAACCTGTTTTTAGAATTTCATCCGCGTTGTGGATTACCGATTTAGTAGACAGCTTTAGATTGCGTTTGATTTGAGTATAAATAGGTAGTTGTACACTACGCTTAGATAACATAAGTAAAGGAGCCATCAAGCTTTTTAAATAGGCCCGCACGTTCAGAAACAAACGTTCCGTAGTTGACCCCGCCTGTTCTACTTGCCATCGCTACTTGAGAAGCGTACAAATCATTGATTTCTAAAATCACGCCTTGAATATTTTTTAGATTCTGCTCGATCAGCGCTGCGGTAGCACCAACACCGGTAGAGACTTGTGCATAATAGTGCGTCGGTAAACCGTCCGTCTGAATTCTTTCAACGAGTTGATACGAGAACAACTCAAAGTGCCGGTTCAGAGTAACGACTTCCTCATCTAGGAGCTTGCCTAATTCCTTACTCGCAATTTATGCTTGCTCCAACCACTCATCAAACAACTTCTTATCTTCTGGTGTTTTCGGCTCTGTTGTCGGAAGAAGCACAATCTCTCCCTCTCGTACAGGCTCGTTAAGGTGTGAATTGCAACTTTTGATGTACTGCTTTTGGTCTTCTTTGGTTTCTTCTGTAAACAAATTGGACCACAATGCGTCTTGCGATTGTGTTGTTGGCGACTGCATCCAACCAAGTTCAAATACCCGTGATGCTTTTTCGCGCTCGGCAAGAACACGCTCTCGCTCTTCAGCCCATCGTTTTTCATCACTTGCTGAATACGTTAATTCAGCCCTTCGTTCTAGGCGTTGACGCACTGCGAGTTCTTTTGTGGTTTCTTGCCTTTTTTGGGGTTTACAGGCGCGGATTCATATCTCATAGAAATCGGCTTTTCAGATACATAAAAAGGATAGTAACAGTATTTTCAGTTACTTAGCATCTTCAGCAAGGTGAATTGATGATTTCACTGCCAAAATAAGCAACCTGACAAGTCAAAAAATCGTAATGCAGGCCTAATTTATTATGAGTAGCGTACTATCGGATAATTTCTTGCCGCGTAAAAACGAGCGCCCAAGTTTTTTTAAAGTACTTGGTCTAACTCAAAATGGGGCAAAAGTGTGTTGACTTCGGGCCTCCCTATTTTTATTCACACTAACTTCAAACACACTTCTATCAACATTGATGTATTTAAATTGTGCGACATCGTAATATCCTATCACTGCTCATTAGTATGGTAGTAAGTGCGCAACTTTGGTCATGTAAATCATTCGACACAATCATACTATGTACACACCTTCTGAATTGAGACGAAACTAGCCCATGACAAAAGCGAACGAACGCCGAAAGCAAAAAAGTTCAAAAAGTCTGTCAGTATATAGATACACACCTTGACCAAGAGTTGAGATTAGAACAACTGAGCCAGATTGCTATTTGTTCCAAATATCATTTTCAGCGGATGTTCTCTACATTTATGGGAATTAGTGCTACGCAATATGTTCTGCTTGCAAGGCTTAAACGAGCCTCATTTCGTTTAGCATTCGAAAAGAATATAACGATCACTGATATCGCTTTTGAAGCGCGATTTGATAGCTCTGAAGCTTTTAGTCGAGCATTTTCTCGGACTTTTGGTCAAACTCCATCAGAGTTTAGAAGGCAACCAGAGTGGCAACATTGGCACTCGAAGTATGAATTTAATCCACCTATCCTAGGAGAATACATCGTGGATGTGAACATTATAGATTTTGCCGAACAACCTATTGCGTTTATTGAGCACCGAGGAAACCCTAAAAGAGTTTTTGAAACGACAGCTAAATTTATTGAGTGGCGAAAATCTACAGGGCTTTCGCCACTAAAAACCAGCAAAACCTTTGGCATCCCTTATGGTGATCCAAGCCAAACGCTAGAAGACGAATTTCGATTTGATATCTGCGGTAGTCATGCTGGAGAGGTGCCAGAAAACCCTTTTGGCGTAAGAGCAGGGTTTATTCCAGCAGGACGTTGTGCAATGGTCTTACACAAAGGGAGTCAGAATACAATTGGAGAGACTATCTATCAGCTCTATCAACAATGGCTACCAACAAGTGGAGAGGATCTTAGAGAGTTCCCAGTATTCTTCCGTTACCTAAACTTCGTGCACGAAGTGGATGAGTGCGATCTATTGACTGAAGTTTACCTACCAATTTTATAGTCCCAATGTATGTGGTTGTCTTTACATGTTCTTAAAGATAACCACACAGCGATCAAATACCAATGTTGCTGTCTGCTGTCATGCGGCTAGGACTTTCTCCATGAGAATGGCTCTTTCACCATAGCTTGAATACACCTCAACATCAGTCACTTCTTTGAATCCAATCTTTGACCAAAAGTTTTCAGAGCCTGCATTGCGACGAGACTTACGTGTTTTATTCCTTTGCTATGAGCGACTTCAAACAACGCTTGGGCCACCGCTTTGCCTAAGCCTTTTCCCTTCGATAGAGGCTCATAGCCATATCATGAAGATATAGATACTCGCATACCTTGATATCAGGTAATGGCTCAAACAACTTGGGAGGAGAAATGCCACTCCATGGGTGCGCTAACAAGTATCCGAGTACGGCGCCACTGTTAGACAAACAGACAAAGCAAGTCTCTGGAGATGCCTTATGTTTACTTTGGAGCACTTCTAGATCTTCAGTACCGATTTCTTGGTAAGATTCTTCCTGAATTTCTAAAATTTTATCCCAATGCTTTTCTTCGATTTCTTTAATAATCATGCGTCCCCTATCGCGCACAACGCTCTGTATACGTCTTTGAGAAATCAGAGTATGAAACGTCGGTATCTAACTCAACAGGGTTGAATCCATTTCTCACAAATAAGTCAGAAAATAGCCGTGGTGATATACTTCGTAGAGTTCATTGACGAGAAAGCCAGTGAGGAAAGCACTGGCTTGTTGATTTTATTACCTATTGAAAGAAGGCTAGTTCATGTAACTGCCTGCCAAATGGTAGATGCGTAGGTCTGCTTTAAGTTCTTCCTGTGTTGCATCACCGATGTAATCAATCGTGACCGGTTGATGCGGCAGTAGCGTGAAACTTGCATCGCTAAAGCGTCCTACTCCGGAGTATTCAGGGTGAACAAAGAAAGCAGGGGCATCACTTTTCAGTACGATTCGCAGCCCATTTTCACCTTCAATTACGTCGGTTGTGATCGTCGCAGCTACCAGCGGCAGGCGTTTAAACAGGTCATCGAACCAAGTGTTGAAAATGACTTCACCTTGGCAGTTCAGCTCAACATGGTAAAAGCCTTGCCCTTGGCGTTTTTCTAGTGCTTCTGGGTTTAGTTTCCAGAGGACTTTATTGCCGTCTTCCCCGATCGTATCTGATAGTGACCACGCTTCAAGAATGTTGCCTTGCCAGTCAATCAGGGAGACTTGCCCTTCAACTTCACGGGAGCGTGTTCGTCGTTAACTAAGTGTAGGCGCAGTCCTTGCTCGTCACCTATAAACGTTGCCATTTGCGGTGCGAAGAAACGTTTCGCATGGTAGTGAAGCTGCTTCCAACGGCCAGAGTATTCAATGCTCGACCATGAACTGACTGGCCAGCAGTCGTTCAATTGCCAATATAAAATGCCGCGGCAAACCGGTTTGTTTGAGCGCCAAAATTCGCTCGCGGTTTTAATCGCTAATGCTTGCTGAACTTGGCTGAGATAAAGCATTTGCTCGAAGTTTGATGGGAAACGGAAATAGCGAGTAAACATCTCGGTGATAATGCTATTACCACGGCCGTTTTTCTGGTGCTGCTCGAAGGTTGGTGAAGTCACGTTCCAATCGCTAGGCTCTGCAAAGGTTTTGACTTCTGGCAGTGAAGGCCATGATTGGTAGCCAAACTCACTACAAAAACGTGGCTTAATGCTGTGGTATGCATCTAACGATTTACCTGAATGCCAAACGTCCCAAAAGTGCATGTCGCCTTTGTTGTCGTCGTGCCATGCATCTCCAAAGTCGAGTTCTCCATTACACGGAGAACTAGCCCAAAAGCGGCGAGTTGGATCTTCTGCTTCAACGGTTTGTTGCAGTACTCGGTTAAGTCTGTCGTAGTTGACCACATATTTTTCGCGATTGGTGCGCGATTCTGGGTACCAGCCGATAGCGCCAATCACTTCGTTATCACCACACCACAGCGCAAGGCTTGTGTGGTCGCGCAGGCGTTTCACTTGGTCACGTACTTCCAGTTCTACGTCGGCTAGGAAATCCGGCGCGGATGGGTAGAGTGCACAGGCAAACATCAAGTCTTGCCAAACCAGCAGGCCAAGTTCGTCACATAGGTCATAGAACTCATCTTGTTCATACATGCCACCACCCCAAACACGAATCATATTCATGTTGGCATCAACGGCGTCTTGTAACAGCGTGCGATAACGATCTGAGGTATGAAGCGCAGGCATGGCATCCAACGGGATCCAGTTAGCACCTTTGGCCATGATGGCTTTACCGTTAACGATGAACGTCATCGATGAGCCGACTTCATCAGGTAAGGTTTCCAGCTCTAACTCTCGAAGGCCAATTTTTCTTCGAAATGGATTGGTTGCTGATGGACACTGTTAGTGTGTACAACGGCTGCTTACCATAACCCGCGGGCCACCAACGTTGCGGGTTTTCAATATCAAAAGTGAGCGTCGCGTTGCCAGAGGCTTCTGTTTGAGCTTCTAGGATTTCGCCCGACGGTGAAGTAAGAACAGCGCAGACTACATCGTTTGAATCCGCATCCGCCAACATATCAAGATCAACAGCCACATTGAGCTGGCAGTGTTCACCTTGCCACGTCTGCTCGGTCACAAAGCTATTGAGTCGATATTGCTGGCGAGCAATCAGCTCAATCGGTGCATAGACACCGCTAGTAAGCAAGCAGATTCCCCAATCCCAGCCAGAATGACACTGGGTTTTACGTAGAGTGTTCATGTGTGGAATTTGGTTGTTACCGACTGCCCAAGGTACCGGGAAAGGCAGTTTTTCTGCGCGTACTGCAGCTTCTAAATCAGCGCGTTTAATGGTGATGGTGAGAGTGTTTTCACCTTCGACGAGAAATGAACGCACATTGGCTTGGTACAGGCGGAACATGTTACTGCATTCCAGAACGGTTTCACCGTTAAGCTCAATGTTTGCCATAGTGTCGACCATGCTCATGGAAAGGTCGATAACGTTATGAGCAAGAAGGTCTGAAGAAACGTCGAAAGTGCGGTTGATTTGCCAGTCGTGCTCGGAAACCCACTGAACCTCTTTTTCATTGGTCGCCCAATATGGATTGGGGATGATCTCGGTGGCGAGTAGGGCAGAATGCACATCGCCCGGCAGTACAATATCGGTTTGAATTTCTGGGTTTGTTAGGGATGCTAGGCGCCAATTTCCGTCGAGGATTAAACGATTCATGCCCACTCCTATTTTTGGTTAGAATTGCAGTCGCGACATCATACGAAGGGGCTAATTTTATTTAGGTGTTCCCGAGCAAGAATTGGTAAAAATCTGAGTTAATTTACTCAGAAATCGGAGCTTGGTCATAGTTTTATCAGCGCTATTTTGGCTTTCTAAATAGGCGAAGTTTTAACCTATTAATGAGCTGGAACTATGAGTGAATTTAAGCTCAATTCTTTAATGATTAACTCAATCATTCTTTGAATAAGGAGACACTAAAATGACAAGCTCACCTCGCGTATTGGTCGCAGGTTCGACAGGCTACTTAGGTTTGCACATAGTGAAACAGCTCATGGCGACAGGGCATGATTTCAGTGCTGTTGCGAGAAACAAGCAGAAGTTGGTTCACGGTGGGGTGGCTGAAGAGCAAATCCAAGAGGTGCAAGTGACCAAGCCTAGCGACTTGAAAGGTATTTGCGATGGGGTAGATGTGGTTATCTCTTGCTTGGGAATTACGCGGCAAAAAGATGGCCTGAGCTATATGGATGTCGACTATCAAGCCAACCTCAATTTGCTGGTCGAAGCAGAAAAAGTGGGTGTATCTAAGTTCATCTACATTTCGGCCTTTAATGCGCCTAACTATCCGAAAGTGCGCATATTGAGCGCTAAAGAGAAGTTTGCGACGCGCTTGTTGAATTCGGAAAAACTGCAACCGTGTGTCATCCGCCCTAACGGCTTTTTTGTCGACCTTGAAGAGGTTTATCATATGGCGAGAAAAGGTCGCGTCTATCAATTTGGTTCCGGTGCCATGAAGATAAACCCTATCCATGGGGCCGATTTGGCACAGTTCTGCTTGCAGCAAATAGAATCTGACGAGCGAGAAGTCGATGTTGGTGGGCCCGAAACCCTGTCAATTAACGAAATAGCGCAAGTCGCGTTTGAAGCACAGCAAAAACGAGTGGCGATCACATCGATTCCCGATTCTGTTCGTCGAATGCTGATTTGGCTTATGGCGAAATTCCCAGACAGATACGCGGGTGGTGCGGAGTTCTTTCTTACTATGTTGGGCAGTGACTCGGTTGCGCTAAGTACGGTATGCGAACACTTGCTGAGTATTTTGCAGAATGTAATCAAAAGCCTCATTGATAGGAAGCATTCATTCACTACTTAAACTCGATGCTCGATTGATAGTGGCCCGTTTGGCTAGCATGAATCGATTGAATGTCGGTGGTCAGTTCAAAGGCGCGCTTTTGACACAAAATTTCGGTGTAGTCGATCACCGTACCACTTACATCAAATGAGCGGCGACAGATCTTGGCAATTACGGTCGGAGATGTTCAATCTCTAGCAGAATGCACTCGGTTTCTGTTGCGATATCGAAAGAGTAGTGCTCTGAAAGGCGAGTTGGTGCTTTACCATAGTTAGTTCTTAGCTGCTCGTATAGAGGCGTGTTGTAATACAGTGAACTGATATCGGGGAAGGTATTGGCGTCGAAGTAGCTTTCACTATAGGCAATCTTTTTACCGTTGGCAGAATACTCGCGTTCTATTTTGAACAGCGGTGCACCAATGGCAATTTCCATGAGCTCAGCAATTTCTGGGGTAGCATTAACGGGCAAAATATTAAGAATCTTGCAGCGCAGGTCATCGCCGTACACCGACTGAGAAAGAAAGTCTGGGAAATCGAGCGCCTTAGAAGCCAGACGCTCTTCATTAATAAAGGTACCAAGCCCTCTCTTTTTAATCAAAAGACCATCGCTGACTAACTCATCAATCGCTTGTTTGATAGTGCCTCGCGCAACACCAAACTCTTTAGCAAGTATAAGCTCACCTTCAATGCGATCTTGGTAGATAGCGCCGAAGATACGTTCTTCGATGGTATTTTTTATCGTGATGTAAAGAGGGACACCTTCGTTCATTTAAAGCCTATAAGTAATGAATATTGGATTTGTACTCTGAAAATATAGCTTGGTTCAAATCTGCATTTCCGTCTACGTTTGCACTTGCTAAAACAGGTGGCGTAATTCCTTTTTCGATCAGTTTCTCAGAGATCATTAACGAAATTGTATTCACAATGGTGGCACCCAATATGGTTGAAAGCGGCGCTGCCTTTTGTGTTAGACCATTTAGCGAAACGCAAGCATCGCCGTAGTCACATAGATTGTCAATAACGTAGTCGGCAACTTCGACCAGTAGTTGGCCGCTTTGATGCTTAGACGACACTTTGGTGCTGGTATCGACGCTTGTCAGGGCAACTACAATGGCTCCTCGGGCTTTGGCAGCCAGTGCGGCATCGATGACCACAGGGTTACGACCAGAGACGGAATGAATCAGAAGAACATCGTCTTTTTGTAGCTCAGAAGAGTGGATGATCTTTTCTCCGAGCTCAGGGACTTGCTCCAAATCAGAGGTTAAGGTAACAGGCACCACATTCACCATGAGTGAGGCGTGAAATATCGGGTTAAACACCGCAAGGCCACCCGCACGATAGATCAGCTCCTCCGTAATGATGCCTGCATGACTAGCACCAAACACGAATAGGTTGTTTTTGTTGGCCACAGCATTGGCGCACACACTGGCCACTTTATCCAAAATACCCGTGTTGGACTCCAACGTATTGAGCTTGGTATGAATGATATTTAGGTAATCAGAAAATGCATTCGACATAGTATTTCTAGGTGGGCAATGCCCACCTAGCCTCGTTTAGAATTGGGAAAGGGACTGGTTGATTCGAAGACTTACAACAGCAAGTTCGAGAAGAAGCTGATGAGCGGCGTTAGGATGAACATGTCTGAGTCCGCTGCCCAAAGTGCCGTGTCCGGAATCGTGTTATTGATGAAGAAGGTCACACAAACGTATTGGCCCCACGCCACCACTGTCGAGGTAATAAAGCCTGCTAAAAGCGCGCCTTTGTAGCCGCCAGTGCTGTTACCAAACACCCCTGCCGTACCCGCATGGAAGAAGAGTACAATCATCGATGGTACAAACACGTAGCCTGTAGTGTTACCAATAACCGTTAGCCAAATCAGTGAGCCTACGAATGCGCCAACAAAACCTAATACCACGCCGTTTTGGCTGTAGTTGAATACGATTGGACAATCGAGAGCCGGTTTTGCATTTGGCACGAGTTTGTCACTGATGCCTTTAAACGCTGGTACCATCTCGCCAATGAACATACGAACACCCAATAGCACTACCGCGATACCACCCGTAAATAGTAAAGATTGCTTGAGCGAGTAGATGTAGAAGCTGAGGTCGCCCGACGCACTCAAGATTTCCTGAGCGTTAGGTGTCTGCTTGATTTGAAGAATGAAGGTACCGATGAAGAAAAGTAGAAGCATCGTCATTGCGGTAACCACATTCGAATCGCGCAAGAAGCCTAAATTTTCAGGTACCTTGATGTCTGCCGAATCGATTTTGTTTTTCGCAAACATCTTGCCCGCAACTGCGCCCAAGATTGCCACGGATGCAGAGCTATGACCCAAAGCAATATTGTCGTTGCCCGTCACTTTTCTCATGAACGGTTGAGTGATAGCGGGTTGGAATGTCCAGTATAGGCCTAGGATAACAGACAAAAAGATCGTCAATTTCCATGCAGGAACGTCTGCTACTGTGTTTACGGCGATTCCGGCAAAAATCATCGCAGTCCAAAACATCATATGACCCGTAAGATATACATACTTAAACTTGGTCACACGCGCTAAGAACAGGTTGATACCAAAGCCAATAGCCATGGCTAAAGTCACCGAAGATCCGTGGGTTGCGCTAAAACTCTCTTGTCCAACAATGCCTTCTAAAGTCATGGCTTCTAGGCCAAACACTTCAGTCCAAATAGGTTGGAAAGCCAATAGAGCCTGAACAATGATGCCGGCACCAGCCCCTATGATTAAGAAACCTAGGATGCCTTTTAGGGTGCCAACCACCACGTCAGAAAAAGATTTCTTCTGTAACAGTAGTCCCATCAATACGATAAGACCGATTAAGATTGACGCTTCACCGAATATGTTGACGGTGATCCATTGTACGACCTCGAGCATAATAAACTCCTGCGTTATGCGCTAAATAGTTGTGAACCGATTAGTGCTGCTTTGATCTCTTCTTTGTTCACGTAATCATTGACCTCAACCACGGGGCAATCGCAGTCACGCAGATTTCCAATCAGCTCTGAATTTGTGATGATGAGGTCGGCGGATGATGATTTTGCAGCCGAGACGTCCATGTGTTCCACTTTAGCATCGTGCATATCAAATTCCGCTTTAAGAACGTCAGTGACATTCATGCTAAGGATTAGGGATGTTCCCATGCCTAAACCGCAAACTGTTAATATTTTCATAGGGTTACACCTTTTATTTGTTATTCATTATTGTTGTGATTTCACTTGTATTCTGGGCTTGCTGTATTGCCTTGAGTTTCTCGTCGTCACCAAGCACTAGGGCTAGGTTTTGGATGTTCTTTACGTGTTGATCTTGGTCTGTGGCAGACATGCCCACCACAATCGATACGGGGTCATGATCTTCATGGCCAAAGTAAACCGGCTCTTTTAACGTCATTACTACCAAGCCTGAATTGATCGCGCCGTCTTCTGGGCGAGCATGAGGCATGGCTAAGCCTTTGGTGAGTACCCAGTAAGGGCCAAACTCTTCGAATACATTCAGCATGCCGTCGATGTACTCTGGTTCAATTAGCTGGTTGTCGAGCATCAACTGGCCGACTTGCTTAATGGCGGATTCGGGGGTGTTTGCCTCAACGTTGAGCGCGACTTTGCTAGCAGTGATCATGCGGCATCCTCTAGATAGTGATTGAGTACTTGGGTAATGGTTTTTAGGCTTGCTTGAATGATGAGTTCGCCCTTATCTGCCGACGCTTTCGTTGGGTCACCGAGCGTGGCCGTCTGAGAAAAATCTGTCCAAGGTATTGGCAAGTAAGAAAAGTTTTCAGGAAACTGAGGGTAGTTTTTTGTCGCCAGTTTCATCTCTACTTGTTCAGGCATGAGTGCCAGTGCAAGGCTTGTCTCAATTTCACAAGCATGCATGTAGCCAGCTCGGGCTTGTTGGGTTTCTCGAACTTGATTGATGACATATTGAGTCCCTGGCCAAGAGAATACAAACAGGTCTATGCCTTCTTGTTTGAGTTGTCTAGCAGCCGCTTTGAGAGCGTCAAAGTTTCCGAAATGAGTATTAATGACAGCCATGGCGTGAATGTCATATTGCTTCATGTTTTTCGCAAGACGGGTAACCAGTTCAGACAACAAATCATTGCCAATATCGATAGCGCCAGCAAAGCCTTTGAGTGACCAAACTTGAGAGTATGGAAGGGCAGGCAAGACGACGCATCGATCTTTCAACTGCTCTGCAATTTGCGCGGAAAAACGTTCCGCCAAGCAAGTGTCCGTACCAAGCGGAAGGTGCTCGCCATGAGGTTCGGTTGCACCAAGGGGCAGCAGTGCCACTTTGGCTTTTGCAAGCGTTTGGATTGCTTGTGACTCATTACAATTAGCAAGGTTCATGGTTAGCCTCTCGCATAAAATACGCTGATAAGACAGTTGGTTGGGTTGATCTGCTTGACTAATCGAAGCGCTTAACGGAACGTTAAGTATCGCTGCGGGTTGCGAATAAAGAACTTGTTCATTAGCGCTTCCCCGTCCAAACCCGCATCGTTGGCTTCTTCAATAAAGCGTGGTCGCCACGAACTTAAGATGTATTTCATGCCAAGCCCCCCAAGTCCGTAATGGGCCGACATGGTTTTACGGGCAAAGTCACCACCGATAAGGATTTGATCTTCAAAGCCAGCTTTACATAGGTGAATGAGTGCTTGGCTGCGCACATCTTCTGGTAGTATTTAATGCGACTGATTCCATCGAAGCAGATAAACGCGCCTGTTTGGGCCAGTTTCTTGAGTAGCCATTTATCTGGATTTCGGTCCATGTGGGCAAAACCAACACGGCTAAGATCCATACCAAACTTTTTGAACAGTTCAGCTTGCTCGAGTGCCATGGTGCCTAACTCAGTGTGGCTATGTATGGGCGCACCCGTTTCGATTGCGGCGCGCACCACCGCTTCCATGGTTTTGAGTTCCAGTGGGTGGATTTGGTTATAGCCAGTGCCGCATTTCACTACGCCTGCTTTGTGTTCACTGCCTTCTATTCCGTATATCACTTCATTGATAACGTCTTGGCTCAAGGTGTCGATTGAGCATTGATCGATGTATCTCTCGAAAGACAAATTGGTGTTGGGTTTTTCTGATGACCAAAGGAAACTTTTGTTAAAACCAGCAGTACCAACAATGTGCACATTGGCGTCTTTTGCCATCTGGGCGACGGTGAGCGCCTTGCGTCCGTAGTCGGGTGCGGTGGCATCGTAAATAGCGTTGCCTCCAGCACGTTTAAAGTCCATGAGCTCGGCAAACGAGGCATCGTAGTCGTCTAGCAGAAGATCATGTTCACCTTGGTTTTTCCAATACGGTGGAATACAAAACAGATGATCATGAGAATAAGTCGTGCCAAGATCTGAAGGTGAAATATCGCCATTAAGAGTTCTGATAAACGTCATGCTGATGTCTCGTGCCTGATTAATTTATCAACAAAGTATCACTTGTCTAGTCAACTAAACAAGTGATCTGATCACACAATTTATTGCTCGAATCTTAATCGGTTATAACTATGACTTTGGTCAATAATTTTTCCTGAAAAGGAATTTGCAGTGATAAAGACGGGATTCTGGTCACAAAGCTGAATGGAAGAAAGTAAAATGAAGACAGTTGATCGAGAGTGGCGGTTTGATTGTTTTGAGAAATTGCACTGAAGCCACAAAAAAGCCAGCATGAGAAGACGAAAGCTACCTGCTGAGTTGGTCGTTTGGCTGCTAGTCGGTATTGGCTTGTATCGTGACAGGCCTATTACTGATGTTTTGGAGAAGTTAGATCTAAAGCTATCTAACTCTTTAGGTGAATCCATTGCTCCAAGTGCTATTCCTCAAGCCAGAAAACGTCTCACGCAGAGCCACTAAAAGCCCTTTTCACTATGACGGCGCAGAACTGGACCCAGGCCGAAGATAGTGAGGATAAATGGTTTGGTTTAAGACTGTTTTCAGTCGATGGGACGCAATTTAGAACTCATGATAACGAGGCACTTGCTAATCACTATCAGTACGTTAAGCACAGTAAAAGTCGTCACACCGAGTACCCTGTTGTTCGGCTATGCGCACTTTGCTCTCTTCGTAGTCGTTTACTCCATGATGTCGCTTTTGGTCCTAGCTCCACAGGGGAAGTGAGCTACGCCAAACAGCTAATATCATCAACAACACCTAATTCCCTCACAATCTTTGACAGGTGCTATTTAAGTGCCGAGCTAATGATTAACTGGCAGCGTCAACACGGCTCTAGTCACTGGATGACCCCAATAAAATCCAATACACAGTATAAAGTCATCAAGAAGCTAGACAAGAAAGGGCGAGATTTGATTGTCGAAATGGATGTCTCACAGCATGCACGTAAACAAGATCCAAGTCTTCCAGAAAAATGGCAAGCGAGGTTAGCACTGTATCCTGAACCAGAACAATCTAACCATATAAAAGGCGTACTCACTTCTCTAACAGATAGTCAATATGACCTTAAATCTCTGTTGGATGTCTACTTCGAACGTTGGGAAGTTGAGAACAGTTATGGAGAGATAAAACACGACATGCTGGAAGATGAACTTCTTCTTCGAAGCCTGTCCGTAGAGGGGGTAGAGCAAGAGGTCTGGGGAATATTAATCGCTTATAACTTGGTTCGTGTCGAGATAAGCCGTATTGCTAAAGAAGCAAAGGTATCGCCTCTGCGGATAAGTTTTATGATGGCGCTTCGAGATATCCAAGATGAACTGATGTGGTGTGCGATAGCCTCACCCGGCTCAATCCCTAAAAAGTTGAGGGCAATGCGAGAGCGAGTGAAACGTTACATTCTGCCAGAACGAAAAAAACGGCCCAAATCAAGGACCGTTCGTATAAGTAAGACTCGCTATCCAGTTCGTTCCAAACACGTTAAGTGATAGGAGTTAGCCTTCTAGGTGGCTTTTTTGTATCTCGGACTTCGAGAAATTGGTGATTGTTGCGCCAACAAACGCTATAGAAAAGATGGGATTGTGATATGTTGTAATCAACAATGATAAACAGAATGGACCCCGTTAATCATGAAAAACAGCCTTGAGAATTTAGACCTCAATTTGCTCAGACTACTGCGTGTAGTGGTTGAAACTCAAAACACATCCGTTGCGGCTGAGAAGCTGGGTATTTCACAAACTAGCGTTAGCCGAGGAATGGCTAAGCTCAGAGAAACGTTTGGCGATCAGTTGTTTATTCGAAAAGCGCATGGGGTAGAACCTTCTGAACTGGCTGAAAAGTTAGCCGAAGCGGCTGACCAGATGCTCACTCCGTTTACGCAGGTGCTCGATGCTTATCAATCTTTCAATCCCAAAGAATTTGCTGGCACCATAGTCATTGCGTGTGATCTAACATTGTTGGATGTGTTTGGACGTGGTGTTTATCAGGCGTTAACGAACGCTTTACCTAACGCAAACTTTCGATTTGTTTATTGGCAAAAAGAGTCACTTCAAGGGCTGTTAGAGCGGGAAATTGACTATATGCTCCACTATACGTTGCTTCCGCTTCCGCAAGACATCTATACCCACCATTTGTCTGATATCAAAGTGAATCTAGTTGCGAGAAAAGATCATCCAATCTTAAGTAAAACTTCGGAATGGGCTGAGGTTAAAGACATTCCCTTGGTTAAGTATGCTACAAATAGCCAAGTTGGAAAATACGACTACTACGATGAACTTTTTTTGCAACAAGGTGCAGAACCAAACGTTAAGTTGGTCAGTCAAAATGTGCCGATCATGATTGATTGTTTAGCGAGCTCTGATGCAATGGCATTTAATAGCAGTTATATTCTGCAGCATGATGATAGACTAACTTGCTATCCCCTGCCGGATATGCCTGAGCGCTTTAAAGCTGTGAGTGTGTCGGGGGGTATCTTCAATCGAAGCGAGGTTATCCTTTGAATCAATGTTTGCATCAAGCGATGCAAAACTTTTTCAATTCGATTGTTCAGCCTGAAAGCTAAAGTAAAATCTATTTTCTGGCCTCTAAACGTAAAGACCCCCACCCAAACCATAAGGTTCAGAGCGGGGGCTTTACTAGGGGGTAGGGTCTATCTAGATTAGAATTTGTAGCTCACACCTACAGTGGCTAGGTATTCTTCATTCTTATAAAAATCGATGTTTGAATCGTTGTAGTTCACTCCAGCAAACGAAACGAAATCCCAGTTTTCCAGCCCTATAATATTGGCGTACTCGTAAGCGACGAATAGCTTACTGCGGTTATCAGAGCGAGTTTTCTGGTAGTAAGCGTTATGCCCATCATAATCTCGGTAAGCATAAGTACCTGTTACACCGAGCGTATGAGCGTTGTGGTTGATGAAGTAAGTCACTTCCATCTCATATTGGTCGTAAGTTTCAGCCTTACCCTCTGCATCGTTATGTAAGTATCCCGCACTGGTAATTAATCCCATATTTGGCGCAATGTGAGTTAGGTAGCTGCCTTTCACGTAGTACATGTCGCTATCACGATGAAGATCGTTATCTGTGATTCTTTCTTCATCCACTTCTTGAGTCGCGTAAGCCATATCAACAGAGAAGCCAGAGCCAACAATATTGCTCAGTTTTAGTCTAAATGCGTGGCCGTCGATATCCGTTTTGCTGCGGTTGCCTTGTAGGTAAGGGTCTGCCCATACTTCACCAGATAACACGGTTGGCAGGTAAGCGACATCCACTTGAGTACCATTAAGCATGTCGTATTGGTAACCAATTTCGAAAGCCAAATCACCCACTGCTAAGTCGTCGCGAGACGTACCCATATAAACGCGTTGATTGCGGTTTTCGCCTAGGTCGTAAGCAATGCTACCGAGCGGGAATACCATAAAGTCATCGGTGTGTGATCCTTTTTGATTCCTGTCACCAAGGTAAGCGTCGCTTTCTGTGCTTAGGTTAGAGTTGGTTGAAACATAGCCCGTAGAAAGAATGATCTCACCGCTAAGGCGAGATGAATCGAAGGCAAATGCGCCAGTTGCTAGAGTTGATAAAATGGTAGCTGATAGGATGCTTTTCTTGTTCATAATTAACTCTCATATTCTGTTATTTATCGTCCTTATGTTTGTCTCAATCCGTTTGATGAGATGTATGTTAGCGCCGAAACTTTAGAATCCTACGGGTAACTGTTATGCAAATTTGGGGGCTGAGAGTGGTGGAATTTGAATAGCTCTTATTCATAGGGTGAGCGCGCGCAACACGTTATTGTCCAAGGTAAGTTTTTAAAAATTGGACAGGGCTATGAACCTAAGAAAAATGTTAAAAGAAGACCGATATCAGTCGACGATTTACCTTAATGATCGCCCTTATGATGTATTGGATATGGGGAGGGTAAGTGCCTGATTGTGATGGTAGATAGCATCAAGGCGTATTTGGAGAGAAATAAAACTGTGTGCCTTAAACAGCGACTGATTTTGGTGGATATTTCAAAAGTCATTCAACAATCTGATGGTGAACAAATGATGTTAGATCGTTACCTTGCCACTGATTTGCACCTTCTTTTTGATGTGTTTTGGTTGGGTGAAGTAGAGATACACTCTGAACTTCACCACATCAACATGCGCGCGATCTATGATGTAGTGCGAATTCGAAATGCTCCTTATACGGCTGTTGAAAGAGTTAGTGCTTTAAGATCAAAAACGCTCAGCCAAGGCTGAGCGTTACAGTCTTAACGTCTGTTTAAGGCTTTAGCTTACATCGATGATGATCTTGCCACGAGTACGGCCAGATTGGCTTTGCTCATGAGCTTCTACAATCTTCTCAAGAGGGAAGCGATGCTCAATAACAGGGCGCAGTTGATCAGATTCCACCAATGCGTTCAGTTCGCCAAGAATACGGGCACTTGGCTCAATGAATACGAATGCTGTACGGACATCGTGCTCTTTCGCTACCTCGTCACTTGGCGGCTCAACCACAGAGACAAGCATGCCACCGGTATTGAGTAGCGACCAAGATGATTTGTTGTACTTCACCACCCATGGTGTCGAGTACGACATCGACCTTCTCAATTTGATCGATCAAAGCGCCTTGCGTGTAATCAATGGCTTCATCAGCGCCTAACTCTTTTAATAGGTTCAAGTTCGCGCCCGACGCGGTTGCAATGACGGTCGCGCCTTTCGCTTTAGCGATTTGAATTGCTAAGTGCCCAACACCGCCAGCCCCCGCGTGAACCAATACTCGCTGACCTGCTTGTATGTCAGCGACATCCACCAAGCATTGCCACGCTGTAATGCCAGCTAAAGGCAGCGCCGCCGCTTGTGCGAAATCGAGTTTGGCTGACTTTAGTACCGCTTCATCTGCTTTAACTGCAATGAAATCTGCATAGCTGCCATCGCGAGCGATGTTTGGTCGGCTAAAGACTTCGTCGCCCACAGCGAATTGAGTCACATCTTTACCCACAGCTGTGACAACGCCAGCGACATCCCAGCCTAGCGTAACTGGCAGATCATAAGGAATAAAATCCTTAAGATAGCCTTCACGGATCTTCCAATCAACCGGGTTAATCGCCGCGGTTTTTACCTCGATCAGAATGTCGTCGTCGTTGATCTGTGGCTTTTCGATTTGCTCAAGTTTCAGAGTCTCGGTGCCACCGTATTGGTGAATTCGTACTGCGCGCATGACGTATCCTTATGATTTCTTGTCTTTTGATTATAGAGCTTAGGCTAATTACAGAGCTTGGCCGTTTACTGACAGTGCGACATCAATGTTGCCACGAACTGCATTCGAATATGGACAAACTTGGTGTGCGGTTTTCACCAATGTTTCTGCTTGTTCTTGTTCGAGGTCTAGCTCTACCGCTAGGGCTACCGTCAAGGCAAATCCACCTTGCTCGTTCGAGCCGATACCCACTGTTGCTTTGGTTGGTGCAGAAGCGAGCTTGATCTTCATCTCTTTCGCAACATGCAGTAGCGCATTAGAAAAAACAAGCAGAGTAGCCAGCAGCAAAAAGCTGTTCTGGGTTGGTCGCTTCGCCTGAACCCCCCATCTCTTTGGGATAGCTCAGTGCTACTGAAAGTAGGTTGTCGTCAGTAGAAACTTGACCATTACGGCCCGCCGTTGCTGTTGCTGAAGTTGTGTAAAGTGTTGCCATGATGCTCTTCCTTCATTGGATTGGAAATTTATTATTTTGCGCAATTATATTGTGCACAACTTAATTTTGGAATGAGCATAATTGATAAATTAAAAGTGTGCAAGTATATTGTGCACAATGTAATTTCATGTTTAGGTTTAAGATGAGTGAGCAAGACGAGTATTTGAAGTTGGATAACCAGGTTTGCTTTGCGTTGTACAGCGCATCGAATGCGATGAGTCGTGCGTATCAACCTTGTTGAAAGCGCTTGACCTCACCTACCTGCAGTACATCGTGATGATGGTGCTTTGGGAGCACAAAGAGATCAATGTAAAAACTCTAGGGCAGAAAACCCATTTGGATTCAGGGACCCTGACGCCAATGCTTAAGCGAATGGAAACCAAAGGTTACGTGCTTCGAACGCGCAGTGCAGAAGATGAGCGAGTCCGGCTGATCACTCTAACTGATCAAGGTTTGGCATTAAAAGAGCAAGCTCAACATGTTCCTATGGATATGTTCTGCTTGTCGAAGATGAGTGAGGGTGAGCTCATTCAGCTCAAAGCGCAATGCGAACACCTGCTTAACAATCTCCAATCGTGATTGAGGTTACTTGGGTATCGAATAATAGGGGCTATGTATAACTTAGTCCCTATTATGTTTTTCTATAGATAAAAAATGATTATATTTTTGGCGGCTGTGAATTAAAGTTTTTTCTCGCTTCATAACCATTCATAAATAAACATTTATGCGTAAATGCAGAGCTTATCATTGAAGGATATATTTCTTTTTTGTATCTAACTTCTGCCCTAGATATAAAATGACTATATTGCGATTGATTATAACTCACTATATTTTCTTTCATATCATTAGGCACATTATATTCACGCGTTAACTCATTAAACCGGTCTAGATGTACTTCATACCTTTCGTGCCCGATATGCTTGGCCGCAACCATGCACATCGCTTCTTCATTAAGCTCAAACATTGCACGCTCTGGACTAATATATTGTGCGTAAGAATGAAATGTAATGGTAGATACCAAGCAAATTGTTAATGCTCTAACTATATTTTTCATAAATGATTTTATTTCTATTATTTGAATTTTGAAAGGATGGTATTTTTGTTTTATTAAATAATTATTAAAATTCAATTTATTATTTTGTTAATTATTTTGTAATAAATGGAATGTAATTTTCTTAGCCGATTAAAACTTAATTGGTTATGAGTAATGATAAAGAATAAATTAAAGTCTGCGATAGCTTTAGGCATCATCGCTAGTTTGAGTGCTTGCAAAAATTCAAGTGACGATTCTTCGCGTAAAGACGATATTGAACTGGTGCCGGGTTCGGTAAAACTAGGCCTGCTACCAGATACTCAAGGTGGTGGCTGGAACGTTGCTGTCCATCCAATGGAAGCAGCACTCGCTAAGCACCAAGAAGAAGGAGTAAACGTCGTTATTCCTGTTGGTGACCTTACGGATAATGGTTCAACACACGAATGGGAACAATGGGTTGGCGTAGCAACCAAGTACCGTGAAGCGGGAATGGAGTTCTTACCGGTTATGGGTAACCATGAAACAAGCTGGGCCTATACAGTCGAGTGGATCGAGAACATGCGCCACTTCATTCCAGAAGATGCGATTCATATGCCAAGCGCCGAGTGGCTGAACTATTACATCATTCGTGAAAACGTGCTGATGATTGGCTTAGCCTACTACAACTTACCAATTGCGTTTGGCTGGATTCAAGACGTTCTGGCGGAAAATGAAGGTCGATTCGACCACGTAGTGATTGCTAGCCACGATGCTTAGTCGGTGCGAAATATGGTGAGACTCGCGAGCAGATCGTAGAAGGTGAAAAGGATGACAATCGTCTGTTTGATATCCATAAAGAGATTCGTGAAACCTTCGCCGAGCACGATGTTATTTGGGTTCAAGGCCACGAGCATATGTACCAACGTTCGCAAATTCATGCACGCGTTTACGGCTCTAACGATCCCGGAGGCCGGTCAAATGTTGACACGCTAGCTTCAACGCCTAGCGGTGGTAATTACCGTATGCCTTCATACACGCAAATCATCTCGGGCAACGCTTCATACAAAGGCTACGAGTATCGCTATGGTGAGCGCGAACTGATTCAAGATGTAGTCCTACATAAGATGGATACCATGAAGGAAGGCTCTGAGCATTACGATGTTAATGCACCTGTGCTGTCTTTCACCGGTGATCGTGTCGATTACTTCGCCTATTCTGCGCCACATACGATTGAACGCAACGAGGATGGGCCAAAAGAGTTGGCAACTCCAGATTGGACATTGATGGATACCTTTAGCCGCACGCTTGATCGCTGTGAAGCTCTCATCTACCCAAATTCGATTCCTGAAGGTCAGCGACCAATTTTGAACCATATCGTTGAGTACAAAACGGCAGATTGCCAGAGTTTTGATGGTGGCTCTGCGAAACTGGTAGGCGGTAAGAACAATACGTTCAACCGCGTGGATACCACTCAAAGAACATTGAGTTTCCATGAAGGGTTTAAACGAGCGGAATCGATGAATGACTTACAGCGTTTAGCCTACCGTTTCCTGTTTACTAAAAATCAAGGATGGGATCCAAACTTAAATGCCCAGAATCGTATCATTCAAGGTGATAATGACTTTGACGATACTGGTGCGCGAAAGGGTAACGTTATTGTACCCGCAACGACGATCGACATGAAAAAGCATGTGACCCTAAGTTGGCAAAAAGCGGACCGTAATACAGAGTCAGACCGACTGATTGTAAGTGGTATGCAAGTGCATGGTGGTGTGTATCAAAGCGCTTATGGTGCAACCAAAGATCTCACAACGGATGTTGGTCTAGATGGTTCTCAACCAGACGGTACGGCGAAACAGCCGCACCCACTGCCACCTACCGCAACCCAAAACTGGAATGTAGAAGAGATCATTGGTGACCGCTACGGTGTTCAGTTTACCGCAAATGACAAGGTTAACGCAGACAAAGTTATGTTAGGCATGCTTGTGAATGGAGCTTGGGAAAAGGTTGCACCTACTGAGTGTGTGATCGATAGCCCTTGGCAGGAAAATTTCTTAGGTCAGCAACCACAGGCCGGTTGTGAAGCATATCCAATGGTGGGTTATGACAAGCAGTATGGTAATCGTTGGTGGATGATTGCTGATCGCGACGTAGAAATTGCGTTAATCAGACGATAAACAACCGAGCTAACAATTTAAGATAAAGCGCTAACTTTTTAGCGCTTTTTTTGATCTCAAATTTTGAACAATTGGCATTGGTCACTCACTATTAAAGTAGTCGCTAATATAGTTTTATAGGCGGCGTCTCGGGGTCTTTACGACGTTAAATCAAAGGACAAAAGGTTGGCGTATGTTTGGCAGTGTGATTGAAAAGGTTAGCACCTACTCGGGTGCAAAGTGGACGCTATTATTGATTGGCCTTGCAAGCCCATTGATAGTGAGTTTGGTGTATGAAAAGTCGTGGATAAGCGTGGCGCTTTATCTGATCTATCAGCTGATTGTGATCAGCTTACTGGTTGCCATCAACGACATGTTAAAACGCCTTCGAGATGCATCAGTGCATTTGTCGGAAGGTGACCTAACAGTGCGTATTAACAGTGATAGTTCTGTAGGCAAGCCTTTGTACAAGACGTTTAATCGTATTGGCGAAGATGTCTCAAGAACTGTGAGTGCCTTGGGGAAATCCACTGCCCGTTTGCTCGAAGTGGCGAATCAAGTTCAAACCGACTCTGAACTATCGCGTGAAGGTGCTCTTGGGCAGAAAAAAGACGTTGATACTGCCAAGAATGCGATAGACCAGCTCACCAGTATCACTGAACAGGTCTCGCATAACTGTGAGTCTACCGCTCAGCTCGCGTTTGAAGCGAAAGAAAAGGCCGCAAAAGGGATTGAGGATATGGTCAAGCTTGAAGAGTCGTTGGCTAACGCTAATCAACATATCGACAACTCGAACGAGCACTTTCAGTCCTTGATGGAAGAGACCACTCAGATCAGCCAAGTGATGGAAACCATCAGCGGTATTGCAGAGCAAACCAATCTATTAGCGCTTAATGCAGCGATAGAAAGTGCTCGCGCTGGGGAACAAGGGCGAGGGTTTGCTGTGGTGGCTGACGAAGTACGTTCTCTCGCCATGAGAACTCAAGAAGCGACTGAAGAGATCCGTACTAAGATTAATAACTTACAACTTAAAACTGACGATGTGCTGCAAACCATGCAAGAGAACAAAACCAGCATGGAAATGTCGCTCAATATCGCTTCCGAAGCTGAACTCTCCTTTAAATCCCTGAGTAGCCAGATTGAAGAGCTGAGCTTGAATGGCCAAAACATTGCGAGCTCTTCCGAGCAGCAACTATCGCAAACCGAAGAGCTCAATCGTTGTCTACATTTGGTTTCCGAAGAGTCAGATAACAATGTAAGAGCTACGCAAGAAACTCTGATTGCCAGCATAACCGTGAGAAACCTATCGGGAGAGATCGATTCGCTACTACACCGATTCGCCCTAGATGAAAACCAAGTTACCGCTGAAGAGAAAAATCGAGACAAGTTGATGGAGTGGAGCCCAGATCTGGATATTGGCTTAGCGGAGATCAATCGTCAGCACCAAACTTTGCTGCACCTAATCAATGAGCTCAATCACTTACTCAAACACAATTACGGCCTTGCTTCCGTGAAAAGGGTGGTGCAAGGTTTGATTGGCTACACTGCTAATCACTTTAAGTATGAAGAGATTCTATTCGAGCAAGTGGGGTATTCAGGCACCAAGGCGCACATTGAAAAACACAACAATTTGGTTGGGCAAGTACTGGATTTTCAAAAGCGGGTTGAGTCAGGTGAAGACATTGGTGAAGAGCTGCTGTCATTTCTCAAAGACTGGCTTAGAACGCACATTATGTCGGAAGACAAAGCGTATTCGAAAACCTTTATTGATAACGGTTTGGGTTAATCTGTCCTTTCAAAAAGCAGGTTAAAGAGTTCGCGTAGGCGTTTGCGCGAACTCTTTTTTATTGGAGCTTGGAATAGCTATAACGTCGATGAGGGCAATCGCTCGGCCAGATAGTCCATCAATACGCGAATCTTCTGGTTGTGCTGGACGTCTCGATGACAGGTGAGGTAAACCGGCAGGCTAGGGATCTCGATGCCACAATCGACTTGAGCAAGATTTCTTTTGCGTGCAACGGCGCTATGAGTGAAGACAATGCCACCGTCATTGGCGGCGATTTCTACCATTAAAGGCATGTTATCGGTGCGAAACAGTAAGTCATCATTTTTGATCGGCCAACCGAGCAGTTCAGCCCCTTCTTCCAACTGTTTGTCTCGGTCGTAGCCAAGTATGCGGTGATCAATCAGATCTTGTGGTGAGTTGGGTGTGCCGAACTGGGCCAAATAGCCAGAGCTGGCGTAAACCCCTAAATCTAAGTCGAGAATATGGCGCATGACCAAATCTTGCTGATGAGGCCGAAACATCCGAATGGCGATGTCGGCATCGCGCTTATCTAGGTTCGTCGCTTGGTTAGTGACCACAATCTGCACTTGCAGATCAGGGTAGCGATTCATGAACTCGGGCAAGATTGAAGGCAGATAATACTGCGCAATAATCTCATTAACCGAGAGCCGTATTGAGCCACTCAAACTCACATCTTGCCCTTGGGCAATGCGCTGCAATCGACTGGCTGAAGCGGCCATATTACGGCTCTCTTCCAGCAAACTTTTGCCAAACTCCGTTAAGCGTAATCCTTGCGTGCTGCGGTCAAAGAGTTTATTGCCTAGCTGCGACTCTAATGTGAGCAGTTGACGGCTCAATGTCGGTTGAGAGCTTCCAAGTTGCTCGGCCGCTTGGCTCAAGCTGCCACATTCAGCTACGGCCATAAATAGATGCCACGAACGCCAATCGATATTCATTTTTGTATAGCTACCTTTCTTTTTTGGTTATTCCTTATCCAAATTCAAATATTAAACTGAGTGTGCTGTTGAGTAAAGCAGAGTGCTTTGATGAGCAGTGGTACTCCACTAAATAGACTGAAAGGAATAGTGATGAAGAAGAATTGCCGAGTAGTATTAAACCGATTTGGCTCTCCGGATGTATTGCAGCCGATCTGGGAAGTATTACCCAAGCCAAAAGGAAAGGAGGTGAGGGTAAAAATGCTGACGGCAGGGGTGAGTTTTGCCGATATTATGGCACGCCAAGGAAAGTACCCACTCGCGCCAAAATCACCATTTACACCTGGGTATGAATTTGTTGGTGAGGTAGATGAAATCGGCGAACAGATTTCGGATTTTCAGGTTGGTGATCGCGTTGTCGGCCTAAACCCTGCGCTTGGTAGCTATACGGATTATTTCTGTATTTCATCAGACTTTTTTAGTGACGGTACCTAAGCATATGGATCCTGTAAAAGCGTGTAGCTTGGGACTCAATTATCTCACCGCGTATGCTCTTCTTTTCACTAAAGCGAACGTTACAAAAGGACAAACCGTGCTGGTCCATTCTGCTGCTGGAGGTGTTGGCACTGCGTTAATTGAATTGGCAAGACTGTCAGGTGTGAATGTGATGGGTACTGCGTCTGCGTCAAAGCATAAGTTAGTGAGAAAACTTGGGGCAGAGCCTATTGATTATCAATCTGATGATTTCGTGCAAGTCATTCAATCCAAATACCCAAATGGCGTGGATGCTGCCTTTGATGCTAGGGGAGGGCATCACTTACATCGTACTTTAAAAACGGTGAAGAAGGGGGCATGGTGGTGAGCTATGGGTTCGCAGGTGACAGCTATGGCGGCTTATCCAATATGATTAAAGGGATCGCTCAAGTGGGTTTGTACAACCTGCTGCCCAATGGCAAACGTGTCCAGTTTTGCGCTGTGCCTGATGAAACTAAAAAAGACATAAATTGGTATCAAGGGGCGCTCAGTGAGTTAGTGAATCTTCTCGATGAAGGCAAGATAGACCCAATTATTGAGCAGGTATTTTCACTGAAAAGCGCCGCTAACGCTCACGCATTATTGGAAAGCGGAACGTCAGTTGGAAAGATTGTGTTGAAAGCGGAAAGTTGGTGAATCAGTGGCTAATGGGCTCAAGCTTGAATAAAACTGTCATACACGCCCAATACCCTCTTATGCGAGGGGTATTTTTAGGGATTGGCTTAAAGCCTGTGAGCTAAACTATGCTGGCACATAGCCGTCTTATGGCATCAGCCATCGAGGCATTAACATCGAAGTGCTTCTCTAGGTAGTTGAGCTGGGCAAGTGCTGATTCAGCATTTTTGTCGTAGCCTTGAACAAAGTCCGTCATATGGGATGCAAAAGAAGGGAATCGAGCTTCGATTCTACGATCGGGCATAAAAGGGTCGGCCCTTACTGGTGATGCCTTATCTTGCAATCTAACGACATCGATAAGCCTATCCAACGCAAAGTTTTGAATGAAGCGGGTTGCCGATAGTTTTTCGCCACGCCTTTCGCGACCCATTCCAACGTAAAGATTGGTTAGCGCCTCTCCAATTTGCCACTCTATATCAGGGTTAGGATTCGGTGCAGCTGAACGGCTTAGGCTAGGTTGGCAAATGGATGAATCGAACTCCTCTTCTTGCCAAACGATTCGCCCTGCCGAAAAAGGAATACCAGCGAGTTCATTTGGCTCAAAGACAGCGAATTCGCAAAAAATACCGTCTTGATACAACACTTTATACCCGTCTACCGTATTACGAAACACGTAATCCAATTCATTAATTTGACTCAGCCAGTCGAGATTTTCAATCAAACATTGCTTAAAGCCACTCTTGGCAATGACAAAGAAATCAAGGTCACTGTATGCATCCAAGCGGTCAGTTTCATTCCCTACGCTACCAAGGCCGAGTAAGGCATGGCATTGATTGGTTCGGCTGAGCATGTTGCCTATAGCATCTAGCCGATTAAGCAAAGTTTTTGGTTCTAACATTGAAGTTACTCGTTTATTAAGTGCACTGTAACTGGGAAGTTTAGCGAATGTTTGTACCTACAAACCGTGGTAGAACTCAGTATTTTGGATGCAAGTATTAACTCCTGCTTGTCTAGGGAAACTTGGGCAAAAAGGATTGCGAGAAATAGTTTGCATTTCAAGAAGCCACAGTGCCCAATATCGTTTAAGACAGTGTTGACTGAAACTAATGCCAAAAGGGTTAAATAGGAAGTTTGCTCTATGCGAAAAACAGATAAAAAAATCGAAAATCAAATCAGAGAAGTGTTAACTGATGTTTGTGAAGGTACGTTAAAAGACTACGATGGATTTCTTTGGGTGACTCATACGGTTAAATACACTTCTTTTCCACAGAGTTTAAACATCGTCTGCGTATTTGAAACGAATCAAGATAGAGAGCACTTTTTGCTGGGGGAAGGTCAGCGACATGTTTCCACAACTATCCAAAAGGCGTTTAGCAAGGTTGGTGTCCAACTCAAACACGTAGATAAGCAAATCAGTTACGACATAAAAAAGTCATCGATAGTGCGACGACTAATGAGGGTGAGTCGGGTTTGTAGTGGGAATCTAGCTCTTTACTGGCCTACTAGTCAGGGCGGTTAAACGCTCGTTTAGTCGTTCTATGGGTATTTCTAATCTACTTTTAGTAAGCTCAGTTTGCCCCCAAGCGTGTTCCCCTAAAAATTTATCCACTTTACAAGTAGGCAATTTGACTTAGTTTTCTTCATCCTTGTAAAGTAGACTCATCAAAAATACTTACGGTTGTGATAAAACGACTGCCGACTGTCTTTGGAATTTGTGTTGGCTTAGTTGTAGTTTACCAAAGGACGAATTCAGATGAGTGACTACGTATTACGTGATGATCTTCGATACTTTGTAGACCAGTATGGAAAAAACCTGAAAATCATCCGAGAGGAAAGTGACAGAGGTGCAGTTTTAGTCGCAGCTTCTATGTTTGAATCAGCATTAAAAGAGCTTATCACGTCTGTATTAAAAGAACCTTCAAATCATAATACAGACCCACTTTTTTCAGATGGTCTAGCTCCATTAGGAACTTTTTCTGCGAGAATTGAGATGGCGTATCGTTTAGGTCTATTAGAAAAGAACGAAAAAGAATTACTGAACTTGTTTAAAAAGCTCAGAAATGAATTTGCTCATAAAATAGAGGCTAATAGCCTAAATGACCTAAGATTTAGAGATCGCATAAATAGCATTATGGCTAAAGAGCAAGGGTTGAAAGGACCTGTCGAAGAGTTAGTGAAATTGCACATCAGTAATTCGTACAAAAGCAATACAACAAAGTTTCAATCGGCAATTAAAGATGGTGAGCATATTAGGCCAATGTTCGACCAATTCTTCGCATTCACTATCGCAATCCTTGAGGCGAAGTCTTTAAACCAAACCAGATTGGTTTAAAGACAAGGGAATGGAGATGGGGTCAAGTCTTTCCTTTTACCCTATTTGATCTTACCCGAAGGCTACCAACCGACCAGAAATTGTAACGCGAAATGTGTCCAAAAACGTTTTTAAAAATGATCAAACTCTATTGTCCTCAGACAACAATGGCTAGATATAGAGGGAGCATAGAGTCAGATAGAGTTAAGAAGTAGGTAGTGGTTAGAGCGGGGATTGGTGATCTTAATTACACATCCCTGTGTAACGTATTCTGAATGTCAACTGGCTTTGAAGCGCTTCATAAATTGACTAAAGCGTGGAACCAGGCTTTTCACAGTCGGTGCATCGGGAATTTCATTTACAAAAGTCATAAAGCGCTGTGCTTTACTTTTATCACCTTGAGCAGTCCCTGCTAGTATTGCTTGAGCTAAAATTACATTCTCAGCGGTAACGCCCTTATTCGAAAATTCATGAATCAACATAGAAAATCCTAATAAGTATAAATACGGATGTAATGATACAGTAAATTGATGTTTGTATCGATAGCTTATGGCATTCATCAATGTCAGATTTGTGTAAAAGTAAGACAGTGACGTGCACCATCAATACTGGACAGTGAGCTTAGTGACTGTCCATATTTATGCTAATTCGTGATTTGCTAATACTTGGTTCTCTGGAACTCATTGCTGTCCAAAACCGTTACAGCTAGCTCGTTCAAACACGAAAGTGTCCCATCCGATGTTAACGTCATTACTCAGTGGCAGATCATGCCACTGGAATCACAGTACTTTTCCTCATGGCTGACGGGCGGTGTTGAGAAGCTGCCAATAACTTTCACTCTTTAGCATTTCACTTCTATCATCAGAGCCACATATTTGTTCAGTTCAAAGTAGTGAACTTGAAATCTAGTATAGGTGCGCCATTGTGCTCAGAGGTGGTTAACAGATATTGAACCATTAAAGAGATCTCACCACTGAAGCGTGAAGTATCAAATGCATGAGCAGAGCTAACAAAAATAGGTAGTAGTAAGACAAAAAGTTTTCTTATTCATTGGTCATTATTATCAACATGTGCGAGCTATGAATTAGAGAAATGCATTTTTCCATATCTAGCTTAAACCTCAGGGAGTGCAAGATTATCAAAATAAGACTGGATGATTTGGTGAAGGTGCTGATTGAGTGGGTAACCACGCTTTGACTGTAAATAGCCACCACAAACGCTGATCTTTCTCATCTGTTTAGGCAGCTCTGGTAGTGGGTAGCTGGCCAACCGCTGATCAAATGAAGTCATATATTGGCTACCAAACATAATTGCATCAGAAGTGCTTAGTTTATTGGTTAGAACACGAACACTATGCGTCGTCAAAGAAATTCGTGGCTGAAAACCTTTGGCAAGATAAACTTCTTCAACGGGAGAGCGTTTTGAGTTTATCCCATCAATAATTACACGCGCCAATGGCAAATGGTTAATTGATGCCCATTCTGAACTTTGGCTCAATACCGGGTGATTTTTTCTCGCTACGAGACAAAACTCAACTTCTTCGAGAGTGTGGCTGTATATCTCCTGAGGGAGTGGGTAGCCTTCAAAATGAATTAAGTAGTCAATGTCACCGTTAAGAACTTCTGTAAGTGAGTGTTCTTGCCAGTAGACCATGCTGAAGTTGGCATTTGGGAACTGACCACGCAACGCGTTAAAAATGCCTTCTCCGTGCAGCTCCAAAAAGAAAATATTCATGGCAATTTTAACGTCGCCATTAAACTCGACTGGGTCAAAATTTTGGTAAGACTCAACTACCTTGATTAACGGCCTTAACATCAAGTCGCTCGCTTCCGCCAACTTTTCAGCTAATTCGGAAGGCTCAACCCCATGCGCTTTACGAATAAACAGCTGTTCACCAAACACATCACGAAGCTTTGCTAGGCCACGACTCACACTGGTTTGTGAAATCCCTAGCTTGTCTGCTGCGGCGTGAGTATTGCGTGTTTCCACCACAGTTTTAAGTAGTTTCAATAAGTTTAAGTCAAGCTCTTGCAGTTTGTTCTTCATATTAGGCTCGCTATGTAGATAAAGTTTGATTAAATAAACCTTGTCGATTTAGTTATAACTGCATGAGAGTTAGGAATATGCTGCTAAGTTACTACTACTCGCAATGTTAGCTTATCAAATACTAAAGCTTGTTTTTTTCTTTTTGCTAACTTACCTAAAATGAGAGTCGGGGCACGTGATCAATTCAGGTTTATCCTTCAAAAATGAATTTCTCTAATTCGTACATTTATTCATTCAGTTTGATTATATTATTTTCATCGCAGCAAGGAGTGCTTTATAAATCAAGCTAAGTAGGTCATAAAATGAATCCACGTACTCTTATCCTTTCTTTTGTCGCGGCAAGCTTCTTTAGTACTAATGCAATGGCAAACACAGATAAAAAATGCGCTATCTCTCTCATCGCAACCTGTACCTCTAACTACGGCGGTTAGTCCAGAGTTTTACGAGTTCTCAAAAAGCTTTCCTGCACCTGATGTAGAGGCGTTACAGCAGGGCTTGCCTGAAACCGAATTAGAATGGCGTGCTTTCATTGACGCTCGTGATAAACCAGCCAGCGAACGAGCGCAGTCATTAGCTGAAACGCTAAATGTAACGATTAAAGAAGATTCTATTGGTGGAGTTGATGTGTATTGGGTAACTCCAAATGCTATTGCTCCAGAACTGAAAGACAAGCTCTACGTTGCCGTTCAAGGTGGTGCATATATGTTGAATAGCGGTCTGGCATCGACATCAGAAGCAACAATTATTGCCTCAAAGATGAAAATTCCTGCGCTAGCGATCGACTACACCAAATCGATTGACGCTCCAGCACCGGCAAGTCGTAATGACATCGTCAAAGTTTGGAATGAGTTGCTAAAAACACGCTCTGAAAATTCTATGGTAATGGGGGGACATCTGCTGGAGGAGCATTAACGCTTGCAGTGGTACAGGAACTCAATGAACATTCGTCCCCTGTACCAGCCGCGCTTTATGTAGGTACACCAGGTGTGGATATGACTATGACGGGGGACAGTCGTTATATTAATGAAGGGTTAGACCACATACTAGGTAGTTGGCGTGGGATGTCTTCTGCCATGGTCGATGTTTACGTGGGAGATCTGGAGTTAAGTGATTCTATGGTATCGCCAATTAACGGTTCTTTTGATAACTTTCCGCCAACGTATTTGATCACTGGTACGCGTGACTTATTGTTGAGCGACACTGTACGTACGCATCGTGAACTTAAGCGAGCAGGTGCCGAAGCAGAGCTTAATGTCTATGAAGGCCAGTCTCACGCAGACTACGCTGTAGCCTTTGGTTCTCCTGAATCTGAAGAGCATTATCAGGCCTTGAGTGATTTTTTTTATGGACATTTGGTGAAGTAGTAATAAAACCTAAGCCATCAGTGTTCGTAGAATTAGACCAAATCATGCCACCTATGTGGCATGATTTTCGTTGTGAAGAGCTAACATATTGGATAAAGGGGTAAATATGAAAACGGCAAAACTACTAACAAACCTTCGTCCTAAACCTTTTCACGAACGCTTAGCTTTGCCTTGAAACTGCTTAATGCTCCGTTTCTTATTGGTTCTGCGATTGGCCTGTTTGTCTCTAGGGGATCGTTTGTTCTCGCCAGTAGAAGGCTTATCGGTGACCGGGAAATTGTCCAACTCACTCAATGGGAGATCGCGCTGTGTGGCTTTTCTAATGGCCGCCAGGTAGTCTGCTTCACCATGACACACCAGAGAAACCGCGATGCCATTTTGTCCCGCTCGTGCGGTACGTCCGATTCGATGCACATAAGTCTCAGCGCTGGCAGGCAACTCGAAGTTTATGACGACAGGCAAATGCTCCACATGGATACCACGCGCCAGCAAATCCGTTGCGATAAGTACAGTGATTTTGCGTTGCTTAAACTGTTCGAGCGTCGCTTCTCTCTCTGCCTGATCTTTGTTGCCATGCAGTGCGGCTGTGCAAAGTCCTGCTTTGTTAAGCTTTTTACAAAGTGCATCGGCGTTATCTTTGGCACCGATAAAGACTAATACTTGACGCCAGTCGTTACGGGATATTTGATCGATCAGAGCTTTGGTTTTGCTGCCTTTATTGACCAGATACAGTCTTTCTTCGATTGTTTGCTCATCTTCGACGGCTTTTTCCGCCTCAATATATACCGGAGATTTGAGTAGATCTTTTGCTTTGTTCTCGAGTAGTTCAGGAAAAGTGGCCGAGAACATCAGAGTCTGACGTTTTTCTGGCAGCATCTGAATAATGCGTTGAACGTCGGCCCAAAAGCCCATCTCTAACATTCGATCCGCCTCATCAAGAACCAACGTACTGATATTGTTCGCTTTGATCGCATTTTCAGCGAATAGCTCAAGTAGCCGACCTGGTGTTGCGACAATAATTTCGCCGCCTTTTGCTAGCTCCGTTTTCTGAAGTTCCTTATCCACCCCGCCACAAATACAAATTGGGTGGATTTCGGTGTGTTGAGCCGCTTTGCACAAGGCATCATTAACTTGAAACGCTAGCTCTCGGGTAGGCACAAGGATCAGAGCTTGGCGATTAGATGGTTTGCGTAGAATTTGTTCTAAGAGTGGTAAGCCATAAGCCAGTGTCTTGCCGCTTCCTGTCTGAGCAATGGCCAATATATCCTTTTGATTCAAGATCGCAGGAATGGCTAGAGTCTGAATTTCTGTCGCCACGCGAAATGTTTTAGGTAACGCGGTAATTAGTTCTTGGCTTAGGGATAGCTTAGTAAACGGCATAGTTGGTGTCTTGATCTTTGTATGTAATTCGGGATTGCGTGTTATTTAACGTCTGCACTTTACCACAGATGATATGGAGTTGATGTCATCGATAAACCCAGAAGAACTGGGCTATTGCGATTCTTTGTGGCTCAGCTAAAGGCGGGTTTGTTTTAAAAGTAGTTTATCCACTTTGGACTTCGCCGTCCGGCTGATGGTTTGCATGAACTCAAAGCTTGGATTGCTGACACCGAGCTGCTCTAGATCTTCAATCATTGTAAGCCAGAGTTTGGCTGTCATCTGTGCATCGGCTAATGCTCGGTGAAAAACGCCGTCATGCTCAATATTCTTATGGCGAACTAGTTCACCTAGCTTATGAGATGGGGCATCTTGAATGAGCCGTCTTGCAACTAGAAGCGAGCATGAAAATTCTCCTGAGTAAGGGGTGTTTACTCTTTCTAATTCTGCATCTAGAAACCGTTTATCAAATGAAGCGTTATGAGCGATGAGATTTTCGCCTGCAATGAATTCACCAAACAAGGCCATTACTTCTTCGCAGCTTGGGGCGGTTCGCAACATAGCATTGGTGATACCAGTATAATTTTCAATGAACGAACTCACTCTAAAGCCAGGGTTCATTAATTGCTGAAAGCTATCAACGACGGCGCCGTTTACTAGTTTAACTGCACCTATTTCAATGGCTCGATCGCCCATATTAGGGGAGAGCCCTGTGGTTTCAAAGTCGAGTACAATAACGCTATTTGCTTGAGCCATGCTGTTTTCTCATTAACCTAATGTGTTTAACTGCGCCTAAATGGATAGAGGGCCTGTGAGCTGCGGCCCAATACTAGCGTAATTCTACAGGTTATTGACCCTGTTTAACCTCGATTTTTTTACCTTAAGTTGTAGAAACATAGCGGCGTTTGACATGAGTCAAAGGCATAAAAAAGCTCGGAGTGTTCCGAGCTTTCGTTAGTGTTGAGTATGATTGATGAGATTGTTATAGGCTGGTTTGATGGGCCTCAATCAATTTCGCCATGGCGTCATCGGCCTGCTTTTGTGCAGAAGCAAAAGAGTCGTGTTGCTCAAACGCTTCAATCACTTCGTAGTAACACTTGAGTTTAGGCTCAGTGCCCGATGGCCTTACGATGACTCTTGCGTCCCCTTCGAGGCGATAAATCAACACATCACTTGATGGTAGAGCAATCGCATCGGTTTGGCCTGTGGTCATATCGAAGCGCAGCCCTGCTTTGAGATCTTCGATGACTTCGACTTTGCGCCCGCCAATCTCTTTCGGTGGTTTCGCTCTTAGCTGATCCCAACGGTGGAGAGTCTGGCGATAGGGCAATGCTGCGTTGTGCATTCACGTACATGCCATGTTCGCGATAGAGTGACTCAAGTTTGTCCCAGATGGTCTGCCCCTTGCTATAAATTTCGGCAGCAAGCTGAGCAAAAGCGACCATTGCCGATAGGCCATCTTTATCCCAAACCGCATTACCCACCGTGTAACCAAGTGCTTCTTCATAGGCAAATAAGAAAGGCGTTTCTTCAGATTGCTCGTTCATGGCAATGTTGGTGAGCCATTTAAAACCCGTTAACGTTTGGTAGTAAGTCGCTCCATGCGCTTTGGCAATGCGGCTTAGCAGGCTAGACGACACAATAGTGTTACCGACCAATTTCGGTCGTCCGCCACTTTGCTCAAGTAAATACTGGCCAAACAATGCACCGACTTGATCACCGGTTAGCATGCGATAGCCCCCTTCCGGCAGGCGAACGGCAACTGCAAAGCGGTCTGCGTCTGGGTCGTTGGCACACGCAAGTTGCGCATCGACAGATTCGGCCAGCGCAGTGACCATATCCATTGCCCCTGCTTCTTCAGGGTTAGGAAAATTAACGGTTGGGAAAGTGCCGTCAGGTTCGTGTTGCTTTTTCACGCTGTGGAAATGTTTAAATCCCGCATCTCTTAATAGAG
Organism: Vibrio aestivus; assembly: GCA_003263845.1. Taxonomy (GTDB): domain Bacteria; phylum Pseudomonadota; class Gammaproteobacteria; order Enterobacterales; family Vibrionaceae; genus Vibrio; species Vibrio aestivus. Next base: position 8,824 of record JYJN01000017.1, on the reverse strand, counting down.
TTTCAGCCATTTTCCCGCCAACACCGTGCATTGCTGTATAAGCAATGGTGATGGCACTCGGGTCAGTATGATTCGATAGCAGAGGGCTTTGATTCATAGTTTCACGATAGGCTTGGTAGTAATCCGCTTCTAGCCACTCTAAAAGCTGCTTTGAATGCGCGTCATCCAGAGACATCAGCGGAATTGGCTTACTCGCGGCCACATCAATGGCCCCAGCGATGCCTAAATCATGAGGAGGAATGATCTGCGCGCCATTCTCCCAGTAGACTTTAAAGCCGTTGTATTCCGGTGGGTTATGGCTGGCAGTGACAACCACAGCGGCGGCCGCGTTGAATTTTTCGATACCAAAAGCCACTACGGGTGTTGGCGCAACTTGGTAGGTGAGGTAAACCTTAATGCCTAAGGCAGTCAGTACAGACGCCGTATCGTGAGCGAACTGTTTAGAGTCAGGGCGGCCGTCGTAACCAATCACGACACCGCGTTCACGTGCGTTGCTGACCGTATCAATAAGGTAGTGGCCTAATCCAGTCGCTGTCTCTTGAATGACCAAGCGATTCATTCGGTTGTAGCCGCAGCCCACTTTGCCACGCAGACCAGCAGTACCAAACTCTAAGCGAGTTTTGAATCTGTCTTCTAGCTCAGATTGTTGATTCTTGTCGACGAGTTTTTGTAACTCTTCTCGTGTTTTTGGGTCGGGGTCGCGCTCCAACCATTGCTGTAGAAGTTCCTTCATCGTCATTACCTGTATCGTGTTCTTTCAATACCAAAATAATAATTGATAACTATTATCATTTGCGAGAGCGCAATCGCTAAAATTGACCAAAGTTGTAGTGATTTGGGTCTCGCAATGTTCCCTGTTTGGACGATTAGATTCAAAATCGTATCGTGTTGCTATTATTGTAGCTCTTAGACTGCAAACTCTAGTACGTATAGGCTATCGAAAAACGCTGGCGATGAGCCAGCTTTGCCTAATGAACTTTTGTGCGTTAATTTCCCAGTATTAATCTTCCAGAAAGGTGGCGATCTCATCGAGTGACTTTTTGCACATTGCATGTTCTGGGATCGTGGCATCTTCTTCTGGGTAGCCTGTCACGATTAGCATGTAAGGGCGATCGACACCATTGTCTTTCCCACATATCTTACTTAGAAAACTCATCGGTTTAGGCGTATGGGTGAGGGTGCCGAGCCCCGCATTATGGAGCGCTTGAAGCAAAAAACCTGTGGCGATACCAACAGATTCATGTACGTAGTAGTTGGTTTGCTCACCATCATTGGTTAAACCGCCTTTCTTTTGTGAGAACACAGCAATTAACCACGGGGCCTTTTCCAAATAGGGCTTATTGGCGCCAGTACCCAAGGGCTTAAGTGCATCAAGCCACTCTTGTCCTGCGCGGCCCTCATAAAATGAACGCTCCAACTCTTCAGCAGCTTCACGAATTTGTCCTTTGACTTTCGCACTGTTGATGGCAACAAAATGCCAAGGCTGGTGGTTGGCTCCACTAGGCGCAGTGCCTGCCGCGCGAATACAGTTCTCTATGACTTCCTTTGCCACAGGGCGATCGGAAAAGCTGCGAATGGAGTGGCGACGCTTTAAATGAGCAAAGTTCTCCGCTGAGCGAGTCGCCATCTCTTGAGGTGGGTACTCAATGAAATCCGTTAGAGGGTGATGCTGTTCTTCTACCGCCATAGTGCTTCCTTGTCTTGTCGATATGGAAGAACCACTATAATCACTCCCTCAATTGTCGACTATTTATCAACCAAAAATCAGCGTGATACTAAGAGGTAGCGCAAATAATTGCCCTTAAATTCATTCGCTATTTTTGGCCTTGCTTTTTGGCTTTCCCCAATTCAAAGATTCAGTGAAACATTCACTTGATATTTGCGGACAAACTTCTAACTCTCTGTTCAATCGCGTAATGGATGACCATTCCGCTTTTTCATAAGCTTCCACTAAGCTCAGCATGTTTCCGAGCACTCCATCTCGCTCTAGGATAGCGCTGCTCACAGCAGGACTTATCTTGATTGACGCAAAAATAGTGTCAAAGCTGACTTTAAACATGGTGTCCAATAGTGAGAAAAGCCCCACTAAATAAGCATCTGTACGACCTATTTTTAAATGCTCTGCAACGAGCGAGCAGAAATAAGCTCTCTGAATGGCCATGAGGTAAATCGGCTTAGGTTCTGTGCTTTTGTCAGCTGAAAGAGCGATCAGTGAGACAAACAACCGAATCTTGTCTTCGCCTAAATAGACAAGTGCTTGCCTAAATGAACGGATCTCAACGCTCAAGTTAGAAGAGTTAACGTATCGAAACAGTTTAAAGGAAAGGGCAACATCTGATGCGAAAAGGCTTTCTAAGCGTTTGATATCCAGTTCTTCTTTCGCTACCTCTTGGCACAGTTTCAGAATGGATATTTGAGAGGCGCTTATTGCTTTTTGTTGGATGACTTCTGGTTTAGCAAAGTGGTAGCCTTGGAAATAGTGAAATCCTATTTCTTTGCATTTCAAAAAGTCTTCGCGTGATTCTACGCGTTCCGCCACGAAGGATATTCTGTGACTGAGCTTATTAATCAAGTTAGCCGTTTTATTTAAGGGAACTTGGGTGATGTCGAACTTGATGATATCAACGAAGGGAAGAAATCGCCTCCACGCTGGGGTTGGCATAAAGTCATCGAGCGCAATTTTATAGCCAAGGCCCTTGAGCTCTTTGAGTGCCACAAGAAGCTCATCCGTCGGTTCGCAAGTTTCAAGAACTTCAACAACAATCTTACGCTTAGGAAGCAGTGAGGGGATAAGCCTAACAACGCTGTTGTATGGAAAATTGACAAAGCCTAACTTGTCTTGCAGCACCCGCTCATAGCTATCGCTATTGAAGTAGACACTCGTTAAGACTTTTGATGTTGCTAAGTCAGGGTCTATGTTTGGAAATGCGTTATCTTTTCCTTCGCGGAATAAGAGTTCATAACCAACCAAGTTCTTATCCCTGTCAAGAATTGGCTGTCTTGCTATAAATGATTTATCCATGGAGAACTTTGCTGCCTTTTACATTCGCTAGGCGAATGCTAGTACCGTTAATATTATTTTTATTAATAATTGTTTCGTTTTATTACGAAAATGCGAATGATTCACCCTTTCATTAACAATTTGTAACGAATGTAACCTGGTCTGACCAGATTTTGTGCGGATTGATGCACTGTATGCGCGGAAAAAAGTGGGGTTTTTGAGAGGTTGAATGGATGAAAGTTCTGAGAATTTCACCAAGAAAATAAGTTGCTGTGCTGAATGTGACACAACGTCAGGTTGAATTGATCAATCTTGCGTGTTCGGTTGCCTAATAAGTGGAATAAGAATGCGTTTTTATACTTAAAAAGGCTGGTAATGAATACCAGCCTCGATTGATGTGCTAAATGATCGGTTAAAGAGACTATTTTTTACGCTCTTGGGTTTGCGTGATCTTCTTGGTTTGGTCCATTAGCCCTAACGCGCCAAAACCGGTAATTACATCAAGATTGGTTTGCAGCCCCGACGCATCACTACCACCAATGTAGTTCTGTGGCATCTGAACTTTGAAATTCTTCAGGTTTTGATACAACACATGCGCCACGTCGCGGTTAAGCTCTGCCAGATAGACTTCGTGGTTGGCACCCAATGCAGCGTATTTCGCATTCAAGACTTCGGCCTCAGCTCGGCCTTTTTCCAAGATGGCTTTTGCTTCGAACTCGGCCGAAAGCGCATTAGCTTTTTGGATGGCAAGGTTTGCCTCAGCAATTGCCAGCTCTTTCTCTTTCTCGACTTCTGCCAATCGCTTGGTTTTTTCGACTTCGACGATTTCGCGCTCCGCGATCTGGCGTGCGACTTCGACCTTTTCCTGCTGATTAATGATGGCGAGTTCTTTCTTACGCTGTGCATCTTGAACTTCGCGGGTACGTTGGATCTCTTTACGTAGCTGCTCAGTTTCCGCTTGAGCTTTTGAAGTCTCTTGCTCTTGAATTGCTCGTATACGGTCTGCCACAAGGCGCTTCTTATCTGCCAACAGTTGGTCAAGTTGCTTTTCTGGTTGTGGGTCGCCGATGGTAACCTGAGTAACTTGAATACCGTATTGTTGCAGTGGGTTGTCTTGGCGGATTGGTTGGCCAGTACCATCGACTACGGGCACGGTTTTCCAGACTAACTGATTAGTGCGCTGCAGTTGGTTAGCGTTGGCTTGGTTTGCACCAACGGGTGCTAAATCAAGCTGCTCCACCTCAACCTGACGGCGCTCCGTGAGGTAAATACCTTCACGAAGTTGGTCACCCAATTTAGACTTAAATTGGTTTAAACCGCCTTGGAAGAACTCTTCCCCTGTGTATTGGGTGGCAGTAATCACTGTCACATTTCGGGCGTTTTTCACCAATAATGCATCAATTAAGTTACTGTTATTACGAAACTCTTTGTGCATCTTCTTCATCGCCTCAGGGTCATTACTGAGTTTGAAGCGGTAAGTGACGGGAATTTCACCAATGTAGGTGTCGGCAAATCGTACTTGAACGGCATCTAAACGCTGGTAAAAGTCTTCCCCTGCATTATTGCCAAACGAGACGGTGATTACCTGATCGTATTTGGTCAACTTCGACAGAAATGGCATCCGGAAGTGAATGCCAGGCTCTGTGAACACATCCAGATCGCCAGTAATGTTGTTTTGGTGTACGTAGCTATATCCCGCGTCTGTCATAATCACAGAGCTGTTAATGGTTAAGCCAATCCCTAGAAGCGGTAAACCAAATACCGCGCCTTTAATAATCTTATGAAGTAAATTACGTCTTTCTTCCACGTTCAAACTCTGCCCTAAGCCTCTACCTTGCATGTCGTCTCCTTGATTAGATTTCCTTCGAGTAAAAGGTGTTAACTAGATATGCAACTCATTGAAAATCGGCAGTAAGGTATCAAATTGTTTCTTGGAGAAATATTTGAAAGCTGGATGAAATGGTTCGAATTCCGATTTCATTGGAATTACATAGTGTTTTTGCGGTGGACTTCGCCTGTTGCATCCCATGATTTGCTTAATTTGCACTGTAAATCGCTCCCCCCAGATTGAATCAGGTGTGACAGAGCTGAGTTTTTCGACTTAGCGACTATAGGTAGTTAACCGATGCGATTGGTTGCGCAGCGAGAACAAGCTACTATGACCGTTTCAGTCAGCTACATATGCAATAATAACAATGATGAAAGCACAATCCTTTGTCGAAGCGGGAGTGAAATACACGCCGCACTATTTTCAAGTTCCTCTGAATTACAACGCGCCTAATTCAGGCACCATTGAGGTATTTGCTCGCGAGCTTTCCTTAGTGAGCGATGGTGATGCCCTAAAGCCTTGGCTTGTGTACTTTCAAGGTGGCCCAGGTTTTCCTTCGCCAAGGCAAAATGGCACTAATGGTGGGTGAAGCGCGCGCTTCAAGAGTTTCGAGTTTTGCTGCTCGATCAACGTGGTACAGGTAACAGCTCCGTAATCAATGCGCAAACTCTAGCCCATCTTTCTGCTCAGCAACAAGCCGATTACCTGACTCATTTTCGCGCCGACAACATTGTTCGAGATGCTGAGCTTATCCGTGAGAAAATGGGTGTAGAGAAGTGGTCAATCCTAGGCCAAAGCTTTGGAGGTTTCTGCTCATTAACTTACTTGTCTCTATTTCCAAAAAGCTTAACGGCCAGTTACATCACAGGTGGCGTACCGTCTATCTCTCGTCATCCTGACGATGTTTATGCGGCAACCTTTAAACGTACAATGGAAAAGAACCAAGCCTTTTTTGAGCAATTCCCGAATGCGCAAACTATGTGTAAAAACATTGCCGACCACCTAATGGAAGTAGAAGAAGTACTACCGAATGGCCAGCGTTTCACTGTCGAGCAGTTTCAGCAAATCGGCATTAACTTTGGCGTCAGTGATTCCTTTTTACCTACCTACTATGCACTAGAAAACGCGTTCATCGAGGTTAATGGCACACGTCGACTGCGTTATGAGTTTCTTAATAGCATGCTGATGGAGCAAAATTTCCAAACCAATCCAATTTATGCGCTGCTGCATGAGCCGCTGTATTGCCAAGACTTTGCTTCTAACTGGAGCGCCCATCGTGTACGCCAAGTTCGTGATGAGTTTAACTACGCGAAAGGGAAAGCGTTTTACTTTACCGGTGAGATGGTTTTCCCATGGATGTTTGATCAATACACAAGCCTACAACCCCTTAAGCAAGCCGCTGAATTGCTCGCGGAGAAATCCGATTGGTCTGAGCTATATAGCGCAGATGTGTTGGCAAAAAATACAGTGCCGGTGAGCTGTGCTGTGTATGCTGATGATATGTTTGTGGAGATGGATATTAGCCGCGAAACGCTCGCGCTAATGCCCAATGCAAAAGCATGGATCACCAATGAGTACGAACATAACGGGTTGCGAGCAGACGGGGAGCGTATCCTCGACAAACTGATTGAAATGGGCAGGCAGACGGCAGCCAACTTAGCTCAATAGCAGCTCGATTCTCATGTATATCGAAAAGGTGAGAGAAGATTGAAAGAACTAACAATGTTATTAGCAGTAACTTTTGTGGCTGGGTGTGCTTATTCGCCGAGCACGGTTAGCGGGCAAATACTTGATGCGAGAAACAATCTAAAAGATTACGCGCTAGTAAGTTGCCTTATTGCTGTAGATCCAGACAGCGAGTTGGCTGAGGACTTGAAGTTCACTAAACGAGCACTGTCTTTCATGGGCAAAGGTAACTATCAGATTGTTCAAAACGAACAAACTTTTGAAACAAAGACTGACCCCTATACAGAAGCGGTCAGTTTTCTGATGAATGAAGCGAATCGCTCGATTGGGCACATGAAAGATGGCTTATCATCGAAAACTTATGGTTGTTTTGAGGCCGCGAGATCCGATGTATTTAAAGAGTTTATAGCCGACCAAGACGAGTTTATCGTTGATTAATTCAGGTGCTAACGGAAAGCTGGGCTAAATAAATAGTTGGGTGCTCAAAAAGTATTCTACTTCTCATATACATACCGGAAGGTGAGGTTAATTCTCTCGCCTTTCGGTTTTTTCGTTTTTGGCACCGTGTGCTGCCAATGTTCCTGCATGTCCCCAGCCATGACAAGTAAACTTCCAGATGTGAGTTCTAAAGAGAGCTTTTTCGCGCTTTGTTTGTGCTTAAGGTGAAAAGTACGTGTTTCGCCAAAACTCATCGAAGCGATGACAGGTTGTTTTCCGAGCTCAGGCTCGTCGTCACTGTGCCAGCCGTTTGAGTCACTTCCATCTCGGTACAAGTTTGCAAGAACAGAATTTAATGGTGAGTGGGCGACTTGCTCACATTGGGTTTTTAGATTCAGTAGTTCGCCAAACCATGGTTCAGGCAGCATGGTGAGGTTGGAATAGCAGTAAGGGGCATCCCCATACCAAGCCTGTAGTCGCGGAATCGGCAGAGTTTTACCAAACAGGGTAATTTGGTCATGACGCCATTTTATCTGTTGCCTCAGCAAGTCAAAATGCCGCTCGGCCTCGCCAAGCGACATAAAGTTCGGAGCCCAGAACAGCTCGCCATTGGGTAGCAAAGTCCACTGGTTTTCATTGACGGAAAAATCAGATTTGATTGGCATCCAGCGTTTTTCTTACAAGTAATCTTGGCCCAATTGTCATTAAATCACGAGCAATTAGCAATCAATTGAAAGGAATTCTAAGATTCATGACTCGGACTCGTTCTATTTTTTGATATACTCACTTTATAATTAAACACTGTTCGATAGATGACAAGCTCATCTGTTCTCAAGCCATTGAGGGATAATATTTTATGGTTTCGATTTCACGCGTTGTGCTGCCGGTATTGCTGGCATTTACTCTGGGCGGCTGCTCATCTCTTCCAGAGGAAGTGTTGCACGACACAGTCACAACCGAGAAAGCAGTTCAAGCTCCAACCGATTTAAGCGAATTAGCACAATCACAATGGCAGCAACACCAACCTGACCAAAGCGCCGTTCAGATTCAAGATTCAGGCTGGGATGCACTTGCCCAGCGCTTGGCATTAATTGAAACCGCGCAGAAAAGCATTGATATTCAATACTATATTTGGAATTCAGATCATTCCGGTCACTACTTGGCGAAACGTCTGTTAGCTGCTGCTGACAGAGGCGTGCAGGTAAGAGTGATGCTCGATGACATCAACCTGAACGAACGCGAAGACCTGCTCACTGCCCTTGATTCTCACCCAAACGCAGAAATTCGAATTTTTAACCCGACTCCAAGCCGAAGTGGTGTGAGCAAATGGTTGAGCTTTTTAGGGGACTTCTCGCGCTTAAATCGCCGCATGCACAATAAGTCCTTTACGGTAGACGGCGCGTTCTCAGTTGTCGGTGGGCGAAATATTGGCGATGAGTATTTTGACTTGTCTGATGAAATAAACTTCCGAGATCGTGACGTGTTGGTGGCTGGCGCAGTAGTTGAGCAGATTTCGGATAACTTTAACCAATATTGGAATAGCCGTTGGTCATACCCTGTAACCTTACTCGGTGGGAAATCTATCGATTATGTGGACATGATTAATGCTGTGGAAGCGCCAAAGTACGTTAATTACCCTGCGCTTCCAACTAATGCCACTCAAGCAAAGCAGCTACTCGTCAGCGTGTCTGAAAATATGAAATGGGTCGATGCTTATTTTGTGTCTGATCAACCGATTCCTGAAGATGAAAGCAATACTGATGTGCCAAAACAGACCGCGGTGTTGTTGGCTAAATTAGCGCAGGAGTCTCAGCAGGAAGTGTTGCTAGAGTCTGCCTACTTGGTGTTTGATGACCGCCAGTTAGCGACAT
>JYJN01000016.1 GCA_003263845.1 Vibrio aestivus | reverse complement strand
AGATAAGGTCACATTTTCAACCACCGGGTTATTGATGTCGACGGTAAAGGTCGTTTGTACCTGTTGAGCCACCGCGTTGTGTGCGTTGGTGCCAGTCACTGTCACTGGCACGACTCCGTTATCTAACGTTGCCAGATTTTCGGTAATACTCCAGCTGCCGCCAGTCACTGTCGTCGTGAAGTTGAGGTTATCCGCTACGGTGATCGCCACTTCATCGCCATCAACAAAACGACTTGTTATGCCTGAGATGGTCACTGCGGTAATGGTCTCGCTGTTCACATTGTCGATGTCATTGAGCTCAATGCTCGGTGTCAGC
>JYJN01000015.1 GCA_003263845.1 Vibrio aestivus | reverse complement strand
ATCTCTACATGATCAAGTTACGAGCGCAGTACTGCCCAAGTTTCTCAAGTTGATTGACAACTCTACTTACAGAAACGAAAAAGCCGACGCTTGGCGTCGGCTTTTCTAAATCCATATTACTCACTAGAGATTAAACTGGCTCTTCGTCTTCTTCGACGTCCAAATCCACATCCAGTGGTTCTTGAGAAAGGATGATACCTGTATTGTCTGCGTAGATGTAATCTTCCGGCACGAACGTTACGCCACCAAAGTTGACTGGGATATCTAGCTCACCAACACCTTGAGCATTTGCGCCTACAGGAATCGAAGCCAAAGCTTGAATTCCGACACTCATCTCTTCCAGTTCATCGACTTCGCGAATAGAGCCATAAACGATAATGCCTTCCCATTCATTTTCTTCTGCCACCGATGCAAGCTCTGCATCAATCAGCGCGCGACGAAGAGAACCACCACCATCTATTAAAAGCACTCGCCCGATACCATCTTGATCGAGAATGTCACGAATGATGCCATTATCTTCGTAACACTTAATCGTTGTGATCTGACCGGCAAACGACGCTCGACCGCCAAAGTTACTAAACATAGGTTCAACGACATCAACTTGATCAATATAAATATCGCATAGAGCAGACGTGCTGTATTCCATAGTGTGGCCTCTCATAGGATTTATCATCTCTTCCGAGTATATCGGGTCATTAAGTCAATGCAATGACAAGCGGTATTTAACTCATCAGAGTTTGAGCTGTAACGACTACTGCAAACAATAAGTTAGTGACAATTGAGCACAGCACCACTTGTGGCATCATAGGTGCAATGTCTTTAGGTTGCTTGGCTAAATTGACCGCTTTCGCGTGACGAAAAGCAATCAAGCCACTTAGTAGAAACGGAAAGCTCACCCATACAGCTAATGGCTGGCTCAGTAGATACGCAGCAAAAGAGAACACAGCCAACGCCAGAAGTAAGTAGTGATACTGTTTGGCACGCTCAGATCCCAAACGAACCGCCACTGTGCGCTTACCGCAAGCTGCATCGTTTTCAATGTCTCGCATGTTATTCACATTGAGCACCGCGACAGCAAGCAATCCACAGCCGATAGCAGGCAATGCCAAGCTCGGAGCGACATATCCGGTATGCAGGAAGAAGGTACCCGCGACACCCAATAACCCAAAAAAGATAAACACCGACACATCACCAAGGCCGACATACCCATATGGCTTACTGCCCATGGTATAGCCGATCGCCGCTACAATGGCTAGAACGCCAAGCCCGATGAAGGCCAAGATACTTTGAAAGCTCTCTAGCGCATAGAAGATAAGAGTGAGACCAGATACTAAGGTAAGCACGACATTGATTCCTATCGCCCCTTTCATAGCACTCAAAGACACGTCCCCTGATTGAATCGCTCGCGTCGGACCAAGACGTTTTTCGTTATCGGTGCCTTGCACTGCATCGCCGTAATCGTTCGCGAGATTCGACAAGATCTGGAGCAGAGTAGCCGTTAAGAACGCTAACAAAGCAATAGGAAGGGAAAAATGGCCATTTGAGAAAGCCAAAATACTCCCCGTTAAGATAGAGACAAGGGCTAACGGCAGAGTTTTAGGTCTTGCGGCATCAAGCCAAATTTTTAGGGGGTTTCTCATTGGAATATGGCTGTTTTCGTTCATTTAAACGCAATTGTGTCACACTGATACCAAGGGCGCAAAACTTGAGTTTATTGAACAAAAAATGGCGATCAAAAAAGGCCACCGAAGTGACCTTTTTCATCTGTGTTGAATCAACTACTTCGAATTAATAATATCGAATAGTTACTTCACACGACCAACGTATTCAGCGCTACGAGTGTCTACTTTGATCACTTCTCCGATTGCGATGAATAGAGGTACACGAACAACAGCGCCTGTTGATAGTGTTGCTGCTTACCGCCTGTACCTTGAGTATCACCTTTCAGGCCAGGATCGGTTTCAGTCACTTCTAGCTCTACGAAGTTTGGCGGTGTTACTGCGATTGGGTTACCGTTCCAAAGCGTGATCATACAAGTGTTGTTTTCTACTAGCCATTTCGCGTTGTCGCCTACTGCTTTTTCGTCAGCCGCAATCTGCTCAAATGTCTCACTGTTCATAAAGTGGTAGAATTCGCCGTCGTTATATAGATAATCTAGGTCGATATCCATTACGTCTGCAACTTCACAAGTTTCACCAGACTTAAAGGTTTTCTCTAGCACTTTACCAGAAAGAAGTTTACGAATTTTTACGCGGTTAAACGCTTGGCCTTTACCTGGCTTAACGTATTCGTTTTCCAGAATTACGCAAGGCTCGTTATCAAGCATTAACTTAAGACCGCCTTTAAATTCATTGGTGCTAACAGTAGCCATTTTTTCCTCTTACATTCTTAGAGCTAAATTCAATGCCGCATATAATAACCCGAAAAGTCGATTCTGTTGAGCAAAACTGGCTCAAACAGCTAGCGAATGCGATCTCAGACCCAGCAAAATTGCTTGAACAACTGGAAATTGATGCATCGCCATGGCAAGACGGGTTCAAAGCGAGAAGCTTGTTTTCGCAGCGAGTACCGCAAAGTTTTGTTGATCGCATGGAAAAAGGCAATCCAAATGATCCGCTGCTGCGCCAAGTATTACCATTGACGCAAGAGTTCGATGAGGTTGACGGATTCACGTTCGATCCATTGCTCGAGCAAGGTAACCCGACACCGGGTTTGCTGCACAAATACCAAAACCGCGCATTGATGATTTTAAAAAGGTGGCTGCGCCATTAACTGCCGTTACTGTTTTCGTCGCCATTTTCCTTATGAAGAGAACAAGGGCAGCAAGTCAGTTTGGCAAGACAATCTGGATTACATTGCGCAGCACTCAGAGCTCAATGAAGTCATTCTCTCCGGTGGTGACCCTTTAATGGCGAAAGACCATGAACTCGAATGGCTAATCAATCGCATCGCCGACATCCCGCATATCAAACGCTTGCGAATCCACAGCCGTTTGCCTGTGGTGATCCCAGCTCGCGTCACCGAAGAGCTATGCCAATTGCTGGCAAGTACACGTTTAAAAGTGGTTATGGTGACGCACATCAATCACGCCAATGAAATCGATGAGCAGTTCCAGCAGCAAGTTCAAAAGCTAGCGCGCTCGGGCGTGACTATGCTTAACCAAGGCGTGCTGCTCAAAGGTGTGAACGATACCGTTGATGCTCAAGTCGAACTGAGTGAAGCACTGTTTGATGCAGGGATTTTGCCGTACTACCTGCATGTACTCGACAAGGTTCAGGGTGCGGCGCATTTTCTCGTCACCGACATCGAAGCGAAGACAATTGTGGCCGGACTAATTGAGCGAGTCTCTGGATATTTGGTCCCAACTCTGACGCGAGAAATTGGTGGCCGTGCGAGTAAAACCCCTCTCGATCTCCATCTAGAATAGTTATGGTGACCACAAAAACGATTTGTTCGTCACACCCTAAGTTTGCTTGCATACTGCCCCGTTTCTGGAGGCCAGTATGCAAAGCGAACTATTACACTTCTTTAATCTTGACCCGTTTAAATGGAGCGCGCTCCTATGCTGCGCCATTAATGGAACTCTGATAGGTATTGAAAGACAAACTCGCGGTAAACCCGTTGGCATTCGCACGTCTATATTAGTTATTTCTGGTACCTACCTATTCATGACTCTTGCGATGTCATTGTCACCAAATAGCTTGGATCAAGCGCGTGTGCTGGGACAGATCATCACGGGTGTTGGCTTTCTGGGCGCAGGGGTAATGATGACCCTAGATGGCAAAATTCATGGCGTCACGTCTGCGGCCATAATTTGGCTACTCGCGGCACTTGGGATGATGATTGCGCTCGGACATATTGCTCAATCAGTCACTATTACAGTGCTCGCACTTATCATTTTACTTGGCGTCGACAAAGCAGAAAAACGCATCAAAGCGCTGCGCCGCGGCGTGCACAAAACGTTTCAACGTCGCAAGCCCAAACGTCCGATCTCTGATACTTAGTTAATGTGCTAGTTCATCATTAACCACCAAAAGTGGTACCCATCCCACAAGTTAGCAAAGTTTTTGTCTAGCAAAGCTAGGCAAATTGGATAGTCACACTAGTGACTGTCCATTACTCAGCCAAATCTTGATTCCGCACAAAGAAAAGAGCGATCCCAAATTAGGCCAATTAGATAAGTTATTGAGTTCACAAATCAATCCGGTTGTTTTCTTTACTATCAGTACAGAAGTTCAGACAATAATTTGGAGGTTGGCTTATGTTCTACGTGCACATGCTTCTGCTACTGACGGTCATCTTTATTGGTATTCGTCATGGGGGCATTGCCTTTGGTCTACTTGGTGGCCTTGGCGTATCTGTATTAGCGTTTGTTTTTGGTATCGCACCCGGCACCCCTCCGGTCAGCGTGATGCTTATCATTTTGGCCGTCGTCGCGGCATCGGCCACCTTAGAGGCTACTGGTGGTCTAAAGCTACTGGTTAAGTTTGCAGAAAGGCTGCTACGTAAACACCCAAGCCAAATTGTTTTTCTTGGCCCTCTATGTACTTACACACTGACTGTATTGGTCGGCACGGGCCACTCGGTTTACCCACTCCTGCCTGTTATCTACGATGTGGCGTATAAAAAAGGCATTCGACCAGAGCGTCCAATGGCCATGGCGACTATCGCTTCTCAAATGGGAATTACCGCTAGCCCGATCGCGGCTGCCGCAGCTGTAGTAATGGCAACCGCAGCAGACAACAGCTTAGATATCGGCCTTGTTAACGTGCTGATGGTGACTATTCCTGCTACCTTCATCGGAGTTTTGGTTGGCTGTCTATGGAGCCTTAAGCGCGGTAAAGAACTGGATCAAGACCAAGACTTTATTGAGCGCTGTAAAGATCCAGAATTTAAAGCCCAGCTTATCGATGACACTGAGTCAGATGAAAAAGATGGCCACGTTGGAGATCAAGCTAAGAAAGGCCTAGGAATCTTCTTAGCGGGTATTGCTACCGTTATCTTTGTTGCGATGTTTGGTAAAGATCTCTCGCTGCTTCCTGACGGTGTCAGTATGTCTGTAGCCATTCAGTTCTTGATGCTATCTGTCGGTGCAGTGATTCTTCTCACCACCAAAGTGGATCCGAAGAAGATTGTCCACAGTAATGTATTCATTGCCGGTATGACTGCTGTGATCATCATCTTCGGTATCGCATGGATGAGTGACACCATTATCGGCTATCACAAACCTTACTTAATCAGCCTAGTAAGCGATCTCGTGGCCGCGCATCCTTGGACCTTTGCCATCGCGATGTTCGTGGTGTCGGTCTTCCTAAAAAGCCAAGCTGCGGTGCTGACCATCATGCTACCACTCGGATTTGCAATGGGTATTCCCGCTCCAGTACTCATCGGTGTACTACCGGCATGTTATGCGTACTTCTTCTTCCCATTCTACCCAAGCGATCTGGCGGCTATTACCTTTGACCGTTCAGGAACAACGCAAATTGGTAAGTACGTACTCAACCACAGCTTCTTGCTGCCCGGATTTATAGGCGTTGTTACCGCAACCGCCGTCGGCTACGCAATCTCTATGGCGATCAACTGATCGTCAATTCTAAAAAGCCCCACAACGAAAAAAGCCAGTTGGTTTCCCAACTGGCTTTTCAATTTATGCTTTATCAATCATGCTTAGAATAGCTCTTCAGCAACCTTGAATAGGTCGTTACGTACTGGACGCTTCATGTTCTCGATTGCATCAATGATGTCGTGGTGAACAAGCTGCTCTTTTTGAATACCAACACAACGACCACCTTGACCTTCCATCAATAAGTGTACTGCGTAGTTACCCATGCGAGACGCTAGAACACGGTCAAACGCAGTAGGACGACCGCCACGTTGGATGTGACCAAGCACAGTTGCGCGAGTTTCGCGGCCAGTTGCATCTTCGATCTCTTTCGCTAGCTCGTTTGCATCCATCATCAGCTCAGTCAGTGCGATGATAGCGTGCTTCTTACCTTTCGCGATGCCATCTTGGATGTTGTTGATCAGCTGCTCTTTGTCTAGACCCGTTTCTGGTGTGATGATGTATTCACAACCACCAGCAATCGCAGACATTAGCGTTAGGTCACCACAGTGACGACCCATGATCTCAACAATAGAGATACGTTGGTGAGATGAAGACGTGTCGCGTAGACGGTCGATTGCATCGATAACTGTGTTAAGCGCAGTTAGGTAACCAATCGTGTAATCTGTACCTGCGATATCGTTATCGATAGTGCCAGGAAGACCGATACATGGGTAACCCATTTCCGTTAGCTTCTTCG
>JYJN01000014.1 GCA_003263845.1 Vibrio aestivus | reverse complement strand
AAAGATACCCAGTAAAACCCCGATGGTGACCAGTTCCGCACTCCAACCTGATATGACGGCCCCGAAACTTGCAAATGAATCAGGATCGCAACCCCAGCGCTTCCCATTCCAATGCTGGTAAAAATCTGACTGCCCATCCGACTGATTAATGGTTTACTCCAAACTAAGTAGAATGCGAATGCTAGGGCAGAAGTCACAGCTAGCCCACTTCCCACTAAAATGTCTTTACCAAACTGCGAAAAATCATGCATCACAATAACGGATACACCCAGATAGCCAATGGCTGTGGCTAATACGGTTTTTTTACTTGGTTTCTCCTTGAACATGAACCAACTGATTAACACAACAAAGGTTGGAAACAAATAAATTAAAAGGCGTTCCAGTTGAGCAGAAATAAACGCCAGTGCTGCGATGTCCAAGTAGCTGGCCGCATAGTAGCCTAGCACTCCGACAGCGATGGCAGGGAGAGCATTACTGCGTATCTTAGCTCGATTCTCTGCGCTTCGAGCAAGGTAAATCAAGATCGCCAAATAGGCTGGGAGTGAACTAAACGCTCGCAGCGACATGATGGAGGCAGGGTCGCCGCCGGCTTGATAGGCGAGCTTTACCATAATGGGCTTTAGCGAAAAGAGTAGGCAGCCTAATAGCGCCAAAATGACACCGATGCGATGTTGATTCACACTTTTGGGAGGGGCTGTTTGTTCTGTTGGGCTATCAGTCACTGACGTTGTCATAGCTCATTTCCTTTGATTAATGGTTAAGAAATGGCTACGAGATTGGGACCTTGGCTACGAATCTCGTAGCCAAAGGATGTGCGAATACCTACCGGCTACAGGGTATAGAGAGAAGAAGCCAGAGGTTAAGATTTAAAATTCGCATAACAATCCTTGAGTGGTGAATTTTTAGCCTAACGCAGTTTGACGCGTCACGACAAGCTTTAATTGTTGAAATGGCGAATGAAAAGTTGGTGAAGATCGGTTAAGTGCGGAAGAGCAATGGTCGCCATATCAGCAAAATCGAGCTCTCGTCCATGTGTCATCAGGCAAGATGGCATTCCTGCATTGTCAGCCGCTTGAAGGTCGTAAATGTAATCACCAACGTAAAGAATGTGTTCACACGGGTAGTTCCCACTTTTCAGCCAACGCCAATAGAGACGTAGGATTAGGCTTTGGCGGATAATGTTCTCTGCTAATGACATGCTCTATGGTGATATTGTTGTGTTCCAACTTTAGCGTTGTTGCCGGTTCGCAATTTCTCGTTACGATCGCCGTCTGAAGGTTTTCTTGATACAAGAACTTTAGAAACTCGATACAACCTGGCATGGGTTCAGATGATTTAGCGTCCGACATTTCATGGTCGATGACCTGTTGGTGGGCAGCCCGAGTTTTGACCGGGCACTCAATCTCGTCGATAAAGGTGAGTAAATCGTATTTAGGTGGGCAACCCATTTGTTGCCTTAAAGCTTGGAAGTCCATGTCCGATGATACTAGCGTATTATCGAGATCAAACACTACCGCTTTGATGTCAGCAATCAGCTTATCCAAACTTTCACCTCGGACTCGAAAATTATCTAATATCTTACCAGTATATCGTTACTTAGAAGCATTTGAGTTAGCGCAACCCATTACTTAGACGCTGGTCGCGAGAATGTTTCATCTGGTACATTTTCATATCTGCGCACGCGATGAGTTCGTTGATGGTTTCCGCTTCATCTGGGAATACGCTGTGACCGATACTTGTAGAGATGGGCTGTACGTTGGTCTCTGACAGGCTTACGCCACGTTTGAACGATCGGAAGATCTGATGCTCAACACTAATGATGGCGTTATTCTCGACAGCATGCAGAATAATCGCGAATTCATCTCCGCCAATACGATATATCTCGTAAGAGTAGCCCGAAACCTCATGAGAAAGCCTTCGAGAAATAGCCACTAATACGGTATCGCCTGCCTGATGGCCAAATTGGTCATTGATCGGTTTGAAACCATTAAGGTCCAGAAGCATTAGAGTAAATGACTCATTTTGTTTCTGCAGCTTGGTCAGGCTATGAAACATCGCCAGTCGGTTACCAATACCGGTCAAAGGGTCGGTAAAGGCCAATTGGCGATTGTATATGGCTTCTTTATGTAAGATGTAAGTGACGAGCAACATGCACAGAAACAGAAAGATCATCAACATGTACTGCACGTAATTCAGCCATTGCGCTTGTTCCGCTTGTTTTTGATAAAGCGGGCTTTGGATGCGGAAGTTGTTGTTGACGTACTGGATCATGTCATCGTAAAGCGCCATGGTGTAACGGGTGTAATTCAAGGCGTCGTCACGGTTTTTCAAACCGAGTAGCAGTTGCTCACTTTGTTGGAACTCAATAAACAACTGGGTAAAAAACTCTCTTGCTCCTTCCGTTTCCAGAAAGTTGTCAGCTTCATGGCTGTTAAGAATCAGATCGAAGCGACTCCAAGTGAGCTCGTATTTTAGTTTGGTCTCTTCATGGCTCTCTTTATCGTTCATTGAAAAAGGAGCGATAGCAACTAACTCAGAAAACTCTTTGGTTAACTGAAAGAGGAACCAAGTGGCTTGATTTCGCTGCTCATTGTAAGACTTAGCTAACTTACGAGTTTCGGTAAGATAGAAAATATTGGCGCAAATAAGCAACACAGAAAGCACAATCAGCAAGCGTTTCGTGCGAATAATCGTTGGGCTTAAAGCGTGAGTTTTTTTGCTTCTTATCATGGTGCTTCGTGGATCAGTACTTCGTCTATTTGCCACACCATCTGCGTGTAATAGATTTGGTTGTTGATTTCAGGGTATTTGTCTAGGTTGAAGACCAGCCAAAATGGCCCTTTATTCCGAACCTTCATTTTTTTGCCATTCAGGTGATAAGCAATAATCGGCTCGTAATCCAAAATATCTTTGATTTGAGTTGATGAAGCGTAGTCGTTGAGTGCGACAAACGAGACGGATCCGACATCAGAGACACCAAGATAATCAAGTAGATCCGTTACCTTCACACCAGAAAAGGTGTGCGGCCCATCTAACCAAGGTAGATGAGTGGTGAATGAGTCCAGTGGCAGCGTTGATTCGATCGTCTTCAAAGAGACATTCTTGTGACTTTCGTCAGCAAACCGAACGACCAGTTCAGTGGCGGCCAGAGTGGGGGCAAACAAACAAGAAAGACAGAGCAAAATCCATTTCATATACAGCGTTTCCTATAAAAAAGGCTTTGTTTTTATTATTGATATAAATGTAATTATACGTTGGAGTGACGAAAATTTGAACGAAGATATCACTTTTTATCCAGATGCCATAGTGTTAACAGTAAAAAAGCCTTTGTAATCAATACAAAGGCTCATCGTTGTTTTATGGCTTTAATCGAAATAACAGACTCTAGACACTTGCCATGTTGTGGTTGGAGTCTGTTTTCCAGAGAAGGATTAGTGGGGGGAGTCTGCTTCGATAATGACGAGCTGTGTGATTTGCCCCAGTTTGTGAACGTCACTGCATGCAATAGCCTATATTCCGATGCTCGAAGCAATTCGTTTAGCGCGCTGAACAAATTGCGTGATGAGCAAAATGACGGAACTTCTTTGTTCAATAACACCAATATCAATGGGAGTGAAAGAGCGCAACTCGAAGCCTTTTTGAATGCTTTGACTGACCCTTGCGTACTAGAGCGTGACTGCTTAAGCCCTTGGATTGCAGATCAAGTGAATGATAATCCAGACGACAATGTATTCATTGCACAAGATCAGTTTGGGGATCCTCTCTAGATGTAGAAGGCAAATAGCTCGAAGATCAAAAAAGGCTTTGCACTCAGTACAAAGCCTTTTGTTTATCAAATCTTAGTTTGTAAGCACTTGATATTATATCAAACACTTAGAATATCATGTGCGCTACACCAGCGATAACCGGAAGTGTGATTAGCGTACGTAGGATGAAGATAGCGAACAGTTCGAAAATGTTCACTGGAATCTTACTACCCAGTAGTAGCGCACCAACCTCAGACATGTAAATCAACTGAGTAACAGACATTGCCGCGATAACAAAGCGAGTCATCTCGCTATCGATTGAAGCAGCAAGAATCGCAGGGATGAACATATCTGCAAAACCGACAACAATCGTTTTAGATGCTGCAGCTGCTTCAGGGATTTGCAGTAGCTCTAGGAATGGAATAAAAGGCTGACCTAGGATGCTAAATACCGGTGTGTACTCGGCAATGACTAGGGCAATGGTACCTAAGCCCATAACAACAGGTAGCACACCAAACACCATATCGACTGCGTTGCGAACACCTTCACCAAACACAGATTTTAGCGATTTAACTTTGCCAGCTTTAACTAGAGCTTGCTCTAAACCCCACGAGAACGTTGAGTGGCCAGCAGGAATTGCGTCAGCGTCTTCGGCACGTTTTGTGCCATCAATGAACGTATCCTTCTTCATGCGAAGCGGTGGTAGGCGAGGAATAATGACCGCCGCAACCAAACCTGCTAAACAGATAGCGCCATAGAAAGGCAGGAATAAATGCTCAAGATTAACCTGCGCAATAACGACTAAACTAAACGTGATAGATACTGCAGAGAAAGTGGTACCAACAACTGCTGCTTCACGTTGAGTGTAAAACTTGTTTTCGTACTGCTTACTGGTTAGCAAAATACCCACACTGCCGTCACCTAACCAAGATGCCATGCAGTCAATGGCACTGCGGCCAGGAAGGTTGAATACAGGGCGCATGATTTTACTAAGTAGTGTGCCAAATAGCTCAAGTAGGCCAAAGTTAAGTAGTAAAGGAAGAAGAAGGCCAGCAAAAATGAATACAGAAAATAGTGTTGGTAACAAGCCTTCAAGTACTAATCCGCCCGTGTTTTCTTCCCAAATGGCTTCCGGACCCACTTGGAAGAAAGCCATAACCACTGAAATACCACCAATCACTCGAACTGCTAGCCACAAAGGAGATGGGTTAAAAAGACCATTTAGGAACGGTGACTGAACAACAAATGCAGGTTTAGCCAGTTTCGTTAGCACCGACGTTAGTGCCATAAATGCAATGATCACTGTTACGATGCTAACGAGGTGATCACCGAGTACGGCTTGAATCGACTTCGCTAGTACTGCGACAGGGATTGTAAGGTCTCCGTTATAGCTAATTGGCGCCATAAACAGAAAAAGACCGATCAGTGATGGGATGAGAAACATCCAAAAGTTGCCTTTATTACTAGGCTTTTCAATTGATTGAGCGTTGTTTTGCATTGTTCTACTCGTTTAACTATTCGCAAAATATAGCGGCTTTATCCGGCATAGGTATGCATGAAAATGTCATGAATACTCAACATGCCGCAAGAATAGCTGCTAAGCGCATTCATTGCAATACTATTCAATAAATTCATTTAAATATGCATAATGTTACTCTGTAATAAAAATATATGACAGAATTTTGTATCATTAAGGTTAAGTTGTTTTCGATATTGTTGCGATGTTTTTATTGGGATGATTTTTCTTGGATGACCCAATAAAATACGGCGAGTAGAAAGGCTATTGCGGCAGGTAGCAGTAAGGTATTGATTTCAAAGTTTGCGTAGCAGACAGCACCGATCGAACCGCCTAGTACGAAACCAGTCAAAAGAGAAAAGAACAGAGTTGCTTTTGTTTTGTCGAACGGTTTACCTCTTAACCAAGCGCCGAGCATGATGCCAAGGTCTGTGATGATTCCGGTCATGTGCGTGGTTCGAATAATCGCACCACTGAATGTGGTTAACATAGCGTTTTGAAGTCCGCAGGCCATAGATGCAAGGTATTGGCCTCCAGAGAGTTCGTTTCGTAACAGCCACCAAGCTCCGAGGAGAAGCAATACTTCAAATAGCAGCGCGACACCATAATGTCGTCCGAGTTTGAGTGCAGTTCCTTCAATAAAGAAGCCGCTGACTATCGCACCCATAAGAAAACTCACCATGATCATCAAAAGATGTACTGTTCCATAGTGTGAGTCAGTGAGCTAACGCCTAACAAAGTCGCAGTCCCCGATACATGTGATACTGCTTGATGCTGAAAACTCAATAGGCCGACACTATTTACAATCCCCGCGAGTAACGTGAGAAGGAATGCACCGTATTTAACCCAATTGGGTAAGCGAGATATCATTGCGAGTCTGCCAGATGGAAAATAAGGCGGAAGTATAACGGTAACCTATGACTTAGGCGATGGAATATTCTCTGAATGTACATTCATGTTCAATATACCAAGTTACCTCAAGATGCCTGTTCAGCGAGATTTGCCTAGTTTGCAAACGCGGCAACGATTTGACAATCTAGTGATTCTAAATTGAATCAGTGATAACGCTCTGAATCCTGCATTTTGAAGTCACTGGGTATAGCCTAAATGATTATTGAAATTCAGCTCGGTGATTATGTTAATGTATGGGGAATCCTTTTCGCGTTATCACGCTAGCCGTACTGAGTTAACTCCATGAAAAAACGACGCCTTCCTATTCCTCTGATTTTGATTATTCCGGTTGTCTTGTTGGTTATCGTTATCGTTGCCGGGTTGTATCGATTCTCGTTGAGTGATGAAGAGATTCTCGCTAAGTTCCCGCAGGCCCCGCCCCTTCTGCGAATTTGGTCATGGAAGAAGTCTTCGATATTACGACACCCAACCCATGGACTATTTCGGTTCCTGAAACTCAAGCGTTCTCTTTTATTAACTCGATAGATGCTTCGCGCCAGATTGCCCAAGGAAATTATGACTCTGGGGCAGAAAGAGGCACGGTTACCGTTTCTTTGGACCAGCTAGCGTCGATTGGGTCAGATGACATGGTAGGGCAGTATGTTTTGTACTTGGTGGTTTCCAATCAGGCAGCGGTGCCTTTTACTACTTGGCAACCTTTGAATACGATACTCATCGACAACGAATGGTACTTAAAGACAGCGCTTTTGTTGGCGACCGAGTATCCGTGAGTGAGCTGAGTTATCAAAATGGTCGAGTCGAGCTCACCGTATTGGAGCATGGCTTCGATCAAGCAAAAGCGTCGACGCCAAAGTCACCAGCAACCTATCAGTACGAAATTTCATCACGTCTTAAAATAAAGGCGTTATAACGCCATATCATAATCAGAGTTGTATTGTGTGATAAATTGCCTATTATGGTGTTTAGTTAATATGAAATTGTTTGCTGTATTATATGGAGTTAAGGATGATTAATAAGCGCTTTTTTAAAACAAAAAATGAGGTCGAAGTAACCTTTGAAGTACCAGCAGCGCAAGCGGAAAATTCAGTTGCGTTAGTAGCCGATTTCTTAGATTGGCAACCAACGGAAATGAAAAAAGTGGCGAAAACTAAGTCATTTAAGTTTAAAACCCGTTTGCCAAAAGATAGCGAGTTTGAATTTCGCTACCTTGTTGATGGTCAAAAGTGGGAAAACGATCCTCAAGCGGATTTGTACAGACCTAACGATTTTGGTGAAGATAATGGACTGGTTTCGACTCATTCATAGGTTGGATTAGTTCGATTTTTAAAAGGCGCTTTTTGCGCCTTTTTTACGTTTTAATTGCATATACTTTGATATCGCTAGGGTGACTTTTTGATGAGAAACCCTTAGTCTTAGGGCTTTCTAGCAGTAATGAACAGGTCAGAATGTGAGCCCTAATTCTCTAATTATGCGTTATTCTTCGCTTTCTATGCGAAAGAAACTGATCGCAACTTGCCTTCCTTTAGTGGCCGTTATTGTCCTTTCTCCTTTTAGTGACAATAGCTTACAACGTACCATTGAACTGTCTCTTCCTGAGTCTACTATCATTGATACCCCTATCTCAGATGGCGTGAATGTTGAATCTCGTCCAGACTACGAGTATCAGATTCAGTCAGGAGACAACCTAAGCTCTATCTTTAATCACCTTGGGTTTGGTTACCAAGAGATGATGAAAGTGATGGAGACCGATCTCAACTTTCTTGCTTTAGATACTCTCCAACCAGGAAACACATTGCGATTCTGGAAAGGTGAGAGCGCCAATGAGCTGTTTAAAATGGAGCTGGTTTTCAGCGTTGTGAGAAGCGCTGTCTATACCAAGCAAGATGATGGTACGTTTGATTTTGAAGATCGCATTGTCCCCGGCACTTGGCGTGAGACTGCGTTGGTGGGCGAAGTTCGAGGTAGTTTCTCACAATCGGCCAATGCTATTGGGTTGGCCAGCGTTGAAATAGAGCAGGTTGTTTCGCTGCTAAAAGATAAAATCAATTTTTCACGTGACTTTAGAGCGGGTGATAAGTTTGAAGTGGTTCAGTCTCGACAATATGTTGGGCAGGCCCTAACTGGTAATCGCGAAATTCAAGCGATTAAGATTTATAACCGAGGCCGTGAGATTACCGCTTATCTTCATAGTGATGGTCAATACTATGATGCCAACGGCGAAAGTTTACAGCGTGCTTTCCAGCGTAAACCAGTAAACGGAAATTATCGTTTAAGTTCTCATTTTAACCCTAAAAGACTGCACCCTGTTACTGGCCGAGTTGCCCCTCATAATGGCACCGATTGGGCTACGCCAACAGGTACGCCAATTGTTTCCACAGGAGATGGTGTTGTTGCGATGACGCGCAATCACCCTTATGCGGGTAAGTATGTTGTGATTCAGCACGGCAGTACTTACAAAACTCGTTATCTTCACCTAAGCAAGATATTGGTTCGCAAAGGCCAAAAGGTATCTCGTGGCCAAAGAATTGGTTTAGCAGGTGCGACGGGACGTGTAACTGGGCCTCATATCCATTATGAGTTACTCGTGAGGGGACGCGCTGTAAACCCGATGAAAGCGAACATTCCAATGGCGAACTCGGTACCAAAAGATCAGCTTAAAGCCTTCATTGCTCGCCGAGACGAGTTAGATACTATGATGCGCAGCAAGGAGATTGAGTTAGCGAGCCAAGAGACTAAAGATGTCGCCGAGGCATCTTAACCAGCAGCGCGCGGTTATTGGGTTAGCCTTTAGAGCTAAGTAGCTAAGCAACAATAATTAAGTAACTTGGTAATTAAGCGAAAGGCACTTGTTTGAACAAGTGCCTTTTTGTTTTGAGCCAACTCATTTCTGTGCCGATTTCTTTTATATTTGCTTCGGTGAACCAAGCGAATTTGTCGCAACCGCAATTAGCTAGCTGATTTTTGGCGGTGGTCTGGCTGGTGAAACGGCCGAATATTTTTAAAATAGTTGATAATTGCGTTCGGTGTTTCTGGGCGGGAATAGTAGTAACCTTGAATTTGGTTGCATCCCATCTCAAATAGTTTATCTAAGGCCTCTTGCGTCTCAACACCTTCAGCAACTAGAGATACATTGAGCTTTTCTGCAAGTTGAATGATTAACCACACTAAGCTTTCGGACGTCACGCTGTCTAACATATTGCGAGTGAAAGACGCGTCTATCTTTATGCAATCAATGGGGTAGCTGTGTATATAGTTTAAGCTCGAGTAACCTGTTCCAAAATCATCTAACGCGACTCGGAAGCCTAGTTGACGCAGTTTATCGAGAATAAAACGGACCTCACTGGTTTGGGTGAGGAGAACCGTTTCCGTTAGCTCGATGGTAAACTCACTAGGTTCAAAACCATAATTCTCAATCGTATTAATAAGGTGACTGAGGTAACGACTCGAATCATTTAGCTCATGAGCTGAACAGTTGAGACTAAAGCGCACTTTGTAGCCTAGACCTTGTTCAAGTTCTAGTTTCGCCGCACAAGCCAATTCGACGATACGCTCACCGAGATCAACAATCAACCCGGACTGTTCTGCCGCTTCAATAAATTCAATGGGATAAACGTCTCCCAATGTTTGGCTTTTCCAACGTGCTAATATTTCGAAATAGTCCCAGAGCTCTTTGTCACGGTGAACGATGGGTTGGGCAAGAATGTAGATTTCGCTCGGGGAGGAATTGGGTTTGAACAGCTCCTGTCTTAGAGCATTGATCACCATTGTACGGCGATAGTATTTCGCGCTCAGGTGCGTGTCGTAGCATTGAATACGCAAACTGCGCGAGCGCTTACAATCTTTCAATGCCAAGCTAGTATTCAGAATCAGTTGGTCTGGTGAAACGCTTTTTTCGAAGCGTCTTGCAATGCCAATACTCGCATCAATTTTAATTTCATGGGCAGGATCAGAATAGCCTTGCTCAAGGCGACGAATGATCTTGCTGCAAATCTTAAGCGGATCTTCAGAGTAGGTAATGAAAGCGAACTCATCTCCGGCAGTTCGAAAGGTGAGTTGCTCTTCTGGGATTGCTTGTTGAATCACTTTCGCAACGAAGCAGAGGACTTGGTCACCTATGTAAGTCCCATAAAAATCATTGATTTGCTTGAAATTATCGATATCAAGATACGCGAGGCTGAACGGTTCTTCGGTGGTCTCAATCAACACTTCTAGCTTGTCTGACAGGTAGCTACGGTTCATCAAATGGGTAAGGTTGTCGTGAGAAACTTCGTAACTCAATTGATTGACTAAGCTGTCCGATCGTTCTAGTAGCCATTCAGCTCTTAATCCATGAACGACCAAGTTGGCGAACATTTTATGGTCGCTAATGAGGTTTTGGTTGTCTGCTTCTTTTAACGGTTCAGAGAAAACTGACAGTAATACCCCTAACACTTCACCAGTTTGGGAAGTGAGCGGAATACCTAAGTAACTTCGCACCGCTTCATGTGGGATATTTGGGTCGTTGGGAAACAGCTCTTGTATGTTGTCGCCACACCATAAATAATCGTCTTCACTGCGAGCAACGTATTCCGTTGGTGTACCACTTAGAGGGAAAGTGCTATCTGCCTCAAGTGCCCCATGTTTTGCATGAGATAGAGTTTGAGCGTTATATCTGAGCTTATCGATTGAGACAATACAGGTGCAATGGGATTGATAGTGCGCGTGCAGCTCTAATGTTACCTGGTCGAGAAGGGCAGCACCTTCAAGAGGTAAAATACTGTTAAGCACGTCTAAGCCGATAGAGGCTTTATTCATCGTACGTCTAGCCATAGTGCAAACTCACGTTTGGGGGACATCATATCGTTATTTATAGTTATATTTACATTATCAATATGAGTCAGATTGCACTCCTTTTCAAACCGAAATCGGATGTTTTTTTCATCGATTTTGCTAACTTGATGAAAAACAAAAGAATGAGTGAAATGGTCGACAAACTAGGGCTCAGCGATGGACTTCTCTTCTTCTAGGCGACGTTTTAAGTACTCCAAAAACACTTTTGTTCTTGTATGTTGATAATCCAGTTTAGGGTAGTAAGCGTAGACTGTTGTTTCATCGACTAAAGTGCCGGGAAGTAGCCGTACTAAGCTACCTTGTTCGAGCTCTTCTTTTAGCATCACATCGTTGGAAAGTAGGATGCCCAGCCCGTGTTTGGCGGCATAGAATAGAGCTTCAGGGTTAGTCGTTGAAAAGTTTCCGGTGAGCGTGACCCGTTTCCCTTTATGCAACTTGACTTCACGGTGCGGTTTTTCTCCCCAAATCAGTACATTGTGCTCAGCAAGTTCTTTGACAGTGGTTGGTGTACCGTGCTGTTCGATATATTGAGGTGAAGCATAAAACCCAGCTCGATGTTCAAACAGTGGCGTGGCTTTGAAACTTAATGAATTGAGTTGATCAATTTCGCGGCTAATGAATAGATCGAGGCTCAGTTCTGGCAGTTGGCCGGGCGTAGTTGTGGTGAGTTGGATTCGGATGTCAGGATAACTGGCAAGAAAGTCATTAAGATACTTTGCTAGAAACTTAGACCCGACAGCTAAAGTGGCGCCAATTTTAAGTAGGCCAGCAGGGTTTTGATTCACTGAGCGTGTTTCATCAACTAAAGACTGCCATCCATCAAGTTGATCTTTTGCTCTTTGATAGAAGAGTGCGCCCGCTTCGGTTTGAGTAATTGAGCGAGTGGTCCGGATAAGCAGCTGTACCCCAATTCTTTCTTCTAACCAGTGAATGCGTTTGCTAATGGCTGAGCTTGTCGTATTCATTTTTCTGGCTGCACCGTTGAAACTATTTTCTTCTACAACTTTAAGGTAAGTTTCAACGCTTTGAATCCAATCCATGCTAATCCTCAACTATTGTCTAATGCCGCTGAACTCGTTCTGGTGTTAAGAGCCGTAAGCCTGAACTGTCTCCCCACACGGTAGAGCCCATTATGATACCAGTTCGTTTTTTACTTTGGATATGGATTGTTTGACAAAGAGACAAAATGTGGCGATTTAGCTTAAAGGGTTTAACGGGCTGCTCTTTGAAGCGATTAAGTATACAATGCGCGAAAATGTATAAAGGTGGCGACAATGCAACAGAATGAATTTGAACAGTTAGTGAAAGGGTTGTGTGAGAAACAGAACCTGCCAGAGGCGCTGGTACTGCTTAAAGAAAGCGATAATCAAGAGGTAGCGGAAGCTGCAGAAGGGCTAACAGGCCAGTTTGCATTGGCAGAAGTCGAAGGTGAAAAACGTATTTACCACGTAACGATGCAGCAAAATGATCAAGGCCAGGAAGAAGAATTCATCGAGCATGTGATGAATGAAGGCGATGACGTTATTCGATTTGTTGCTTGGTTTTTTGATGCATTCTTTGATGTAAAAATGAAAGAGACGTATCAGGCGGCAGGTAAAACCTACAAGCAGCCAAAGCGCACGCACTAATTTCTAAAAAAAGGAGCCTCGGGTTGCCCCGAGGCTCTATGAAATTTGATATAGCGTGAGTTGAAAAGGCAGCAGCCTAACTGTTTCTCCTTTAGCCGTTACCCATTTCAACCACGTTATCTGGCACAACGGTAAGACCTTTATCTTCTAGCCAAGCTTCTAAGTTGTCTGCTCCGCCAATGTAATGACCGTCAATCCAAATTTGCGGTACGGTGACAGGTGTCTTCAAACCAATGTGAGCTTTAACTTCTGGAATCATTCGGTAGAGTGCAGCGCTGTCTTTGACAACGTCATGGTATTGATATTCAACACCCGCTTTATCTAACATCGCTTTGGCTTTTACACAAAATGGACAGGTTTCCTTGCCGAATACAATGTTGCCTTTTAGGTCGTCTTGTTTTGCCCACTCGCCGATGATCGATTGAACTAATACGCCGCGATTCAATGCTTCACCTTGGCTAATCACTTTGCTTCAACCATTATGATTGGAGCATGCCAAGCACCAACTTTAAGTGGCTCCCACCAGTGTGATAACCAATCTTTTACTTCTAGGTCAATTGGGATACCTGCCAACTCGTTAATAAAAGTGTCCGCAAGGATATCCTTGGTTAAGGTACATTCCCCACAAGGGATCTTCACTTTGAATGGTCCCCAGCTTCCGCCCCAGCGATATAGTGTCACTTTAATTGGTGTTGTCATTGCATCCCCCTTTGCTTGTTGTCCCTTAATAAGAACAGACCAAAACCGAAAAAATTTCATTAAATCTGTGTTTTATTACTATACCCAAGTAACCTCAAGGTGCATGGTTCAGCGAGAATTACCTAGCTTGCAAACGCGGCAACGATTCGACAATCTAGTGGTTCTAAATTGAGAATCGTTAACAAAGTATGCGAGCTAGGCAAACTCGCCCTTCGGGAGCGTGTCACGGACTCAATTTCTACGTTAAATGACTTGGAAAGAACCCGTTATTCCACTGCGTCATTTGCCTTGAACTTGAGCCCGTGACAACGCTCTGAGTCCAGCATCTTGAAGTCACTTGGGTATGAATAGTCAAATTTTACATCTAGCGTAATGAATAGAGTCTTTGTCTTCAGATCAAAGAAAGTCTGGTTTTAGTGACTAGTTTGATGCTTGGTATTGATTTTTTATTCGAAATAAATGATATTTCATGCCCTGTTTCAAAACTCGATGATTTAGACATGTCTCAAGCCCAAACGGATGTGCAGCCACAAGTGCAAAAAGCAAAATCTTGGCAGATGCCAGATACGCTTATTCTGATTTTTATCGTTGGTATTCTTGCCAGCCTACTGACCTACATTATTCCAGCGGGTCATTTCGACAGCCAACAAGTCACGTACATTGCTGATGGCGTAGAGAAATCCAGAACGGTTATTGATCCTCAGTCATTTACGTACACTACGGATGATAACGGTGAGCTGGTTTATAATAAAGTCGGTTTCTTTGCGTCTGGTGGTGGCATTGGCTTGATGAACTTCCCATTTGAAGGCTTGGTATCAGGCTCAAAGTGGGGTAGTGCAATCGGCGTCATCATGTTCATGTTGGTGATTGGTGGTGCATTTGGCGTTGTCATGCGAACGGGAACCATCGATAACGGTATTCTTCGTTTAATCGATAAAACCAAAGGCAGTGAATCGCTATTTATCCCAGTTTTATTTTCTTTGTTCTCTTTAGCGGTGCCGTCTTTGGTATGGGTGAAGAAGCGGTGGCTTTTGCCATTATTATTGCACCTTTGATGGTTCGACTCGGATACGATGGCATCACTACTGTGATGGTCACTTACGTTGCAACGCAAATCGGTTTTGCCACCTCTTGGATGAATCCATTTTCGGTTGCAGTTGCACAAGGTATTGCAGGTATCCCAGTGCTTTCGGGCATGCAAGCTCGTATGGTGATGTGGGTGGTGTTCACACTGATTGGTATTGCCTTCACGATGCTGTATGCGTCACGCATTAAAGCGTCACCAACTTTGTCGTTTAGTTATAAGAGTGACGACTACTTCCGTAATCAAGATGTGGGTGAGCAAAGTTCGCGCTGGAACTTGGGTGACACACTCGTGATCCTAACGGTGATCGCTAGCATGGCTTGGGTAGTGTGGGGTGTGGTTGTTCATGCTTGGTACATTCCTGAGATTGCTTCCCAGTTCTTCACTATGGGCTTCATTGTCGGCATTATTGGTGTAATCTTCCGCCTAAATAGCATGACAACTAACGATATTGCGGTAGCATTTAAAGATGGTGCTAGCATTATGTTGGCTCCAGCACTACTTGTAGGTTGTGCGAAAGGTGTGCTGCTAATTCTCGGCGGCGGGTCTACTGACGAATCGAGTGTACTCAACTCTATTCTAAATGGCGCAGGTGTGGCGATCTCTGGTTTACCAGATGTCGTGGCTGCTTGGTTAATGTATGTTTTCCAATCAATTTTTAACTTCTTCGTGACATCTGGTTCAGGCCAAGCAGCGCTGACGATGCCTCTTCTGGCGCCATTGGCAGACATTGCGGGCGTGACACGACAAGTTGCGGTGCTAGCATTCCAGTTGGGTGATGGCTTCACGAACATTATTGTTCCAACATCAGCATCATTGATGGCAACACTCGGTGTATGTCGTATTGACTGGGGTGACTGGGCAAAATTCTGCTGGCGATTCATTGTGCTGCTATTCGTTCTTTCAAGCTTTGTGGTAGTGGGTGCGCACTTAGCGGGCTTTGCATAAGCAGACAGCTTTCAGTTAAACTGATGATCAAAGGCGAGGTAACTCGCCTTTTTTGCGTTTTATACCTTCTTAATAAGTAGGAAGTTTTCGGAGATTTTTTGTGGCTAATCAGAACGTTACTCAGGATGTGATTCAAGGGCATTCGGTTATTGAGTCGTTAAATGTGAATGAACTCGCTAGCGGTGAACATCGATTTTGGTTTCAAGTTGCCAGTACGGCAATCGGACAGTTCCAGTATTTGCCAGTGATTGTGTTAAAGGGCGAATCTCAAGGGCCGAAAATCATGGTGACAGCGGGGGTTCATGGTGATGAACTTAACGGTGTATTAGCAGCGCAAAAACTGGCTCGTACTCTTAAAGGGAAAGTGGTATCAGGTGTCGTAACCATTGTCCCTACTGTTAACCTCCCAGGTATGCTTAACCATAGCCGAGACTATTCCAGCTCAGATCCTGACGCGTCACCCTGTAACTTGAATCGTTTCTTCCCTGGTAACAGCCAAGGTGATGCAGCGAATCGTTATATTGATGCTTTATGGAGCAAGCTACTACGCTGGAATGCAGATTTCGCCATCGATCTTCATACACAAACGTCTGGCGCTATCTATCCGCTTTATGTTTTTGCAGATTTTCGTATTGAGTCATCACTGCAAATGGCTCGTCAAATCCAACCAGACGCGATCTTGAACGATCCTGGTGATGCAGGAGTGCTGGAAACAGTTTGGAATCAATCAGGCATTCCAAGTATTACCATTGAAGTTGGCACCGCTAAGGTGATTGAACAACCTTTGATTGATCGAACGGTCGAAGGCATTGAAGAGATTTTGCGCGGTAAAGGCGTGCTCGAAGGTGAAATACTAAGCGAGTATTCGCAGGTGGTTGAAGGCCAAGCGATTACGTCAATTAGAGCTAAACAAGGCGCTTTTGTCTTGCCGAAAGTGACGTTGATGCAATCTGTTAAAGAGGGCGATCTTGTTGCAATTGCCTATGATGTGTTTGGAGACGAACAAGATAAGTATTATGCACCGCGTGATGGGGTTGTTCTTAGCCACAATATCGATTCGATGCGTGAACCGGGTGCGCTAGTTGTTCGATTGATTCACTAGGAAAGTAGTGGAAGCAAGCGCTAGAAACAGAAAAAGACCGAGCCATAGGCTCGGTCTTTGGTTTTTATCGACTTTAAAGCAAGATTAGAACTTGTACTTAAGGCCTAGGCGAAGCGTATCTTCACCAGCAGTTACAACGCCGTTTGCATCTTTCACGTCAGTAAGACCGTTAGACATGTAAGATACGTAAGAGCTGATGTTGCCGTTGAACTTGTAGTAACCCACAACTTCGAAGAAGTCATCAGAATCTGCTTTTGTGTTCGCATTCTTGTCTTCTACTTCAGCGTTAGCGTAAAGCGCTTTTAGTGTGAACTGGTCAGTAATTTTGTACGCTGCAACAACTTCAAGAGCGTTGAACTCTTCTTTTGCTTTGTCGTTGATGTCACCCATTGAGTATGTTGCACCTAGGTATAGTGCTTCCCAAGTGAAACCTGCACCCAGAAGGAACTGACTCTCAGAACCAGCATCTTGGCCTAGGTCTGCACCAGAGTACGCCAGACCTAGGTCTAGGCCCATTGGTAGTGAGTAAAGGCCAGAGATACTGTAGCCATCAGTGCTCTTTGTGCTGTTTGCAGTATAAGTTGCTTCAACTTGTAGAGCATCGAAGCTGCCGCGATATGCAAACGTTGAATCTTCTTTATCAGACGCTGAATCGATGTACTGTTGAATACCAGAGAACTCAGTTACATCCGTTAGGTCTGAGATGATGACCGCTGCCATATCTTGACGACCTGCTGAGAATGCACCGATTGTTGTATCGAGACCTGCGTACATGTAGCGGTTATCAAACTCAGAGTCACCTGAGCCTTGCTCTGCTTCATAGAATGCGAAACCTTTTAGGCCGTCAGCGATTTCTGTGCTGCCTTTAAGGTTTAGACGAGCACGAGACTTGTCTTTCATTGTACCGTCAACTTCTGCGCCACTTGAACCGATGAAATCACCACGAAATTCAACGCGGCCACCCACTTTTAGCTCAGTTCCGGCGTTGTCGTAAACGGTTGCTGCAAGAGAAGAACCAGAAACCAACGCGGAAAACACTGCTGTTGCGATCGCTGCTTTTTTCATTTTGAAAGTACCTTATTAGTATTGTGAGCATCATTGCTCTAATCAAATGAGTTGCCACTAAGGTAGAACGACTGGATTACGATTTCATTTCTGAAATATTACGGTTTTATTTTGGTTTTATGTCGCTGTGGTGAATAAATAAACAGCGTTAAGAAGGGGATTCTGCTACTAAAACTTTATGGCTAGGCTGCAATATACGCCTAATCTATTGGATTTTATTAACGATGCATCTACATAAATGCAAACTATTTAAAGTTGAAGCTATGAGTTGCTGGTTTTATATTTTTGCCGTTGATTGTTTTTGGGTCAAAAATATAAATATTTCATTTTGTAATCTAAATAAAAAACATCATTTTTTAAGAGAAATATCACCTAACGCACTGTTTTTATTTGTTTTATATTTATTTCTCAACTGAAGTTGTAGATTTTATATTATTTTGTGCAACTTTTTCGGGTTGGTTGGGTAAAGTCCTAATCACTTGTTAATCGAGCTGTGAAGCAGTCGTTACATTAGCGATTGATGAACAATGTTCGATTAAATGGTGGACATAACTTTTGTTATATATGGACTTTAAAATGAACAAAAAAATCTTAGCTGTTGCAATCTCTGCTGCTGCAATCTCATCTCAAGCATTCGCTGTTGAACTATACAACAACGACGGTACTACTTTCGCAATGGGCGGTCACGTTTCTGTAAACCTAAACGGTTCAGAAGAAGGTAACACTGAAGTAGGCACTAACTCTCCACGTATCAACTTCACTGCTACTCAAGACTTGGGTAACGGTTTCACAGTTGACGCACGCGGTGAGTGGTCTCTAGCTAACTTCCTAGAGAACGGTGAAAACTCTTTCACTACTCGTCTTGGTTACATCGGTCTTACTCACGATGAACTAGGTCGCACTGTAGTGGGTACTCAGTGGGCACCATACTACGATGTAGCTGGCGCAACTGATATGCCAATCGCGTTTGCTAACGATTTCTTATACGCAGGCTCTGATTTCGCTAAGATTGGTCTGACTCGTGCAGACGACATGATCTCTTACCGCAACGGTTTTGATTTTGGAGACGCTGGCGCGCTAAACCTAGGTGTTGCATGGCAAGGTGCTTCTACTACTAAGGTAGTGGGCGAATCTGATGAATACAAAGATCGTGTTCAGCTAGTTGCTTCTTACGACTTCATGGGTGCTAACCTAGGCTACGCATACAGCACTGGCGACGTAGTTCGCGCTGCTGGCAAGAACTCGCTAGACTTCCACACTGTTTCAGCTTCTTACGGCTCTTACGGTAACGGTCTATACCTAGCTGCTGTTTACCTAATGGGCGAAGACAAAGTTACGACAGTTGAAACTGACGCATACGAAGTTCTAGCGGCTTACGCTCTAGCGAACAGCCTAAACCTAAGCATCAACTACGAAACTGCTGAAGCTAAAGCAGAAGGTATTGCTAAGGAAACAACTCGTGAAGAGCTAGCTCTACAAGCTGAGTACAACTTCGCTTCTAACATCGTTGGTTACACTGGTTACCAGTTCGATCTAAATGACGAGAACAACCGTACTACAGATGACAAGTGGGTTATCGGTGCTCGTTTCTACCTATAATTTAGTCAGCTAACTCTGCCTAATTTATAGAAAACGCCTGCAACTTTTGTTGTGGGCGTTTTTTGTTTTTCCTGTTCCTTCTACTTTTCGATTACTTAAATCGAACATCTCAAAGTTGAGCCAAGATCTGATTTTAGCAATAAAGTGCTGCTAGTTAGATTAATTGGTAAACACTTTGCTTTACACTATCCGCCTTGTTTTTTGAACCACGTTGATGAAGATAAAGGATTGGATATGCGCACTATTAGGTTGGGTGAAGAGCTGATAGCACCATCAAAGATTGTTTGTGTTGGGCGAAATTACCTCGAGCATATTCAAGAACTCAACAATGCTATTCCAGAGCAGATGGTGTTGTTCAACAAAACCAATGCGAGCCTTTCTGAACGCCTGACTTCTTTCCATCAAGAGCCTTTACATTACGAAGCTGAAATCTGCTTTGTGGTGAAACAGAACCAGCTTTATGCCGTGGGGATTGGATTAGATCTAACCAAGCGTGAAATGCAGTCAAAGCTTAAGAACCAAGGCTTGCCGTGGGAGCGCGCGAAGAGTTTCGAAAGCTCTGCAGTTATGAGCCGCTTTATCCCTCTTGATGGTATCGACATCAAGCAATTGCAAATTGAGCTCTACATTAACTGTGTTCGAGTCCAGTGCGGTACTGTTCCTCAAATGATCTATTCACCAGAAACCATTTTGGACGAAGTGAGCAGCTACACGCCACTTGAAGATGGGGATGTCTTGATGACTGGCACACCCAAAGGAGTTGGTGAAGTGCACCAAGGCGATATCTTTCTAGGCCGTTTAAAGTGCGGTGACAAAACTTTAATCGAAATTGAGTGGGTCGCTGAATAGAAATTAAACATATTCATCTGAAAAAAGCTAATTTATTCTAATCTTTATAGTTGTCTTGAATGTAAATTAGTACACTCACGGTCTGCTTTCCATAGTCGATTACAGACGTGTATTGGCTAAATGATGACCATGACTTACAGTATGCCCCCTTCTGATTGGGGTGGTTTTGCTTTCATGTATTGCTTTTATTAAAACAGAGAAGAAATTATGCAGAAGACAATACTGTCTTTGACTCTATTCGCAATGTTTGCTGCTGCGCCATTGTTTAGCCCTGCTGCATTGGCAGACGACACTGATGATC
The DNA here is from genome assembly GCA_003263845.1 of Vibrio aestivus. Classification (GTDB taxonomy): domain Bacteria; phylum Pseudomonadota; class Gammaproteobacteria; order Enterobacterales; family Vibrionaceae; genus Vibrio; species Vibrio aestivus. The sequence continues at coordinate 43,879 of JYJN01000014.1, read as the reverse complement.
AAATCGAAGAGATTGTTTCGATTTTGAAGAGTCACCCAGAAATTGTGGCGACGCTGCATGAGAGCCTGAATGGCTATGTTGCTCAGCAAAAGCAGTTTAAAGAGAAGTTGGTAGAGTTAGATTCCTATATTGAAAGTTCGGTTCATCCGGTTATGGGAAGTGACGAACCTGAACTGACCATTGTCAATGTGACAGATTACAACTGCCCGTACTGCAAAAAGTTAGAGCCGGAGTTAGAGAAACTGGTTTCAAACTACCCTCAGGTCAAAGTGGTCAACTTCTTTACGCCGTTGAAGGAGCTTATGCAGGGGACAGATTCCAATACAGCGGCCTATGCGCTTAAGGTTTGGCAAGATACCCCAGAGAAATACAAAGAGGTACATGACCTTCTTGTGGCAAAACGTTCCATGCATAATGACACGTCGTTAAAAGCGGTTGCAGAGAAAACTCAAACCCTCAAACAGCTCGAAGAAAGCAGTTCTATGATGGATGTTGTCGATAAAAACTACCGCTTGTTTACTGAGTTGGGTTTGCGTGGAACGCCAGCAATGATCATGGGGGATCAAGTGATTCCGGGTTACTTGCCCTACGATAAACTTGAGCAGGTCGTTCAACAGCAACTGTAAGAAACTAAGAAGTGGGTTTAACCCACTTCTTTTACATTTGTACGACGATTCTTCAACTCGTACAGACTTTTTCCTCGCTATCCTACCTTCCTCATAAAACAGCCTCCACTTTCTCGATGTTGCAGTGCGCCTAGTGACCACAGTAGTACTTTTTTATTTTGGTTTAGCACTTTCTTGCGCTATTTAGAAACATTAACTAACGTTTATTAACATAAATATAACATTAATTTAGGCTCATTTTACGCCCTATAAAGGCCTATGAGCACTAATCGATCGACCAGTAAATCCAAGAGCATTATGGAAGGTGCTCGATACTGAGGAGAGCTCGTGTGAGAAAGCTAAAGGCAAAAATCTGGCTCTGGTTGAGCTTTATACTGGGTTGCCTTACCACCCCTGCATACTCTGCTGAAGAAGGGCAGACTTTCAACCTAACCAGAGGCGTCACCCAGATAAGTGAGCAAGTGTACGAACTGCACATGCTGATTTTTTATATCTGCTGTGTCATTGCTCTAGTCGTTTTTGGCGTAATGTTCTATTCGATCATCAAACATCGAAAGTCAAAGGGAGCAGTTGCTGCCCATTTTCATGAAAGTACCAAAGTAGAGATCATTTGGACGGTCATCCCCGTTCTGATTTTGATCGGTATGGCTATTCCTGCCACTACAACCCTGATGGCGATGGAAGATAGCTCTGAGTCAGACCTGACGGTAAAAATTACAGGCTCACAATGGAAGTGGCATTACAGCTATTTTGGCGAAGAGGTTGAGTTCTTCAGCTTAATGACCACCTCACAAAAGCAGATTGAAGGGATAGAAGAGAAAGGCGCTCATTACCTACTTGAAGTCGACAATCCTTTGGTTCTTCCTATCAACCGCAAAGTCCGTTTTCTGATGACTTCCGATGATGTTATCCACTCTTGGTGGGTCCCAGATTTTGCTGTGAAAAAAGATACTATTCCGGGCTTTATTAATGAGGCTTGGACGCGTATCGATAAGCCTGGTGTTTATCGAGGCCAATGTGCCGAGCTTTGTGGTCAAGCTCATGGTTTCATGCCCGTCGTAGTGCATGCTATGGAAGAAGAAGAGTATGACCAATGGTTAGCAAACAAGAAACTTGAAATCGCTGAAGAGAAAAAAGCCGCGCAACTGGCTCTTGAAAGCTCAATGACGATGGATGACTTGATGCCAATGGGTGAAAAAATTTATGTAGAGCGTTGTGCAGTCTGCCACCAAGCCAATGGTGAGGGTTTGGCAGGAGCGTTCCCTGCGATCAAAGGCAGCGCAATTGCCTTAGGCCCGCTGGATGACCATCTGGATATTATTGTAAATGGCCGCTCAGGAACGGCGATGCAAGCATTTGCCAACCAGTTGAGCGATAAAGAAATAGCTGCGGTCGTCACCTATCAGCGAAATGCTTGGGGTAACGATACTGGTGATGTGGTTCAAGCATCGGATGTGAATGCCTTCAAAGAACAAGGGCAGTAGTCCACTAAGGAATAGTCCAAGGAGTGACAATGAAAACGTCCACACCCAACTCGTCCGTACATAAAGAAGTGAAGTCATCGGCGGTGAATGAAGCGCAATCGGTAAGTACTAGCTCTGTTGCGATTGAAGCTGATGATCATCACCATCACGGAGCTCCCTCCGGTATCGGCCGTTGGCTCTTTTCGACAAACCATAAAGACATAGGAACGCTTTATTTGTGGTTTAGCTTTGCGATGTTTTTAACCGGCGGTGCGATGGCGATGATCATTCGTGCTGAGCTTTTCCAACCCGGTTTGCAACTTGTCGAGCCTAATTTCTTTAACCAAATGACCACCGTACACGGTTTGATCATGGTGTTTGGTGCCGTAATGCCAGCTTTTACAGGCCTTGCTAACTGGATGATCCCAATGATGATTGGTGCACCAGACATGGCTTTACCGCGAATGAATAACTTAAGCTTTTGGATTTTGCCCTTCGCGTTTTTGATCCTTATTGCTTCTTTGTTCACTGAAGGAGGCGGCCCTAACTTTGGTTGGACATTCTACGCGCCGCTTTCAACGACATATGGGCCGGATAGTACCGCTTTGTTTGTGTTCTCTGTTCACATCATGGGTATCAGTTCCATCATGGGGGCAATTAACGTCATCGTGACGATTGTAAACATGCGTGCACCGGGAATGACATGGTTCAAGATGCCTCTATTTGTTTGGACTTGGTTAATCACTGCGTTTCTGCTTATTGCGGTGATGCCCGTGCTTGCTGGGGCAGTGACCATGGTTCTCACCGACAAATACTTCGGAACGAGCTTCTTTGACGCTGCTGGTGGTGGAGATCCGGTGATGTTCCAGCACATTTTCTGGTTCTTTGGGCACCCAGAAGTGTACATCATGATACTGCCTTCATTTGGTATCGTTTCTGCCATTATTCCAGCATTTTCTGGCAAGAAACTGTTTGGTTATCACTCTATGGTTTACGCCACTTGTAGTATCGCTTTCCTCTCATTCTTTGTTTGGGCGCACCACATGTTCACCACCGGAATGCCCGTGTTTGCTGAACTCTTCTTTATGTATTGCACCATGTTGATAGCGGTGCCGACCGGGGTGAAAGTGTTTAACTGGGTGGCAACGATGTGGCGAGGGGCATTGACGTTTGAAACACCAATGCTGTTCTCCATTGCCTTTATCGTGCTGTTCACTATTGGTGGGTTTTCTGGCTTGATGCTGGCGATTGCACCAGCGGATTTCCAATACCATGACACCTACTTTGTGGTTGCGCACTTCCACTATGTATTGGTGTCGGGAGCGGTCTTCTCGATTATGGCTGCGGCATACTATTGGCTACCGAAGTGGACGGGCCACATGTATGACGAGAAGCTGAGTTTATGGCACTTCTGGACGTCGGTGGTTTCGGTCAACATTCTGTTCTTCCCTATGCACTTTCTAGGTTTAGCGGGTATGCCACGACGCATTCCAGACTACGCTATTCAATTTGCTGACGTGAACCAAATTGTGTCGATAGGCGGCTTTGCGTTTGGGTTGTCACAGTTGATCTTCTTGTGGGTAGTTATCAAATGTGCTCGCGGAGGTGAAAAAGCGAAAGCGAAACCTTGGGATAGAGCAGAAGGTCTTGAATGGACAGTTCCAAGCCCAGCGCCTCACCACACGTTCGAAACGCCGCCAAAAGTGGACTAGGGGATTCAAATGGATAACCAGAATCAAACGCAGAAGTCGCACAAAAAACTCACGCTCAAGTTATTGGGTGCGGTGGTGGCTATGTTTGGCTTTGGTTTTGCGCTTGTTCCGTTGTACGACATTATGTGTGATGCCCTGGGTATTAATGGCAAAACCAATACTGCGTCGGCCGTTCAGCCCGTGGGTATGGTCGCAGACATTAGCCGAACGTTGCGGGTTGAGTTTATGGCTCATATCAATAAAGGCATGCCGTGGTCGTTTACACCAGAAGTGACGGTGATGGAAGTCCATCCAGGGGAAGTGATCCAAACCCATTATGTCGCCATGAACAAAGCGTCTTCAGCTTTGGTGGGGCAGGCGGTGCCATCGGTTTCTCCGGGCTTGGGGGCGAACTACTTTAACAAAATTGAGTGTTTTTGCTTTAACCAACAGCCACTTGCAGCCAATGGACAAGCCGAAATGCCGCTTATCTTTTATATAGAGCCAGATATACCTGACTCCATTCATACACTAACGCTTTCTTACACCCTCTATAACATTACTGATTCGGTCGAGACTACTCAGTTGGTGGACAAAGGAGAGGTCGTAACAGCATTACTTTCGACTACAGATCCCTATACCAAAAAGCAATCTGATAAAGAGCAAGACGAGGTTCGTTCGCAATAGAGCGATGCTCTCACGGAGTGATTGAATAAGGAAATATACCATGAGTTCAAAGCACGAAACCTATTACGTACCCGCCCACAGTAGTTGGCCATTAGTGGGTGCTGTTGCCCTGTTTCTTGTTGCCGTAGGGGCGGGTTTGACGGTTCAAAGTACCCAAACTGATGGTAGCGGTGTGTTTGGTAAAGTGGTGCTATTTATCGGTTTTGCTGTACTGCTGTTTATGTTGGCTGGTTGGTTTAGCAACGTAGTGTCTGAATCTATGTCAGGGTTGTATTCTGCACAAATTGCTCGGTCATTCAAGCAGGGCATGAGCTGGTTTATCTTCTCTGAAGTGATGTTCTTTGGCGCTTTATTCGGTGCGTTGTTTTACGCTCGAGTGCTTTCCATACCTTGGCTTGGCGGCGCGGACAATAATGCGATGACCCATGAGGTACTCTGGCCCGCTTTTGAAGCAATGTGGCCTCTGACAACAACGCCAGATGGCACGACGACGCAAAGCATGCCTTGGAAAGGGATTCCGCTCACCAATACCATTTTGTTGCTTCTTTCATCCATCACTTTGCATATGGCACACATCAGTTTGGAAAAAGATCGCCGAATGGCACTTATCGTTTGGTTAGAGATCACGATTGTTCTAGCAGGGTTCTTCCTTTATTACCAAGGGGTCGAATATGCGCACGCTTATGCTGACCTTGGTTTAACTTTCCAGTCAGGTATTTATGGCAACACCTTTTTCTTACTGACAGGTTTCCATGGTCTACATGTTTTGCTTGGCACCATCTTCTTACTGGTATTGTTGTTTAGAATTGCCAAAGACCATTTCACTCCAAAAGATCACTTCGCTTTCCAAGCGGGAAGCTGGTATTGGCACTTTGTTGACGTGGTATGGCTGTGTCTATTCGTGTTTGTTTACGTCCTCTAAACACTGATGTTTTTGAATCTGCTTTGGAATCGTCTAGTGAATAGAGGAACTGAAAACAAAATTTGGGTGTTAGTAAGGCCGTGGGTTGGGTTCAATCCAGCCCAATAAAAGTGCTGAGATTAATAGAATGATGATCGCCGTGGAGATGACGAGTCGTCGACCTAAATAAAAGCTCATTGGTTTAGTTGACGTACACTCTTGAGGTTCTCTAACCATTTGAAATAGTGCAAAACCTAGGTTGACGATGACGAAAAGTAGTAACAGGACTAACGCAATTTTGAATAGTAATGTCATGCAATCCTCACAATATCCTTTTGTTCGTTCTGGCCGTTTTTGGCTGGGGTTAACTCTAACTGTGGGATTGTTTTGCTTATTGGTCAAATTAGGTTTTTGGCAGATGTCACGGGGTGATGAAAAACAGTTGTTCGAGAAACAACTACTCAATCAGCAGTCGGTGATGTTTGAAGGTATGGATGCTTTGCTTGAGTCTTTTTCTTCACGCGGCATTGATGTTAGCCAAAATTTCGCGTTGTCAGCGATTACCGGCACGCGCATTGAAATGGACGTAGTGCCGATAGCTGGAAAGAATCTGTTACTTGATAACCAAACATACCAAGGGAAAGTGGGCTATTTGGCCTACCAGTTGGTGAGGTCGCAAGGTCATTACTTGTTGCTAGAGCGTGGCTTTGTCAATGCCAAGAGTAGTCGTGACGTATTACCTGTGGTGGACTGGCTAGTGGATCCGATTCGATTGGTGGGGCGAGTGTATCAAAAGGGCAGCAACCCTTTGAGTCAAGATTTGAACTTTGAACTGACAACCCCAAATAGGATTCAGAACTTGAATTTACCGGAGTTAGGTGATGTATGGGGTGTTGAGCTACACAATTTTGTTGTTCAACCTCAATTAGATGGTTGGCCTTATCCTCAGCCTTGGCAACCCGTCCCTTTAAGTTCGCAAAAGCACTATGGATACGCAGTACAGTGGTTTTCTATGGCAACCGCATTGTTCGTTTTGAGTGGTTATGTATTGATAAGGCTAGTTAAACAGAGTCGTCGTGAAGGAGATAACAAATGAGTGAAGAGGTAAAAAACTCGGTTGAGTCTAGCAATGATCAAGAAGCGGTGAGAAAGAGCCGTATTAAGTTGCTGTCGCTAATTGCTTTGTTTGCTCTGCCTGCGATTTTGGCAAAGGTAATACTGATGAACAACTGGTACAACTCTGGGGTAACCAACAAAGGTGTACTGATTGAGCCTACGGCAAGTTACGACTCATTAGGAGTAGAGAACCCATTAGAAAATAAGAGCTGGCAGTTAGCGTATCTTGTTCCGGCGGAATGTGGCGATGTATGTCAGGCTCAAGTCGACATCATGCGTCAAAGCTATATTGCACTTGGCCGCTATCGCAATCGCGTCGAGCCAGTCTTATTGATGAGTAGCGAGAGTGATATCAGCATAGAACCATTGGAAGGTTTCATACAAATACCTGTATCCAAACAGTTTTTGACAGAATTATCACCGTCTGATTATGTGATCGTTGACCCGCGTGGTCAGTTAGTCATGCGCTACCCTGAAATAGAAGATACCAAAAATCTCTCAGTTCAAAACAAAGGCTTATTGGCTGATTTGAGAAAGTTGTTGAAGCTTTCCCGTGTTGGCTAGATCAAGCAGTGAATAACGAGATAAATGCAATGTAAATCGATGAGCAAGGAATGCCTATGAAATTTATCGTATTGCTAAAAGTCACTTTGGTGATGACGTTTGTAGTCATCATGCTTGGAGCTTATACCCGACTCGCCGATGCGGGCTTGGGTTGCCCTGATTGGCCCGGCTGCTATGGACATCTAACCGTTCCCACATCTGCTGAGGCCTTAGACAAGGCAAATGTGTTGTATCCTGATTTATCTGTTGAGGCCGATAAGGCTTGGCTTGAAATGATTCATCGCTACTTTGCTGGAGCGTTAGGCCTTCTGGTGTTTGCGATTTCATTTATTGGTATCAAGACCAAGCGAGTCCCGCTAACGTTGTCGGTAGCAGCAACAGCCATTGTTGTTTTCCAAGCCTTGTTAGGTATGTGGACGGTGACGCTGAAACTATGGCCTGTGGTTGTGATGGGGCACTTACTTGGTGGGTTCGCCCTGTTTAGTTGTTTAGCGATGATCTACTGGCAAGCTCAATTAGAACGAGAACCTGTCGATCATTTGCAGATATCTCAATCTCTAAGGCCATGGGCGGCGTTGACCCTTGTTGTTGTCGTGCTTCAAATCGCACTCGGTGGATGGACATCCTCGAATTACGCTGCCCTCATGTGCACGAGCTTACCTATCTGCGAGGGTGATTGGATGAGTCATTTAGACCTTGTCAATGCCTTTAAATTAATCCATCCGGGTTTTGACAACTACGAGTTTGGTATTTTGGATTACGGCCCTCGAATGACGATTCACGTTGCACATCGTATAGGGGCTATCGTGACAGCATTGGTTGTTGCTGTATTTGTATTCCGTTGCTTGTCGGGTTCGGAGCGTGCACTGAACCGAACTGGATGGATTATGTTTCTATTACTTATTGTTCAGATAGCACTTGGGGTGAGTAATGTTCTATTTAGCCTACCAATAGGAATTGCCGTCGCACACAACTTAGGTGCAGCGTTGCTGCTGCTAGCTGTATTACATGCCAATGTTCTGCTTTGGCAGCCAAATGAATATATTGAGTTAACGAAGGAGACGTTGCATGAGTAAGTCTGCTGTTATTGCAACGCCAAGGGAAGGGAAGTCTTCATGGCGTTTGTATCTGACATTAACCAAGCCAAAGGTTGTCGCTTTAATGCTACTGACTGCCTTAGTCGGCATGTGTCTAGCCATGCCGGGAGCATTGCCCCCAATACAGACGATAGCGGGATTGTCAGGCATTGCACTAATGGCGGGTTCTGCTGCTGCGTTTAACCACCTTATTGATCGTCGAATTGATGCCATTATGGCGAGAACCTACAAGCGCCCTTTGCCATCTGGGGACATTAATGCTTTGAGAGTTTTTGCGTTCGCACTCTCTATTGGTGTTGTCGGGTTTGCGATATTAATGCTTTGGACCAATTCGTTGACCGCCTGGCTAACCTTGGCAAGCCTGCTTGGTTACGCTGCGGTTTATACTTTGTACCTCAAACGGGCAACACCTCAGAACATTGTGATTGCAGGCATTGCTGGTGCGATGCCACCTTTGTTGGGGTGGACAGCCGTAACGGGTGAACTTCATGCTAATGCGTGGCTATTGGTGATGATCATCTTTATCTGGACGCCGCCACACTTTTGGGCGCTGGCGATACATCGTAAAGAGGATTATGCGAAAGCTGACATACCAATGCTCCCCGTGACTCATGGTGTGAGCTATACAAAAACATCAGTTCTGCTCTATACCGTGCTACTTGGCCTAGTGTGTTTGATGCCAGTATTGGTTGGGATGAGTGGGTTACTCTACTTAGTCGTTTCGTCCTGTTTAAGCGCGGGGTTCATCGCTTCTGCTTGGAAGTTGAAGTTCAACGCAGATGAACGTTCAGCAATGGAAACATTCAAGTTTTCCATTTACCACTTGATGCTGTTATTTACCGCGCTCTTGCTCGATCACTACTTCATTTAGTCCCAACATCGACAACTTCGGATCTAACAAAACCCTACCGAGAAACGTTAGGGTTTTGTGTTTGGAGTGATGCGTGTAAACATGACTGAGTACAATTAATCGCTTTTTAAATGCTTCAGGCTTCGTTTTTCAATTTTATTGAAAGTGAGCGAAAGTAGTAAGCACAGTATCAAGTAACAGCCACCAACAATGAGCCAAATTTCAAATATTAACCCTGAAGAGTTGGCCATTTCGGTCCCAACGAACGTCATCTCTTGAATCGATATGAGCGATACTATGGACGTGTCTTTAACCAATGATATTGCTTGGCCAGCTAGAGCCGGTGTAATCAGCGTTAGTACCTGCGGAGCAACAACGTAACGATACTTAGTCCAAGTTGATAGCCCCAAAGAATCAGCCGCTTCCCATTGCCCCTTAGGAACACTGTTTAAACCTGAACGAATGACTTCTGCGACATAGGCTGAAGAAAGTAGGCCAACGCATAAAACACCCGATAAGGTGTTTTCCCATAGTGAAACAGGACCAAAAAGTATCCGCTGGAGGCTATTGGGTTCCCCTGTATATTCGCGAAGAACAGTTTGTAAACCAAGCAATGGAATCAGTTGATTAGATATAAAAAAGTAAAAGATAAAAACGAATACAAGTGGTGGGATATTGCGCACTAATTGTACGAACAGGTTAGCAGGTACACGCAGTACAGAGACAGATGAAAAGCGAGCGATGCCCAAAGCAGTGCCCAACCCAAGTGCAAGCACCATACCCCAAATGGACAATCGAACGGTAGCTGTTAAACCCTGAAAAAAATAGGGAAGCGAACCGTCTGAACGTGCAGTAAAGATTAAATCAATGGCTTGTTGCCAGCGCCATTGATAATTGATCCCGTGAGCAGCACGGTAGTAGAGCCAGACTCCCGCTATTACTAGAACGAGCAACAGAATCAAATCAAGAGAATTCAATCTCCATTGCGTTAGAGTCGTACGGTTGGGTTGGTGAGGTGTTGTTGCTTTGATTGTCTGCACTGAGTTTTGATTCTTTGCACTGATGAGTTGTATACAAAGCGACTAGGAATGACAACCTAGCCGCACAGTTTTTAGGTTGAGTATTACTGACCGGATGCGATTTGATCTTGCCAATCTAAAGTTGAGAACCAGTATTCATAACGCTCTTTTAACCAGCCGTCTTCGGTGCGAGCTTTAATCCACACATTGAAGAAAGCAGCTTTATCCTCTTCACCTAAACGAACTGCGAAAGCCTCATTACCTTTCGACAAACGCTCTGTAAACGGAATGAATAGCTTATCACTATTTTTCACCGCCTCATGCTCAGGCTTTGGGCTAGAAGCGATAACTGCGTGAGCGTTACCATTCAAGACTTCTTGGAAGGCTTGTGCATCGTCATCGAATTGAAGAATTTTCGCTTTAGGGAAGGTTTCACGCGCAACTTGAACCGTGAATGCACCGCGTCTTGCTGCGATTTTGACTCGGCGAGAGTCAAAATCGCTGAGCTCTGAAAAGCCTTCTGCAAGTTCTTTACTGGCTGCGATTTGAACACCTGAGTGCGAGTATGGCGAAGTGAACAGAACACTCTTCGAACGTTCTGGAGTTATCGACATACCACCGATAATGACATCAAACTTTTGGGCCAGCAGAGCAGGAATGATGCCATCCCACGCTGTTGGTACAAACTCGACTTTCCATCCTGAGTCTTCTGCTAGTCGTTTGGCAACATCTATTTCAAAACCAATTAAGTCACCTTGCTTGTCTCTCATCGCCCAAGGGACAAAAGTCGACATGCCTACTCTTAGAGTGCCACGTTCGTTGAGCTTGTCTAAGTTCGGTGTTTCTGCCGCTAAGCTACTGGCGGCGAAACTAAGGCTTAATACGCTGGCAAACAGCGCTTTAAAGCTTACGCGTTTTAGTCGTTCCATTCCTAATCGCTTCATTCTATTCTCCGTGAAGTCCGTGTTATAAAGCCAATCCTGTTCGAATTCTGCTTATGTTGTTAGCTGTAATACATTTAGTTCATTTGTCGCTTAAGGACTGCGCCACTGAGCTCCTAACTTGTGTTCCAGCCAAGCCGAAAAACCAGATAGTGATAAAGTCACGAGCAAGTAGATTCCGGCTACGGTGAACCATATTTCAAAAGGCATTGCTGTTTCTGAGACGATATTTCTCCCTTCAGTCGTCAGGTCAAAAATCGCCATTACGCTGACAATAGAAGAGTTCTTAATCAATGACACTACTTCGTTAGTCAGTGGTGGAAGCGTCTTTTGCAGAAGCTGAGGGATGATCACATCTTTGTATGTATGAAATGGAGATAGGCCCAATGTTTGGGCAGCCTCAAACTGACCTCTTGGAATACTATTGAGGCCGCCACGGAAAATTTCAGCAGTGTATGCCCCCTGAAAGAGAGCGAGAGCTAACACCGCTGTTGAAAACCGATCGAGTCCAATGACAGGCCCAAATACAAAATAGAGCAGGTAGATCTGCACTAGCAGCGGAGTATTACGAATCAGCTCGATGTAGAGAGTAGCAATCGTTCGCCCAACGATAGAGTTTGAGCGCTTAAGCATGGCTGTCGTAAGGCCTATTGTCAGAGTAAAAAATAAGCTAATAGCCGAAATCTTGATAGTGACGAGAAGGCCTTCAATTAATTCAGCAGGCCACCACTCGCCATCTTCAAAAAAGAACAGATAGTCGGGGACTCGATGCCACTGCCATTGATAATTCATCGCTTTTGCGCCCGAATCCAGCAGCCAAAACATCGCAAGCATAAGTAGGATGATCTGAAGTACGGCAGAACCGACGGGCTTTAACGTTTTAATGATCATCAATGGGCCAATATTTGGTTTAGGAATTTTTGAGTCCGTGGGTGATTAGGCTTGCTGAACAACTGCTCGGGCGGCGCAACTTCGATGATCTCTCCCTCATCCATAAATATTACCCGATCGGCGACTTTACGAGCAAAGCCCATTTCGTGTGTTACACACATCATGGTGATGCCATCATTGGCAAGGTCGATCATTACATCCAACACTTCATGGATGGTCTCGGGATCCAGTGCAGAAGTAGGTTCATCAAAAAGCAGAATCTCAGGCTCCATGCATAGTGAACGTGCAATGGCGACACGTTGTTGTTGTCCACCAGAGAGTTGCACAGGGTACTTGTCTGCTTGCTCTGCGATGTTGACTCGTTCTAAGTAATGGCGAGCTCTTTGTTGCGCTTGAGTGCGTGATAGCTTGAGAGTTCGGATCGGTGCCAACGTTAAGTTTTCCATCACCGTAAGATGAGGAAAAAGGTTGAAGTGCTGAAAAACCATACCAATTGCCCCAGGAGCGGGTGAAGTTTGCTCGTGAGAAATTTCAATGATGCCCTGAGAAATGGCTTCAAGTTGATTAACAGTACGTATCAAAGTGGACTTCCCTGACCCAGATGGACCACAAATCACCACGATCTCCCCTTTCTTTACTGTGAGGTTGATCCTTTTTAGGGCGTGAAAATTTCCATACCATTTGTCTACGTTTTCGAACTTTATCGCATTCATACCAATTTAGAATATGGCGTTCCTGATGAGCTATACCATAGCAATATCAAAGAGATATTGCATCAAGTTCACAGTGGTTTTCGCTAGACTATATAAGCGGAAAATGAGGTGTAAATTATGTGTTACATCTCGGTGTTATTCGAAAAATACAGTGATTATTGAATTTTGTTGAAATTAATGATTGAACTTCTCGTTTTTAGTCGATAAGTTACAGGGAAATAGGATGTAGAAAGATGAACAAATTTGCAGCAAATGGAGTTGCATATTGTTCAAAGCCAGATAAATAGGAAGAAGTAAGCAATGTTTCAAACTGATGATGTAAGAATTAACAAAGTAAAAGAGTTATTACCCCCAGTAGCGGTTTTAGAGAAGTTTCCTGCTACAGAAGTTGCTTCTTCTACCACTTTTCAAACTCGTAATGCGATTCACAATATCTTGGAAGACAAAGATGATCGCTTACTAGTTATTATTGGTCCATGTTCAATTCATGATCCAGAAGCAGCATTAGAATACGGTAAAAAGCTAAAAGTTCTGCGTGATGAACTTGGTGAAAACCTTGAAATCGTGATGCGCGTTTACTTTGAAAAACCGCGCACAACCGTAGGCTGGAAAGGTCTTATTAACGACCCATACCTAAATGATACGTTCAAACTTAACGACGGTCTTCGCATGGGACGCAAGCTGCTGCTTGACCTAACAGACATGGGTATGCCAACGGCGAGTGAGTTCCTAGACATGATCACACCGCAATACGTGGGTGACTTGATCAGCTGGGGTGCAATCGGTGCGCGTACCACTGAATCTCAGGTTCACCGCGAGTTAGCATCGGGTCTATCGTGCCCAGTAGGCTTTAAAAATGGTACTGATGGTAACATCAAGATTGCGTCTGATGCGATTCGTTCAGCAGGTGCTTCTCACCATTTCTTGTCAGTAACTAAGTACGGTCACTCTGCAATTATCGAGACGGCGGGTAACCCAGACTGCCACATCATCCTTCGTGGTGGTAAAGAGCCAAATTACAGTGCAGAGCACGTAGGTGCAATTAAGCAAGAGCTAGAAGCTTCTGGTTTGCCTCAGAAAGTGATGATCGACTTCAGCCACGCAAACAGCTCAAAGCAGTTCAAGCGTCAAATGAATGTGTGTGAAGACGTATCTCAACAAATTGCGGGTGGCGAAGATGCTATCTTTGGTGTGATGATTGAATCTCACCTAGTAGAAGGTCGCCAAGATCTTGTAGACGGCTGCGCACCAACTTACGGTCAATCGATTACTGACGCATGTATCGGTTGGCAAGATACTGAGCTTGTTCTTCGTGAACTTGCAGCAGCAGTGGCTAAGCGTCGCGCTGCTAAGTAACAGACCTGTATTAGATAAAGTTCGTTAAATTGGAAAGGCTCCCGAGGGAGCCTTTTTTATTGCAGTTCGTTTGAGATGTTCAACCGACACTATTTTCCAACAAAGGCGACCACGACTTTGTCTCCGTTAAGTGTCCTGGAGAATACATAGTGCTTCTTTTGAGGGATCTCCTGATGTTGACCTGCGCCAATCGCTGGGTGGCGTTGGCGGAACTGCCCCAACGTTTGCCAGTGTTCAAGTAACTTTTCACGCGGCTCATCAAGCCCCAAATCATGTCCGAGCGTGTACCTTGGTGAAAATCGTCTGCGTATGGACCTATCTCGCGAGCCACTTCGTCACCGTAATAAACTTGGACTGCACCCGGTGTCAGCAGCAATGCGTTGGCTGCATTTCTTTGCATTTCGAATGAGTTAAAGCGGCTAAAAAACAGCTCGGTATCATGGGATGAAATATAGCTGACTGGGTTGAAGTCAGGAGACTGACCAATTGAATCTGAATAATCTTGATACGTTGAGGCCATTTGGCTGAAACACGTCGCACCTTTATCAATCTTTTTCTGCATATCGAAGTTAATCAAGGCGTCAAATCCATCATCATAATATGGGCTACGGTAGGCTTGATGACCCCAAACTTCACCCATCATCCAAAACGGTTGTGGATCTTTGCCTTGTGCTTCTCGCCATGAATTTAAGCTCTTTGTCGCTTCTTGTTTCAAGCGACGCCATACTTCACCTTCAACATGCTTAACCGTGTCAACGCGGAAACCATCGACACCAAAACGCTTAACCCAATCAGTTTGCCATTCAATCAGGTAGTCTGACACCGTGTAATTTTCACGAGCTTCGACGCGAGTATTCGGGTTCTCGATTAACCATTGTGGTGGTGTCACATAGTGACCGGATTCGGTCTTAAAGTCTGGTAGTCCTGCTAGCGTCATTAACGTCGCGCTCGAACCCGGCTTATCATAGCCTGGTAGCCCAGCACGCACCCAATCAGGCCCCCACCAGCTTTGCCATTGCTCGTGTTGATAATCGATACTCTCATTGAAGCTATGCCATGATTGGTCAGTTTTGGGTGCCCAGTGAGCCCATTTTTCTGGCATATCTTCCATGTTTACAACCTGAATATTGTCGTACTGTAAATCGGCAAGTGTGCTGTATCCGGAATGATTGACGACTGCATCTAGTAAGATACGAATACCTCGCCTGTGAGCCTCTTCAACTAACGTGTTTAAATCTTCTTCATTGCCAAAATTTTCATCGATCTTTGTGAAATCTCGAGTCCAGTAACCGTGATAAGCATAAAACGGGAACGAGCCGCTGGAGCCGCCGCCCACAAATCCATGAATTTGTTCTACGATGGGCGATAGCCAAATGGCATCGGTACCCAAGCTTTGAATGTAATCTAGCTTTTCGATGACGCCTTTGAGGTCGCCGCCGTGAAAGGTACCAATTTCATCTTTCCCGTCTTTCTGACGACCATAGCTTTGGTCGTTGCTTGAGTCGGCGTTGTTGTAGCGATCGACCATAACGAAGTAGATATTGGCGTTACGGTAGTTAAATTCAGGTTTTACATCGCTTGAGTCAGCAGGTTCCAGCACAACTAACCCTCCACTATTTTGTGAAGGCGTCAAAGAGACCTGCTGATTACGAACCGTCACCTCCTGCCGCGAGAAGGCATCAATCAGTCGCGTTCCCTCTTCAAAGGTATCACCAAGCGCTAACGTTACCTCTCCACCCTGATATGACTCGCAAGTTACGTTTGGTATTGGTCGAGTAAAGGTGCTTTTCTGTGACTTTTTAGCCTGCCTCTCAATGGTGAGCGTGTTCTCATCTTGATTGAAGGCAAAAGCATAGTCGCCCGTGAAGCGAATTTTAAGCGGCAGGATGGTGTCGGCGCTGCAATTAAGTGCTATTGGCTTGCGAAATTTTACTCGGTCGTGAGTGACGCTCTCGCATTGCCCATCAATACCGTTGATGCGAACTTCATATTCATCTTTCGCAAGAGGCACAACGAGGGGCTCACTCGCGTTCAAAGGAAAGTTGCGACTGTTGGTTGTGGTAGATATGGATATTTGAGGGCTTGCCCATACGGCTATGCTGCAGGAAGCCAACAGTAGGGGCGTTATTGTATTGAGTTTCACGTTCAGTCCTTAGAATTATGATTATACCCAATGAATTTAAAGTGAATGATTCAGCGGGGCATCCTACTCGCTTCTACGCCCCAGTTTGCTCATCGACTCATCCGTCAAGAGATCCACAAAGGCTCTAAAGGGAGGATTGTTGACTTGGCACTTTTTGTACAAACTGATGGGGTAGAGTATTACTTGGAAAATTGATGAGAAAATTCCTAATAGCAGTCAGCTTAATTTGGCCGATGATTGGTCTAGCAAGTACGCAAGAAGTGTTGGATTATTTCCATCTCCGCATGGCAGAAAATACGAATTTCGTATTACCAAGCGATTGGTTTGACTGCAGTGAAGAGGATTCGGTGAAACAGTCTTGTTTAGACCTGTTTAAATACTATCAGCAAGATACCTTTGCCATGGTTGAATTTGCTAACTCCAAGCCGTACCAGCTAACGTTGTTTAGTGACTTTTCCCATAGCAGTTATAACCAGCTACTTCTCAATCTACGCAGAGATGGTTATGAACTGGTGAGCGTGACTAGATTTAACAAGACCTTCAATGTGAAGGACCAAAGTGCGAATTACTCGTCTGAAGAGTTAGATAAAGCTGTGATTGAGTTCCTTAATCAAGGGGGTGCATCTGCCGAAACCCGAATGGAATGGAAACTCAATTCTGATCTTAAAAGCTCAGTTGCAACGTTTAACAGTAATGGCAGGCAGATAGAGCTAAACTTTATTATTCACGAGAAAAGATAACGGAGCCAAAAAGAATCAGTGGTGCTATCTGATCTAAGGTTACCGAATGTGCTCCATCGCCCAATTTTAGGTGATTTAACACTTCTTTTAACAGGGTCTTGTTGTGCATGCTGGCAAATCTACATAGTCTGAGCTCAGTTTTATTTAGAGGAGAGAAATAATATGGTCGATAAAGTTACCATCGCACCGCAAGGCCCTGAGTTCTCAGAACTCGTTCAAGGGTATTGGCGTTTAGCGGATTGGGGAATGACTCCTCAAGAGCGACTGACCTTCCTTAAAAAACATATTGAACTTGGTGTTACCACAGTCGATCACGCCGATATTTATGGCGGCTATGAATGTGAAAAACTGTTTGGTGAGGCGTTAGCCTTGGATAAGAGCCTGCGCAGCGACATTCAGATAGTGACTAAGTGCGACATCAATCTGTGTACACCGAAGAATCCAGATCGTAAAATTAATCACTACGACACGAGTGCTTCTCACATTTACCAGTCAGTAAATAACTCTCTTGAACGTTTGGGTGTGGATGATATTGATCTTCTATTGATTCATCGTCCCGATGTTCTTATGGATGCAGATGAAGTGGCAGAAGCGTTTTCTGAACTGCATAAAGTAGGCAAAGTGAAGCATTTTGGTGTTTCAAACTTTACGCCACGTCAGTTTGAGTTGCTTCAGTCTCGTGTTAGCAAAAGCTTGGTGACTAATCAGGTTGAGATTAACCCACTTAACTTCGAAGTGGCACATGACGGCACTTTAGATCAACTACAGATGCTAAGAACTCGTCCAATGGCATGGTCGTGCTTAGCTGGTGGCGAAATCTTTGCAGGTCAAACTGAGCAGGCGAAGCGTGTTCGTGAAGAGCTTGAACTGATTCGCCAAGAAGTAGGTGCACAATCTATTGATCAGGTGATCTTTGCTTGGATTCGCCGCTTGCCATCTAAGCCGTTACCGATTATCGGTTCTGGCAAGATTGACCGAGTTAAGGCTGCCGTTGATTCGCTAGATATTGAGTTAACCCGCGAGCAATGGTACCGAGTTTGGCTCGCTTCTAAAGGTCACGGTGTGCCATAAGCTCATCTATAATCGAACTCCCAAGAGCCAGCATTATGTTGGCTCTTTTCGTATTCATCGTTCAGTTTTTATCTGGCAACGTCTTTAACCATTCGCACCACTTATGTTCCATTTGCTTCCGATTTGATCCATTAACGCCACATTCTAACCGTTCAATCCAGATAACAACCGTTCATCGCATTGCCCTACATGGGCGATCAAACCTCGTTAACTTAATAGCATAAGAAACCACGAGGGAACGAACATGGAACACACATCTACAGCTGCGCGAATCTTGCGCACCACAAGGCTCAATGTAAGCACAGCAATCGCAGCGGGGCTGTTAAGCATCTCGAGCGTCTATGCTGCACCAAGCGAAGCGCTTATTGAACAATATAATCAGGCGGCAATGGGCGATGAAGACCAAGTTGAGCTTGTGATTGAAAAATTGAAGAGCCAGATGGACAGCAAAGGGGCAGATGCATTGAGTATGGTGTATCTGGGTAGCACACAAACCATGATGGGGCGCGATGCTTACATGCCTTGGAACAAAATGAAGTACACAGAGCAAGGGCTTGCGACTATCGCAAAAGGTTTGTCTCTGATCTCCGAAGGTGCACCAGTGAGTAACCAAGAGATAAGACAAGGCCTCCCTGCATCTCACTTAGCAACGGCAATTGCTGCATCTACCTACACGTCATTGCCTGACATGTTTAATCACTTCGAGCGTGGTTACGATCTTTTCCTAGATCTTCTTGCTGACCCAGAGTTTCAGCAGCAGCCATTCCCTGCATCTTCTTGGGTTTACTTCTATGCCATTGAGGCAGCGATTCGTGCGGAAGACTTAAAACAAGCTAATCAATGGCTTGAAGTAATGACGCAAAATGACGACACCGACCCAATGACGACTCAAGCTAGAGCCATTATTGCAGATGCGGCTTAAGGGGCATTATGTTGGTATTCAATCAAATTGAAAAAACCTATCGATTAGGTAATCAGCAGGTTAGAGCTTTAGCTGGCGTGAGTGGTGAAATTGCGAAGGGCGAGATGGTTGCATTGTGTGGCCCGTCAGGCTCTGGCAAAAGTACACTGCTGAATATATTAGGTTTGTTGGACCAAGCCTATCTTGGGCAAGTGACACTGAATGGCACGCCATACCCAACGGATGCAATACAAGCGGCGAAACTGCGTCGAACTCAGCTTGGATTTGTGTTCCAGCGCTTTAATTTAGTTCCAGTGATGACAGCGTTAGAAAATGTTTGTTATCCCTTGATGCTCAACGGTTACAGTACCAAAGAGCAGCAAAAGCGAGCCACAGAAATCTTGGCGAAGGTGGGTTTGAGTGACTACTTGGATCACAAGCCAGATAATCTATCGGGTGGGCAGCAGCAACGGGTGGCAATCGCTCGAGCATTGGTCCACAAGCCGCAACTTGTGGTGGCTGATGAACCAACTGCAAGCCTAGACAGCCATACCGCTAATGTCGTTATCGAGCTGATGAAAACCTTAGGCCATGAAATGGGAACTACGTTCGTTGTGGCAACTCACGACCAGCGTATGGCAAGCCAGTGTGACCGCACCATCAACCTAATTGATGGTGAATTGTCCTCGGAGGAGTTGAGATGGGCAAGTTAATTCCAAACACATATCGAATCGCGCATCTAAATTTGCAGCGAAATGGGCGACGCAGTCTGTTATCCATTTTAATCATTGCTATCGCGGTGTTTGCGCTAACCAGTGCAGGTGGGTTTGGATTGTATACCTATGAATCATTAAAAGAGTCGACCGCTCGTGATACGGGGCATTTGACCTTAAGTCAGCCGGGGTTCTTCGAGAAAGATGAAGAGGTGCCGCTTGCGAACGGGATCAGTGACGCAGACGAGATAACTAAGCAATTATTAACTAACGATAGCGTGCGTGGTGTTCAACCACGAATTGAGTTCTCGGGGCTAGTGTCCAATGGAATGAAATCGACCATCTTCGTTGCAACGGGTGTCAATGAGCGAGAGTTCGATATGAAAGGGCCTTTCCTAGATGTTCGCGAAGGTAAGACACTTTCTAACATTCAATCACCTCGCTATGACGCCGGTGAACCTGAAGTCATGCTCGGCGTGGACTTAGCGAGAAACCTTAACGTGGGGATCGGAGATTGGGTAACGCTGCTGGCGACGACCAGTGACGGGGCGTTAAATGCGGTGGACTTTAAAGTTCGAGGTATTTACTCAACGGGCGTACCTGAGCTTGATAAGCGTCAGCTCTATTTGCACATTACCTCTGCACAAGACCTACTGGCGAGTAATCGAGTCAGTACGTTGTCTGTGTTCTTGTTTGATACTCATCAGACAGCCGCAACCCAGCAGTGGGTCGAGAGTAAACTCAGTAACATGACATTGGCGCAAAATATTGAGATTACGCCTTGGCAAGATCGCGCGTTTTTCTATGTCAAAGTAAAGAACCTGTATGACCGCATTTTCGGCATTATGGGAGCAGTAATGGCATTAGTCGTGTTTGTTGCATTGTTTAATACTATGACCATGTCAGTGACGGAGCGTACTCGCGAAATTGGCACGCTTTCGGCACTTGGGACTTATCCCAAAGAGGTGATTTCTGGTTTTATGCGAGAAGCGGGTTTGCTTGCACTATTTGGCTCGCTAATTGGCGCTATTCTTACCGCAGCAGCATCTGTGTTTTTGATGGTATTTGAGGTTCAAATGCCACCACCCCCAGGTAGAACCGAAAGCTATCCCCTCAGCATCTACTTTTCACCAGAGTTAGCTATTTATGCAGGGCTCGGTGTGGCCATCATTTGTATTTTTGCAGCTTGGCTATCTGCAAGAAAAGGCGTGAATAAACCAATTACAGAGGCTTTAATCTATGTTTAAGCAATTACTAACAACGTCCATCGCTACCGCTGCGCTTTTCTCTTCCATCGGCTTTGCTGCTATTCCAGATGTGACAGCATGATAAAAAATGCAGATAACTATCGTCTGGATGAAAGTTCGGCCAAAGTCGTATCTGAGGTTAAGCTCTACCAAAACGGTGAGTTAGACAAAACTCGTCAATACCATGTCTATACGCGTCCAGACCGCGAATCTTTGGTGTTGTTTAAATCGCAAGTAGAGGCTGGCCAAAAAATGTTGATGTTGGGCGACAACTATTGGTTGTTAATGCCTAAGAGTCGCCGTCCAATCCGTATTACCCCGATGCAGAAATTGCTTGGAGAGGCATCGGTTGGCGACATTTCTACATTGACATGGAGTGAAGACTATCAAGGTGAATGGGTTGGAGAGACGCAAGTTGAGATTGCAAACAGCGGCTCAGCACCTATTGCTGCAAACCAGCTGAAGTTGGTCGCAAAAACGGGCGGTGCGAGTTATCAGGCCATCGATTTATGGCTTGACGCAAGTAACGACTTTCCAATAAAAGCGGATCTTTACCTTCGTTCCGGCAAGCTCGCTAAACAAGCTTGGTTTACCGAAGGGGACCGTTCAGGTCAAAAGCGTGTGGTGGAAATGACTTTGCTCGATCAAATTCAACCAGCAAAGAAAACCGTGATTGAATATCAAGATGTTCAACCTATGGCTTTGGATGACAAGTACTATAACCCAGCATATTTAAGCCGTAATTCGGATCTGGAGCTATAGATGACGCGAGCGTTGTGGTTAGGTTTGTTCGCATTGCCACTCAGTACGGTTAGCGCTGAAACGCTGCATGCTGAGTGGGATTGGGTGGCGAGTTTGGAATCTGCCCATACTCGCCAATCCCCTTTGTTTCCGAGTAATAGCCTACTCTCTGAAAGCAGCACACAGTCGGTAAATGTATTGCTAGATGCTCAATTGTCTTTTTACGATTGGACAGCACTACTGGCGGTTAAAGGTGATCAGGTATGGTCATCAGACTCTTCGCAAAGCTTCGACGCGGACTTCATTGCGCAAGAGCTGTTTTGGCAAGGCAGCCTTGATGTTCACGACCATATCATTGATATTACTCTGGGCAAGGTTCGACTCGATTGGGGAGTGGGATATGGCTATCGGCCTCTAGACATCTTCAAACCGTATCGTCGAAACCCAATAGGTATTCAGGTAGAGGAAGGGACAGGTACTGCATTGCTCTCGTCCTTTGATATGCAAGGCGAGTGGAGCTTGGTGTATACCGATTCGAGCTGGACACAACAAGAGGGGTCTGAGCTTGAAGAAGCCACTGAGCAGCAGGGTTTCGGATTTCGACGCTATGCTTTGGTTGGAGATACCGAATGGCAAGCGATCGGCTACTACGATGACATTCGCAAGGGGCTGATTGGTGGCTCAATTGTTACTGTTCTTAATACGAGTTGGGCTCTTCATAGCTCGGCCACTTATCAACGTTACTATCATACCTATCAGAAGCCTCAGGCGAGTAGTGATAGTGCGATTAACGAATTGCTTAGCCCTGTCTCTTTAGTGCGGGAAGAAGATGGATTCCAATGGTTAGTTGGCCTCAACTGGGCCAATGCAGTAGGCAATAACATAATCTTGGAGTATTGGTATGACAGCCGAAGTTGGGACAAGTCTGATTGGTCGCAAGCGCTTAACCGCAGTGAAATCTTATCTCAGTCAGCGCAACTGTCGCCATTGGCAGCAAGCTATGCCAATGGATATCTGCAAACCAACCTAGTCGCCCATAATGTCATGTTTCATTGGAGTTTAGACAGCAGTGCGTGGAGCCAATGGGAGTGGAGCAACGATAAGTTATGGTTAGAGAAGTTAACACCGACATTTGATGTACTCCTTTCGCCAGAAGACGGCGGTGTGATTGCTACCCAGTGGTTAAACTACTTGGCTCATGATAATGGTGACAGCTCTCTTGAAATGGAGATAGCCGCACGATTTATGACAGGAGATAGTGACTCTGCCTATGCAAATCTAAGCGATAAGTATATGATTTTGTTTAATGTGAAGGGGAGATTTTAATGGCTGGAACAAACCCTCGTACAAGAGACTGGGTCGTGAGTATTTTAGCGACAACGGTATTTTGCTTGGCGATTGCAGTCGCGACTAAACTGATTTGGGCGGGTAAGTGGTATGAACACATCGCCATCAGTTTTGGGTATGGGTACTGTGCGGTATTTAGTGCTTTCGCGATTTCAAAAATGTGGCCAAGTTTCCCGCTGCTCAGAATCAATGGACTTTCGATTCTGTTCTCCTTCGTTTTCGGCACACTCAATGCGTATTTGGTTTTAAGTCACTACTCAGCCTTTAGTGGATTTAGTGATATTGTTCCGGTGGCATTCTTGGGCTTAGTCTTAACCGCAGGTTGTTTCTTCTACTTCTACGCTTATGAGCAAAAAATGATTGCTGAACGCGAGCTAGAAATCGCTAAGCGCAAGCAGTCAGAGCAAGAGAAAGCACTAATTCTCAGTCAATTGAAGCAGCTTCAAAGCCAAATAGAACCTCACTTTTTGTTCAACACATTGGCAAACATTCAGGTGTTAATTGACAGCGAACCGACGCAAGCTAAACAAATGCTCAGTAAGCTGACCGACCTTATGCGGGCTACGTTGAAAACCAACACTAAGGAGCTGATTAGCTTAAGAGAGGAGTTAGTGTTGGCTGACGCCTACTTGGGTATTCATCAAGTCAGGCTAGGGGAAAGGCTTCAATACTCCATCGATTACGACACGGCAATCGACCAAGTGCAACTTCCTCCATTTTTGGTTCAGCCTTTGGTTGAAAATGCTATTCAGCATGGCATTGAGCCTAATGGTGCTGGTGGAGAGATCAAAATTGAGGCGACGAAACAAGATGGCCTTATCGAAATTCGGGTTGAAGATTCGGGTGTAGGTTTGGAAGCGCCAAGTAGCCATAACGGTCATGGTGTTGGCCTTGCCAATATTCGCCAACGCTTACAAGCTATGTTTAATGAAAGAGCTTCGCTGTCGATTGTACAAAACAGTCTCGGTGGCGTTACAGCAAGTATTCGTATTGAAGATGGCGACCTAGTCTGCAGCCCTGTACCATAACCATTATCCAAACGAGCAAAGGAATCTGCTATGAGTTTATCTATCAATCTAAGAGCGACAACTGCCATCATTGCAGATGACGAGCCATTACTCAGGCACCACCTTAATCGTGCTCTTTCCGAAGCATGGCCAGAGTTGGATGTGGTCGCTTTGGCTGAAAATGGTCAAGTTGCTTTAGATTTGATCGAAAACCATCAGCCAGATATTGCATTTTTGGACATTCGAATGCCTGAAATGGATGGCATCACATTGGCAAAGCGTTTAGCTCAGCTATCTAATGCTCCGACTGTTGTTTTTATTACCGCTTATGACGAGTATGCCGTTCAAGCCTTTGAAGCCAATGCCGTCGATTATCTACTGAAGCCGCTTGACGATAAACGGCTTGATCGCTGTATTGATAAGCTCAAGCAAAAACTCGAACAGGACAAGCCAGAAAGCGGCCCAGACCTGCAATCGTTACTGAGCCAAATACAACAATTAACGGCAACAGAGAAAGCCCCTAGCTATCTCAGCTGGATTAAAGCGGTAAAGGGTGAAGACATTCACTTAGTGGCGGTGTCGGATGTTCTGTATCTCAAAGCGGAGGACAAGTATGTAACGGTGATGACGAATACCAGTGGCAAACGCGAAGAGTTTTTGCTCAGAACGTCTTTACGTGAACTCTTGTCCCAACTTGACCCCGATAAGTTTTGGCAAATTCACCGCTCAACGGTGGTCAATGTCGCAGCATTGAAAAGGTGAAGAAAGACTTTACGGGTAAGATGTCAGTGCTGATTGAGGGAGATAAACTCCCCGTTAGCAGAGCGATGCAAAGTCAATTTACGTCGCTCTATTAAGTTTGATAGCGTTAGCAGATCAATTGCCCAACAAATGGTTGTTGGCCGAAGCTAACGAAATCCTTGGGTGGAATAGCTCTTGAATAGTAGAAGCCCTGTACGTATTGCACGCCGAGTTGACGCAGTTGAGTGATTTGCTCCTGCGTTTCTGCACCTTCGGCAATCACCGTCATATCTAACTCCCTTGCGAGCTCAATCATGGAAACTAAAACCGGAGCGATCGCTTCATTCTTACGAAGGCCATTAATAAACACTTTGTCAATTTTCATGACATTGAAAGTATGCTGACGAATAAAATCGAGTCCGGAATATCCCGTACCAAAATCATCTATGGCGATACGAAAACCTTTCTCTTTCAAACGGCTAAGTGAGGCGATTGCCACCTCCAGCTCTTGGTCGTCCAAGTTATGATCTTCGGTGATCTCCAAAAGAATTTGCGCCACGATGGATACATTCTTGTCTGCGTAATCCAACAAAAATTCGATGAACTCCGGTTGAGTGATGAGTTGCCTACTCAGATTGACACTGATGTACTGATGCGCCAGTTCCACTTTGTTTTGATTCAGAATACGCGTAATCATAGCGAATGTATTTTGGGTGAGTTCGTTGATTAGGCCTAGTCGCTCTGCGAGTGGAACAAACACATCTGGGGAAATGTAGCCTTGTTTTGGGTGATACCAACGGTTTAACGCTTCGCTACCTACGACGGTTTGGCTATAAATATCAATAATCGGTTGAAGGTGAACCTTGATTTTATGTTCGTGGATCGCTTCTCGAAGGGCAAACTCTATTGAGTTTTTAGAGCGTCGGTTTTGAAAGTAAAGCAAATAGAGGCAGGCGAACAGGCAAGCAAACAAGCCGGTCTGCCAAATATGGTTGATAAAGTATGTTTGGTAGGCAGCATTACCCAGTTGAATTCTCAACGAGATTGGATAACGATGAGATGCAAAATAGAGTTCAGTGTCTGGATTATCAAACAGCGGTTGAGAGGATGGAATAGCTTGTGTGCCGACTCGAACTTCGTAGTGGTATTGTTCGCTGGTTAGGGTATTAGACACATCACTGAGAAACTGGTTTGGATGTATCGTGGCACTGTAACCCCGTCCTTTTCCGGTTGAGGCAAAAACCGTGAGCTGCGAAGACATTAGCTCTGAAGTGGTCAGTGCAATGCTCGTTGCATGGGTAGAACGCTCGATGACGTCAAGTGTATGTCGATTCATTCGGTCATCAATGCGGCCCTCATAACTGCTGCAGAAAAAGTGGTTCCTAGAGTAGGCTTTCACTTCTTGAATCATTTTCGACTCATAGCCTTGCAGTCTTAATTTAAACTTGTCGTAATCGCTGCATTGAGGTGAGATGGTGCTATACAGCACTCGCAGTTCTTGCGAGATATTGTCGATACTTCGTTCAAGTTCGGTCAGTGCTCTATCGCCATAAGCCTTAGCGTGTTGATTTGCTGCATAGATACTGACAAAACCGGAAAGGATGACCGTTCCAGAAAAAATCAGTATGAACATACAAACCACTTTGTAGTTCAACGGGCACCAAGACTCCCGCGAACGTTCGGGTTCCCGATATTGATATGATTGCGTCATTGCGCGTCCTAGCCAAATATAATTATGTTTTTTTACTACTATATTGTAGTTGGCAGTTAAGTTTTGCGTTTATTCAGTATGTTAGGTTTGAATCACACTCTCCATGTATGCCGTTGCACCAGTGTATCGACTTCGATGCAGTATCTGATGAATTTAGGCCCTGTTGCTGTGCTACTAATCCCGTGTAGAGAAAGGGATACAAAGAAAAGCTTGATGGAAAAATATCAACAAACACTGGCAACTGAGTAAGATTTGGAGATAATACCTGCCCAAATTCGCCCGTTAGGAGCCTGCCGTGAGCCAGCCATTTTCATCACTCAATTTAAAGCCAGAATTGCTATCTACATTAGATAGTTTAGGTTTTCAAACTATGACGCCAATTCAAGAGCAAAGCTTGCCTATGATTCTGCAAGGGAAAGACGTCATTGGCCAAGGTAAAACGGGTTCAGGTAAGACGGCGGCATTCAGCTTAGGCCTGCTTAGTAACCTGAAAGTGAAACGCTTCCGGGTTCAGTCTTTAGTGCTTTGCCCAACTCGTGAACTTGCTGACCAAGTGGCTAAAGAGATAAGAACGCTTGCTCGTGGTATCCATAACATTAAGGTGCTGACATTATGTGGCGGTATGCCAATGGGCCGCAAATTGGTTCTCTAGAGCATGGAGCACACATTCTGGTTGGAACACCGGGACGTATCCTAGATCACTTGGGTAAAGGCCGTATTTCTTTCGATGAGTTAAACACCTTAGTACTTGATGAAGCCGATCGCATGCTCGATATGGGCTTTCAAGATGCATTGGATGAGATTATTGCTCAAGCTCCTAGCGACCGCCAAACGCTACTATTTAGCGCCACATTTCCAGCGCAGATTCAGTCGATTGCTCAACGAGTAATGAAGCAACCAGAACTGATTAAAGTCGCTTCAACACACTCTGGCTCTTCAATTTCACAAACGTTTTATGAAGTAGAAAGTAATGAAGATAAAGATGATTTGCTCGAAACTTTACTACTAAAACATCAGCCAGAATCCGCGGTTATTTTCTGTAATACCAAGAAAGAAGTGCAGAACGTGGCTGATGAGCTTCATCACCGAGGTTTTAGTGTTATCGAACTCCAAGGCGATATGGAGCAGCGAGAGCGTGACCAAGCCTTGGTAATGTTCGCGAACAAAAGTGTCTCTGTTCTTGTTGCGACGGATGTGGCCGCACGTGGTTTAGATGTCGACAACCTCGATGTGGTTTTGAACTTTGAATTATCAAGAGATCCTGAAGTTCACGTGCACCGTATCGGTAGAACGGGGCGTGCTGGAAGCAAGGGTAACGCTTTTAGTTTCATTGGCCAAAAAGACGGTTATAAAGTCGCGTTAATTGAAGAGTATATGGATATTGAGGTGACACCATCAGAAAAGCCTCAAAAGCCGACATCAGCACAGCCGATGACACCATCATTTAAGACAATCCAAATCGCTGGTGGCAAAAAGCAGAAAGTTCGCCCAGGAGACATTTTAGGTGCACTGACTAAAGATGCGGGTTTAGATGGCAAACTGATTGGCAAGATAAACATGTACAATGAGTGCCTATGTTGCAGTTGATAAGAAGATTGCCAGTAAAGCGCTAAAGCAGCTTCAGGATGGCAAGCTAAAAGGTCGCCGGTTCAGAGCACGCTTCATCAAGATGTAATCGGACTGGTAACGTTTCAGATGAAAAGAAGCCCTTTGTTTATACAAAGGGCCTCTTTATTTTAGTTTAGAACTTCGCCTATCTGATTATAGGGGAGGAGGCTGATGAGCGGGAGCAGCATCCTCAGGAACTGGCTGAGATTTGTACTCACCGTCACGTTGTTGGGAGAAGTGCAGCGTTTGTGTTGGGAATGCGATTTGAGCTTCATTGTCCGCGATTATCTCTTGGATCTTGAGTAGTACATCTTGTTTCACTTCGTGAAAACGTATCCAGTTGACGGTTTTGGTAAAGGTATAAACCATAATATCAAGCGAAGAAGCGCTGAAAGCATTGAAGTTCACAATCAAAGTTTGCTTCGAGTCGATATCAGGATGCTCAAGTAACATCGATTTAATCTGATTAACGATCGTTTCGACTTTCTCACCATCGGAGTATCGCACGCCTATCGTTTCATTGATTCTTCTGTTTAGCATTCGAGAAGGATTTTCTACCACAATGCTACTAAACACTGAGTTAGGTACATAAAGTGGCCTTTTATCGAACGTGCGAATAATGGTCATACGCCATCCGATACGCTCGACCGTGCCTTCAATTTGCCTGTCAGGGGAACGAACCCAGTCTCCTACTTTGAAAGGTCGGTCGAAGTAAACCATCAGACCTCCGAAGAAGTTCGAAAGTAAGTCTTTAGCGGCTAAACCAACAATTAATCCACCTACACCACCAAACGTGAGTAAGCCGGATAGGCTTAAGCCAAACGCCTGCATGACGGTTAGCGCGCCAACTGTCATGAAGAATAAACGCGCTATTTTGGCGACGGCTTGGACGGTTGTTTCATCACGAGTTTGCTTTTCAAGGACAAACTCTTCGATATTGTTAATGAGTCTAAGCGTAATCCATACAAAGATACTGATTACAAGCAGTAATTTGAGTGTATTGAGCCAGTTAAGCTCGGATTCGATATGCTTTTGAAGGACATAGCCCAAAGAGATTGTTGCAGGCCAGCACCAAATTAACGTACTGATAGGCGTTTTTAATGCTTGAAGGGTTAAGTCGTCCCAGTGAAACGGCGTCTTTGCGGTGATGAATTCTAAACGTTTATAAAGCACACGCCATATGATCCATGCGAGAAAACTTGCAGCAGTGATAAACAGGACACTGTTATCCCAAGTTTGGATAAACGTTGTCACTTGAGTTAGCCATTCAGTCATTGTGCTACTCTGTTGATTTAAAATATTTTTTGATTATATACCGATAGTGGTTCAATAGGGAAAGTCGTTGGATTTATCCCATTACGAAGCTTAGAAATAGTGACATTTCTCAGAAAAAGGCTGAGGGCTATCAACGAAAATATCGATTGAGTGCGACACTCAGTGGTTTAGGCGCGCGCAACGCTATTTATTATTAAAATGTTCCGATAGAGCTGCGCGCCGATTCTTTGCTGGACCACCACCTTCCATATCGACCGTGTTTTCATAGCCCTCTTTGATCATGCGCTGAGTTGGGCTATTCGGTTGAACTCGACGTAGCTGCGGAGAGTTGGGTGTGCCTGCTAGGCGATAGATAGTGACACCTTGACCCGTTTCGATGAAAATTTCTTTACCATCGAAATCGAAGGAAGTGGATATCAGACGAGCGTTGCGAAACACGCCTTGCTCATTGAGGGTAAGTTTGTCTGTGTCATAGGAAGGTGCGCCAATTTCAATCCAAGAACCATAGACATGCCTTGGGTGCACGTAGTCTTGATAACTGACGTATATCAGGCTCGCGAATCCAATTGATAATATTCCAAGAAAGCCACCAACAACGACTCTAAACACGTTTTTGTTCGACACCATAGTGTGCAGTAACGGCTGGCTACTAGGTTTACGACTTTGAACTACCATTTATTTCTCACGCGTAAATTGTGGTTTAGTACCAATGTGAGAGTGAAATAAATTTGTCTTGGGAGCAAACTGTGACAATAGAAGTTTGATCTCTTACCAAAAGATTCAATCATTTAATGATAGTGCCGCGCCTAAGTGCCACTCCTATTCAAATTTAGACCTTATTAATTGTAGATGATAACTCGATGTGTTTGCTTTGATCGACTCACGAAATCTATTGAGTCAGTTAATGATTGCTATTTTAGAGCTGATCAGATAAAAACTAGGGACTGACCATAGGTCTAGATTTAAGCTCAAGGAAGATAAAATGATTAAAGAAAACACATACTTCGATGGAAACGTAAAGTCATTAGGTTTTACTCAGGCAGATGGCGATAGCAGTGTCGGTGTCATGGCTCCGGGTGAATATACGTTTGGTACCGCAGCTCCTGAAAAGATGACAGTAGTGAAAGGTGCTTTAACGATTAAACGCGAAGGTGACGCAAACTGGACGACGTTTAAAGCGGGTGAGGCGTTTGATGTAGCGGGAGACTCTTCTTTTGATCTTAAAGTTGAGCAAGCAACGGCTTATCTGTGCGAATATTTGTAGTTTTAAAGTACTCAATAAAAATGCCACGCCTATAAGGCGTGGCTAACAGTGAGTTGAAAAGGCAGTGGTTGCATCTTAATAGATACGTTCAACTCAGATTCTTCTATAAGGGTCTAAGATCTAAATATGCTTGCCTATCGTTCAGTAACTGTGGAAAACACCTTGGTTGTAATCTCGAATTGCTTGTTCAATCTCTTCTGCACTGTTCATGACGAAGGGACCGTAGTGCACGATTTTCTCGTCAATTGGTGCCCCAGTAAAAATCAGTAAACCACAATCTGTAGAAGTCGAAATTTTAAACTCGTCCCCTTTTCCTAGAAATGCGAGTTGACCTTCACTAATCGTTTTTTGATCAACACTCGCGTTGCCCTTGTATGCAAACAGCATCACCTTATCTCCGGAATGTCGAGTTATGGTGATACTCTCTTGAGAATGAGCTTGCCAATCCGATAGTGAAAATGTCGCACTACTATTCGATACCGGGCCAACCAAAGAGTGTTTACCGAGTATCTCTACCTCTCCCGCAATCACTCGTAACTTACCTGTGTCGTCGCCTCTGTATTCCGGAATAGTCTCTGCCTGATAGTCAGCATATTGAGAAGGCGACATTTTGAATTGACTCGGCTGATTTATCCAAATCTGAAAGCCGTGCAGTTGACCTGACTCCATAATGGGCATCTCACTGTGTAGTACGCCTCGACCCGCGGCCATCCATTGAGCGCCGCCAGACTTTAGTTCTCCAACGTTACCCATATGATCTTTGTGCTGAAAGTGCCCTTCTAACATATAGGTCAAGGTTTCAATTCCTCGGTGCGGGTGGGTTGGGAACCCACCGACATAATCTGCGTGATTGTCAGACTTGAGCTCGTCAATCATTAAAAATGGAGAAAAGTTAGGATTATCAAAACCGGCGACGCGTCGTATCTTCACACCTTCTCCATCTGACGTTGGATGAGCATTGAGTACGCTTTGAATGATTCTTTGATTTGCCATGATGACCCCCTTAGTTTTATGTTGACAGTCTAAAGACTTAGACGGGAGTGATAACCCAAGCGTTTTGATTTAGTTGTTCGAAATATTAGAAAGAACGCTTCGGAACAACCGAGATGACGGAAAAGACCATCGTCTATACTTACTGTGTACAGATGTGTAAAAGGAGAGACCTATGGCCGTTGTTCCTAAACATAAAGACTCAAATGCTCGTTATGACCCGCGACAAGATTTTACGGATGACCAAAGGCAGCGTTTTTACTCAAGTTGCGAATACGGCGCAAAAACGCAAAGAAGAGTTCGATCAGCGTTTCAGTGCCTTAGAAAAAGCTCGGAAAGCTGCGGTAAAGCCCGTGGTGAAGGTCAATAAGGAAAAAATAAACTCAGTGAGGTATGCCGTTTGGTTGGTGATGGCGGGTGTGATCGCTTTGTGGTTTATGTATATGACCGGAGGTGCTTGATTTAAACTAGGTGTTTCGCTCCTTTCGTTGTCAATGGAGTGACATTCGTTGCTGTCGTATCGTCGAACTCTTTCAACGGATTTAGCCTATCCCCTTGGTAATAATTGAACTGATTTTTTCCACTGTGTTTTGCGGTGTACATCGCCTTGTCTGCGCATCGTGTGAGTTCCTCCAGATTATCTGCATCAGTTGGGTATAAAGCAGCACCTATACTAATTGTGAGGCGGTTAATGCGCTCAGAACTTTGATAGCTGTCTTCAAATAGGTGGCTGATACGGGCGAGAATACTATCAAGGTCCTTTTTAGTTTTTACTCCGTAGAGTAGTAAAACGAATTCGTCTCCTGCAAACCGAGCTATCGAATAATCGTGCTTGTCAGTGCGTCTATCTTTGTTACGAATATTATTTTTGAGTCTGGAAGCGAAGTGCTGCAAAACACGATCGCCAATGCTGTGTCCGTAAGTATCATTGATTGCTTTGAAGTCATCGATATCAAGAAATACCAAAGCGGTTAGCGAACTGGAGTCTTTGACTTCTTTGAGCTTACCGTGCGCCCAATTTTCAAAGCTCCAACGATTGGCTAGGCCTGTGAGTTGGTCGAGGTAGGCAAGATCTTCGATACCCTCTGTATAAAGCGATTGAATATAGTTTATGGCCCGTGCGTAATAGTAGGCAGACATATTGCAAGCAAGAGAAAGTACCAGCAAGCTCACAATGAAACGATCTGCTGCAAACCCAGCGGGTAGTTCAATCACGTCGGTGAACAGCATTGAACATACAATTAGTAGGTTTGTCGCACCACTGAATAACACTCCGATACGGAAATCATTAATAAGGATCACCGCTGCGAGGATCGGATATAACCAAAACAGTCGATCTTCGAGCATGCCACCGTAGAAGATCAGCATGGTTGCGTAGAAAAGTAAGATGCCACTCAAGATGACGTCGGCGACGTTGTACTCTTTCTGAGTCAACGCATACCAAGTGTTGACGGAAATACATAATGCACAAGTAAGATTGAGAATGCTAAAAAGGTAGTTATGATCCGCCATATGTACGGATGTGTAGCCGAGCAATATGACGAACGAAAAAGCAGAACAAATGACAACAATTCGACGCTTTCTTTCTGAGCTCATGTCTGCCATTTCTTCCAAATGTCGACCGACCAATCCTGTCATAGTAGGCATTTCCGTAAACTTTCAACGTCCGTTAAGTCTAGGTGACTATGAAAAGTTATTGTGGGTTGGATTAGTCCAGTAGCGTGATGCTAATCAAAAAATTGATATGAAATTATATTTATAAGAAATGTAATCGCGATTATTTATAGGCATATTTAATGATAATTATGTTCGCATTAATTTGAATGGAGTCTTTCTTTGTTGCATAACTTATTGAATATTCATCGCAAAGTTTTGTGTGTTTGTTAAAGCATTTAGTTGGCACGATCTGAATATATGCACGAAGAGAACATTGTGAATTTCGATTGATGTTAGTCACAAATATTTATGAAAACTCCTGAAAATTAAATTCAACATCAGATAGCGGGTATAACACCTTATTTGAACCCATTGAGCAGTTTGGCGAGCCAAGTCTCTTTTTTATTGTTAGGTGAGCGTTGCTTACCCAAGTAGTAGGATTTTACGAACTCGGTTCTTAGCTGGTGGTTATCATTGGTTTTAAGTTGTCCTAGCAGCATCGCAGAGTTTTCAGCATGATCATTAGCCAGTCCAAAGTCCATGTTCAGGTAGCCCTGTAAATAGAGCCAACAGTGAGATACGAGCATGAACTCCTTCTGTGTTTGGTCTACAAACTTATTAGAATGGGTTTCCCCCAAGGTTTCCTGAAACACCTGAGTCATGGCATTTCGAGCTTGCTTGCTATCGGCTAACTTAGTACTGGATTCAATATGCGCTTTGGTCAACAGGCCAAGTAAATGATGAGTAGGTAGGGTATCTGGTTTATTTCGGCAAGCATTATCAAATAGCGCGCTATTTTGGGCGCATAATGCTTGCCAAAGAGCAGGGTTCTCTTGAACGAAAGGAAGTTCAACCATGTGGCAATCTACTAATGCTTGCTCGAGATTAGTCATTCGTTTGTAGTTCTTCCCACGTCACTTCGCATGAACCTTTTGCACCATCGACAAAGAGTGAGTTACCCGTAATCAATACCGACAGTTCCATACCACGCTCTAGCATGCTTGCTAATTGCTCAATGGATTGGTGGTCGAAGCGATAGATATCCGCTTTGTGATAGCCAAACTTACCTTTGTTTTGTTCCCACCAAACATTCGATTTTGAGTTGAAGCTGTAGACTTTGACTTGTTGGCTTAGGCGAGTGGCTTTTTTAATGCGCTCTGGGTCAGGCTCGCCAACGTCTACCCACAATGAGATTTGATCATCCAGGGTTTTGACCCAAATATCAGGCTCTTCGATAGTCGAGAGGCCTTTCGTAAACTGCAAAGACTCTTGTGCATTCAAGCAAAACGCCATAAGGCGCGCCATCATGCGTTGATCATTTTCAGAAGGGTGCTGGGCTACAGTTAGGCTTAAGGAATCGTAGTAGTCTCTGTTCATATCAGTTAGAGCGATACGAAACTTAAAGATAGTGGGTTTTAATGCCATGATTTTTCTTTTCTATAAGACAAAAAAATAGCCAGCGCAATGCTGGCTATTCTCAGAAAAAAGCGTCTAAATTACAGTACTTTGATGCTTTCTGCTTGTGGGCCTTTTTGACCTTGAGATACAACGAACTCAACTTTTTGGCCTTCAACTAGAGTACGGAAACCGTCGCCAGTGATTGCAGAGAAGTGAGCGAATACGTCAGGACCGTTTTCTTGTTGGATGAAACCGAAACCTTTAGTTTCGTTGAACCATTTTACTGTACCAGTAACTGTGTTAGACATGATATATATCCTAAATTTAATTTGTGAGCCGAATTCGGCGCGGATAGCGTGGAAAAGTAGATTGCTATTGCGTACGACACGACGGGGGAGTTACAAGTAATCCAACGAAACGTATATGTATACAAAGAACTGCTTTCTAGCTGTATGCGAGTGTAGAGTAATCTGAGGTTAAGTCAACGAATACTCGACTTAAACCTCAGAACTTTCGACAATTTCATTCATAAGTATGCGCTATGTTTCATTTTGACCGTTCATTTATTGATATTCATGAAAATGAAATTGGTTTGTCTTCAAACTGTTACGCTTACCTGTATCAATTTAGCGCCATTTTCTATTGATGAATGACGTTCTTATCGCTCTATTTGTGGAGAATAAATAGAGTACGCAGTGATTTGTCCTGCAACAATCGCAGAAAACATAAACAGCGCAGACAGTCCAATACTTGGAATTGGCAGAATCGATTGCTCAAATACAGATTGACTGGCACTGACTAATACACGGCTCCCGGGAACTAAAATAATGATTCCTTGGACAATATATATGGAGCCTGTGAGGTCCATTTTCTTTGCAACCCAAGTACCATACAAAGTAATTAATACTGTGGTAATCCAAGTACCGACAATCCAACCACTATCGAATCCAAGATAGAATGGTCCCCACATCCCTAAAATGGCCACAGGCAGGCCAAGCAATATGTCGGTAGGACGAGCGTTAAACAGCACGCCAATTGAAATCGAGAGGATAAATAAGTCGAATATATGGAGCCAAGTTGGCACTTGATTGACATATATAGTGGTGGGAAGCTCACCCCATAGGCTTCACCAATATTCAATCCAATCACAATGCCGACAAAGAGTTTGATGAGTGTAAGAGCACTTTGCCCAAGCAAACTGGTGCCTGAAACCAAATCATTAAAGGCTAAACACTCCAACGCGTTGGCTATCGACAACCCGGGGACGAACAAAATGATGGCGGCGATACATAGTGCCCAGACGGGGATCTGCGCCCCAGAAGAGGCAACAAAGGCAACAAAAATACCTGTGATCAGTGCCGAAAGAAACTCTACAGCGATCGAGCGCCTTGCTTTACATACCAATTGACACAACCAGACCAGGAAGCCTAGCAGTGCTGCGTAGCCGACGGCTTCTAATGTACTGCCAACCAACATTAGATAAGCTGGTGGGATGCCCATGTTGGCGAGTGCAACGATCCACTTAGGGTAACCGGTGGGTTCTGGCACAGGTTCACTGGTAGGCTGATTGATCCGGATGATGGTATTAGCCAACAAACTTAGGTTAATAGAGGCGGGTTTGTGCCTTTTCATTACGACTGCATTGTTATCATCGGGAAACTGATAGTTAACAGATGTCGGCGTCGCTTGGATCATCACGTCTACACCATGTTTTTGGGCATAGAACTGCGCGTATTTTTCGAGTTTATATGGCGCGCAGCCACTGCGGTGGAGCGTGTCTCCGATTTCTACAATCTTCTTAATTCGGTATTCAGAAGGCATGGGTCAAA
The DNA here is from genome assembly GCA_003263845.1 of Vibrio aestivus. GTDB lineage: Bacteria > Pseudomonadota > Gammaproteobacteria > Enterobacterales > Vibrionaceae > Vibrio > Vibrio aestivus. The sequence continues at coordinate 7,582 of JYJN01000014.1, read as the reverse complement.
GCAAGTGAAGTTAAAGTGGGCACAAAGGTACCAGAGCTAAGGGATCTTGACGAGGTGCGGTAGCCATAAAATCCTAACTAATTCACGTTTTTCTATTTGTGGCGAAAGGATTGAAAAGTGAATAAATCGAATCAAATATCTGTTCTAAAAATAGAGATATCTCTTATATTCACAAAAAATCTAAATTGTTAATTAATATGCTCATTGTTAACAATTTGGTAAATTTCAATATTACAAGATTAGGTAGCCACTGTCAGATATAGAAGGTTAAGTTAACATTTTGTAAAGAGTGAGTCTTGATGTGTGTAACGCCCAATTGACAGCCTTTTTGGCCTGTTTTTAGGCCCTTGACGGATAGATTTAATTGGCGAAAATATACGCAAAATGAGTTTGCAAAAATGAAAGGACGCTTTTCCATAATCTAAAAGCGAGGTGGTCGATGAAGTTAATTATACTATCCATGATGTCAGTTTCAGGCGGTATTTTGTCGGCAGATAATTTCTACTCTTTTCTGTTTGGGTTAGCGGTTTCCGCTCTAGCCGTCGGCGCATGTTACTGGTTCGCGCTTCGAACCACAGATTACCCTCACTTGGCCTTAGGCTTGTTAGTACTCGGCATGGTGGCGAAATTCGCGGTTGCCGGTTTTGGCGTTATGTTTGGCGTGCAAACTGAACTGATCTGTTCACCGCTGGTTTTCACCCTGTCCTATCTCTATTTTTCAATTGCGATGACGTATCTTTGGTTCAGTTATCGAATTAAAAAAATCCCTCTTCCACATAGAGAAAGAGCAATGAGGCTGCAAACCGCAGACTGATGAACCACTTTTCTCCTTTCAACGACAAAACAACAGTCTTTGAAGGGAGGAAATTGTCACAAAACATCAATATAGCGTTATTTCTGGCAATTTATTAGCAGTGGATTTATGGTATTCGATTATACTCAAGCCAGAATTAATCATTGATGTGGTGCCATGAAAAAAATATCTCTTAAGTCTGTCTCTATAGCGTGTGTGTCTTTACTAGCATCTGCTGCCGTTTCAGCTGCGCCGACCATAATCCCAGATCCTCCGACTATCGGTGCGAAAGGATACGTTCTCATTGATTTCAACACTGGCAAGGTCATTGTTGAAAAGAATGCCAATACTCGCCTCAACCCTGCAAGTTTGACTAAGCTGATGACCGCTTACGTGGCTGGTCAAGAGCTTAAACGCGGCAACATTGGTGAAAACGACCAAGTAAGAATTAGCAAAAATGCTTGGGCGAAAAAATTCCCAGATTCATCAAAAATGTTCATCGAAGTGGGCACAGAAGTTGACATGATGGATCTTTACCGTGGACTTATTGTTCAATCTGGTAACGATGCTAGCGTCGCGATTGCCGAACACGTAGCGGGTTCTGAAGGTGCTTTTGTGAGCCTAATGAATTCTTGGGCAGCTTCTCTTGGATTAGATAATTCTTCATTTAGCAATCCTCATGGTCTAGATAGCGACGGTCTATACTCAACGCCTTACGATATTGCTAAGTTGGGTCAAGCAATTATCCGTGACCTGCCAGATATCTACCCACTTTATAGTGAAACCTCTTTTACCTTTAACGGTATTACTCAGTACAACCGAAATGGCCTACTGCGCGACCGCAGCTTAAATGTTGACGGTATGAAAACGGGTTACACTAGCGGCGCGGGTTACAGCTTAGCCACTTCCGCGACGAATGGTGACATGCGTCTTATTTCTGTTGTGATGGGGTCAACTAGCCCTAAGAGCCGTGAAGCAGAAAGCAAACAGCTACTGAGTTACGGTTTCCGTTTCTTTGATACTGTGTCACCAAACAAACAGGGTGAAGAGATCGCTTTGCCTAAAGTTTGGATGGGTGCCGTAGACAATGTTTCTGTTGGTGTAGCGAATGACGTATTCATGACACTACCTAAGAGTGATACTCAGAAGCTAACGGCAGAAGTTGAATACAATCGCGACCTAGTTGCGCCAATCACCGTTGATCAAGTCTTAGGCCAAGTCATTTACAGTGTAGATGGCGAACAAGTTGCCGCCGCTGACTTAGTTGCACTTGAATCAGTAGAAGAAGGCAGTCTATTTAAGAAAGCCTTGGATTGGTTCAAGCGTCTAATTGCTAGCTTCTTTTAAGCTTTAGGTTACTTACCCAATTAAAACAGCAGCCTTTGAGCTGCTGTTTTTGCATCTGTGGTTCAGCGTTTTTTAACTTAGTTCCCCACAAAACCAAATCCTAAACCAAACTTCACTGTCCTTTGACATGGCATTTTCATTAAACCTCAAAATTGCACCATAGCTCATGAATGCAATAACAGGGTTTCAAACATGGAATTTACTCAGCAGGACACACAAGCGTTATATCAAATGTGGATGTCACAAAAAAGCAAAAATGCGATTGACGCAGATGGAAGTGGCGAAACGCCTTGGTATTTCACAACTCGATTTCTCTTCCATTCTAAGAGGGATGAAGCCACTGACATGGGGTTTGTTAGCCAATTTTGTCAGTTGATGCATGTGGATGCAAAGCAGTTCATCCCATCGCTGATGGCTGGCAGTGAAATGGCACCAAAGGTGGTTTACCTAAAAAGCTCGATGACCATTGATGGAGAAATCCAACGTGCTTACATAGAAGGCAACCAGGTGATAGTAGAATACGCACACACCGTAGGCTAGCTTGGTAAACGCACTTGGGATCATTGAGGTCTAATGGTAGTCTTTGCTTTTGCTCCTTATTTTTGAATATCAATGTTAGAGAAAGAGAACCTCCTCAAGTTAGCTAGAATGACGATGCCATTTGGCAAATATGCAGGCAGAGTCTTGATAGACCTTCCCGAAGAATATCTACTGTGGTTTGATAAAAAAGGCTGGCCTAAAGGTGAGTTGGGCGAGTTGTTGAAACTGTGCCTTGCGTTAAAAATCGAAGGCTTAGATAGCGTAGTTAAGCCTTTAAAGCGAATGTAATCTTCCCAAGAAGCTCCCTGTTTAAAACTAAAAGGCTCACTATGAATTTTGATATTGAAGCACTAAAGCATCACCAACTGGTCGAAGATGGCCAACTAGAAGGCTGCTACATCCATCAGCCTGCAAAAGGCAGTCAACAAGATGACAAAGCTGTCTTAGCAGAGCGCCAAGCGCTAGAAAATATGGGATACAAAGTCGTACAGGTTCAGGCTAAAGGCAGATCAACAACGTTTGCCGAAGCGATGCAGCAGTTTGTAAAGAAGAGTGGTCATCAGTCTAAGTAATGAGCGAAAGCCATCTACCGCAGCAACTTTTAAGTTCCTAAGATATCCCCTTTTGTTATTCAATAGAGTCAGACGATGAGTCTGACTCTTCGTCTTTTGTCCGGAGAATGTCTCGAGTCATTTTACTCGCATCAGCTGATGCTGAATGTCTCCCAAATCAAATTCAACAATTTGAGAACACTTCATCGCATCAACTTGTTTGAGCATCGAGTCGTTGTAGCCTTTATTTTTCATCCATTGAAGCGGGGTGGAAAATGAGTCTTCATTGACGACGAAAGAATCCCCTTTTGATTGCCCCGTATAGATATGCACCACCCACATGCGAGCACGAAAATCTAAGTTATCAATTACGGCTATTCGTAACTTTGTTAGTAGACTTGACATTCAAACAACCCTTATAAATTTCGCTCGCCACAATAGCGGCCTTATGTTCGCAAACCTGTTTTATTTTGACGACCACTACCGAAGCTTCCTATGAGTTCATTAGCTCATGAGCTATGTCATACAACCAGTTAATTAAAATAAACGACGTTTCAAACCAACCTTCTCAAGTATTCTTGTTGAGATCTCTTCTACTGACAGTGCTGTCGTGTTGATGTAAGGAATGGCTTCACGCCGAAATAGCGCTTCAACCGTTTTTAGCTCAATGGAACACTGCTCTGCACTGGCGTAGTCACTGCCAGACAGACGGTTCTCCCTTATTTTGTTTAATCTGTCTGCATCAATGGTTAATCCAAACAGCTTATGTCTGTGAATTTCAAACTCTGGTAATAGTCGCATTGAAGCCATGTCTTCAGCAATGAAAGGGTAGTTCACCACTCGCAAGCCAAATTGCATCGCCATATATAGGCTAGTAGGGGTTTTCCCACTTCTCGATACGCCAAGCAAGATAATGTCGGCTTCTTCAAAGCCTTTGAGTGTCACGCCATCGTCATGGGCAAGGGTATATTCGATTGCCGCAATGCGGTCAAAGTAGTTTTTTGAATCTTTACCAACACTTCTTGAACGCTGCAATTTCGGCTTTGGAGCTAAGCCTGTATCAGCGGCGACCTTCTGCACTAAAGGATCCAGTACGTCGTAACCATTGATAGGAGCTTCAATCAACGCCGCTCGGATATGGGGGAGAACAATGGAGTAAAACACTAGCGGCATTACCCCATGGTTAATAAAAGAGTTTTGAATTTCTTTCAGTAACTCGTTGAGTTTGTCTTCGGTCTCTACAAATGGAAACGTACGTTCATTGCAGTTAAAAGAAAACTGCCCCAGAACAACATGGCCTAGGGTTTCGCAAGTGATGGCTGTCCCGTCAGAAACATAGAACACATCACGACTTTGAGTATTGGTTTGCATTTTTAGTTTAAGGTGTCAAAAAAAATTGAGTATGATGCGACCCATAATACAAATAAATAAACCCTGCTGACTATTACGTACCCCACAGCTTTGGAAATTTTCCATCCGTTGACGTAATCGTTTGCCTTTAATCCCCCTACGCTGCTTATTTCTGGAGAAATAAATGCAAAATAATACTCTTTGGTTCAATGGCCTATCCATGCAAGATGTCGACAAAGTCGGCGGAAAGAATGCTTCGCTCGGTGAAATGGTGTCCAACCTTTCTAATGCGGGTGTGAGTGTGCCTAATGGCTTTGCGACCACTTCCTATGCATTTAATCAGTTCTTGGATTACCAAGGATTAGATGAACGAATTCACCAACTGCTTGATGACCTAAATGTTGATGATGTTGAAGCGTTGCGTAAAACCGGCGCTTTGATCAGGCAGTGGGTTCTTGATGCGCCATTCCCTGCGGATTTAGAACAAGCTATTCGCGACGATTACGCAACTCTAGTTGGTGATAATTCAGAAATATCAGTGGCGGTACGTTCATCAGCGACTGCCGAAGATTTACCCGATGCTTCATTTGCAGGTCAGCAAGAGACTTTCCTTAACGTGAAAGGTATTGAATCGGTCCTCGAAGCAACCAAACACGTTTATGCATCGTTGTTTAATGATCGTGCTATTTCTTACCGTGTTCACCAAGGCTTTGATCATCGAGGTATCTCGCTGTCTGCGGGTATCCAGCGTATGGTTCGCTCTGATGCGGCCTCATCAGGTGTGATGTTTACGTTAGATACGGAATCAGGATTTGACCAAGTGGTGTTTATTACGTCTGCTTGGGGCTTGGGTGAGATGGTCGTGCAAGGTGCGGTTAACCCAGATGAGTTTTATGTGCACAAACCATTGTTAGAGTCAGGTTCGGCTCCAATTGTGAAGAAAACCTTCGGCTCTAAATTGATCAAAATGATCTACTCAAACAGCCAAGAGGTGGGCAAGCAGGTCGAGATTGTTGATACCACGGCAGAAGAGCGTCAAACATTCTCGCTGACGGATGATGAGATCAAAGAGCTAGCAAAACAGGCAATGATCATCGAGAAGCACTATCAACGTCCGATGGATATTGAGTGGGCGAAAGATGGCATTGATGGGAAACTGTATATTGTTCAAGCTCGTCCAGAGACAGTATGTTCTCAGTCAGAGCAAAACGTGATTGAGCGTTACGAGCTTAACGATAAAGCAGAAGTCTTGGTTGAAGGTCGTGCGATTGGTCAGCGCATCGGTTCCGGCCCTGTTCGTTTAGTGAAATCCCTTGATGAGATGTCGCTTGTTAAGGAAGGCGATGTCTTGGTTACGGATATGACTGACCCAGATTGGGAGCCGGTGATGAAGAAGGCATCAGCGATTGTCACTAACCGTGGTGGCCGTACTTGTCATGCGGCAATCATTGCGCGTGAACTGGGTATTCCAGCCATTGTCGGTTGTGGCCAAGCGACTCAGAAGCTGACAGATGGTGATCATGTCACAGTGTCATGTTCTGAAGGCGAAACAGGTTATGTGTACCAAGGTGAGTTGGCATTCGAAGTTAAACGTTCATCGGTGGATCAACTGCCACTGCTGCCAACCAAGGTAATGATGAATGTGGGTAACCCAGATCGCGCGTTCGATTTCGCGCAGTTGCCAAACGAAGGGGTGGGGCTTGCTCGCCTTGAGTTCATCATTAACAAGATGATCGGTATCCACCCGAAGGCTTTGCTTAACTTCGACGAGCAAAGCGAAGAGCTGAAAGCTGAAATTCTCGACCGTATCCGTGGTTACAGCGACCCAATTGATTTCTACGTAAGCAAACTAAGCGAAGGTATTGCTACCATCGCAGCCGCATTCTGGCCAAAGCGCGTGATTGTGCGTATGTCTGATTTCAAATCCAACGAGTACAGCAACTTGGTGGGTGGCAAAGAGTTTGAACCGCACGAAGAGAATCCAATGCTAGGCTTCCGTGGTGCATCACGTTACATCTCTCCAGATTTTGAACCATGTTTTGAACTGGAAACTCGTGCCATCAAGCGCGTTCGCAACGAGATGGGTTTGAAGAACGTTGAAATCATGATCCCATTTGTTCGTACGACAAGCGAAGCGGCTTCTGTCATCGACTTGCTGGCGAAATTTGATTTGCGCCGTGGTGATCAAGGTTTGAAAGTCATCATGATGTGTGAGCTACCATCCAATGCGGTATTAGCTGATGAGTTCTTGAAATATTTTGATGGTTTTTCTATTGGCTCGAACGATATGACTCAGCTAACCCTTGGGTTGGATCGTGATTCTGGCGATGTGGCACATCTGTTTGATGAGCGAAACCCAGCAGTGAAGGCCATGCTGAAGATGTCGATCGATGCGGCAACCAAAGCAGGTAAGTACGTCGGCATTTGTGGTCAAGGCCCATCGGATCACGATGATTTGGCGAAATGGTTGATGGAGCAGGGCATCAGTTCAGTGTCACTGAACCCAGACACCGTGATCGATACTTGGTTGAAGTTGGCGGAAGTCAGCGAAAGCTAACCTCTACAACAGATATAAAAATAGCGCCATCTGGCGCTATTTTTATGCGGTAAGGGTTGATGAGCTACTCAACCAACCATTGCTGTGATAGCCAAAAGTAAGGCATGCCGTTACGATGTGGAGCGGTGCAGTTGACACGATGACGACCTTTAGATAGTGGTGTTGTCGGTTTTACCGAGAACTCTTTATCGGATTTCCAATCCACTTCAATATGTTGGCCATTCAAATAGCATTGTAAATGCGGGTAGTACGCTTCACGCGATGGCAATAAGGTGACATCGAGTACAGGTTTCCTGTCTGTCGTTTGTGGATCGGGCAGCGCTGCGTAATCGAGTGGCAATGGCAGTGAGTTCAATTTATGTCGCATAGAGTGATGCTCGAATAGTTACCGGCGGTGTTAAAGCGAGGCAGCGCTTGCCAGTCGCTGTGCATACCAATGGAGCC
>JYJN01000013.1 GCA_003263845.1 Vibrio aestivus | reverse complement strand
AAGCTTTCGTCGGGAAATGGCTAATGACAATAGTAGAGCAAATAGTTAATCGAGAAATTGAGGCTGTAATCGTATATGAATCTAGTGACGTTATAGCCTTCGCGGATCATGACCTATTAACTTTGGACACATGCTTATCTGCCCAGTTCACCCATACGAAAGCTATAATGAATTGCCAGATAGAATTCTTACAGAAATTCAATCGGTGGCTAAAGACCTCTATCAACGTATTGAGC
>JYJN01000012.1 GCA_003263845.1 Vibrio aestivus | reverse complement strand
ACATAACGAATGACATGGATTCCCCCTCCCGAGGATCTGCCACACTCATGTGGTACATATTAGAACCGGAGGCACCATGTCTGATTATTCGTATTTTGGCGGTATCGACTTAGCTAAGAACCACTTCAGTCTTCATGTCGTTGACCAAAAAGGCAAAGTTATTCTACATAAGTCAGTTACACGCTCTAAGTTGTTGACTACCATATCAAACCTTCCACATATGCGTATAGGCTTGGAGGCGTGCGGTGGTGCACATTACTGGGCAAGAACACTCAACAAACTTGGCCACGATACGCGCATCATGGCGGCAAAATATGTGGCTCCATATAGAACTAAAGGAAAGAACGACCTCAATGATGCCGTCGCTATCTGTGAGGCTGTTCAACGTCCCGCCACTCGTTTTGTTCCAATTAAATCTCCAGAGCAACAGGCTATATTGTCGGTACATCGTATGCGCGAGCATTGGGTTCGCGAGCGAACGGCTATCATGAACCGCATTCGAGCTTTGCTTTCTGAGTTTGGGCTTGTTATACCCGTTGGGCGCTCATCATTAATGAAGCAGGTTCCACTTATTCTCGAAGATGCAGAAAACGAACTGCCTCAACTTGCTAGAGTGGTCCTCCATGATGCATACCAACACCTCGATGCTCTCAACCAACGCATTGCAGATACAGAGCAGATATTCGAGTCCTTCGCTAAGATAAGTGATAACGTTCAACGCATTATGAAAGTCAGAGGCATCGGCTCTCAGACTGCGACGGCCATACTAGCTCGATAGGTAATGGGGCTCAGTTCGATAAGAGCCGGGACTTCTCTGCCTGGCTCGGCTTAGTTCCCAAGCAATACTCTACAGGCGGTAAACCTAAGCTCGGAAGAATCACTAAACATGGCGACAAATACCTGCGTACACTGCTCGTTCACGGAGCAAGAACCGTCATAGCCAATCTCGGCGATAAGCAAGACAGGCTGAGCCAATGGTATCGAAATGTATTAGAGCGACGAGGTATGAACAGAGCGGTTGTCGCTTTAGCGGCTAAAAACGCCCGCATTATCTGGTCACTGTTACACAATCAAACGGAGTATGAAAACTACGCTGCTTAAGCTCTGACGAGCCCAAGCAGCGAGAGTATTACACCCACCGGGTCATAGCAGACGCAATGGATGGAGATAGGTTAAGACCACGTGCGGAGAGCCTGTTAATGCGGCGGACATTAAAATGTCATCTAACGAATAAGGCACCGCAGTCGCGCAAAGTCATCAGGGTCACGATGTTGCGAATCATCGATAAGTAGACCGAATGTAGAGCGGCAGTCCAAAACCCATCACTTGAAGTTTAGCGGATGTTTGACAGCCGGGGGAATCCATGTAGCC
>JYJN01000011.1 GCA_003263845.1 Vibrio aestivus | reverse complement strand
TGGCTAGTCACTCAATACTTCAGACGTTGGCAATATTCAGGGCGTTGTGGTCGGGGCTTGCCGGGCAAAAGCGTGTTTGGGCTGGTTGCTTCACTGGCTACTCTTATGATCCCACTCTTGGTGATTTGGAGCTTTGCCCAACGTTGGCGCTTTCCAGACTTACTTCCGAGTCGCTACAGCCTGCGCTATTGGGAACTCGAATGGAATAACATCCTAGGTAACATTGAGCAAAGTGTATTTATCGCATTAGTCAGTGCGACCATTGCTCTATTACTGGCACTTGTCGGCCACGAATATCGCATTCGCTATCGCTTGCAAGTGCCCGGGTATATCATCGCTATACCGATGTTGATACCTCAGCTTTCCATACTATTCGGAATGCAAGTCGTCGCGCTCTATGCTCAAAGTGATGCGTACCTATTTTGGGTCATTTGGTCACACGTTTTCTTTGCCTTCCCATTTGTGTATCTATCATTAGATGGGCCTTGGCGCAGTTTTAACGAAGGCTATATGCGCGCAGCACTCAGCTTAGGGAAATCTCCGATGCGTGCTTGGCTTAAGGTAAAACTGCCTATCTTGCTACCGGCAGTTGCCTTCGCTTGGGCAGTCGGGATCAGTGTCAGTTTAGCGCAGTATCTGCCAACACTTGTATTAGGTGCAGGGCGCGTTACCACCATTACTACCGAAGCAGTCGCATTATCGAGTGGCTTTGACCGCCGAGTGACCGCCATCTACGCAATTTGGCAAGCACTGCTGCCGTTTATCTTCTTCTTCCTTGCGATTATCGTGAATCGACTTCATGGCAAACATCGCAAGCTAAAAATAAGAGGTGTTTAATCTCATGTCTCTTTGTCTCGAAAACCTCGCCATCAAAAAAGTAAACGGTGACACTCTGTTTTCATCGTTTTACTTAGAAGTAGAAAAAGGCGAGATAGTGACGCTAATGGGCCCCAGTGGCTGCGGGAAATCCACCTTGCTTGATGCCGTTGCAGGTCATCTTTCCGATGAGTTTACCTTCACTGGCAATATCGCGCTTGATGGTTTTGAACTAAGCAAGTTGCCAGCTCACAAACGCTCTGTCGGTATTCTTTTTCAAGATGACTTGCTCTTCCCTCACTTAACCGTATGGGAAAACCTCGCGTTTGCACTGCCTAATTCGGTCAAAGGCACTGAAAGGAAAACGCAAGCGATGCGAGCACTTTCCGATATCACCTTAGAAAATTTGGCTGATTCATTTCCCGATCAGATATCCGGCGGGCAACGTGCACGAATTGCACTAACGCGAATGCTGTTAGCAAAGCCCAAACTGGCACTACTTGATGAACCGTATAGTAAACTTGATAAAGACTTACGAGAGCAATTTCGAAATTGGGTTGTGGAGCAGTTGCAGAAAGCCAATATCCCAGCCTTGATGGTGACTCATGATGACGAAGATATTCCGCAAGGAAGTCGCTGCATCACTTGGCCATGGAACACAAAATCACTCACGGCCTAACTAGCCGATTAGGAAAGTAATAATGCTCGATAGTTTTAGTATTAAGGTCATTCGCTGGCCACTATCAAAAAGCGCAAAGCTGCTAAACCACTGGGAATAACGGCCAATCAAACCACGCTGTTTGGTTTCGCTTTAGGCTGTATAGCCTTCCCTGCCCTTGTTTTCGAGCAGTACACGTTGGCACTGTTCTTAATTCTCGCCAATCGAATTTGTGACGGGCTAGATGGCGCACTTGCCAGAATTCAGGGAATAACCGACGCTGGGGGCTTCTTGGATGTGAGCCTAGACTTCGTGTTTTACTCCCTCATACCTTTTGGTTTTGTCCTTGCCGCACCCGATCAGAATGCCATCGCGGGTGCGTTTTTAATCTTCTCATTCGTTGGAACAGGCACAAGCTTTTTAGCCTTTGCCATCATGGCCGGTAAGCGCAATATCGACAATCCGGTATACAAACATAAGTCGCTTTACTACATGAGCGGATTAACTGAAGGCACCGAAACCATCGGCTGTTTCGTTGCTTTTTGTTTATTCCCTCAACATTTTGCCATCATTGCCTATGTCTTTGGTGCTGCGTGTTGGTTCACCACCTTTACTCGAATTTATTCAGGTTTCCATACCCTTAATGGCCACAAGATCTAGGCTTCCTAATGAGATATCCCGATGAATAGCGTAAAAAGTACCCTGCTCGATTACTTTGAACAGTTGAACTACCAACTATGTTCGCAGCAAGACGAGTATTACCATTTGAAGCAAAATCGTACCGGTTTGGAAATTGAACTCGATTTTCGCCTTCTCTTCGATCAATCGCTGTCTGATTGCGATCTCACTGTGAAAAAGCACAAAAAGCTCTTTGTTATAGACGCCAAGGACATTGATAAGTTTGGTATCGAAGCGCTAGAAGCCTTTGCTGAAAAGCTGTCGCAACACTGCTCTATGGTGGTATTTGAAGACGGCTACTTAGAGCAAGCACAAAAAGAAATTTGGATGTTTTTGTCTATCGACCCTCGCAATCGTGATGTATTCAACGAGAGTAAATACTATTCCAAATGATCATAAAAAAGCGCCCAAGAAAGGCGCTTTAGCTAAGTGTTTTATACCCAAGTGACTTCAAGATGCAGGATTCAGAGCGTTATCACGGGTTCAAGTTCAAGGCAAATGGCGCAGCGGAATAACGGGTTCTTTCCAAGTCATTTAACGCAGAAATTGGGCTTGTGATACGCTCCCGAAGGGCGAGTTTGCCTAGCCCGCACACATTGTTAACAAATCTCAACTTAGAACCATTAGATTGTCGAATCTTTGCCGCGTTTACAAACTAGGCAACTCTCGCTGAGCCGCGCATATTGAGGTTACTTGGGTATACATTTAACCCTGAAACTAAAACGGCAAACCCAATAACTTAACCTCTGACTGTGGCCATGTTTCATTGAGTGGCAAAACCATGACGTTCTTTGGTGTTTCCCATTCTTTGTCTTTGTTCAAAAGTTGGATGTTATCTACCAATTGATAGCCCGATGAACTGTAGACATACACTTCGCCAAACAGAACTGAGAAGGCATCACCACGTGCACGACTCTCTTCGTGGACTTTTGGCAATAGGTTTTTAATCAACCCTTTACCTCGGTAATCTGCGTTTACACACACCTCGGCGATACCGCTAATTGGGAAGGTTTCCCCATTCGCTTCCACCTGTTTTTCATGTGTCGCAATGTGAGCGGCAAGAATATCACCATCCCATAACAGATAGCGGTGCGTCGGCGCTTCTTGGTAGTAGCGCTGACGACTAAAGATTTCAGGGTCTTGTCCATTGAGAAAGCTGCGACTGAGTAAGTCGCGGAGTTTTTGGTCTATTTCTGGAGAAACATCTTTGTCGTTAATATATTGATACTGCATTTCTAACGCCTAAGCCATTGTTGTTGATTTTGAATTCGTTGTTATTTCTAGGGATATAGTCTGCCTCAAATCTTGCTCAATAACCCATCGTCAATTCACACATCCAAGCATCGATGTTTATCGTCTCGATAAAAAAGTCGATTAGGTAAACACCTAGGTGTTTGCTTAAATGCCGCCCACGGGCGAAAGCTTAATTCTTTTACTTTTAAGGTATTTATATGTTTTCTATCGATGATGTTGTTGTTGCAACAAAAGGTGTTGATTTCGGCCAAATGACTGTAACTGGCCTAAGCAGCGGCGGTTACTACGTACACGTTAAAGCAGGCGACCTGACGCTTACTTACCCTGCTAAAGACCTTAAGAAGGCATGATCGAACCGGTAGCCCTACTCATGAACAATGAATAGGGCTACTTTTCTATTACTCTTCCCAGAATTTCCACCATTTTTTGCTGTTTTCCTCTCGCTTTTCTTGTCCTTTTTCAGACCCTTTACCTTCTTCATTTCGAGCTTGTTCGGCCTTTTTCTGCTTTTGCTTTTCTAGCCCAGCCGCTTCATCAGAACCCAATTTTTCTTTCTTTTCGTTGAGTTCTTCTTTAGCTTCTTCCATCTGCTCCTTTTCTTCTTCGAGGGACTCCAATTCATCTTCTAACTTTTCTTTTTTCTTCTTACTTTTTTCTTTCTTTGCTTTGTCGCGTTTCTGTTTAATTTTCTCGTCTAGCACTTTTTCGCGATCTTCAATTTGCTCTTCCAGTTCTTCAGCTTCCGCGATGTTAGCCACTTCACTGATGTCTGGTTTACCCTTTCCTGCCCATTCAGGTTTCTCTGCCGAAACATAAGCGGCAGTAACCATTGAAAAAAATCCTACAGCTAAAACCGTTGCTCTCATGACCATTTCCCCTAATCTTAAACGTTCTAATAAGCATTGCTGTTAAGGTCAGTTTGTCAAACCACTAACAGTCATTTAAAAGGCTTTGCGTTAACGATATTATTACCCTCTTTGAATAGTATTGGTTTACCCATGACCGACCTCGACATTTAATTTGAACACCTCTACCTTGAAGCAAAATACCATCGCTGGAGTTTAGTCCCTCGATTTTTATTCAGCTATTTCTGTTTCAGAGAAGGTTTCGTAACTACTCACGGTAAACCCGACTGGGAAAAAGCACGAGCTTCATGTCGCCGCTCAATTGATGCATCAGAATCCAAACAAGTAGAACTTATTCCATTAGTCCCACTCGATACCTTGGTGGGGGAAATTAAGTGTCTAGAGCGCGATGACGTGCTTTCTAAAGGAACGCTTCGTCAATGTCTTGATTTGCTCGATTACGTTGTAATCAGTAAACAGGAGTGGCAAAAGATGAAAAAGTTGGGACTAGAAGAGAGAATGCCAACTAGCTGGTATCAATCTGAGAATAAAGATAGGTATGCTCGGCTAAAGGCTAGTGAGATAACTATAAAGCTAAACAGATAGCGCTTGCTCCGCCAATAAAAAAGCCGCCAGCATATAGCGGACGGCTCAGAGAATATTCGGCTTCCGTTTATAGGAAGTGAAGCGTTGCATTCAATGAAAACGAACTCACATTATCGTGTTTCATGTTGAATACGTTGTAGCTACCACCTACAGATAGAGGACCCATTAGGAAGTATTCAGCACCAACACCGTACATAAAATCAATGCTGTCTTCTTTATAGTCGTCACCTGTCACATCGTAAGAGTGTGCACCCGCTTTAGCGTAAACATGCAGAGGGCCAAAATCGATACTTGGCTTAACTGCAAAGTAAAGTGAGTCTGCTTTTAGGTCACTTGTCGTGTTGTAGTAACCAGAGCCAGAGAACTCGCCGTGGTTTTGGTAACCCGCTTCTAAACCAATGAATGGTAGAAGGCCAGTACCCACGTGAACACCATAAGTGCTATCAGAGTCATTACCAAGATCCGAAGAACCTACGTTAGCACCACCGTAAATCCAAGAATCTGCTGATGCAGTTGCTGAAGCACCAATCAGTGCAAGCGCTAGTAGTGTCTTTTTCATAATCAACCTTTAGTGTTATTCCAGAGGCAATACCTTGGCAGGTTATTGCCGTTGTCCGTTATTTAGCGATAAGTTACTTCAGAACAAGCAAAATTCATACCTATTTTTCGTCAATTTTTTAGCAAGATTCTATCGCGTTCTTTACTCGCTTGTCTGACACTGGATACGGTGTGCCTAATTGCTGCGCAAAGTAACTCACTCGCAATTCCTCGAGCATCCATCGAACCTCTTTGACGTTATCAGGAATCGCCATTCCCTTCGGTATTTTGTTCAGTAACTCTTTATATTGATTAGTCACTGACTCTATCTTGAGCATGTGCAGGCGGTCTTTATTTGGGTCGATTGGCAGCTTCTCCATACGACGTTCGATCGCCTTCATATAACGCAGGATATCGGGTAACTTCTTCCAACCACACTCTGTCGCGAAACCTTTAAAGATCAGGCTCTCTACTTGAGCCTTAATATCAGACAGCGCGAAAGCCATAGTAAAGTCGACTTTACCTTTCAGTTTCTTATTGATGTTGAAAGCGGTCGTCAAAATGGTTTCTACTTGCTTGGCAATATCGACAACAGTGTCGCCCAGTTCGGCACGAACATGCTCTTTTAATTGCTCATATTGTTCCGATTCCCAAACCAAACCACCTTTCTCTTCAATTAACTTGTCGATACCACACGCGATGCAATCATCAATAAGGTCCAACACTTTTCCATAAGGATTAAAGTAAAGGCCTAGCTTCGACTTGTTCGGTAGATTCGAATGCAAGTACTTAATTGGTGATGGTACATTTAGCAGGATCAAACGGCGCTGACCTGCCTTCATAGCAGAAATCTGCTCCTGCTCTGTTTCAAACAGTTTGATTTCAACGCTGTCTTTAGAATCGACAATCGCAGGGAAGGCTTTCACTTCAAAACCGCCGCGTTTCTGTTTGTAGACTTTTGGCAGTTCACCAAAGCTCCAAGTATGGAGCCTTGTTGCTCAATATCGTCGTCTGCCACTTTCGATAAGGTTTCTTGAACCTTATCCTTTAAGCTCTCTTTTAACTCATGCAGATCTTTGTTCTCTTTGAGCTTGCGATTGCGATGGTCAACCGCGCGGAAGGTCACTTTTAGGTGATCCGGAATTTGTTCCAAGTTCCAATCTTCGCGCAATACTTCCACACCCGTCATGCGTCGAAGCTCTTTTTCCAGTGCATCCAGAAGCGGTGCTTCCATTGGTGTAACACGAGCTAAAAATGCATCGGCATAGTTTGGGGCTGGTACAAAGTTTTTACGTAATGTCTTCGGTAGCGCTTTAATCAAACTCACAACCAATTCATGGCGAAGACTGGGATCTGCCAATCGAATCCGCCCTGCTCCACTTGGTTTAGGATAGGCAGTGGTACGTGTACCGTCACACCGTCGCTGTCATCACCCGGCTCAAACTGGTAGCTCAATTTGAGTTTCAAGCCGTCTTGATGCCAGAAGTTAGGATAATCAAGATCGGTAACATGGCTGGCATCACCGCGGAATAGCATCTCTTTTTCGAAGTTTAAGAGATCTTTGTTGGTCTTCGACTCCGATTTCCACCAAGTATCAAAGTGACGACCCGATACTACCTCGGTGCCAACACGCTGATCATAAAAATCGAACAGCTCATCATCGTCTACCAAGATATCGCGGCGGCGAGACTTGTGCTCGAGCTCTTCTACTTCTTGCAGTAATTTACGGTTTTGCTTGAAGAACGCGTGCTTGGTTTCCCACTCACCTTCAACCAAAGCGCTGCGAACGAATATCTCACGGCTCACTACTGAATCGATTGGTCCGTAGTTCACCAAACGCTTAGGAACAATAGGCACGCCATAAAGCATCACTTTTTCATAGGCCATAACAGCGGCACGTTTCTTCGACCAATGCGGTTCACTGTGGCTGCGTTTGATCAGGTGCTTGGCTAACGGCTCAACCCACTCAGGTTGAATCTTCGCGATAATACGGCCCCAAAGTTTCGAAGTTTCCACCAACTCTGCAGACATGATCCACTTAGGCTGCTTCTTAAACAGACCAGATGCAGGGAAAATATGGAAGCGAGCGTTACGCGCACCTTGGTAGTCATTCTTCTCCTGATCTTTCACACCAATGTGCGAAAGCAAACCGACGAGGATCGAGCTGTGCACTTTCTCGTAACTACCCGCTTCGTCATTCAGTTTGAAGTCCATTTCACGCATGGCTTGATGGATTTGGAAATAAACGTCTTGCCACTCACGCACACGTAAGTAGTTAAGATAATCTTGCTTACACTGCTTGCGGAACTGGTTGCCGGTCAGTGCTTTTTGCTGCTTCTGGATGTAATCCCAAAGATTTACAAACGTGAGGAAGTCCGATTCTTCGTGGAAGAAGCGCCGATGTTTGTCATCAGAAGATTGCTGTTTATCCGACGGGCGTTCACGCGGGTCTTGGATTGATAGAGCAGAAGCGATAATCATTAACTCTTTCAAACAGCCATTCTTTGGCGCTTCTAGAACCATACGAGCTAACCGTGGGTCAATAGGTAAACGTGCCAACTGACGACCCATCTGAGTCAGGCGCTTGCGCGGATCTTTGGCTTTCTCGTTAATCGCGCCCAGCTCTTCAAGCAAGCGCACACCATCTTGAATGTTACGTTTGTCTGGCGCTTCAACAAATGGGAAAGCTTGAATATCACCCAAGCCTAATGCCGTCATTTGTAGGATTACAGACGCAAGGTTGGTACGTAGGATTTCAGGGTCGGTAAACTCTGGACGTGATTCAAAATCTTCCTCTGAGTAAAGACGAATACAAATACCCTCTTCCACACGACCACAACGACCTTTACGCTGATTCGCACTCGCCTGTGACACAGGTTCAATTGGAAGACGTTGAACTTTAGTTCGGTAGCTGTAGCGACTGATTCGCGCGGTGCCTGGATCGATCACGTACTTGATGCCAGGAACCGTTAATGAGGTTTCTGCTACGTTAGTCGCGAGTACGATTCGACGACCTGCGTGAGGCTGGAAAATCTTGTTCTGCTCGCCTGCTGAAAGTCTTGCGTATAGCGGTACAACCTCGGTATCACGTAAGTTTCGCTTACCTAATGCATCTGCGGTATCGCGAATTTCGCGCTCACCGTTCATGAAGATCAGGATATCCCCTAGGCCTTCATCACACAGTTCGTCTACCGCTTCGAAAATACCGTCAAGCTGATCGCGATCAACATCATCTTCACCCTTCAATGGGCGATAACGGGTCTCTACAGGGTAAGTACGACCCGATACTTCGATGATCGGAGCATTACTGAAGTGCTTAGAAAAACGTTCTGGATCGATAGTCGCCGACGTGATGATGACTTTCAAATCAGGGCGACGTGGCAGAAGCTCTTTCAGGTAACCCAAAATGAAATCGATGTTTAAGCTGCGCTCGTGCGCTTCATCGATAATGATGGTGTCGTATTGATTCAAGAAACGGTCGTGCTGAATTTCAGCCAACAAGATACCGTCTGTCATCAATTTAACTTGGGTGTTTTCCGAAATCTGGTCGTTAAATCGAACTTTATATCCGACAAATTCACCCAGCTTGGTTTCCATCTCTTCAGCAATGCGATTTGCAACCGAACGCGCGGCCAGTCGACGAGGCTGTGTATGACCAATAAGGCCATATTGGCCACGACCTAACTCAGCACAGATTTTTGGAAGTTGAGTGGTTTTACCTGAACCCGTTTCACCGGCAACAATCACCACTTGGTTATTTTGGATCGCTTCAGCAATATCATCACGCTTTTGGCTAACCGGCAGTAAATCTGGGTATTCGATCTTTGGATTGGCTTGGGCGCGCTGCGTCGCCTCCATCATGGATTTTGCAATATCTAAAGCGATTTCATCGAATACAGCGTTACGTGATGCTTCTTTATTAATTTTACTGGCACCACTGATACGTTTACTCAAACGAAATCTATCACGCAACATACACTCATTCAGTGCTTTACGTAGAGAGGCCGCACTGTTCGCTTGTGCAGTTTGTTTGTCATTATTTGGCTGTGACGAAGTCAAAGCGTTTCCTATTATTACTTTTACAAAACTGCGCGGATTGTATCACAAGCCGCTCTTTCGTTTGAACAATGTGAGGTTGAACGAAAGTGTTTTACCTCGGAACTACCGCTAAAGAGCATTAACAAATGTTGTAATCATAAAAAACGCCGCAACCCTAAAAGGCTGCGGCGCTTAATTATAGAACATTAAGTAGTTCTAAAAATCGAACTGAACATAAACAGTGTTGAAGTTACTGCCGCCTTTGATTCGACCATATTGAGAAGCTTTTTCAAAAATCGCACTTCGGTGATGCAAAGAATAGCCAAACCACATATTGTTCAAATCATTGTTATTCAGCAATGACCCTACATTCAAATCGAATGAGAAATCTAGATAGTTCAACAGATGGCTTGGCACCTTATCTTTACGCTCCATTTCTGTCGCTTCAATGTAAGAGATTCTGTCGATGTAAGACAAGCCTTCAGCCACACCAAATCGCCACTGAACCGGCCAGTTAAAGGTGTAGTAAGCTTTGATTGCTGCCACATACTCAGTACTTGCACCTTGTGCATCCGAAGACCAGTGGTGGATTAACCCCGGAGTTAAGTAGATATCAATTGGCAAGCCAAATAGCTCATCGGTAAGTGGATGACCGTAGAAAACCGACGACAGTTGGCTGTTGTTTTCATCTTTTTCCCAATCGAACTTAAAGATTTCTCCAATGTTTGATGGGGTCCCCCAACCATGAGCAACACGAACATATCGCTTGTTGGTCAACTCAGTTTTTGGTGCTTTCGTCTTATCATTAAAGAAACCAAAGCCCAAATATAGTTCACCCTGATAGCGATCATCTACAAATGTGCTGTCGACGGTTTTGTCGTCCAATCTGGTGACATTGGCTGCACCTAAAAGATAAAGGTTAGAAACCACATGATACTTAGCATCAATACCAACGCTGGCATCAAAACCTGCACCAATTCGCACCCCTCCGGCGTAATTATCAAAGCGTAGTAGGTACTATTGAAGTCGCTGCTCTTGTAGCGAAGGTTAGCCGTTGGACTTAACTCTAAGTCACCGAAGTCGTAATCTTTAGTGACTCGCCAATTCGCATGCCAATTCACATTGGAATCAGTCATCAGTTCAAAGTCACCGTACCAGGTAGGGTCAAAGTGATAACGAGCCCGTAAACCAAAATCGGCGGTATCGCCTTCGTAGCTATTTTGTTCCGACGCTGGAATATCCACAAAACGCATTCTAACCAGGCCACTCAGCTCAAGCGGATCTGATTCCTCTTTGTACAAAAAGACCCCGCCTTCAATTCCGTCGATAAAGACATAATCATTTTCAAAAAACATCATTGGAATGAAGGTGTTAACTGATTTATCTCCTGTCTCTAAAACAAAAGGAATATTAGCAACACGGCTCATCGCCGCAATGCCCCATTCCTGCTCAGACACTGCAGTACTGGACACTGCGGAATTCGAGGCTTCTTGACTGTTAGATTCAGTCTCTGACTTTTCAAATGTGGCATCGTTGGCTATTGCTGCACAACTAATGACACTCATACCCACTGCGGTAAGTAACTTCATTATTTGTTCTCTTATTCCATGCCAAACAACATTTTTTGTATGTATTCGTAAGGATTACTTATGATTCGGCGTGATTCGCCGTTACACTATGTATATATGTTGTCTTAAATATCAGTATTGTGAAAGCTTTAGAATTAAAAAAAATACTCGATGAGCTCCCTGAAGGAAGCAACCCAGACGTTGTCATGGGTGAAGAATGGCTTCCGGAACGCCTGCTGTCCAGTCGTCTTCACGGTGAACTCCTGTTTTTAGATTTCGACAATGCCCCCGAAGACACTCAAGGTGACGACGAAGGCCGTGGTTTCGTGGAACACGAGATTGATATGATTCGCGCTCGTTTCGAGCAAATCATCGAAGGTCAAACCGATACCAAGACCAAAGCCGATGCTATGTTGGCCCTTTTCCTGATGGGGCACGAGCAATCGAGCTCTGACATTATTGAAATACTTGAAGACCCTGAAGTTCCAGACGACCCAAACGCAAGCGAACTTTAATTTGTAACGACTAATTTGTAGCGATTCGAATCAGACCAAAAAGGATGTCCATTGTCTGTAGCAAGCCCTGAAAACTTACCTCTAATTTTAGCCGGCCCGATCCTGCGCAAATGTACAAGTAACGAAGTTGTGTGGTGGGTCGCCACTAAAGAACCACTTAAAGGTACCCTTTCAGTCTACCAAGGAGACACTTTACTACTGGATACTGAGCTTGAAGCACAAAGGCGATATCAGGTGGGTAAACAAGCTTGGGTAACCCTTATTCAAATCAACGGCAAGCTTCCAGTCAACGTAGGCCTAAGTTACGACCTTCACACCAATGAAAAGAACATCGCCACACTCGCCCCACACCTACTTTATCAAGGAGAAGTTCGCCCGCACTTCACAATAACCGACCGAGCCGATTATATATTACACGGTTCTTGCCGTGCTCCTCATGCAGAGTGTAAAGATGCTCTCGCTGCCGCTGACTCCAAGGTCGCGTCTACGCCAATCCAAGAAAGACCAGACATGTTGCTGATGAGTGGAGACCAGATCTACGCTGATCATGTCGCTGGCCCATTGCTCAACGCGATCACCCATGTTGTTGATGCGCTAGGTTTAATGGACGAGATACTCCCCCAGTCACCTATCGATTGCATGCAAGCGTTGCATCAGCACGATGAACATCTCTATGGTCGACAGTCATTACTTCCTAAATCAAGCTCTGGATGGCTAAGTGGAAAAGAAAAACCTATTTTCAGCTCCAAAGAGTGCGTTAACCACCTCATCACATTCAGCGAGTTCTTTGCTATGTATTTGTTGGTATGGTCGCCTGCAATGTGGAGTTATTTAGGCAAGCGATACCAAAACCCACCGTTGAACCTAACCGCGAGTAACGCCACTAAATGGCAAGAGGAAACGAGCTTGATCGACAAGTTTGTTTCCGAAATACCGTTTGTGGCTCGACTAATGGCGCATATTCCAACTTACATGATTTTTGACGATCATGACGTCACTGACGATTGGAATCTGACCATTGGTTGGGAAAAAGCAGCGTATGAAAATTCTTTCGCTCATCGCATCATTGGAAATGGCCTAATGAGCTACTGGCTTTGCCAAGCTTGGGGCAATCAACCAAGCCGTTTCAATGAAGAGTTCCATCGCTATGCGGATAATTTGTTTAGTGCACGTGTAGCCGATGCCCATGAAGAGTTTGTCGAATACCTTTATCAGTTCGAACGTTGGCACTACACCACGGAAACTTCTCCTAAAGTGGTTGTGCTCGATACTCGGACTCGCCGTTGGCGTTCAGAATCAAAAATGAACAAACCATCAGGGTTGATGGATTGGGAAGCCTTAATCGAGTTCCAACAGCAATTACTTCACCAAGACAAAGTTGTGGTGGTCTCACCGGCTCCAATGTTTGGTGTTAAGTTCATAGAAGCCCTGCAACGCCTCGCAACTTGGCTGGGGCAGCCGCTAGTTATCGATGCCGAAAACTGGATGGCGCATCCGGGCAGCGCCAATACTTTGCTAAGCATCTTTACGCACACCAAAACGCCAACGAACTTTGTGATCTTGTCAGGCGACGTGCATTACTCATTCGCCTACGACATTGAGCTTAGATACCGTAAATCTAGCCCAAACATCTATCAAATTACCTGTAGTGGATTTAAGAATCAGTTTCCTGAGCCTCTGTTATCGATCTGCGACACAGCTGATACCTTGCTCTATTCGCCGCGTTCACCGCTCAACTTATTAACTAAGCGTAAGCGCTTGAGAATTAAAAAACGCACGCCAACCACGCGTTCACGGCGTAAACTTGTTAATCAAAGTGCCATAGGCGAACTAAAGTTAAGTGACACTGGCAAGCCAAGCTACATTGGATTGTTAACTGGTGAAAACACAACCGTCGAGTTCAAAGCGACTTCAGAAGAGTAATTGACACAACCCTAACCAAGATAGGTTGAACTTAGTCCATACAGATCCTATCTATGAGTTATGGACTATGAAAAATAAGTAAATAGAAAGGCAACTAACATGTTTAATTCAATTACTTCGCTGTTTAAACAGCTACTCGATGGCCAAGACCTTGCCAAAACGCCGGTTAACAACCCCAATCTCGCTATTGCTTGTTTGCTTTGCGAAGTAGCAGGCGCAGATAACGATATATCGGACGGTGAGAGAAGCGCAAAACAGCACTTGATGGAAGTTCTTCTTGATATTCCCTCTGAACGAGCGAGTGAACTGATTGAAAAAGCGGAAGAACAGGTGAAAGATTCAGCTTCGCTTTATGAGTTCACCACCCAACTGCGCGAACTCAGCCAAGAGACCCGCTTCGAATTAATCAAAGCAATGTGGGAAGTCGCTAACGCAGATGGAGAAATCGATCCACTCGAAGACGCCGTTATTCGCAAAACCGCTGAACTACTTTACGTTGATCACAGTGAATTTATTCGAGCAAAACTTTCTGTAGTCAAAGACTAGTTTCAATCCTCATCTCTTAGCTCTTCTTTGATAGCCAGAAAACGTTCTCGGTTATCAAGGAAGAGTTTTACCAAGGTTGGGTCAAAGAACTTACCAGATTCAGACTCAATGTATTCAAACACCTTGTCCAAATCCCAAGGTTCTTTGTAACAACGTTTAGAGCAAAGCGCGTCGAATATATCGGCAAGTGCGCAAATCCTGCCATAAATCGGGATTTGAGTTCCAGTTAAACCATTAGGATAGCCCGTTCCATCCCAGCGTTCATGGTGCGTGCCAGCAATGGTTGCCCCCGCATCAAGAAGCGTTAAGTCTGAACCTGCCAACATGTTTTCCCCGCACTGGGCATGCGTTTGCATAACGCTCCACTCTTCTTCGTCCAATTTTCCAGGCTTATTGAGTACACGATCTGGAATGCCTACTTTCCCAATGTCATGAAGCGGCGAGGCAAATAGAATCGTTTCGCACTGCTCTTCCGACAACCCATACAACTTCGCCAGCAACTCGCAATAGCGTGCGACACGCTTAACATGGAAGCCTGTCTCGTTGGAGCGGCTCTCTACCACTTCCGTTAAACGATAAATAACTTCTCGTTGCGAGGACTTCATTTGGTCATTCAGATCAATGTTCTTAAGTCCAACCACAAGGTTTTCGGTAAACACTTCGAGCAAGTGTTTGTCTAAGTCCGCAAGCGCGCCTTCTGCTTCTAAATAGAACACCACGGCATAATGCTCACTACGGCAATAGATAAGAATCTCGTCACCTTCAAGAATCGACTCACCTTGTGCGATAGATCTGTGCAGTAAATCGCTGAATGGCAGATCTGACGGCGAATTAAAGTGGGATTGCTCGTTACTAAAACGACCAGTTCCCCCAAGAGTACGTATATGAGTCGTCAATTTAGTCGACTCATAAAGATGATCACTCAAGTCAAGCAACATGGTGTCTGTCACGTTGATCAGCGTGATAATCTGCTCAAGTGCTGCCTTGGTAAAAGCAGCAAAACCAAGTTTGTCCATGACATTCTTAGTTGCGGTAACGACCTGCTCCATGCCCACCTTACTACGTTCTAAAATCATGATGTGCTCATAGGCTCTTAGCGCGGTAAGCGTGGTGGTATAAAGTTTTTGTGCGGTGAGCTCTGTTTTCGCTTTGTAATCATTGATGTCATAGTCACGAATCACAGCTTGGCTCGGGGGCTTGGCCTGGTTGCCCTGTTCTCAATACGATACGCACGTTAGGGTCGCAATGTTCTTCTCGAATCCACTTGGCTAGTTCTAGCCCCGCATGCTCGCTTTCCATCACTACATCTAGGAACACAATCGCTATATCACTGTGATTTTCAAACGCCCTCTTTCCCTCTTCCGCAGAAAGCGCGCTAATGAAGTTTAGCGTCCTTTGCTCATATTCAAATTTAGTGAGTGCCATTTTGGTGACACGGTGGATCTCTTCTTCGTCATCGACAATTAATACATTCCAAGGAGGGAGCTCTATCTTTTCTGAGCTATCTTCTTCTGCAAAGAAGTCATCACTAAAGAGATCATCAGTCATTGTTCACCTCTGTAGGTAGGTAAATATCCACTTGAAGGCCAGACGGAGAGACATGGCTAAGTTCAATTTTACCGCCAAGTTTTTTCACTATGTTATAGATGATGTTCATTCCAAGGCCGGTTCCGCCTTTACCGCGCTTAGTAGTAAAAAATGGTTCGAACAGGCGGCTTAAAATTTCATCACTGACGCCAACGCCGGTATCGAAATAACAAATATGCAGCTTATCATCATCAAGCTTAGCATCTATTTCTACGCTGCCTTCTGTATCCTCTTCAAAAGCATGCACTAAAGAGTTATTCACCAAATTGGTCAAAATTTGATTCAAGGTGCTAGAACAAGCTCTGAAGATCACATCATTGCCAATGTGGTTGACGAAAGTAATGGGTCGTTTTTTAAACTTGTGATGGAAACTATTTTGAATATTGTCGACCAAATCCTTCATATTGATATCAAATGTCGCATCAATAGACTGATCCACCGCCAATTGTTTGAAGCTTTTGACCAGCTCACTGGCACGCATCAAATTATCTTGAAGAATTTTTCCACTGTCTAAGGTGTATTCAAAAAAGCCCTCGAGATCCGACTTTTTCAATGTCTGTTCTTGATACAGTTTGGTAATGTAGCGGGATTCTTCGACCAAATGCGAAGCCGCTGTCACGCCAATTCCAAGCGGAGTGTTCACCTCATGAGAGACACCTGCCACCAATCCACCCAGTGACGCAAGTTTTTCAGACTCAACTAAATCCTCTTGAGCTTTCTCAAGCAGTTGAACTTGCTCTTTTAGCTGAGAAGATCGCTCCTCCACCAAAGATTCTAAGTTCTCATTTATCGCCTTGAGTTCCTGTAAGTATTTGTAGCGTACAATGGCATGCCCCAAAGATTGACCAAATTGACCAATAATCTCTTTAAGCCAAGGTGGATTGGACGCTTATTTATGAGGTTATCGCACGCGATCCAACCTATCGGTTTATCGCCATCCCACATTGCAGCCATTGCGTTCCAACCCTTACCTACTATTTGGTTGTAATAGAGCAAATCTACGTTGTCCCATACTTCGACATGATCTTTTGAAGCTAAGGTCAACTCCACCCATGGAGCGTCGGGAATTGGGCCACGAAAAGCCGTTTCATCTTTTACATTTCCCTCTTCATCGGTTCCCCACGTTCCCACCATTTCATTGGTTTCAGGATCAAGAAGAAGGATAGCAAGGCGATCAAGGTAGAGATGTTGCTGAGCTTCAACGATAGCTTGTTTATAAAGTGATTCCAATGACTCGGCTTTACTCAGGCGCAGCATCACATCGTGCAATCTCGACAGCGTGTCCGCAAACTTTTGCCAGCTTTCACCTTCATCCAAGATAGCGTGGCTAAGCTGATAACAGTATAAATCTTCGATACACTTGACTGACTCGAGTTGTAATGAAAATTGGCTAAAATCTGGGGCCAAATATTCACTAGCAGGTAAGTTGGAAAGGAATTCAGATAGGTCACCTGACCCACGCGACAACTCCTGCTGCAAAGGTTTACTTTCGCATACGTAACCCACGTCTGGCTTGAACAGAAGCATTAAAGAGTCACTTTGTAGACAGTATTTTTCAGCCCATGTTGAAATCGACATAATGTCCAACGCTCAATGTTTATTATTCAATTTAGTTCATCAACTCCCTTATTTCTAATTATTGATTCTATTAATAACAACTAAAAAGAAACCTCACCTAGCAAACTTTAAATACATACTTGTATAGAGGAGTTTTCGACTATAATCACTCGGTGGCTAGTAATACCAAAAATGAAATCTTATTTTGCACCCCAAAATCACGGGTAAATTTTGAGCAAAAGCAAGGCTTATGGCTGATAAATAGTGCATAAAGTAGTCAGATTGTAGCTATGCATGTAGACATCATGCACATCAACATAAAGGTATCTAGTAATGAAAATTAAATTTGAAAGGTTGAAGATTCTTATCAATCAGCTCAGAGAAACGGAAGCCAACACACCCGAGACGCAAGCAGCAAAGACCTATGCCTGCGGGTTAGCATACGAGCTAAAAGGTGTTAGAAATGAAACGGATATAAGCAGTAACCGATTTGAATTGCTTTATCAGAGTATGCCAAAAGAGATGATCGAGCGCGCTCAATCTCAAATTACTGAAAACCGAGCAAATACATATGGCAGAAAAATGGCAAATACTGATTTCCCATTTTAACTTGCGACATGAGCACTTCATCCACCATTAATCCATTCATTTCTTAGAGGGCGCGACATAGCGCCACTCTAGTCATATCTCTACCCTATTCAAAAAGACGTTCATTACGAAACTTCTATGCGCTTTTCAAGTAGTGCAACAGTACCCTCGTCGCAGTATCAATTTCTTCATAGCGCTTTGCTTTCCCAAGCACTCGCATACCTTGCATCTGACAAATAACAAACTGCCCTAGTGATTGCGCGTCTTGCTTGCTGCTGATCTGCTGTTGGTTCTGAGCACTCTTAATGGTATGAACAATGGCAGTTTGCAGAGTATCGAACAAAGCATCACTGCGCTGTAATACTTGTTCATTTTCACCTGCATGCTCTACCACCGCATTTTGAATGAAGCAGCCACAAGTACTGTCTTTTTGCTTATCCGCAAAGCCAAGTAAGAAGGTTTCCAAGGCTTCTATCCCAGCCCTCTCAGCTCTTAACGGCTCTAGCTTTGGGAAAGAGATTGAGCTCAGATAATTGTCGAGCGCTTGATAATACAGGGTCTCTTTATCACCAAAGGTGTTGTACAAACTAAAACGATTGATCGCGAGAGTTTCAGTCAGGTCATTGATGGAAGTATTTGCAAAACCTTTACTCCAGAACAGCACCATCGCCTGCTCAAGCTTTTCTTGTTTACAAAAGTTAGCTTTTCTTGCCATATGCTCCCTCAGAAAAAACACGCAGTTGGTTTCTAACAAACTTAAGACCGCATTGTACAAACATTTAGAAAAGAAGTGGAAACCAATTCTTGACCGATCGTTTAGTTATTGCGTAGATTATATCTAAACGATCGGTTAGATAAAGGAATAAACCATGAAATTGTACGAACAAGCGGTGACGGTAAGCTGCAAACGACTCAATCTATTCTTGAAAGAAATAGGAGTGACTGATTTAGAGCGAGTCGAAATTAACGTGCGGGAAGGCGATAACCTCGATAAGGGCTATCAAGATAAAAGTGCCAACGGAAAAGTGCCTTTGCTAGAGCTTGATGATGGTTCACACTTAAGCGAAACTGTGGCGATCAGCCGCTACTTTGATGAAATCACCCCGAATGATTTAAATTTATTTGGTCAAAACACGGTTGAGCGAGCAAAAGTAGAAATGTGGAACCGTATTGTAGAAATCGACGGTATTCAAAATGCTTTCCAAGCGTTCAGAAACCTGACAGGTTTATACAACGACCGTGAAAACTGTATCGAGGATTGGGGTAAAGAAGCGAAGCACCGACTCGAACTGTTTTTACCCAAACTAGACAAGCAGCTTGGAAAATCACGTTATGTCGCAACCGAGCATTACAGCATTGCTGACATCAGCGCATACATTCTTGTTTTCGTCGCCGTTAACGCATTGAAAATAGAAGTGTTCGAATCCAATCCAAACATTAAAAGTTGGTTTGACAAAGTCTCCACTAGACCCGCTCTCCAAGGGTAAACCGACAAATAGCATTAAAAAGGGAGCTAGAAATTAGCTCCCTTTTCTCCGAAATCTCTCTACGTGGCTTTGAGAATTGAAATACACTTTAAAGCATCTGTAGAGCCAGCTTAGCTAAATTGTACGCATCCACATAACCGGAATGCTGGCGTCCTTCCCACTCAATGCCCTTCTCTTCTTGAGCCGCACGATGGCCTATACGCTTGTCTTTAAGACGATTTTGAATGCGATATAAAGTCGCGAGGTTTAAGAATTCTTTGAATGGTGGCTCGATGCCTTTTTCTTTGCACTCATTGAGCAAAACAAGATCATCGCGCCCCCAAGAAGCGTAGATTTTATTGGGGCCACCAAAGTTTTTGATCATCGATTGGACAACTGATGCCAATGGGCGACCTTGCTTTTGAATTTTTCTCGGCGAGATACCTGTGAGTTCATTACAGAATAAGGAAATTTCATCCTTTTCAGGCTTCACATAGTACTGGGCGCGTTTCACAATACTGCCTGACACTAGGTCAATTTCAGCCAGCCCTACTTCAATAATCTCACCTGTCGTACCAACACCATCGACATTCCAACAGCACATCTCCAAGTCAAAACAGACGATACGATTGTGGTTCATTATTTACTTTTCTCACCCAAACTTTGTAAAGCGCCGAATTTTACCCTAATTACCTATTAATCTCGACAGGCAAACGTCCAATTGATGGACTAAGCAGCAATATTAACGCTATTTCTTCCTTGCTCTTTGCTGAGATAGAGCTGTGCATCTGCTTCTTTCAACAGCTCTTTCTTCGATTGCTTGTTTCTGACAGCGGCACCAATGCTCAGGCTACAGGAGATGTGTTGCCCTTCAATGATAGTTGGCGTATCAACGACAGCCATGCGAATCGACTCAAGATAGCTCGCGAGTGCCTGCCTATTTACAATGGTCGTGATGATACAAAATTCATCGCCACCCAAGCGAACAAAAACATCATCAGAGTAAAGTTTAGACCTCACCACACTTGATATATGCACTAGCATCTGGTCACCAGCAACGTGGCCATAGTTGTCATTAACGCTCTTAAAGAAATCAATATCGAATACCACTAAGCTAAACTGCTTGCGGTGAAGGATAAACTTGTCGACAAAGTGGTTGAAGGCCCGGCGGCTGTATAATTCGGTGAGGCTGTCATGGTCAGCCAAGAACTGCAGCTCCTTGGTTCGGCTTGCCAGCATTCTAGATAAGCGGTTCTTCTCTTCAATCTGCATGTAAACGATATAAGCCACCAGAAGCGCAATCAGTATCCCTCCCAAAGCGAGACCTTTGAGTGTCCACTTATGATAGTCAGTAAAAGTCGTTGGCAGTTTGAATTCTATTAGCCAATCTCTATTAGGTAAACTTATGCGCTCGCTAGCGTGAAATCCGGTATAGCTGTCCCACCCTTGGCTGCTGAACAAAATAGGATCGTCATACGCCTCATACCCCAAATCCATCACCCGTATTTCGAGAGTATTTTCCGAAGCCGTCCGCTCTATCAAGCTCCTGAAATACTCATCAGCCCTAACCACCCCAATCACAACACCAATAAGCTCGTGCACAGCGTAATGATCGAACACTGGGTGATAAATTAGAATGCCATTTCTTTGTTCGGTTTGATTTGGGCCATCTTGCAACAAACGAAGCTTATCTGAAATGTGAGGCTGCCTGTTTTCTCTCATACCATCCAATATACGTTGAAAGCGAACGCGAGATGAATAAAAACCGAGCACTGACAGGTTACTTTCTGTTCGAGGGAATACATCACTTGCGATAAACAGCGGCCGTTCGTTACTCAGAATATTGCCCGTTGTTCTGCTTCCGCCTTTAGGAATCGTAAACAACTCAGAGTTTGGGAATTGCGACCGCAATTTCGCCATATGAGTATCCACGTCTTGCGCTTCCACTTTTTGCATCCACTGCATGGCAATGACGCTACCTGAGCTGTTCACAATTCCATCAGAAAAGTAAGAGAATTTCGCCCACGAATCGGAGTCTACCGCGTGGAAGAAATTGGCACCTGCGCCTATGAAGTCTAAGTCGGTTTTGATTAATGAAGAGAGCGTTTGAGCTTGCCGCTGGGCGAGATTATTGAAAATTACTTCACTGTAGTGTCGCTGCATCCAATAGGCCATTAATACGACCACCGCAGTGATAGAGCAAACTAAGCTAAAAGCGAGAGCTGGATAAACAACTTTCGGTGCAGATTTCTTCATTTCCACCCAATAAAAGTGATAAGCGTTCCAAAAAATATTGTAAGAGTGTACCGTTTTCGATCGAAACGAGAAATATCTATACCCATAAATTGTGGGCAAAAGCCTACTCCTCCAACCATTTACAGGCCAAACCTGCGAGGAACCCCCCACAACTTACTGGATTTCGCCCAAAAAACAGGCAAACAACCTGAGCAAGTCAATTGCGTGCCAATTTTTAGCAAGAAGCTAAGGTTGATTATGCTACTATTCGCCCCAATTTTATGAACAGATCTGGCGTTTGCCACAGGTGAAACAAAGCGTTTCCCTTGAACTCACTATTCCAAGAGCATTCATTATGAACTTCGATTTAAATTTGATCCCAACGACATTCGACATGCTACACGCAGGCTTAACCGCTTCTAGCGTTCTTTTGCTACTTATCGCTGTATCACGTAAATCAAAAGTGATTGAAAAAGTTGTCGAGAAACCAGTTGAGAAAATCGTAGAAGTAGAGAAACCTGTCGAGAAGATCGTCGAGGTAGAGAAAGTAGTAGAAGTAGAGAAAGTGATCGAGCGCGTTGTCGAAGTGGAATCGAAACTCGCAACGGCTTCTACTGATTCTGCAATGCAGCTTCTATCTCTCATGCAACAAGAAGCGCGTTTAATTGATTTCCTAAAAGAAGACCTAACTTCGTTCTCTGATGAAGAAGTAGGCGCGGCAGCTCGTGTTATCCACACTGGCGGCCAAAAGGTACTGAATGATTA
Source organism: Vibrio aestivus (assembly GCA_003263845.1). Classification (GTDB taxonomy): domain Bacteria; phylum Pseudomonadota; class Gammaproteobacteria; order Enterobacterales; family Vibrionaceae; genus Vibrio; species Vibrio aestivus. Next base: position 5,261 of record JYJN01000011.1, on the reverse strand, counting down.
CGTTACACTGGCACCTGTTCGTAGTGAAGAAGAAGAGTCTCGCATTACGATCGAAGAAGGCTTCAACCCTCAAGAAGTTCGCCTAACTGGTAACGTAACGGGCAGTGCTCCATTTAATGGCACACTCGTACACAAAGGTTGGAAAGCAACTGATATGACATTACCAAAGCTTGCTGAAAACTACGACGCATCAGTGATCGCACCAGCAGAGGTTGAGCTGTAATGGAACATGAGAACAACCCTCAGCAATCACAAACACGCGAAGCAAAATTCAGCGTCGGTATCGACTTAGGAACAACACACTGTGTGTTGTCTTACATCGATACCACTGAGGAAGATGCTCGTGTACAAGTTATGCCAATCTCTCAACTTACCGCGCCAGGTACAGTTGAAACTCGCGACCAGCTAGGTTCATTTCTATACCAACCGCACGAGCATGAGATGAACCCAGCATCTCGCGTTCTTCCTTGGTCGAGCGAGCCAACAGCTTTAGTGGGCGCAATCGCACGCAACCTTGGTGCAAAGACCCCTATTCGCTTAATCGCAAGTGCAAAGTCTTGGCTTTGCCATGGTGGTGTGAATCGTCGTGATGCCTTCCTTCCGGCTGGTAGCCTGAAGAAGTTGAGAAAGTTTCACCACTGCGTGCAACCGAGCTCTACCTTGCTCACCTAAGTGCTGCGTGGGATCACTCAAATCCAGAGCACAAACTCGCTGACCAAGACGTGACGATTACCGTCCCTGCTTCATTCGACCCTGCTGCGCGTGATTTAACCGCAGAAGCAGCTCGCAATATCGGCTTTACCCACCTGACATTACTGGAAGAGCCACAAGCTGCGCTTTATAGCTGGATCGATAACAGCGACGACAACTGGCGTGACCAAGTTGCCGTTGGCGATATCGTACTTGTTGTGGATATTGGTGGCGGTACAACCGACTTATCTTTGGTTGAAGTAACTGAAGAAGAAGGCAACCTAACACTGAACCGAATCGCCGTTGGCGAACACATCTTGTTAGGTGGTGACAACATGGACCTTGCCCTTGCCTACCGTCTCAAAATGAAGATGGCGCAGCAAGGCAAAGAGCTGGCTCCTTGGCAAGTTCAAGCTATGACTCACGCATGTCGTGATGCCAAAGAAGCACTGCTAAATGATAGTGAGCTTCAAGCTGTGCCTATCGTTGTACCAAGCCGTGGCTCTAAACTGCTGGGCGCAACGCTGAAAACCGAACTGACTCAAGAAGAAGTTCAACAAACCCTTGTGGATGGTTTCTTCCCTCGTGTGGCGATCACAGAGCATCCGGTTCAGAAAACCCGTGGCGCATTAACACAGATGGGCCTCCCTTATGCGCAAGACGCGGGGATTACTCGTCACATCGCGGCTTTCCTAGCTAAGCAAGCAAATGCTCAGGGCGAATCAAGCAGTAATCAAGCCGATACAAGTTTTGACCCATTTGCCAATATGCCTGGCATGCCTGGTATGGGGGATAGCGCGCAAACAAGTACGGATTTCATTAAACCTACCGCGATCTTGTTTAACGGCGGCGTGTTGAAATCGAACCTTCTAGCCAATCGTCTGACAGAAACCATCAATGGTTGGCTTACTTCAGCATCAACAGATGAAGCGAAGCAACTAACCGGCCTAGATCTTGACCTAGCAGTTGCAAGCGGCGCATCTTACTACGGCTCAGTTCGCCGTGGCCAAGGTGTACGTATTCGTGGTGGTATCGCGTCAAGCTACTACGTGGGTATTGAAAGTGCGATGCCAGCGATTCCGGGAATGGCTCCTCCGATGGAAGCACTGTGTGTTGCCCCATTTGGAATGGAAGAAGGCTCTAGCGCAGAAGTGCCAAGCAAAGAGTTCGGCCTAGTGATTGGCGAACCTGTTCACTTCCAATTCTTTGGCTCAACCACTCGCCGAGACGACGAAGCCGGTACGCATCTTGATCACTGGGCACCTGATGAACTAGAAGAGTTGCCGGAGATTCAGGTGACACTGCCAGTATCCGAAGGCCGCCGAGAGGGCGAAGTTGTTCCAGTAACATTAGCTTCTCGCGTAACCGAACTTGGCACGCTTTATTTAGAAGCTATTGCTTCTGATAACGGACAAAAATGGCACGTTGAGTTTGACGTTCGTGAAGAGTCAAACGCGGCTGAAAGCCAATAGAACATAAGCAAAATGACAACGGCACCCATTGGGTGCCGTTTTTGACACTAAGGAGCTCGCATGGCCTCTCCTCGTTTTTTGGTCGGAATTGATTTAGGTACCACTAACACCGTGGTCGCCTATTGTGAAATTACTGACGATTTATCTTCCGCTGAAACTTCTCTCTTCGAAATCGATCAGCTCATCGGCCCTGGTGAAGTCGTCAGAAAGCCCTTACTTCCCTCTTTCCGCTACCACCCAGCAGCAGGACAAATCTCATCCAGTGATTTGACGCTTCCATGGGACATAGAGCCGGTCGCTGGCGATATTAGTAACGTGATTGTCGGTGAATGGGCAAGAGAACTGGGTGCGAAAGTAGAAGGCAGACAAGTTTCAAGCGCGAAAAGCTGGCTATCTCACCAAGCCGTTGATCGCAGTTCAGACATTCTTCCTTGGGCAGCTGCAAGCGATGTGGACAAAGTCTCACCAGTGATTGCAAGTGCAAGCTATCTCAATCATATTCGCCAAGCCTGGAACTACCGTAACCCAAGCAACAAGTTAGAAGATCAAGATGTTGTCGTCACGGTTCCGGCATCATTCGACGAAACGGCGCGCAAGCTCACCCTTGAAGCAGCAAGTTTAGCGGGGCTGCACAAGATCGTTTTACTCGAAGAGCCGCAAGCTGTCTGTTACGACTGGTATGCACGCCACAAAGACAGCGCTTCCGATGAATTAACCCAACTGCCTCTCATCCTAGTTTGTGATGTGGGCGGTGGTACCACTGACCTTAGTTTGATTGAAGCCCGTTACTCAGAAAAAGAGGAGCTCAGACTTGACCGTATCGGTGTCGGCGAGCACTTAATGCTCGGTGGTGACAACCTCGATCTTGCCCTCGCCCATTTAGCAGAGCAGCGCTTTAGCCAAAGCAAAAAGTTGAACGCTGCCAGTTTAACCAAACTTATTCAACAAACCCGAGCAGCTAAAGAGAACCTTCTGTCGGAAAATGCGCCGGATGATATCAAAATCACCATGTTGGGCAGTGGTTCTAAACTTCTTGGTGGAACGAAAAGTATCAGCCTAACCAAGCAAGAAGTGCATCAAATTGCGCTGGATGGTTTTTTTCCGTTGTCTGATTTTACTCAAACACCGGATAAACGGCGTAGCGCGGTGGTTGAATTTGGCCTCCCTTACGTTGCCGATCCTGCCGTTTCGAAGCACGTTGCAGAGTTCTTAACTCAGCACCAAATAGTTGCTAAATCTGCCCTATCTTCCATTGAAGACATCAGCGATGATAAGCCGGCGATCCCAGTCGCACTTCTTCTTAATGGTGGTGTGTTTAATAGTGACCTTGTCACGCAGCGTATCACTCAACTGCTAGAAAATTGGCGAGGCAGTCCAATTACTGTATTGGATAATCCTCATCCAGACCTATCCGTAGCCCTTGGCGCAGTTGCATTTGGTAAAGCAAGACGCGGAGCACAGCTCAAGATTGGTGGTGGTGCTGCTCGTTCATACTTCTTGCATTTACAAGAAAAGAACAAAATGGGGAAAGCATTGTGCTTACTTGCTAAGGGTTCTGAAGAAGGTCAGGAAGTTCGTTTAACGGGTCGCCGCTTCTCACTCACTTTAGGCGAGCCAGTGCGCTTCAATCTCCTAACTTCGACCCATGACTCTCTATCTGAGCCTAATGGCTCTAATCATCTAGAGCTCAAAAACGGCATGATGGTCGATGTTAATCCCGACCTTTTTGTCCCGCTTCCACCCTCAATTTCAACGCTTGAGGGTGACGAAGTTGAACTGGCCGCAAACCAAAAACAGCGCGTTGAAGTTCAACTCGCTTGTCAGTTAACCGAAGTCGGCACATTAAAAATGGAGTGTGTCAGTGTTGAAGATGATTCAAAGCGCTGGCTACTAGAATTCGAAATTCGTCATCAACAAGACACAGAGGAAGACATTCAATTTCATCCACAATTGGAAAACTGTAAAGAGCTGATCTCTCGCATCTACAGTGGTAACAAGAAAAGTGCTGACTCGAAAGAAATTAAAACGTTGGCTAAAGAGCTGGAAAAGAAGCTTGGTAAGCGAGATGACTGGGACTTCGTTACCCTAAGGCAACTCTTTGACACCTTCGCACTCGGGCGCAAACGCAGACGCCGCTCCGAAGCCCATGAGAAAAACTGGCTTCGTTTGGCTGGTTATTCCCTACGCCCGGGCTTTGGTGACGCAACCGATGGTTGGCGCATAGAGCAGATTTGGTCTCTCTATCAGCAAGGCATTCAATTCCAAAACCATCAAGGTTGGAGTGATTGGTGGGTATTCTGGCGAAGAATTGCGGGTGGCTTAAACCAAGAACAACAAGAGACTATCCTAGCTGACATTGCTAAGTACCTACACCCAGGCGCAGCAAAAAATCCCCAATCAGCCAAGCAGGCACAAGAACATGGTTACGAAGCATGGTACGTTTAGCTGCATCACTTGAACACCTAGAGGTTGAAGACAAAACCCTACTAGCTACTTGGTTCTTGAAAAAAGCGATTCACTCAAGTCAGTTTGCTCAAGCACACTGGTGGGCATTCGGGCGTTTTAACCAGTCGTACTCCACTCTATGGCAGTCAACACACGGTGATTCCACGCGAACAAGCTCAACAATGGCTACCAGAGGTTCTAGAGCAGGATTGGTCTAAAGAACCTATGACTGCATTCGCCGCCGTCATGATGTGTCGTAAAACTGGAGATCGCTTAAGTGATATTTCAGATGATTATCGTGAACAAGTCTTGGCTAAATTAAAATCGAGCAGAGCACCTGAGGGATGGTACTCTCTTGTCACAGATGTAAAAGAGCTTTCGGAAAGCGAGTCGAAACGGGTGTTTGGTGATGCACTGCCGCATGGGCTATCTTTAATTTCTTAGTATCATTGACATAACAAGGGTCTGCTTAAGTAGGCCCTTGTTATATTTACACGGTCATTGATGAAATCTATTGAAGTTCCTACATATTAGTCAAAGGTTTCACATAAACGAAAGCCTAATGGGGTTATAAACCCCAAGGAATGTCGTCGAGCGCAACGGGCCAAGTCAAAGCAGCCATTGAAGCCGCCCCCTCTGGTTATTGGGTGTTGA
>JYJN01000010.1 GCA_003263845.1 Vibrio aestivus | reverse complement strand
AACATCAAAACACTTTCATTATTACAACTCTACATTCTTAATTTTCTGCTATTTCGATTGTACGTTCTTCCCCCCTGAATGTAATCAAAAAGTCACCTCAAATAATTGACAGGCCCTAGTCAGCCTGTATCGAAAGCAGTACAATACGCCGCTTGCCGAACTGGAGCTTAATTTAACGTCTCCAGACGAAGATACATTGGGCAGTTGCTCCCTTAATTTAAACTAACGATCGAGCGAACAGAAATGAGTAAGAAACTATTAATCAAAACTTGGGGTTGCCAGATGAACGAATACGATTCATCAAAAATGGCTGACCTACTCAATGCCGCAAACGGCTTCGAACTAACAGAAGATCCTGAAGAGGCAGATGTACTTCTACTCAATACCTGTTCTATTCGTGAGAAGGCTCAAGAAAAAGTCTTCCACCAGCTTGGTCGTTGGAAAACGCTAAAAGACAAAAAAGACGGCGTTGTAATTGGTGTTGGCGGCTGTGTTGCAACTCAAGAAGGCGACCATATACGCGAACGCGCTCCATTTGTTGACGTTATCTTTGGCCCACAGACACTGCACCGTCTTCCAGAGATGATCAAACAATCTCAAAGCGATGATGCACCAGTGATGGATATCTCTTTCCCAGAGATCGAAAAGTTTGACAGTCTGCCAGAACCTCGCGCAGAAGGTGCAACTGCATTCGTTTCCATCATGGAAGGCTGCTCTAAGTACTGTACGTACTGCGTGGTTCCTTATACTCGTGGTGAAGAAGTTAGCCGCCCAATGGACGACGTGCTATTTGAGATCGCTCAGCTTGCAGAGCAAGGTGTCCGTGAGGTAAACCTGCTAGGCCAAAACGTAAACGCGTATCGTGGCCCAATGCATGATGGTGAAATCTGTTCATTTGCAGAACTTCTTCGCCTAGTTGCCTCTATCGATGGTATCGACCGTATTCGCTTCACAACTAGCCACCCGCTCGAGTTTACTGATGACATTATCGCTGTTTACGAAGACACGCCAGAGCTTGTGAGCTTCCTACACTTACCAGTGCAAAGTGGTAGTGACCGTATCCTAACTATGATGAAGCGTCCTCATACTGGTATCGAGTACAAATCCATCATTCGTAAGCTACGTAAGGCACGCCCTGATATTCAAATCAGCTCTGACTTTATTGTAGGTTTCCCAGGTGAAACGGATATGGACCATCAAGCCACGATGAAGCTGATCAAAGATGTTGATTTTGACATGAGCTTTAGTTTCATCTTCTCACCTCGCCCTGGCACGCCTGCAGCTGACTACCCATGCGACCTTTCTGAGCAAACTAAGAAAGAACGCCTGTATGAACTGCAACAAGTGGTGAACTCCCAAGCGATGCGTTACTCACGTCTAATGCTAGATACAGAGCAGCGTGTTCTTGTTGAAGGTCCATCTAAAAAGAACCTAATGGAGCTTCGTGCACGCACTGAGAACAATCGCGTTGTTAACTTTGAAGGCAGTGCTGATCTTATCGGTCAGTTCGTCGACGTGAAGATCACTGACGTGTTTGCTAACTCTTTGCGCGGTGAACTCGTGCGTACTGAAAAAGACATGGATCTTCGCAGCGTGATTTCGCCAACTCAAATGATGGCGAAGACAAAACGCGAAGATGAGCTAGGTGTAGCAACATTTACGCCTTAAGCTTGAAATTACTTTACCGAGTAACCATCTTAGTAAGGTAAATGAATCATTGGGGACTCGGCCCAAATCGAGTCCCCACAAATGTGAGGCTACTTTGAGCACAAAAATTGTAACCCTAGAAATAGATTTAGAACCATCCGACAACCGCCGTCTTGCCAGTCTTTGTGGCCCTTTCGATGACAATATCAAGCATTTAGAGCGCCGTTTAGGTGTTGAAATCAGTTACCGAGGTAACTTCTTTACCATCGTTGGTAAACCGCACACTTCTGCTGCTGCACTCGAAATCCTAAAAACACTTTACGTCAACACTGCGCCTATTCGTGGCAACATCCCTGACATTGAGCCAGAGATGATCCATCTAGCGATTAAAGAAACAGGTGTTCTTGAACAAAACCTCGAATCCAGTATCGAACATGGTAAAGAGGTATTCATCAAGACTAAGAAAGGTGTCATTAAACCACGCACACCTAATCAAGGTCAGTACCTGATGAATATGGTGACTCATGACATCAGCTTTGGTATCGGCCCTGCTGGTACGGGTAAAACATACTTAGCGGTCGCGGCTGCCGTTGACGCGCTTGAGCGCCAAGAGATTCGCCGAATTTTGTTAACTCGCCCTGCGGTAGAAGCAGGAGAGAAACTCGGTTTCTTGCCGGGCGACTTGAGCCAAAAAGTTGACCCATACTTGCGCCCTCTATACGACGCCTTATTTGAAATGTTGGGCTTTGAGCGCGTAGAAAAGCTGATTGAGCGTAATGTTATTGAAGTTGCACCACTTGCTTATATGCGCGGCCGTACACTCAATGACGCCTTTATCATTCTCGACGAAAGTCAGAACACGACTGTCGAGCAGATGAAGATGTTCTTAACTCGTATTGGCTTTAACTCACGAGCGGTAATCACAGGTGATATCACCCAGATTGACTTGCCTCGCGGGGCAAAATCTGGCCTTCGTCATGCGATTGAAGTATTGAGCGAAGTCGACGAAATCAGTTTTAACTTCTTCCAGTCTGACGATGTTGTTCGCCACCCTGTCGTCGCGCGCATTGTTAATGCTTACGAAAAATGGGAAGCGCAAGACCAGAAAGAACGCAAAGCGATTGAGAAACGTCGCCGCGAAGAGAGAGAAGCAAAACTCACTGCAGAAAGCAGCGACAAGGAATAATCCTCAATGGCTATTGAACTCGATCTACAACTTGCAGTCGAAGATAACGGTGGGTTACCTACTGAATCTGATATCCAGCGTTGGATAGATGTCACTATCAATAAGTTTCAGCCGCAAGCTGAACTTACTGTGCGCATCGTTGACACTGAAGAAAGCCACCAGCTCAATCACGAGTATCGAGGTAAAGACAAGCCAACTAATGTGCTGTCTTTCCCTTTCGAAGCGCCGCCAGAAATAGAGATTGACCTTTTAGGCGACCTCATAATCTGTCGACAAGTCGTTGAACAAGAAGCACAAGATCAATCCAAACCCGTGATAGCGCACTGGGCGCATATGGTTGTACATGGTAGCCTGCATCTGCTAGGTTATGATCATATCGATGATGACGAAGCTGAAGAGATGGAGTCAATCGAAACCGAAATCATGCAAGAGTTGGGGTTTGAAGACCCTATATTGCTGAGAAATAGGGTCATAGTGAGCAAAGTAAATGCTCACTTCCCTAATGTGTGCTATCACACATTTGATAGCGTTACTTAATAGAGAAGCAATGAACGAAGATAATTCGCCCTCTTCACCGGAAGGTAAGAAGGAAAAATCAGAAGGTCCGAGTAGAAAGTCCTTCTTTGAACGCCTAGGTCAACTGTTCCAAGGGGAGCCTAAAGACAGACAAGAACTTGTGGACGTCATCCGTGACTCCGAAGTTAACGACCTAATTGACCATGACACTCGCGATATGCTCGAGGGTGTGATGGAAATTTCAGAGCAGCGCGTACGAGACATCATGCTACCGCGCTCGCAAATGGTTACGGTAGAGCGCACCGATGATTTAGATACTCTCGTTGCACTATTGACCGATGCTCAGCACTCTCGCTACCCAGTGATCAGTGAAGACAAAGACCATGTTGAAGGCATTCTATTAGCGAAGGACCTACTTAGATACTTAGGTTCAGACAGTGCGCCTTTCGATATTGAAGAAGTTATCCGCCCAGCGGTTGTGGTACCTGAAAGTAAGCGTGTGGATCGCTTATTGAAAGAGTTCCGCGAAGAACGCTACCACATGGCCATCGTTGTTGATGAATTTGGCGGTGTTTCGGGCTTGGTCACTATCGAAGACATCTTGGAAGAGATTGTGGGTGAGATTGAAGATGAGTTTGACGATGAAGAAGAACTCGATATTCGTAAACTCAGCAAACACACCTTTGCAGTCAAAGCATTAACCACTATCGAAGAATTCAATAACACCTTCGGTTGTGAGTTTAGTGATGAAGAGGTTGATACTGTCGGCGGATTGGTGATGACGGCTTTCGGTCATTTACCTTCACGCGGAGAAGTGGTGGAAATTTCAGGTTATAGCTTTAAGGTTACGGCGGCTGATAACCGTCGTGTGGTTCAACTTCAGGTCACCATCCCTGATGAACAGCCACAACCAGAAACCACTGAAGAGTAACGCTTCGCCTATATGGCGCTTACACTACAATTAAGCACGATGATAAAGATGAATAAATTATTTACTCATCGCCTAATGCGGCCGCTTGCGGCCGCTTTTGTTGGCGCATCCACAACATTAGCATTTGCACCCTATCAAATCTGGCCTATTGCCATTATTAGCCCTCTGTTGTTACTACTGCTATTAAGTAATCAAACTCCCAAACAAGCTGCTGTCATTGGTTATTTTTGGGGGCTAGGTCAGTTTGCAACAGGCATCAGCTGGGTATACGTTAGCATTGCTGGCTTTGGCGGTATGCCACTTGCTGCCAATGTACTTCTAATGGCACTGCTCATTGTATATCTTGCTATATACCCTGCTTTATTTGCATTTAGTCTCAACAAACTTACCCCAAACAATACACTGTCTAGATTTTTACTCGCGAGCCCAGCCCTTTGGCTTATCAGCGACTGGCTGCGTGGTTGGGTAATGACTGGTTTCCCATGGCTGTGGCTGGGTTATAGCCAAATTGAATCACCGCTTGGTTCATTCGCTCCGATCGGGGGCATAGAGTTAGTTACCCTTATTCTGCTACTTTGCTCAGGAGCCGCCGCTTACGCAATCTTGAACAAACGCTATCAGCTATTCCTGATCCCAGCAGTTCTTATTAGTTTTGGTTTTGGTGTTCGCAATATAGACTGGGTCACACCAAATCCTGACAACACAACCAAAGTCGCCCTCATTCAAGGCAACATAGACCAGGCTAAAAAATGGCTGCCAAGCGAACGCTGGCCAACCATTATGAAATACACCGAGCTCAGTCGTGAAAACTGGAACGCAGATGTTGTGGTATGGCCTGAAGCAGCAATTCCTGCATTTGAGTACGAAATATCATCTTTCTTGCGCAACCTAGACGCTAGCGCCAAAGAGAACGAAAGTGCAATCATCACTGGTGTCGTCAATCAGGGAGAAGATCGCCAGTTTTATAATAGTGTTCTAGCCTTGGGCACAACACCTTATGGCGAGTATGAGTACGATCCAAGCGAACGCTACCATAAACACCATTTATTGCCTTTCGGAGAGTTTGTCCCATTTGAAGACATTCTTAGACCTTTAGCCCCGTTTTTTAACTTACCAATGTCTTCGTTCAGTCGCGGTGACTATGTTCAACCAAACATCATTGCAAACGGCCGCCATATGGCGCCAGCGTTATGCTACGAGATCATTTTCAATGAGCAGGTAAGACAAAACATCACCGACGATACAGACTTCATTTTGACTCTATCAAACGATGCTTGGTTTGGGCGCTCTATCGGCCCTCTTCAACACATGGAGATCGCTCAAATGCGAGCGCTTGAACTGGGTAAGCCCGTCATTCGTTCAACCAATAATGGCGTTACTGCAGTCACTGATCACAAGGGAAGGATTGTTGAAAGCGTTCCTCAATTTGAAACGGCAGTGCTCAAAGCCGAGCTAACGTCAACAACAGGAAGCACTCCTTATCGCTCTTTCGGCTCATGGCCACTTTATATTTGGGTCTTGCTAAGCTTATTACTTTGTTGGCGCCAAAGACGCAACTGATCAAAAAGCGCACCTATTGAGGTGCGCTTTTTCCTTCTAAATATTACACATCTCTTTATGGTTTCAGTGGCTTACGGCTAAAGCCTTTGCTACCACAATGCGTACACGGAATTATCGTGGTTGGATGGTTGTACTCGGTTTGATGTCCACATTCATCGCACACCAAAATGCCAAGTCCAATCACCTCTCCTGCTTGATACAAGCCTTGATGCTCTAAATCTTCGAACAACTCAACCCACTCAACTTTCGTTCTATCTGTAATATCCAATAAACCTTGCCAGATAGAATCGGCAATCATCAGATAAAATGGATTGCTTTTACCCTCTTCATAGCTCTCAGAAAACTCTCTGAGATCTGACTTCACATAGGCCGAAATGAGCGACAACTCATCTTTTGTCATGTCATTAGCAGCATCGACTACCCGCCCCGAGGTTTCGAGTACATTATTCACTTCATCAGGGCTGTTTTTTAGTGTTTCCACCACATCTTCAAACAACTCTTCGTAGCTAGCTTTACGTTTTGGCATAAGCACTTTCCTCCGAGACAGATTGGCTATTGTTGTAGACTCCACCTTTAGGTATTCTATGACGATCATTTAAAGTCTGTTCTAACCGAACTCACAAATTCCAAGATAACCGGATATCATCGATGCAAGAGCAATACAACCCGCAAGAGATTGAACAAAAAGTTCAAAAGCACTGGGATGACAACAAGACCTTTGTTGTAAGTGAAGACCCAAACAAAGAAAAATTCTACTGTTTATCTATGTTCCCTTACCCAAGTGGTCGACTGCACATGGGTCACGTGCGTAACTACACAATCGGTGATGTTGTTTCTCGTTTCCAACGCCTACAAGGCAAAAACGTAATGCAACCAATCGGTTGGGACGCATTCGGCCTTCCTGCAGAAAACGCGGCAGTTAAGAACAATACGGCTCCTGCGCCATGGACTTACGAAAACATTGAGTACATGAAGAACCAGCTGAAAATGCTAGGCCTAGGCTACGACTGGAACCGAGAGTTCGCGACGTGTACGCCAGAGTACTACCGTTGGGAACAAGACTTCTTCACTAAGCTTTATGAAAAGGGCTTAGTTTACAAAAAGATGTCTACAGTTAACTGGGATCCAGTAGACCAAACAGTTCTCGCTAACGAGCAAGTCGTTGATGGTCGCGGCTGGCGTTCAGGCGCAATCGTTGAGCAGAAAGAGATCCCTCAATGGTTCATTAAAATTACTGAGTACGCTCAAGAGCTAATCGACGATCTAGATAACCTTGAAGGTTGGCCTGAAATGGTGAAAACCATGCAGCGTAACTGGATCGGTCGCTCGGAAGGTGTAGAGCTAACATTTGAAGTTAAAGGTCAAGCTGACTTAGAAGTCTACACGACGCGTCCAGACACACTAATGGGTGTAACTTATGTTGGTATCGCAGCTGGACACCCGCTAGCCGCAGAGGCAGCTAAGACAAACCCTGAGCTAGCTGCATTCGTTGAAGAGTGTAAGAACAACAAAGTAGCAGAAGCTGAAATGGCGACAATGGAGAAGAAAGGTATGGCGACAGGCCTTACTGCAATTCACCCATTGAACGGCCGTGAAGTTCCTGTTTACGTGGCTAACTTCGTACTGATGGACTACGGTACAGGCGCTGTAATGGCAGTTCCTGCACACGACCAACGTGACTACGAATTCGCGACTAAGTACGGTCTAGACATTGTCCCTGTGATCAAGCCTGCTGATGGCAGCGATCTAAACATCTCTGAAGAAGCGTACACTGAAAAAGGCGTACTGTTCGATTCAGGTGAGTTCGATGGTCTTGAATTCCAAGCGGCATTCGATGCAATCGCAGCGAAGCTTGAAGCTGAAGGCAAAGGTACTAAGACAGTTAACTTCCGTCTACGTGACTGGGGTGTATCTCGTCAACGTTACTGGGGAGCTCCAATCCCAATGGTAACCACTGAAGATGGTGAAGTTCACCCAGTACCTGCAGAACAGCTACCAGTTGTGCTTCCAGAAGATGTGGTAATGGACGGCGTAACTAGCCCTATCAAATCAGATAAAGAGTGGGCAAAGACAACCTTTAACGGTGAGCCGGCTCTACGTGAAACTGACACCTTCGACACCTTCATGGAATCTTCTTGGTACTACGCTCGTTTCTGTTCTCCACAAGCTGACGACATCCTAGACCCAGAAAAAGCAAACTACTGGCTTCCAGTAGACCAGTACGTTGGTGGTATTGAGCATGCTTGTATGCACCTATTGTACTCTCGCTTCTTCCACAAGCTACTGCGTGATGCAGGTTACGTAACATCTGACGAGCCGTTCAAGCGCCTACTATGCCAAGGCATGGTACTGGCTGATGCATTCTCTTACGAGAACGAGAAAGGCGGCACTGAGTGGGTTGCCCCTACTGACGTGACAGTTGAACGTGACGGTAAAGGTCGCATCACTTCAGCGAAAGATAACACTGGCCGTGACGTTGAACACTCAGGCATGATCAAGATGTCTAAGTCGAAGAACAACGGCATCGATCCACAAGAGATGGTAGACAAGTACGGTGCTGACACAGTACGTCTATTCATGATGTTTGCATCACCTGCAGACATGACACTTGAGTGGCAAGAGTCTGGCGTAGAAGGTGCTAACCGCTTCCTAAAACGTGTTTGGAAACTAGTCAACGAGCACGCATCAAAAGGCGCAGCAGAGACAGTAGATATTTCAGCGCTGTCTAACGACCAGAAAGCACTTCGTCGTGATGTTCACAAGACCATCGCGAAAGTGACTGACGATATTGAACGTCGTCAAACGTTCAACACAGCAATCGCAGCTATCATGGAGCTAATGAACAAGCTAGCTAAAGCACCTCAAGAATCTGCCCAAGATCGTGCAATTCTAGACGAAGCGCTAAAAGCTGTGGTTGTTATGCTTTACCCAATCACTCCGCATATTTCTATCGAAATGGGCGTAGCTCTAGGTGTTGCAGATACTGATAATGCACAGTGGCCTCAACATGACGAAAAAGCGTTGGTAGAAGACGAAAAGCTTATCGTTGTTCAAGTAAACGGTAAACTTCGTGCGAAGCTTACTGTCGCTGCGGACGCATCGAAAGAGCAAGTTGAAGACCTTGGTTTAAACGATGAAAATGTTACTAAATTCACAGAAGGTAAAACCGTACGTAAAGTAATTTACGTTCCTGGGAAACTTCTGAACATTGTTGCTAACTAAAGGTTACGAACTAAAGGTTGCCAACTAAAGCTTAGAGTTTTTGAGCAACCATGAAATTTAACAGGGTGGTCCACCACCCTGTTTATTTATTTTATCGCTTTCATTTTCACCTATTGAGAGCAATAAAATAAATATTACTAACAACAAGAGTCACCCTCCATGCACCTGACTTCGCCTTCAATCAAAGTCCTGTTTATTGTCCTACTTTCTAGCCTTCTCAGCGCTTGTGGTTTCCATTTACGTGGAGATTATGACGTTCCAGACGAACTCGCTACCATGTCATTCTCTAGTTACGACCAATACAGTACTTTTACACGTATGGTGGGCTCCCAACTTCGCATGAGTAAAATAGAAGTCGTCGCTCCAGCTGATGATGTGCCTAACCTACACCTTTTAGGTGAAGGGGTTGGTGAGCGAACTCTGTCTCTTTATCAAAACACTCGCGCAGCAGAAAAAGAGCTTACCTTTCGTGCAAGCTACCGCGTTACTATTCCAGAACTAGGCTCACGCACGTTCTCAACTAGCGTAACTCGCAGCTATCTTGATAACCCCCTCACAGCTCTGGCAAAGTCAGTTGAACGCGACATGATCGAAGATGAGATGCGTAAACTCGCGGCTACACAAATTCTGCGTCAGATGGGAAGGTTAAAATCTGAAATTGAAGCCAATGAACTGCTGCTCCAAGAGTTAGAACACTCCATCCCTGCTGGACAAGAAGAACAATACAGTATTAAAACCATTGAAGGTGTGATGCCAGAGGCGGCTAACCCTCAAGCAGCTGCCATCGAAGCGCAACAAGAAGCACAAGCAACATCAGAGTTAACAGCAGAGCAGTGATTAAATGAGAGTATTTGCTGATCGCCTGCAAGAGCATTTAACTAAGACCTTACTTAATGCTTATTTTGTTATTGGCACCGAGCCT
Source organism: Vibrio aestivus (assembly GCA_003263845.1). GTDB lineage: Bacteria > Pseudomonadota > Gammaproteobacteria > Enterobacterales > Vibrionaceae > Vibrio > Vibrio aestivus. The sequence continues at coordinate 16,841 of JYJN01000010.1, read as the reverse complement.
TTGTTGGTGCAAGAGTCAAGGTCTGCACTGCAACAAAAAGCTCAGACTCTTGGCTTTGATGAAAAGCACCGCTTTACTGTCGATGCTAGTTTGGATTGGAATCAAGTTTTAGACTGTTTTCAAGCGCTGAGCCTGTTTTCCAGCAAACAAATTGTCGAGCTTGAACTACCAGAATCCGGCGTAAACGCAGCGATTGCGAAAGAGCTTCTTTCGCTCTCTGAGTATCTACATAGCGATATACTGCTGGTTATCATCGGATCCAAGCTCACTAAAGCGCAAGAGAACAGCAAATGGTTTAAATCGCTATCTAAAAATGGCGCTCTGATTAGCTGTATTTCTCCTGATCAAAACCGGCTGCCACAATTCGTTCAGTCTCGATGCAAGAGCATGGGATTATCGCCAGACCAAGAAGCCATTCAAATGTTAGCTCAGTGGCATGAAGGAAACTTGTTTGCTTTAACTCAGAGCTTAGAAAAACTCCGACTCCTCTATCCTGACGGGCAACTCAATCTCGTCCGCTTAGAAGAATCTTTAAGCAGACACAACCACTTTACAGCCTTCCATTGGATTGACGCACTCTTGGCAGGAAAGGCCAACCGCAGCCAAAGGATCTTGCGACAGCTAGACTCAGAAGGCACCGAGGCAATCATATTGATTCGAACGCTTCAAAAGGAAATCTGGCAGTTGACTAAGATGAAACACTTATCCCAAACACAACCTTTGGGTAAAGTGTTCGAACAATACCGAATTTGGCAATCTAAGCGCCCGTTGTATTCCGCAGCTCTTAACCGCCTAGAGCCCACGAAGCTTCAACGCTGTATTACTCTTCTGGCAAAAGCCGAGATGATCAGCAAAACTCAATATGAGGTCTCTCCTTGGCCAATATTGCAGCAGTTGAGCTTAGAGCTATGTCAGCCTCAGGTAAACTTCGCCGTCGCCCACTAAAAGCGTGATATACTGCGCCGAAATGTAGGCTTATCAATATCTAGCCAACAATGCCTTTTGAGCAATGCCTATCCATCAATGAACAAAGAGGAAACCACTTTGCAACGCGAACAACTGAAAGACTTTCTAGCCGATAAAGCTGACGACATGAAAGCGCAAGATATCGTTACTTTAGATGTGCAAGGCAAGTCTAGCGTGACAGACTACATGATCATTTGTACCGGCACATCCAAACGCCATGTAGTTTCCATCGCAGACCATGTTGCTTCAGAAGTAAAGAAAGCGGGCCTTGAACCACTTGGTTTAGATGGTGAAGCTGAAGGAGAATGGGTAGTCCTTGATATGGGGACTAGCATGGTTCACGTCATGCAAGAAGAGCATCGTGAGCTTTACCAACTAGAGAAGCTTTGGGGCTAAGAGTGAAGATTCAACTCATCGCCGTTGGCACAAAAATGCCAAAATGGGTAGAAGAAGGCTTTAAAGAGTACAAACGCCGCTTTCCCCATGACATGCCGCTTGAGCTTATCGAAATTCCAGCAGGGAAACGGGGTAAGAATGCCGACATTGCGCGCATCTTGCAAAAAGAAGGCGAAGCTATGCTTGCAGCCGTTCCTAAGGGTAATCGCATCGTCACTCTTGATATCCCAGGTAAACGTTGGGATACCGAACAGCTTGCAGGGCAACTTGAAGCTTGGAAACTTGATGCTCGTGATGTCTCCATCCTCATTGGTGGGCCAGAAGGATTGGCACCTGCATGTAAAGCAGCAGCAGACCAAAGTTGGTCTCTATCTCCGCTAACACTTCCTCACCCTATGGTTCGTGTGATTATGGCGGAAAGCCTTTATCGCGCTTGGAGCATTACCGCTAATCACCCATACCATCGGGAATAATCATAGATGTTGCGTAAGCGTAGCCAAATACGTGATTACCATGAAGAGGCTCGGCTGTTTCGAAACCGAGCCCTTGTCGCGTTTGTCGGTATCATCATTTTAGTGGGTGCGTTGCTGAGTAATCTCTATCACATCCAAGTTAATCAATATCAAGACTACAAAACTCGCTCTAATGATAACCGTATTAAAGTGGTCCCAATCGCACCCAATCGAGGCTTAATCTATGATCGAAACGGTGTGTTGCTTGCTGAAAACCGTCCAGTCTTCAACCTTGAAATTACGCCTGAAAAAATCAGGAATATGGATGACACCATTTCAAGGCTGCAACAATTCCTCGAAATCACCCCAGAACAGGTGGAGCGATTCCATAGAGAACGTCGTCATACTCGCCGCTTTAAGTCAGTTCCAATACTCACACAGCTCAATGAAGAACAAGTAGCTTCGTTTGCAGTCAATCAACACAACTTTCCTGGAGTTTCGGTTAGTGCCAACTTAAAGCGTTACTACCCCTATGGTGAAGTGCTAACACACGTAATTGGTTACGTATCTCGCATTAATGATCGCGATATTGAGCGCCTTAGACGTGAAGAAAAGGTCGCTAACTATCAAGCCACCCGAGACATCGGTAAGCTCGGTATAGAAAGATATTATGAAGACTTACTGCACGGAACTGCTGGCTACCAAGAGGTCGAAGTCAATAGTCGTGGACGAGTCATTCGTACCCTTAAGTATGTCCCACCGATTCCAGGTAGAGACATCGTTCTTAATCTAGATATCGACCTTCAGTTGGACGTCCATAAGCTGATGGATAGCCGCAGGGGCAGCGCAGTCATTCTCGATCCTGAGGACAACGGCGTCTTAGCGATGGTATCAAGTCCAAGCTATGACCCCAATGCCTTTGTTCATGGCATTTCAGGAAAAGCCTATCGAGCGCTTCTAGAAGATAAGAACCGTCCTCTTGTGAACCGTGCAACTTTAGGTATTTACCCTCCAGCTTCAACGGTGAAACCCTTCATTGCAGTTGCCGCATTGCAAGAAGGCGTCATAACCCCGAAGACAACTCGAAATGATCCTGGCTATTGGCGCATTCCTAACTCTAATACTCGTCCATTTCGTGACTGGCTGGCTTGGGGACATGGCCGAGTGGATATCATTAAGTCGATAGAAGAGTCGGTCGACACCTTCTTTTACCAAATCGCTTACGACATGGGGATAGATCGCATTTCCCAATGGATGATGATGTTTGGTTTTGGTGATTACACTGGCTTGGATATCTTTGAGGAAAGTAAAGCCAACATGCCAACTCGAGAATGGAAAATGGCACGCCATAAAACACCTTGGTATCAAGGGGATACGATTCCTGTTGGTATTGGTCAGGGTTATTGGACAGCAACGCCAATGCAGATCGCTAAGGCGACATCCGTCGTCGTTAACCGTGGTACTCGAATTGCGCCCCACTTGCTTCGTGCAACGATCGTGAATGGTGAGAAATTTGAAAAGTATGAACTTGAAGACATCGACACCTACACTCACCCACCTATCGAGGGTGTTGAAGAGCGCTACTGGGATATGGCTATCGAAGGCATGCGCCTAGTTAACCATGGTCAAAAAGGGACCGCGAGACGATCATTTAGAAACCTCGGTTATGAGAGTGCAGGTAAATCCGGTACCGCTCAAGTTTTCGGGTTGGCTGAAGATGAAGAGTATAACGCTGAAGAACTTGCTGAACATTTGCGCGATCATGCGTTATTTACAGGCTTTGCTCCACTGGAAGACCCTCAAGTCATCGTTACTATCGTATTGGAAAATGCCGGTGGTGGTTCAAGCCATGGTGCGCCAGTGGTTCGTCAACTGTTTGACCGCGCAATCCTAGGAACCCCAGAAGAGGCTGAACAATAATGGAATTTGATCCTTCAACAGGCAGAAACCGTTCAATGTTTGAACGTTTTCATATCGATCTCCCGTTATTACTTGGCTTATTGGTTCTAATGGGATTTGGCCTTGTTGTGATGTATAGCGCCAGTGGTCAAGACATGGCCATGATGGAGCGCCAAGCGATGCGTATGGTTTTAGCGGTCGGTGTTATGGTTTTCCTCGCCCAAATACCGCCGAGAACCTACGACTCTTTAGCTCCGTTGATGTATTTTGCCGGCATAGTGCTTCTATTCGGAGTGCTCTTCTTTGGTGAAGCATCAAAAGGTGCGCAACGTTGGCTCAACCTTGGATTCATTCGATTTCAACCCTCCGAGTTACTGAAGCTTGCCGTGCCTTTGATGGTTGCAAGATTCATTGGCCGTCGAGCATTGCCGCCCTCTTTTCAAACCATCGTCATGGCTCTTGTCATGGTCATGGTACCGACCATACTCATCGCGAAGCAGCCTGATTTAGGGACATCAATCCTGATCGCAGCCTCAGGCATATTTGTTATTTTCCTCGCGGGCATCAGTTGGAAGATCATACTCGCGGCTGCACTCGCGGCAGGGGCATTCATCCCTGTATTGTGGTTCTTCTTGATGCGTGAATACCAGAAAGTGCGAGTTCGAACACTATTCAATCCAGAATCTGATCCGCTGGGTGCGGGCTACCACATTATTCAAAGCAAGATTGCCATTGGATCTGGCGGTATCAGTGGTAAAGGTTGGTTGCAAGGCACCCAGTCCCAATTAGAATTTCTGCCTGAGCGTCACACCGACTTCATTTTTGCGGTGATCGCCGAAGAGTGGGGAATGCTAGGTATTTTGCTACTGCTTGCTCTATACATCTTTATCATTGGCCGTGGTCTACTGTTGGCAAGTAACGCTCAAACTGCGTTTGGCCGCATGATGGCGGGCAGTGTGGTCTTAAGCTTCTTTGTTTATGTCTTTGTAAACATCGGTATGGTGAGCGGAATTTTACCTGTGGTTGGCGTTCCTCTGCCATTGATCAGTTATGGTGGTACATCTATGGTCACCTTAATGGCCGGTTTTGGCATTTTAATGTCTATCCACACACACAGAAAAGCATTCTCTAAGGCTACATAAACATGACGCGCCAGTTTCTCCTACTTATTGCATCACTACTCGTTCTTGCAGGCTGTTCATCAAGTGACAGCCGCTACTCGCTCAGCGATGATACCGCGCCAAGCGAGCCAATTTCAGTCGAGCACATTGAAGATGCTATCCCACAATATGAACCCTACAGTCTAGGGGCAACAGCAACTACACACTTCGCGGCGAGCATTACACAATTATTCGTGATGCAAAAGGCTTCACTCAGTCAGGCAAAGCTTCGTGGTATGGAAAAAAATTCCACGGACACTTAACGTCAAATGGTGAAATCTACGATATGTACTCGATGACGGCGGCACACAAAACCCTGCCGATTCCAAGTTATGTTAAAGTTACCAATAAAGATAACGGTAAAACGGCCGTTGTTCGTGTTAATGACCGTGGCCCGTTTCACGAAGGGCGCATTATCGATCTAAGCTACGCAGCAGCCTATAAACTCGATGTCGTCAAAACAGGCACGGCAAATGTTGAAATTGAAGTGATCACCGTCGAAAGACCGACAAGCGAGAACAAGAAAAACAGTTTTCCGAGCTACGTTATTCAGGTTGCTAGCTCGCAACATGAAGGTCGGGTGCGAACTTTAGCCGAAGATCTGAGTCAGAATCTCTCAGTCGAGAGCTTTATCAATAGTAGCGAATCCATTCATCAGGTGATGCTTGGACCGTTTACTGACTATAAGCTGACGCAAGAAACCCTCGACAAAGTTAAGCTGCTGGGACATCCAACAGCATTTATAAGAAAACAAACAGTTACACATTAGGACTTCCCCAGATTCTCGGTTTATGCTGGCCTGTACTAGAACACGAGTTCTGTTAAGATATGGACTGTTAACACATAATTTGTATTCATCATGAAAAAAACAACGCTATTCAAATCTTTCATGCTTCTACCGTTGCCCTTACTGCAACACTGGCCAATGCTTCACCTATTGTCGTCCCTGACGCACCTCAAATAGCCGCTAAAGGCTATGTTCTTCTCGATTTCCACTCTGGAAAAGTGCTTGCTGAAAAAGAGATGAACACTAAATTATCGCCTGCAAGCTTAACCAAGATGATGACAAGTTATGTCGTGGGTCAAGAAATTGAGCGTGGCAATATTTCTCTCGACGATGATGTAACAATCAGTAAAAACGCTTGGGCTAAGAACTTCCCAGATTCGTCAAAAATGTTTATCGAAGTGGGCACGACTGTAAAAGTAGCCGACTTAAACAAAGGCATCATCATCCAATCTGGTAACGATGCATGTGTTGCTATGGCAGAGCACATTGCAGGTTCGGAAGATGCTTTCGTTGATCTAATGAATGCTTGGGCAAGCTCTATCGGCATGACCAACACACACTTTGCTAACGTTCATGGTTTGGACGACGACCAGCTTTACTCAACGCCATATGATATGGCCCTACTTGGCGCTGCCCTAATCCGCGATGTGCCAGAAGAGTATCGCATCTACTCAGAGAAAAAATACACCTACAATGGCATTACCCAGTACAACCGTAACGGCTTACTGTGGGATAAGAGCATGAATGTTGATGGCATCAAAACTGGCCACACAAGCAATGCAGGCTACAGCTAGTTAGCTCTGCGACCGAAGGAAAAATGCGTTTGGTTGCGGTTGTCATGGGTGCAAAAGATGCCAATGCTCGTAAATCAGAAAGCAAAAAGCTACTCAGTTATGGCTTCCGTTTCTTTGAAACCGTCGCACCACATAAAGCTGGCGAAACCTTCGTCGAAGAAACAGTTTGGATGGGTAACAAAGACAAAGTCACACTTGGTCTTGATCAAGACACCTACGTCACCCTACCTCGCGGTCAAGCACAAAAGCTAAGCGCAAGTTTTGTTCTAGAGAAAGAGCTCGAAGCACCAATCATGAAAGGCGATGTTGTTGGTAAGCTATACTATCAACTAGAAGGCGAAGACATTGCGGAATACCCCCTTCTAGCACTTGAAGATGTAGAACAAGGCGGCCTGTTTAGTCGACTATGGGATTACCTAGTACTGCTATTCAAAGGCTTGTTCTAAACAAAGCTTCAAAGCAATAAAGCCGCCTAGTGCGGCTTTTTTCAGCGCTTGAGATCGATCACAATTGGCAGTAATATTCGCCTCCGTAAAAGAAATTCAAACTTGGAGTATCCAAAATGTTGAACATCAACTCAGATGCCAAACTCAAAGACTTATTAGAGTTCCCTTGCTCGTTTACCTACAAAGTAATGGGTCACGCAAAGCCTGAACTACCTGAGCTGGTTTTGGAAGTGATTCAACGCCATGCTCCGGGAGACTACAGCCCTACCGTGAAGCCAAGCGCGAAAGGTAACTACCACTCGGTATCAATCAACATCACTGCGACTTCCATCGAGCAAGTAGAAACTCTCTACAAAGAGTTAGGTGAAATTGATATCGTTCGTATGGTTCTATAATTCTGCTTTTTTTGATTTATTAAAAAATATTTTTAAAAAGCGGCTCATGCCGCTTTTTTTTATTTATCAATGAGATAAAGTACGCACCTCAACTTATAGGTTAAAAAGCTGTTATCCATGTGTAGTGCCAAGACACAATAGTGTTTATAATCGGCTTTTGTAATTGAAAATGTTTATTAACCCACTGCGGAAGTAAGGATGCAAAATCAACTCGTCGTTAAGCGACTTGGTCGACAAGACTATCACCCTGTCTGGCAAGCCATGCATGACTTTACAGACAGTCGCACCGAAGAGAGTCCGGATGAAGTCTGGTTAGTTGAACACAATCCAGTGTTCACTCAAGGCCAAGCGGGAAAAGCGGAGCACTTGATCGACACTGGGGACATTCCAGTTGTTCAAAGCGATCGCGGTGGGCAAGTCACCTATCATGGCCCTGGCCAGTTGGTGGTTTACTTTCTTATTAACTTGAGACGCAAAAAATTAGGTGTGCGAGATCTCGTCACTCATATAGAGAACCTCGTCATTAACACTTTAAAGGCCTACAATATCGAGTCGGCGGCGAAACCCGACGCCCCTGGCGTTTATGTCGATAATAAGAAGATCTGCTCGCTTGGTTTGAGGATCCGAAAAGGTTGTTCATTCCATGGCCTAGCACTCAACGTTAACATGGATCTCTCTCCATTCTCACGGATTAACCCTTGCGGTTACCAAGGCATGGAGATGGTTCAAGTTAGCGAACTGGGTGGCCCTAGCGAAATTGAAGCAGTGGAACAACAATTAGTAGAAGAGCTAGTGGCACTACTCAACTATGAGCAAGTGACTTTTAGCACAGAAGCAATGACTAAGAAGCAAGAAGAAGCATGAGCAAACCTATCCAAATGGAAAAAGGCGTTAAGTATCGCGACGCCGATAAAATGGCATTGATTCCAGTAAAAAACATGCCGACGGAGCAGAAAGAAGTTCTTCGCAAACCGGAATGGATGAAGATAAAGCTACCTGCTGACAGTAAACGTATTCAAGACATCAAATCTGCAATGCGTAAGAACGACCTTCACTCAGTATGTGAAGAAGCTTCTTGTCCAAACTTAGCCGAGTGCTTTAACCACGGTACTGCGACCTTCATGATTTTAGGTGCAATCTGTACTCGTCGTTGCCCATTCTGTGATGTTGCCCATGGTCGTCCACTTGCTCCTGAAACTGGCGAGCCACAAAAGTTGGCAAAAACCATTGCAGACATGAAACTGAAGTACGTGGTAATTACTTCTGTTGACCGTGATGACTTGCGTGACGGAGGTGCCCAGCATTTCGCGGACTGTAACCGCGAAATCCGTGAACTGAACCCTAACATCAAGATTGAAACTTTGGTTCCTGACTTCCGTGGTCGTATGGATGTGGCATTGGATCTTCTAAAAGATAATCCGCCAGATGTGTTCAATCACAACTTGGAAACGGCGCCACGTTTGTATCGTAAAGCTCGCCCAGGTGCGAACTACAAATGGTCTCTACAACTTCTGCAGAAATTCAAAGAGCAGCACCCAGATGTACCAACAAAATCGGGCGTAATGATGGGCTTAGGCGAAACAAAAGAAGAGATCATCGAAGTATTGAAAGACCTTCGCGCTCACGGAGTGACAATGCTTACTTTGGGTCAATACCTAGCACCAAGCCGCCACCACCTACCGGTAGAGCGTTATGTCCCACCAGCAGAGTTTGATGAGCTAAAAGACATCGCACTTGAGCTTGGCTTTACCCATGCAGCGTGTGGTCCGTTTGTTCGCTCTTCTTACCATGCCGATATGCAAGCTCAGGGTAAAGAAGTAAAGTAACACTCGCACTTTTTCAGATGGAAAGGGTTAGCTAGCAGCTAGCCCTTTTTTATTACCTAACATTTTTTATTTACTGCATCGCATTTACGAGCAAATCGATCAGCAAGTGTTAATCACTTGAATGAATACAAACTCTCCGATAGGCTTAGGTCATATGCCGTCTAGATTTCGACTAATCAAGGAAAGACCTATGATCAAACCTGCTTTAGCCATCGTTTTAACCAGCCTTTTTATTGCGGGTTGTGCTAGCAACACCACGCGTGATAACTACCAAGAAGCTTCTTTTGAACTGTGTAATACTGAAGTAGACATCTATTCTGTAAGCGATGATGGTCGCGTCCGCATTGTTTGTTCTGATGGCTCCAAGTTTGCTTTGAACAGCGAAGAGACACTTGAGACCATGCGCGATATCAACATCGACTACTGTGATGGTGAAGGCCTAGGTAAGTTCAGCGAAAGCCGCCGCTACTACTCATTCAAATGTAAATCAGGCACTTTGCTGAGCATCTCAAAGTAAGAAAAGCCAAAGACTCAAAGGCTGATGTCATTACATCAGCCTTTTTGTTTTCCTATACACCAGAAGTTGACCCCATAAAAAAAGCCTCATCAAATGATGAGGCTTGAATTCTTTTTCAATGTAGATGGACGAAATTCTAGGAGCTCACACGGAGTTTGCGCTAGCAAATAAGTATGTGCGACACAGAAGTTCGGTCATTCTACGAAGAAAAATTAAGCGTAAACTGGTAGACGCTTACAAATTTCTAGTACTTTCGCTTTCGTTGCTTCGATGACTTCATCGTTACCGATGTTGTCTAGAACGTCTGCCATCCAGTTAGCTAGATCTTTCGCATCAGTCTCTGTAAAACCGCGACGAGTGATTGCTGGCGTACCTACACGGATACCAGATGTAACGAATGGGCTACGTGGATCATTTGGTACTGAGTTCTTGTTTACTGTGATGTTTGCTGCGCCTAGGGCTGCATCTGCATCTTTACCAGTGATGTCTTTGTCGATTAGGTCAACAAGGAACAGGTGGTTTTCTGTTGAGTTAGATACGATTTTGTAGCCACGCTCTTGGAACTGAGCAACCATCGCTTTTGCGTTATCAACAACACGTTGTTGGTATGCTTTGAACTCAGGCTCCATTGCTTCTTTGAACGCTACCGCTTTACCTGCGATTACGTGCATTAGTGGGCCACCTTGGCCACCTGGGAATACCGCTGAGTTTAGTTTCTTGTACATCTCTTCACCAGCGTTCGAAAGAATCAAACCACCACGTGGGCCTGCTAGTGTTTTGTGAGTTGTTGTTGTTACTACGTGAGCGTGTGGTACTGGTGTTGGGTAAACGCCTGCAGCGATAAGACCCGCTACGTGAGCCATATCTACGAAGAAGTAAGCGCCAACTTTGTCTGCGATTTCACGCATGCGAGCCCAGTCAACGATTTGAGAGTAAGCAGAGAAACCACCGATGATCATCTTTGGCTTATGCTCTACTGCTAGCTGCTCCATCTCGTCGTAGTTGATTTGACCAGCTTCATCGATACCGTAAGGAATCACGTTGTAGTGCTTACCAGAGAAGTTTACTGGAGAGCCGTGAGTTAGGTGACCACCGTGCGCTAGGCTCATACCTAGAACTGTGTCGCCTGGGTTTAGAAGAGCCATGTATACAGCGCTGTTAGCTTGCGAGCCAGAGTGTGGCTGAACGTTCGCGTAGTCACAACCGAACAGTTCACAAGCACGATCAATTGCTAGCGCTTCCGCTTTATCTACGTACTCACAACCACCGTAGTAACGCTTGCCTGGGTAACCTTCAGCGTATTTGTTCGTTAGCTGAGAGCCTTGCGCTTCCATTACACGTGGACTTGTGTAGTTTTCCGAAGCGATTAGCTCAATGTGTTCTTCCTGGCGAAGAGTTTCTTCCTGGATTGCTGCGAATAGCTCCGCATCGTAATCAGCGATGTTCATATCACGCTTTAGCATCTGTATCTCCTGACTCAGACTTTACTGAAAGTTTCAAAAAACCGCACAACGATCACACGCAAACGTTTTCGTTGCTTCATATGCGCGCATTCTACATAGTTTGATCTGGATCATAAAGAAAAAAATCAACTTTTCTCATGCAGTTTTTTCATAATAACTTTTAAGGGCTTTCATTATGAATGGAGACTTTGAAACGACTCGCAATCTCCTGTCAATATTACGCTTTACACCCTGTAAAACGATAATTACATAGGTTTACCCTAAATTTACTTCTCTATCTACCGAAAAGATCATCTTTTCCTTAGTATGCACGCCATTAATGACGAGTTTATTTAGAAATGATGGAAAAACACTCAAGAAAAGAAGACTGGATAGCGATTCTTACCGGCACGTTCCTCGTGGCACAAGGTGTATTCTTTTTACAGTCAGCAGATTTGTTAACGGGCGGGACAACAGGCTTGGCGCTTTTAATGAGCCAATTTGTCTCTTTCTCTTTCGGCACGCTTTACTTTGTCATCAACTGCCCTTTCTACCTTTTAGCGTGGAAACGCTTTGGCCGTCGATTCGCAATAAACAGTGCGATTTCAGGCGCATTAGTGTCTATTTTTGCCGATCACCTCTATTTGGTGATCTCTTTAGATACCATTAACCAAGTTTACTGCGCAGTGGCTGGCGGATTACTGATGGGATTAGGAATGCTGATTCTGTTTCGTCACCGTTCAAGCTTGGGCGGCTTCAACGTCTTGTGTCTATTTATTCAAGATCGCTTCGGTATCTCTGTTGGTAAATCACAGCTCGCAATTGATTGCGCGATTTTATTCGCGTCTTTCTTCTTCGTCTCTCCAATGATTATTCTTCTTTCAATCATTGGTGCTGTAGCACTAAACCTTGTATTGGCCATGAACCACAAGCCCACCCGCTATAGCGTCTCCTACGGTTAATAAGCTTCAAGATTAAAACAAAAAAGCCCGCGACTCAGTTCAGTCGCGGGCTTTTTAGTTATTCAAGCTCAAAGAACTAAAACGCTAATCTATCCATGAGAAGCACGAGATTTCACATCGTGGCTCAGCTCTTTGTTTAGTTCAGCTTCTACATGGCCAGGCGATTGCGTCGATGCCGATATCAATCGATACATGGCTGGGATAACAAACAGAGTTACCAGTGTGGCAAAGCCCATACCAAAGAAGATAACCGTACCCACAGCCACACGACTCTCGTAGCCAGCACCTGTCGATAGAATAAGCGGGATTGCACCTGCAAGAGTGGTAAACGCCGTCATTAAGATTGGACGCAAACGCCTTGCTGACGCATCAATCACCGCTTTCTCAAACTCAATGCCACGGTCACGCAACTGGTTGGTGAACTCAACAATCAAGATACCGTTCTTAGTCACCATACCAATAAGCATAATCATGCCAATTTGGCTGTAGATATTGAGCCCTTGTTCCATGATTACCATGCCTAAGAAGCCACCAAACACACCCATAGGTACGGTGAACATCACCACCAGCGGGTTAATAAAGCTCTCAAACTGAGCGGCAAGAACTAGGTAGGCAACAAGCAGAGCTAATGCGAATACCACTAAAATACTCGACTGGTTCTCTTTGTAGTCTTTCGACTCACCTGAGTAACTCACTGAAATGTCACTTGGAAACAGTTCAATGGCCTTTTGGTCTAGGAAATCCAAAGCAGCGCCCAAGGTTGCGCCTTCTGATAAGTTAGCGGTAACCGTGATGGCTTTTTGCTTGTTGTAGTGTGATAGACGAATCGACGATGCCACTTCATCAATGCGAGTCACTGCATCTAAGGTGACCAACTCTCCCGAAACCGTTCGCATATAGATCTGACTTAGGTCTGAAGCGTTATTGAAACTGTTCTCGTCACCACGCAAGTAAACATCATACTCTTCACCGCGTTCAACGAAGGTCGTCTCAGTTTTACCGCCAAGCATAACCTCTAGCGTATCCGAGATATCGGCCACGCTAATACCCAGTTCAGCAGCACGCTGTCTATCAATCGTCACCACCATCTCTGGTGTTTTCTCGGAATAGTTAATCTCTGCACCTTCCATTAATGGCGAGTTCTCTGCTTCAAGCTTCAGCATTTCCGCCCATTGCTGCAGTTCAGGGTAGTCAGAGCCACCCAGTACAAACTGCACCGGTTCACTCGAACCGCCACGGAACCCTGGCATGAATGGGAATACACGCACATCTGGAATACCCGCAAGCGCTTTACGAACTTCACCTAATGCTTCTTGAGCGGTCACATCACGCTGGTTCCAATCTTCTAAGATCATGATGACAAAACCAGTTTGGTCACCTGCTTGACCGCCAAAGGCTGGTGATTGAATGCTGAACGACTTCAAAAAACCTTTATCCAGCAACGGCATGATCCGGTCTTCAACAATGTCCATATTGGCAGCCATTCGGTTATAACTGGTCGCATCTGCACCACGAACAAAAGCAAAGATAACACCACGGTCTTCTGAAGGCGTAAGTTGAGCAGGAACCTGCTGCATCAAGCCATAACTGCCCCCAAACAAGACAAAATCACCAGTGGCGCGGCCACTTAAACTTGAGCGCTTTGCCAAGTAACCAACGATAGCCCGATTCCAACTTGGAGAACATACGATCGATAAACAGGTTGAAACGATTTGGCTTCACATTTGCTTTTAGAATCTTACTGCCAAGTACTGGCGTAAGTGTCAACGCGATTAAAGATGAGAAAATCACCGACATCGACAAAAGCACTGAGAATTCAGTAAACAGTAATCCGACCATACCATCCATAAAGGAGATTGGCAGGAATACCATCACTAGAACCAAGGTCGTCGCAATAACCGCAAAACCAACTTCACGAGCCCCTTTGTAAGCTGCTAGCAGTGGCTTCTCACCTTGCTCGATATGGTGATAGATGTTCTCTACAACCACAATCGCATCATCCACCACCAGACCAATGGAAAGAATAAGCGCCATCAAAGTGATGAGGTTGATTGAGAATCCAAAATAGTAGGCTGCAATGAATGAAGAAATCAGAGAAACCGGTACCGTCACCGCCGGTATCAAAGTGGCTCTCGCTTGACCAATAAAGATATATAGAACAAGGATTACCAAGCCGCCCGTAATAAAGAGCGTGCTGTAAACTTCTGCAATCGAGCGCTCGATGAATACCGTTGAATCATAGTCAATCGCTAGGCGTGTACCATCAGGCAGGAACTGCTGGATGTTTTCGACTTCACGGTGTACGCGTTCGGCCACTTCCAACGGGTTCGCGTCAGTCTGCGGTACAATACCCATACTCACGTTAACCACACCATCACTCTTAAAAGTCGAGTTTTCATTCTCGGCCCCGATAAACACATCGGCAACGTCTTTTAAGTAGATAGGCGTGTTATCGCTAGCACGTTTAACCACAAGGTAATCGAAATCTTCCGCAGTATTGTACGAGCGAGCAGTTCGTACCGACATAACAATCGAATCGTTACGGACTTCACCGCCTGGGCTTTCCATGTTCTCACTGCGCAATGCTTGAGTGATGTCAGTTGTGGTCACGCCACGACCTGCCATCAACTCAGGTTGCAACTTCACATACATGACTTTATATAAGCCACCAGAGACGTTAACCGAGCTCACCCCAGAAATAAGGCTGAAGCGATCCAAAAGTACACGGTCGATATAGTCGGTCAACTGAGTTCGGTCCATCTCAGACGAACTTAAATTGATATACAGCGAGGCCTCACCTGAGCCGTTATTCTTATAGACAATAGGGTCATCGGCTTCATCAGGAAGCGAACGTTGCGCCCTTGCGACCGCATCTCGTACATCACTCACCCCCGTATTGAGGTCATACCCCAAATCAAACGTAATGGTAATACGAGACATGCCATTTCGTGTGGTCGAAGAGATCTCATCGATACCACTGATACCCGAGAGCTGCTCTTCAAGCACCGAGGTAATTTGGCTTTCAATAATCGTGGCAGAAGCCCCCGAGTAGCGGGTACTGATCGATACGACGGGGCTTTCAATGTCTGGCATCTCTCGAACAGCTAGCTTAGAGAACGAGACCATGCCAAACACAACCAAGAGCAAACTCAATACAACTGCAGCTACTGGTCGTTTTACGGAAACATCAGATAACCACATTAGTTAGCCCCTTGCGGTTGTTCCATTGGCTTACCATCTGGGCCAAGCTCGTTCACAGCAACACCATCGCGCATGTTTACGATACCTTGAACAACGATCTTCTGACCAATTTCAAGCCCCTCTTCAATCACTACGAGGTTTTCTATACGCGCGCCTAAAATAACTTCTGTTCGTACGGCTTTTTTATCATCACCGATAACGTAAACGTAGCGTTTGGTACCAGAATACTCGAGTGCTTGAACTGGAATGATTGGCGCTTCAATCGGTGGGAACGCCATGTTGGCAGAAACCAACATACCGGGCTTCAACTTAGTATCTGTATTTTGGAAGTGAATACGTACACGAAGGTTTAATGTCTCTTGGTTGATACGTGAGTCAACGCCAACCACTTCACCAATAAACTGTTGATTGCCCCAAGCACTCGTCGTCGCTTCAACCTTCATGCCTTTACTTAGCATAGAAAGGTAACGCTCTGGAACTTGCAGATCCAAACGCATTAATGATAAGTCATCAAGTGTCAGCAACTGGCTGCCCGCACTCACTAGCTTGCCGCGACTAAAATCAATAAAACCGACAGTACCAGCAAACGGAGCGGTAATATGGAGGTCGTCTAGGTTGGCATTGGCCGCGTCTAGGCGAGCTTGAGCAATTTCAACACTGGTTTTTTGGGCATCAATCTCGGTTTGAGTGATGGCGTTGCGCTTCACCAAACGTTCGAACTCAGCCAATTTACGTTTTTCGTCCGCTAAGTATGCTCTTGCTTCTGCAATCGCAGCGCGGGCTTTGTCATCGTCTAACTTAATCAATAACTGATCTTTAGAGACTTCTTGATTGGCTTTAACGGCGATAACATCAACTTTACCCGCCACTTCCGACGCAATATCGACGGACTGCTCAGAATCAAGCTTACCAACCAAAGTTAGTGATTGAGAGACTTCATGAATCTGTACTTCTTCCGTGATCACTGTCACTGCCTGAGCACCAGGCCCACGCGCAAAAACTGCACTAGAAACAATGCCTAAAGCGAAAGTGAGCAGTATCGTAATTCGTTTGTTTTTCATAATGCTACATCAAAGTGATTTCCTCATATCATTGTAACTGGGATTCACTCATTTGAACGTCAAGTAATGTAAATCTAGGTAACTATTTCGAAAATACAGCA
The DNA here is from genome assembly GCA_003263845.1 of Vibrio aestivus. Lineage (GTDB taxonomy): Bacteria > Pseudomonadota > Gammaproteobacteria > Enterobacterales > Vibrionaceae > Vibrio > Vibrio aestivus. Next base: position 436 of record JYJN01000010.1, on the reverse strand, counting down.
GGCTCGATAATAAGCTTTTGTATAAAAACCATCATCTTTGCCCAAAAAGGCAGCATTCAATTCAAAATGACAAGAAAACTCTTTACAGCTTGGGCGAGTTTGCTATGATGCGCTCCGCACTTGAGAGATGTGTTTGGGAAAAACATCAATCAAGCTATTCCATAGAGAATAGAAAAATCCCTGGGGGGTTCCCGAGTGGCCAAAGGGAGCAGACTGTAAATCTGCCGGCACTGCCTTCGATGGTTCGAATCCGTCCCCCCCACCATATTTATTCTGATGTTGATTCCTTTTAAACATGAGACGCTTGATTAACGGGTTGGGAAACCATTAATCAAGGATAAAACCCCTGGGGGGTTCCCGAGTGGCCAAAGGGAGCAGACTGTAAATCTGCCGGCACTGCCTTCGATGGTTCGAATCCGTCCCCCCCACCATCTTC
>JYJN01000009.1 GCA_003263845.1 Vibrio aestivus | reverse complement strand
ATGCAGCCCTTAGTGAGCTTCAACCATGGCGCTAAGCATTACGATAACATTCGTAAGCTACTGCGAGTGGCGTTGATCAGTTCGGTTGCGCTGGGCATGTTGTTTGTGTTGGTGCTTAACTTGTTCCCTCAGCAGTTTGTCGCCGTATTCAATGACACTGATCAGGCGTTAATGGACGGGGCTGTGCTCGGTATCCGCCTACACATGTTTGCTCTATTTTTGGATGGATTCTTAGTGGTGGCAGCTGCCTATTACCAAGCGGTCAATCGTGGTAGTCGGGCGATGTTTGTTACGATTGGGAACATGGCTGTCCAATTGCCATTCCTGTACTTACTGCCTAAGATTTGGGGGGTAGATGGCATATGGCTAGCTTTCCCAATCTCTAATGTCGCTTTGAGTTTGGTGGTCGCCCTAATACTTTGGCGCGATTTAAGTAAAGTAGAGCAAGAGCGCCGGGAAGTGGTCACCGCCTAACGCGCGGCGAATACATGCAGTGAACATATATAATGAACACAAGCAGTAGATAGCAAAAGCCAAGCACCACGGTATCGAGTGCTTGGCTTTTTTAATTTCGGATATTTGCTCGGTTTATTTCCTGCTTGATGGTGTTTAGATGTTTTTCACTTCCAATCCCGCCAACTGATGCCAGTAACCGTTACATTGCCTATCTTCAATAATGATAGGGCTTCCACCTTGCTCATTAGCTCGGAACTGCTCAATTTGACTGAAAGTATCAACACCAAGTGGCTGAGTCTAACCACGTCTACTAAACCTTGCATGCTTGGCAAATCGTTGATCAAGTTGTAGCAGTAGCCAGACTGAGTTTGAATGCCATTGAGGTTGAACACCGCTTGGCCTTCTTGGCTATGAACTTGTAAGCCAGTTGGGTATTTGATGCAGCAGGTTTCGCAGTCATCTTTTGCTTTGTTTTCTGCACGAGCTGTAAAACAGCGTGCAGAGTAAGCAAGAGGAAGATAACCGTGGCTGAATACTTCCATTTCAAATTGATTGCGAATACCTAAATCGTCACACTGCTCAGCCACGTTAGTGAGCCAGTCACGAGACAGTTCAACAGGCATACACCAACGAGTCATACCCTGTTTCAAGAATAAGTTTAAGGTGTGAGCGTTGTAGGTGTTTACCGCAGGGCCAACCACAAATGGGACTTTGTTTTCTGCCGCAAGCTGAATAGCAGAAACGTCGTTAGCTTCAATCGCGAAATCGCCATTATCAATGTACTTCTTCATGACATTGACTTCACTAGGCGCTTCCAATAATGCCATCGTTGAAAGTACCACTTGCTTGCCGCTAGCGCTGAGATCTTTTGCAATTTCAAACCAGTGAGCAGGCTTCATCTCTCTGCGTTTAGAGCAAACTGCCTCACCCAAATAGATAATGTCGGCTGAGCTATCTTTTGCTTGTTGGTAGAAGCTTTCTACATCTTGTTTTGGCCAGAAGTACAGAAGCGGGCCAAGTGCATATTTCATAGTGTTTTCCATGCTGTTCTCCACAACTGAAGCTTTACTGCCATTTACGGTGATACGCACCAAGGGTGGTTTGCGTACCTTCAGATACATTAGCCAGTGCAGCATTCCAAGCCGGCTCTACGTGGTAGCCTTCAGGATTGGCAAGGTAGCGATCGATGGCCGCACGCCAAGTGCGAGTGACTTGCTCGACATAAGCAGGACTGCGTTGACGACCTTCGATTTTCACAGACGCAACATTGGCGGCGAAAAGATCAGGCAGCATAGACAGAGTGTTCAAGCTGGTTGGCTCTTCCAGTGCGTGGTAGCGTTTGTGTTCACCTTCAATTTCAGCTTCAAAACGACCTTTACACAGGGTTGGATAGCCCGCGTTTTCGCCTGCGCTGTAGCGATCGATTAGAATATCGTTAAGGCGTGATTCCAAACCATTTTCTGTTTCTTGCCAGCGAACGTATTTCGCAGGAGAACAAGCGCCAACCGTGTTCGGAGATTCGCCTGTCATGTAGGAAGAAAGGTAACAACGACCTTCTGCCATGATACACAGGCTGCCAAAGGCAAATACTTCTAACTCAACATCACTGGTGATGTTGCGAGAAAGCTGTTTCACTTGATGAATTGAAAGCACGCGAGGCAGTACTACGCGTTTCACGTTGAAGTTCTTCTTGTAGAAATCAATGGCTGCAACGTTCGTGGCAGACGCTTGCACGGATAAGTGCAGCTCCATCTCAGGGTATTTTCTTGCTGCGTATTCAAGTACTGCTATGTCAGCAACGATAAGTGCATCAACACCCAGAGTAGCGGCATTGTCTACCGCATCTGTCCAACGGTGAAAACCATCAGGATGAGCAAATGTGTTCAGAGCAACGTGAATTTTCTTTCCGTGGTTATGAACATACTGGACCGCTTTATCGAGCTTTTTTCCAGTGAAGTTTAGGCCAGCAAAGTGGCGCGCATTGGTATCGTCTTTGAAGCCGATGTAGACAGCATCTGCACCGCAATCAATCGCTGTTTTTAGAGCAGGTAAGTTACCTGCTGGGCATAAGAGTTCCATTGCTCTGTACCAATATAAAACCGAAAGTGACGGGCATTTTATGAAGAAATGTGAACGGCTAATTTGATGTAAGGCAGGTTTGGGTGAGTTAAGCTTGGATTTAACCTTTTGGAGTTAGCTGTTAGCACTAGCTTTTGTGACGGCGATTTTGAGCAAACAGTTCTTCGACCTCTTGTTTTGGTTGAGGGCGATAGAAGTGGAAGCCTTGGATGGAGTTACAGTTGAGGTTAGAGAGCAAGGTCGCTTGCTGCTGAGTCTCCACACCTTCCGCAACCACGGTCAGATTAAGAGATTTGCCAAGGTTGATGATATTTTCGATAACAGTCACTTGCTTAGGTAGTGTATCGATATCGCTGATAAAAGCACGGTCTATTTTAAGCTCATCGATTGGGAAGCGAGCAAGGTAAGAGAGTGAAGAGTAGCCCGTACCAAAGTCGTCAATAGATAAAGCGAAGCCAAGTTTCTTTATTGCATTGAGCATTTGCAGCGTGTGTTCGCTATCGCTCATTACTGCACTTTCTGTTAACTCAAAGGTAATACAGCTCGGATCCAAATCGGTAGTGCGCAGTAGTTTCTCCATGTAGTCGATAAGCTTTGGGTTACCGAATTGCTCTGGAGAGAGATTAATCGCGACACGACCAGGCAAGATGCCTTGTAGCTTCCAGCGCTTAACGGTAGCAAATACTTCACGCATAACCACGCGGCCAAGATGTTCGATCAAGCCGGCTTTTTCTGCAACTGGAATGAAAGCTGCTGGGCTAATGTAGCCTTCAACAGGATGTTTCCAACGAATCAGTGCCTCAGCACCATTGATGCTGAAATCGCGGGCATTAACTTTAGGTTGATACCAAACTTCTAAGCCGTTTTGCTGCAGTGCTTTTTGCAACTCGATCTCTAACCAAAGACGCATGCGCGCTTCTTTGTTCATCTGATCATTGAACTTAATCAATCGGTTACGACCGCGATCTTTTGCCTCATACATGGCTGTATCGGCATTTTGCAGCAAAATACGCGCATCGTTACCATCGCCGGGGTACACCACACTACCAATTGAACAGGCGAGGCGCTTGCTGAAGTGATGAAGATCGAATGGCTGATTAATCAGTGAGATGATACGTTCGGCAAGCATTTCTGCCATTCGAAGGTTGTCTGGTTTCGGTACGATCAGACCAAATTCATCCCCTCCTAAATGCCCTAAAACCGCATCTTGCGGCAAAAGGCGCTTAAGACGTGACGATACCTCTTTAATGACTTTATCACCGATGTGATGGCCTAAAGAGTCATTGATGTTCTTAAAGTTATCGATATCCAGATACAGCATCAGCAATGGTGTTTCATTGTGAATAAACTGCTCTAAACGTTTCGTGAAGCCACAGCGATTGTAGTGACCCGTTAATTGATCAATATGTGCATCTTCGTGGGATTTTGTTGACAACGTTTTGCTCGCAGACTCGGCATCTTGAATCAGTACAATCTGGGATTCACTGCCTAATATCATAGCGACATCAGCGCTGAGTTGAACCTTACGCTCAAACCCACAACGAGGACCGGTTAAGCAGGTGATGGATTCATCCGCAATTAAAGCGCCAAGTGGTGTTTTAAACACCGTTTTACTCTGCTCATCAACGAACAAGCGAGTTAAATCTTCACCAAGTAACTCTGATGGAGAATTAAAACCAAGCAGACGAGCTGCAGAAGGGTTTGCAGAGATGATGCAATCTTCTTCCACTAGCATTAAACCATCAGGTAAGAGTGAGGTCAGAGTTGAGAACTTACCTTCTGACTCTTCTAATGAGCGAATAAGGATCTGCTTCTCAGACGTATCAATAGCGTGAAAGACAATTTGCTGAATCTTGTTACCGGACTCGATAGGAGAGAGGCTAAAATGAAGGCTAGTTTCAAGGTCAATCTCGTTAAGCGTAATCTCTGCTTCTAGAGACTCACCTTTAAAGGCACGTTCATAGTAGGGTTTTAGGTGGTTGTAGAAGTGCTCGCCAAGCACTTGAGAATCACTCATGCCGACCAGTTCTTGAACACTCAGTCCGGCAATGTCGCAGTAACGCTCATTGACCATACTGTACTTGTGCTGATCATCCAAAATAGCAAAAAAGAACGGGCTGTTAGCCGTAATTTTTGTGAAGCAATCTTGCAGCTGTAGTGCCATTCGTGACTACCAACTCTCCATTGAATTTAGCGGTTCACATAGGATGTGAAAAGGACGATACAATTACTATAACCGCGTTCTCTAAGAGATTAAAGGTTTGTGCAGAAGTCGCAGTTTTTTGATGCATAACAGGAATCGTTGAGATCACATCCATTATGATGAACAATTCTTAATGACAAAGTAACGGATAACGCGCGTGATTAACAAGATTCGCACTCAATTAGTCCTCAATGCAGCATCAATTTTGCGATCTCCAATCCACTTATTGCCTCAAGCTGTACAAAAAAAAGCCTTACTAGAAGCGCTTAAATCGGTCTTCAAAGAAGCATTAGAAGATGGTGATTTCGAGTTTTTGGAAGGTAAGTGGCTAAAAGTCGAGGTGAAAGACTTAGCGTTAAGTTGGTTGATTAGCTACGAAGATGAAAAGCTTGTGGTTGCTGATAAGCCGATCGTAGAGGACGTCAGCTTTCGTGGGAATCTCAATGACCTTGTGTTGATTGCTGGTCGTAAAGAAGACCCTGATACTTTGTTCTTCCAGCGCCGATTGTCGATTGAAGGTGATACCGAACTCGGTTTGGAAGTCAAAAACCTAATGGACAGTGTTGATCTCGAACTTTTGCCCAAGCCATTGCAAATATTACTTAATCAGCTTGCCGACTTCGTGCAAAAAGGCGTACAGTCTCAGCAGGCAGAAATAGAGGTAAGTAATGCTTATTCGAACTGAAGCTCCGGCTGATATTTTAGCGATTGATCGACTATTAAAATCGACCTTCGAAACAGAGGCGGAAGCCAATCTTGTGATGCGTCTTCGCGAAAACAGCCGACTGACATTGTCGCTAGTAGCATGCAGTGATGAAGGTGAAGTCATTGGGCATGTAATGTTTAGTCCTGTGACGTTGGATGGTGAAGATCTAAATTGGCAAGGGCTTGCACCGTTGGCAGTGGCTGAGGGGTACCGTAATCAAGGTATTGCAGCGGAGCTTGTTAAAGAAGCTTTTTCGTCATTGGCAGATTTTGGTTACCCAGCTTGTGCGGTACTAGGCGATCCTAATTATTACGGACGCTTTGGCTTTAAGTCTGCAAGTGACTACCAGTTCCGTTGTTCGTGGGAAGTGCCTGAGGGTGCATTCCAAATGGTTGAACTGGTTGACGGACAATTCGAAGGGCGCTCTGGCCTTATCGAGTACAGCCCTGAGTTCAGTGAGTTGTAAAGTACTCTAGCTAGACTAATTCAAACACACATAAAGCGAGTGCGAGGGTATCCTTCCACTCGCTTTTTTCTTATGTGGTTTTTGAATGCGAGTTTACGTGAAGTTTGCTACGATAGTTGGCCTAGTTACAGGTAAATAGCAATGTCACATCAATCCATGAACGCAACAAACTCACCTCAATCAAGTGCACTCTATTTGCAAGAGATGGGCATTGAACAATGGAAATTGGCTCATCCAGAGCGATTGCAGGGCTATCAGCATCAAGCTTCAGAACTGGACGGTTCTTGTCGCTTACTATTGGTCTCTTCTACCTGTCCGCAGGGAGAGATAGCGGTGATGTTTGAACGTGTGCTAAAGAGCATCGATTTAACCTTACAAGACGCTCTGCATGTTTCGCCGCAAGACTTAGAGCCTGATATGCATCATCAGCTAGAGTGGGTGTGGTTCGCGGGTTGCGCTTCTCTTGAAATCCCGAACGCCAAAACATTAACGTCGCCAACCTTGAGCATGGTGGATGGTAACAACGATGAGAAGCGTAAGCTCTGGCAGCAAATCTGTTCGTACAAGTGATCGATTCGCGCAGGTGATTAATCCCTACAATCAATCTATTCTGATCAAATAAGCGGTTAAAATAATTTACGATGACTACTCAACTGACTCCATTAACCCACTCCCTACTCGATGAGGTGTTCTCGATAGAACAACGGGCACACAGCCATCCTTGGGCAGAATCATTATTGCTCAATTTGTCGAGTCGAGGTGCATGCCACTACGCTTTGTTAGAGAATGATGTCGTGGTGGGTTATTTCTATGCCCAGAACATTGTTGGGGAAGTCACCCTGTTAAACATCGCCGTAGACCCGTCTCATCAGCGAAAAGGTTATGGTAAAGCACTGCTCGAAGGCTTTTTAAAGGTTTGTGAAGATGCTAAAGCGGAGAGTGCTTGGTTAGAAGTACGCGAGAGCAATGTCGGCGCGTATGCACTTTACGAGCAGACGGGTTTTAATGAAGTGGATAGACGACGTGACTACTACCCAACCGAAACGGGTAAAGAAGATGCCATCATAATGAGTTATCTGTTCTTTTAAAAACAGAGTAAAGATATCGCCAACGATTTTATTTGTTGGCGATTTTGATTGGAGCTTTATTTTCGATAACGTATTCAGGGTTCGCAAATCGTAGGCGCAAGTCCTCTTCTGGAAGCGGTTTATCGAATAAGTACCCTTGGAATTGTTTACAACCCAGTTCCTTCAGCGCAGCGAGTTCATTACAATCCTCTACACCTTCAGCAATCACTTCTAAATTCAATCTATTTGCCGTCATGATGATGGTATCAACCAAAGCTTGGTCACTTTCATCCATGTGCAATTGGGTGACAAAAGAGCGGTCGATTTTTAACACATCAATCGCCAAATGCTTTAAGTAACGAAGTGACGAGTAGCCTGTACCAAAGTCATCAATGGAAATTTGTAGATTATGAGTTTTCAACTGAGCCATTTTTTGAATCGCCCCTTCGACATTCTCTAGGAGAAGACTTTCAGTAATTTCTAGTTCAATGTTGTCACCGGTAATCCCAGCTTGTTGGAGAGATTGCGTGATGTGCTCAACGAATGAGTCTTGAGAGAATTGCAGCGGGCTGATGTTGATAGCTAAGCGACGAAATGTTTCTGGTAAGCAACCATCTTTTAGCCAATTAGAGTATTGATAGAAGGCTTGCTCAATAATCCAATTACCGATTGGGAGAATTTGTCCTGTTTCTTCGGCTACAGGCATAAAGATACCGGGAGGAAGTATGCCTTTTTCTGGGTGATTCCAACGTATCAGAGCCTCAACCCCAATGATTTGATTGTCTGAGTTCACTTGAGGTTGATAGTAGAGCTCAAGGTGATTGTTGTTGAGCGCTTCGTGGAGGCCTTTTTCAATTTCTAGTACAGATTCCACTTGAGCTTGCATCTCTGGCTCATAGAACATGTATTTATTCCGGCCTGCTACCTTAGCGCGATACAGTGCGGTATCTGCTTGTCTTAATACATCTATATTGGTGCTACCAACCGATGGGAATATGGCGATGCCGACACTGGCAGTACAGTAGAGCTGGTGGTCGTCGATTGAATAGGGATTAGAGATGAGCGCAAGCAGTTGCAGCGCCACGTCATTGGCGTCTTCAGGTTTCAGGTTTGCTAGTAAGATGGCAAACTCGTCGCCACCGATTCGAGATACGATGTACTCCTCTTTTTGCCAAGAATCGATGCGTTTAGCAATGGCTTTAATGAGGTTGTCACCTATGGTGTGGCCTAACGAGTCATTGATGGTCTTAAATCGGTCTAAGTCGATATAGAAGAGTGCGCCAGATTGCGAGTGTTTACTGGCATGTTCAATGGCTTCAGATAACGATTGGAGTAGCAGACTCCGATTGGCAAGGCCAGTTAACGTGTCGTAATACGCCAGCCGATTTAGCTTTGCTTCGGCTTCTTCTCTGTCCTTCCATAGTGATTGAAACGTAGATGCAAGATGACCGAGTTCGTCCTGTTGATTGAGCTCAGGTATCGGCAGAGACTTCTGGTTGTCTTGTAGTGAACGAACCCATTCAATCAAGGTAACCAGAGGTTTGGATAACTTGTGGTAGAAAAAGAACAGCAAGATAGACGTGAGTAAGATGTTTCGGATCAAGTCGAAAAAGAGAATTTGGCTGGTTTTTGAGATGAAGGTTTCGGCAATGCTAGTGGCATTGACGTAAAAGCTCATCGTGCCAACCACAACTTCCGAGTTGGGTTGATGCAGAGGTGTCTGGTATATCGGCGATTCTGGAGTTAAGTAGTGAGCCAGAGATTGAGCAAAGGATTCATCAAGGGAAATGCTGCGCTCTTGCATAGTAAGAACATCACCAAAGTCATCAATGATTTTAACTTTGTAGATCGCCGTATCCATCATCAGACTTGAAGCGACTTGTTCCGCCAATAGATGATTTAGGTGATACGCTGCTTGACTGGCATTAGCGTAGTTTTGCAGGAGCTTAAATTTGTAATGCTCCTCGATGCGTTCTTGCTCTTGAGCTAAGTCGACCACGATATGATAGAAACTAAAACAGATACCCAGTATCACAGATACAAGGAATACGGTTTTCGCTTGGCGAAAGGCTAAAGAGTTAATTCGATTGGTTGTTGGCATAGTCAACTTCGTTACTTTTTCCTTCTTTAGTTATAGCTCAAATTGATCGATTTATTAATTTCTCACTTCAATGTGTCTATTTTATGACTCTATATACTGAGTTCAGTTGCCGAACGCTTCGATATAGGCGAGAATACCGCGCAAAATTGAATCGAACTGCTAGCGAAGTGTGAGTTTTTTGTCGCCGACTGTAACGCTAGCCCAATAGAAGACGAATTTCATGTCAAATAGTCCATTTATGAGCGAAGTGTCAAAACGTAGAACATTCGCGATCATTTCTCACCCGGATGCGGGTAAGACCACCATTACTGAAAAAGTACTTTTATTCGGAAACGCTATTCAAAAAGCGGGTACGGTAAAAGGTCGTGGCTCAGCGCAGCACGCTAAATCCGACTGGATGGAAATGGAAAAAGAGCGTGGTATCTCGGTAACGACCTCGGTGATGCAGTTCCCATACAATAACTGCTTGGTCAACCTGCTTGATACTCCTGGACACGAAGACTTCTCGGAAGATACTTACCGCACACTAACCGCGGTAGATTCATGTCTGATGGTGATCGATGCAGCGAAAGGTGTCGAGGATCGTACTCGTAAGCTGATGGAAGTTACGCGTTTGCGTGACACGCCAATCGTGACTTTCATGAACAAATTGGACCGTGACGTACGTGATCCAATGGAAGTGCTGGACGAAGTTGAAAGCGAACTTGGCATGGCGTGTGCGCCAATCTCTTGGCCTATCGGTTGTGGTAAAGAGTTCAAGGGCGTTTATCACATTCACCGTGATGAGACCATTTTGTATGAGTCTGGCCACGGTCACGAGATTCAAGAAGTACGTATCATCAAAGGCTTAGATAACCCAGAGCTAGATGAGAAAGTCGGTGCAGACCTTGCTGAAAGCGTACGTGAAGAGCTAGAGCTTGTAATGGGCGCTTGTCCTGAGTTCGATTTAGAGCTGTTCCTAGCGGGCGAGTTGACACCGGTTTACTTTGGTACGGCACTCGGCAACTTCGGTGTTGACCATATGCTTGACGGTTTGACTAAGTGGGCACCTGCGCCAAAAACTCGTCAAGCGGTTGAGCGTGAAGTGGAAGCGACAGAAGAAGAGTTCTCTGGTTTCGTCTTTAAGATCCAAGCCAATATGGATCCTAAGCACCGCGACCGTATTGCTTTCATGCGTATTGTATCGGGCACCTACAAGCAAGGTATGAAGATGAATCACGTGCGTACGGGTAAGAAGGTAAGCATATCAGATGCAGTTACCTTCATGGCAGGTGACCGTTCTCGTGCTGAAAATGCGTACGCGGGTGACATCATTGGTCTGCATAACCACGGTACGATTCAAATCGGTGATACTTTCACCCAAGGTGAAGCGCTTAAGTTCTCTGGTATTCCAAACTTTGCACCGGAGCTGTTCCGTCGAATTCGACTAAAAGATCCATTGAAACAGAAGCAGCTACTAAAAGGCCTTGTTCAGCTTTCAGAAGAAGGTGCAGTACAGGTTTTCCGTCCACTTCAAAATAACGACCTTATCGTTGGTGCTGTCGGTGTACTTCAGTTTGATGTGGTTGTGGCTCGACTAAAAGCGGAATACAACGTTGAAGCGATTTACGAAAGCGTCAACGTAGCAACAGCGCGTTGGGTCGAGTGTGGTGATGCGAAGAAGCTGGAAGAGTTTAAGCGTAAGAACCAAGCCAACCTAGCGTTAGATGGCGGTGATAATCTATCTTACATCGCGCCAACGATGGTCAACTTGAATCTAGCGTCTGAGCGTTTTCCAGAAGTAGAATTCCGCGCGACTCGCGAACACTAATTTTCTTCACCTTTAACGCAGTTTTGCACCAAACGTGTTAAAAATATGGTTTAGGTAACAAAATGCCGCCTCAGCTGAGGCGGCATTTTTGTAGGCAGACAGTAGTAAGGCTGAATTGAGGCTGGCTTAATCAGGCAAGAAGCAGTTCTCAATATCGAGTGAATCCGACAGTAAAAATAGGCGGTTTTTCACATTCTCCATATGATCCCACATAGCCTGGCGAGCTTTATCTTCATCGCGACGGATGAGCGCGGCAAGGATCAGTTTATGATCATTAATCCAATCGCTAGCGTATTTCTTGTCTGAAATAGAGTTATCTAATCCTTCCCACATCTTATTGTTTTTTCGCAACTGCCAGAGATTATCTGCGGTAGCGACTAACACTGGATTTTTAGTCGCTTTGGCGATGGCCATATGGAATTGGTAATCCCCCTGACCTTGATAAATATCTTCTTCAAGATCTTCAATTTCCTGCTCAATGGCTTCACGCATTGCTATTGCATCGGCTTTAGTAATATTTTTTGCCGCGAGTGCACAGATGGTGCTTTCGATTTGTTGGCGGGCTTCTAGCAACTCAAAAGGGGCGTACTCATCTCGGATCTGTGTCGAGTTAACCTGTTTATTCTCGATGACGTATATACCAGAGCCTTTAACTTTCTCTACAAAACCTTCAACTTCCAACATGATGATTGCTTCTCGAATAACCGTACGGCTAGCGTTAAATATATCGCACATATGATGCTCTGAAGGAAGCTTACTATTGAGTGGGTAATCCCCATTCATGATTGCGTCTTTAAGCTCCTCGCCAATAGCCATGTAAAGACGGGGAATTTCCGTTTTTGTTGAACTCTCAATCGACATAGGTTGTGCTCTTACTGGTTGTAATACAGATTCTTGTCAATTGTATACCAATTGGTATTTTGAGATAAGGCTGATAGATGGTTTTTATCGCGATAAAGCATAAGTTAGGTGTATTGCTGACATAAAAATATCTTACAGACTTATTTATCGTACAGAATTAAATATCTGTATCACAAATTTAGCTGTTTATGTTTTATTTGTCATACAGATTTGTTGTATTTTCTCTCTGCCCTACATTCCTAGAGATAAAATAATGTCCATTAAAAAACGTATGAAGCAAATTCAGTACGCCATGCTGGCGACTGTCTTATTGGTTGGTAGTCCAATCGTAATTATGGCAAATACTATTGAGCCGCGAGTTTTCGGCTTACCGTTTTTCTTATTCTGGAACTTCTTACCCGCAACGGTGCTGTTTGTCTTGTCCATTTGGTACTCCAAGCTTGCAGATAAGCTTGAAGAGCAAGAAGAAAGCGAGGAGGGATAATCATGATTCCAATGATCATTATCTTTGCTCTACTAGCAGTGACCGTTTGTGTTGGTCTTGCTCCTGTATTTAGCAAAAAAGCATCAGAAAAACTGACAGTTAGTGATTACTTCCTTGGGTCACGTGGCCTTGGTGTAACACTGATCTTTTTTACTTCTATGGCTACCTGGTACAGCTCATCACTTTTCTTAGGTGGTGTCGCTGAAGTTTACACTTACGGTCTAGAGTGGACGTTTGTATTTACTAGTACAGCAATTGCTGGTCTCACCTTCTACATTCTTGCACCTAAAATTCAAAAGTTGGCGCACAAGAAAAACTACATTACACAAGGAGACTTCTTTGCGGATCACTTCAACTCGAAGGCGCTAGGTATCATCATCAGTTTGATTGGTATTATCTGTATTGTTCCTTACATCACGATTCAGGTTGTCGGTACCGGTCTTATTTTTGAAATCTTTACTGATGGCATTATTAGCTTTGAGGTGGGTGCTGCGATTGGTGTAGCTATCTGTGCACTCTTTATCTTCTACGGTGGTATGAAGTCGGTAGCTTGGACAGACGTTTTCCTTGGTGTTGTTTTCCTAAGCTCTATCTGGTCTGTGGTTCTTATTATCATCTACACCGCGTTTGGTGCAGACGTAGATTTCTTCGGTCTTGCCGCTGAGCGTGTTCCACAACTTCTTGTGCTGACAGAAAATAATCGCCCTTGGGGGTACTTTATCTCACAAATTTGGGTGATCGGCCTTGGTGGTTACATGTGGCCACACCTGTTCCTACGTATGGTGGCGGCTAAGTCGCCAAAAGACGTACGTAAAGTTGGTAGCTTAATCACGTTTGCTTCTATCCCATCTCAGTTTCCTGTGGTCTTGGGTGCGATTGCAGCAGCTATTTTATTCCCAGCGTTAGCGAAACCAGATACCGCACTACTTGTTATGGTTCAAGAGTATGCGCCTGTTTGGATGGTTGGTGTGCTTGGTGCGGGTGGTATTGCTGCATCATTATCAACAATCAACAGTTTGGCACACAGCCAAGGTGTTTTAATGGCGAATGATATTTACGTAAAAGTATTTAATCGTCAAGCAAGTGAGAAAAGCATTGTTGCGGTATCGCGTGCTTTCGTTCTGATTACTTGTGCTGTGGCGTACGTTGCTGCGCTCACTAAGCCTGACTTCCTATGGTCGATTCTAGCGAACACATACAGCGGTGTTATCCAAATCTTCCCTGTAACGGTGGCTGCTTTATTCTGGAGCCGTGCAACAGCGAAAGGTTGTATTGCCGGTGTGATTGCCGGTCTGATTACTGCGATTCTATTCCGCTACGTGTGGGAGGCGCCATTTGGCATCGTCGCACCAGCAATGGGTGTGATTGCGAACTTTATTTTCCTAGTCGGTGTGAGCTTGGTGACTAAGCCAAATGCAAAGCTTGAAGAAGAAGTACAAGGAACCCCGTTAATGCATAACCTAATCGAAAGAATCAGCCAAGACCGTGTGGTTGAATTGACTAAACACTTGATTGATTTCGATTCAACGAACCCTGCTCCAAGTGAGCAGGGGGACTTGTCGAATGAAACTGCTGTTGCAACGTACATAGCTGAGTTCTTTGAGAATCTTGGCTTAGACGTTGAACGCCAATACGTTATTGGCGAGCGTTTTAATGTGATAGCCACATTAAAAGGCAGTGATGTGTCAGCACCGGTTATCGCTTTTAATGGCCATACCGATGTCGTGCCTGCAGGTGAGCCTTCACTGTGGCACAGTAACCCATTTAATGCCGAGATCCGCGACGGCAATTATATGGCCGTGGTGCCTGTGACATGAAAGGTGCGATCGCTTGTTTCATGCATGTAATGGAGCTGCTAGTTGAGCACCATTACACTCCTAATGGTGATGTCGTATTTACTGCCGTGATTGATGAAGAGAAGAGCAATATGGGAGTGAACAAGTTGCTTGAATCTGGTTTCTCGCCAGATTACTGCATTGTGGGTGAAGCGACTGAGCTTAATATTGCTATTGGTCACCGTGGCGTTGTGGCGTTTGATATTGAAGTTAATGGTGTTGCTTGCCACGCGGCGATGACAGCTCAAGGCCAGGGTGTGAATGCCATTGAGCTTGGTGCAAAAGTGGTGAATCAAATTCAAGATGTGGATCAGTCACTGAAAACAGCGCGTAGCGAATTGCTTGGTTTTAGCCAATTCAATGTGACGGGTTTTCAAAGTGGCATTAAGGTTAACGTCATTCCAGATGTTGCCTACTTGCAGGTCGACGGGCGTACTGCCATGTCGGAAACCTTAGAAGATATGAAAGGTTTGTTGCAAGAACGATTAGGCAGCATGCAAGCAGCGGGTGAGATTCAAGGTTTCACTATTCGTGAGACAACCTTCTGTCCCTCTTATGAAATTTCCGCAGATGACGTACTTGTTGTCACCATGCAAAAGGCTGCGCAACTTGTCGAACAACAAGCGAAAACTTGTGCCTTTGGAGCAACCTGTGAAGCCTCGCTCATTGCCAATACGGGCTCAAAAGTTGTGGTATGTGGCCCTGGTAGCTTAAAGCAAGCCCACAATGCCAATGAATTTGTAGCAGTCGACCAGCTAACAAAAGCTGCTCAACTCTATCTTGCTACTGTAATTAATATTTAAGGTAAGTGTTATGTTTGAACGTCTCGTGACTCCTGAAGTTATTGTTTACAAGTCTCTCCTTGATGGAAACCTATCCGCTATGGCTGAAAAGGTCGCGAATGCAGGAATGAAGCATCGCCCCCACATTAAGAGCCATAAATCCATTGAACTGGCTAAGCAGCAAGTTGCTGCGGGCGCAATTGGTATTACCTGTTCTAGTATTGGTGAAGCTCTGGTGATGTCTGAAGGTGGAATAGAAAATATTCTAGTCGCATTCCCTGTCATTGGTGAGGTAAATATAGAGCGTCTGACTAAGCTCATTGGTCAAACTCCATCGCTGTATATGTCAATCAATAGCCTGCTTGGTTTGAAAAATGTTGAGCAAGCGGCGAAGGCGGCAAACAAGCCAGTCGGTATCTACCTTGAAATAGACGCAGGTATTCACCGTGGTGAACTGAATGACATTGAAAAAGTGATTGAGCTGGCTGAATACATTGCAGTGAGCGAGCACATGCATTTGCATGCACTACAAAGTTACGCAGGTAAAGGGTATGGCAAAGAGACAGACGCAGAGCGAGCTGAAATGTGCCAACATTACGCCAAAAAGCTCGTTCATTTCCAAGCCATGCTGGCGGAGCATGGCATTGAAGTGGCAGAGCTATCTGCAGGCTCAACACTTGAGTCTTTTTATCTTTCGTCACTGACAGGTATTACTGAAATTCGATCTGGTAACTACATCTTTGGAGATATGAACACCAAAGGGCTTGGATTAATTAGCGAAGAGCAGTGTGCTATGAGGGTTCTAACACGAGTGATTGCTCAGCAAGAGCCAGGTAAAGCTATCATTGATGCGGGTACAAAAACACTGACTAGTGATCAATCTAAGTTCGCTACAGGTCATGGACAAGTGATTGGCCGCCCAGATGTATCTATATTCATGTTGAATGAAGAACATGGCTTTATTGAATATGATAAAAATCAACCACTTGAAATTGGTGACTTACTAGAAATTATTCCGAACCATTGCTGTGTGGTTCCAAATCTTAAACAGCAAGTTGTTATAGTTAATGAAAACGAATTTTCTCATTTGAATATTGATGCTCGTGGCATCGTTGGTTAAAAGGTAAGTAATATGATTGAACGTTTTGGTGTTGCAGGTGGTGTTGGTGAAGTGAAACTTCCATTTGCAAAAGCAGTTCGCGCGGGTAATACGCTCTATGTATCAGGACAAACGCCTATGCGTGATGGTCGCATCGTGATTGGTAACATCCAAGATCAAACGAAGATTGTCATGGAGAACATTGTTGAGATCGCAAAAGAAGCAGGTTTCACAATGGATGAGTGTGTGATGTGTAACTGCTGGCTAGACGATGGCCGTGACTTCAATGGCTTTAACGCTATTTTTGAAGAGTTCATCGATCTCGATAACCCACCAGCACGTGCATGTGTGGTTTCGCCAATGGTGATTGATGTTCGCGTTGAAGTTCAAGCGACATTCTACAAAGAGTCTTAACGATACGATGGAGCCATCACTTTGCGGTGGCTCCTATGAATTTCGGAAAACGCTGATATGAAAAAGATCGCTATTATTGGCGAATGTATGATTGAGCTCAGTGGTCAGCCTTTTGAAACGTTAAACCAAAGTTTCGGCGGTGACACCCTAAATGCAGCTATCTACCTCGCTCGTCAAACCACCTCGCAAGAGACTCAAGTTCACTACGTTACAGCTCTTGGTAACGACCCCCTTAGTGACGAATTGCTGAACCGTTGGCAACAGGAAAACATCAATATCGAGTTGGTATTGCGTGATCCTAAACGCTTACCAGGCATGTATATGATTCAAACGGATGAGTTGGGAGAGCGCACGTTCATGTATTGGCGCAGTGAATCTGCGGCGAAACATCTTCTCAATCAGCCTGATTTCGATTCTATCGCCAAGCAGCTTGTGGGTATGGATCTGGTGTTTGTAAGCGGTATCACCTTGGCAATTTTATCAGAGCCAGATCGCCTCAAACTATTATCACTGCTTAATGCACTTCGTCAGAAGGGCGTAGAAATTGGCTTTGATAGTAATTTTCGTCCAGCGCTTTGGCACTCAGACCAAGAGGTGAAGCAGTGCTACCAAGCTATGTACGCCCTAACCGATATTGCGTTAGTGACTTTTGATGACGAGCAACAAATTTGGGGTGACGTGAATGGTATTGAAACGATTCTGCGTCTTTTTGAAGCCGGTGTTAGTCGTGCGGTCGTGAAGCAGGGTGAGTATGGTTGCCTAGTGCAGGATACAACGATGCCATCGGAAGCGATTCAGATACCAGCCAACAAGGTTGAGAATGTAGTGGATACCACCTCAGCCGGTGACTCATTTAATGGCGCATTCATGGCCGAATACATGCGTAGTGGTGATTTACAGCTTGCTTGCCAAAAGGGCAATGCATTGGCGGCAAAAGTGATTCAACACAAAGGCGCTATTATTTGTCAGCAACGACTTGATCAAGGTAATTAGAATGAACACTTCTCAACAGTTAAAACAGATTCGTCTGATCCCAGTGATCTCAGTAGACAAGGCTGAAGACATTATTCCTCTAGGTAAGGTTCTAGTAGAGAATGGTCTGCCAGCGGCAGAGATTACCTTTCGTTCAGCTGCGGCGCCAAAGGCTATTGAGCTTTTGCGTCAAGCTCAACCAGATATGCTGATTGGTGCGGGAACGGTACTAAACCGTGAACAAGCACAGCAAGCCAAAGATGCGGGTGCTAGTTTTGTAGTATCCCCAGGGTTAAATCCAAATACGGTTCGGGCATGTAAAGAGATTGGTATCGATATTGTGCCTGGTGTAAACAACCCTAGCACAGTGGAAGCTGCACTAGAACTTGGCTTAACCACACTCAAGTTCTTCCCTGCAGAGGCATCGGGTGGTGTGGCGATGGTGAAATCGCTGTTAGCACCCTATACCGATATCGAGCTGATGCCTACGGGTGGCATTAATGCAAATAATATTGATGACTATCTTGCTATTCCACGTGTGATCGCTTGTGGTGGTAGTTGGATGGTGGATCCTAAACTTGTAAAAGCAGGTGATTGGGATGAGCTCGCACGCCTAACGCGTGAAGCGGTGGCGGCGCTTAAATAGTAGATGGGTAGGCGATGGCTTATCGAGCCGATAGACGTCTATGGAAAAGAGCCAATGCTGTTGCATTGGCTCTTTTGTTATTGATATAGATATAAAAAAGCTATCGAATTACTTTTTCTTTTTCGCTGCAGTCTTCTTTTTACCCTTAGCAGCGGTTTTTCTTCTTGTCTTCTTTTTTCTTATTCTTCTTTTTGAACACTGGTTTTTTGTGCTTAGGGCGCATTTCTTTAATGAAGCGTTCTTTAATGTCTTCTTTGGTGTAACGTGCAACGCGATCCAACATCGGCTGATCGTGCGCTTCAACAATGGACAGTGCATTACCTTTTTTACCCGCACGAGCCGTACGGCCGATGCGGTGCAGGTATACATCTGCTGTACGAGGCATGTCGTAGTTGATGACATGAGAAACGTCAGGTAAGTCGATTCCACGAGCGGCTACGTCGGTGGCTAATAGCACGTTTACAGTGCCATCGCGAAAACGCTCAATTGCGTTGTTACGGCGGTCTTGTGGCATTTCACCTTGAATCCAAGCACATGGAATTTGCGCTTTTTCTAGCTCGGCACGCAGATCAGCAAGACGTTCGCGGGTCTTTAAGAACACAATTGAACGCTCGGCTTGCTCTGTGATGATGTGCTTAAGCAGCGCAAGCTTATGTTCCATATCATCGGCACGGTGATACCACTGGGTGATCTTCTTACGCTCGCGACGTGATGGCTCAGCATTAATTTCAGCTGGCTCTTTTAATAGATCTGCGGTGAAGCCTTCAACGCCTCGGCCTTCTAGTGTTGCAGAGAAAAGCAGTGTTTGTTTACGCCAGCGACACTCTGCAGATAGGCGGTCAACGGTAGGACCAAAACCCATATCGAGCATGCGGTCGGCTTCATCTAGAATTAACCACTCAATCGCGCGGCAATCAAAACGCTCGGCTTCAATGTATTCCATAAGGCGGCCTGGCGTTGCCACTACGATGTCTTGGGTTGTCTTAAGAATATCAGCGTGTTCTTCGTATTGAACTCCGCCAGTAATCGTAAAGACGTTTAACTTAGTATTCTTTGCTAAAGCACGGGTTTGATCAGCAACTTGCATTGCCAGTTCACGTGTAGGCGTTAGGATTAGCACACGTGCAGGCCCCGCCTTCTTACGCGGAAAGTCTTGCAAATATTGTAGTGCAGGGATGGCAAATGCCGCCGTTTTACCCGTACCAGTAGGCGCTGAAGCAAGAATGTCTTTACCGTCTAAAGCTTGTGGAATGGCTTCCGCTTGCACTTGAGTTGGGCGATCAAATCCCATCTCTTTGATAGCAGTAAGAAGGTTATGGTCTAGATCAAGATCAGCAAATGTTTTGATCACAGTAGTATCTCCACAAGCCTGTTGGCAGTTAAGGGCAAAATAAGGTCGCACATTATAAAGTGATTGGTGACAAGGATCACATGTTATTTCTACATCTTGAGATAAAAATCTTGCGTAAGTTCGATGAATGCTTCGCTATACGCACCATTTTGATGGATAACCAGCTCGCTTGTCTGTGTGTCGCTCGGTGTTTTAGACAGTTCGAACAGGAGTCGATGACAAGGTTTACGCTCGGTCGGTTTTACTTTGGTGTAGCGACTAAGGTAAAAGCCTTCTCCCAATGCAATTTGAATAAAGGCTTCACCCTCGGTTATGGGAAGAACAAAACTTGCTTTGCCATCATCAGTCAGCAAGGTATAACATTTTTGAATAAGCGAGCGGTGATCCAAAGTATTGGTATGACGAGCAATCGCTCGTTGATGTACTTTAGTCTGTTCACCAGAGGTAAAGTAGGGCGGATTGCAGATGATGTGCTGGAATATCGTTTGAAAGTTATGCTCAAGAACATCACCCTCTACCAGTTTGAGTCTGTCGTTCCAGGGAGATTGTTCAAAGTTGTGCTGAGCGGCCTCAATCGCATGGGGTTCAATGTCGATTGAGGTGATTTGCGCAGATTCGGATCGTTGCGCGGTCATCAAACTTAGTAAACCAGTACCAGTACCGATGTCTAAAATAGACTCACTGCTGATAAAATTTGCCCATGCGCCGAGTAATACGCCATCGGTGCTGATCGGCATGCCAGAGTGCCCGCCTCTTACAGAGAACTGCTTGAATCTAAAGTCTTTAGTGTTCAACGTGCTACTTGTCATAATTGTCTATTAAATGCTCATATATCTATATTTATTATTGCTGTTAAAGTCTGGTTTGGTTATTTGTTCTGTTATGTTCTCAATATGTTGAATATTTATGACGTCAATTAATCTTGTTATTTTATTTGGGGTAGTAGATTGTGCTGCTTTTTTACTTGTGTAATAAATTTATATAGCGTTTTGTATTCAAAGGTTGCACGTTTGTGTGATCTTCGCCATTATCCGCTCAAATTTACTACGCAGATCACACTGCGAGATAAAGCAAATACAACATTTACACAACGATAAAAAGGGTTAGCTGTGAAGCAAACTTTAAAAATAACAGACATTCTCGCGGTAGGCTTTTATGCTTTTCGCATTCTTTTTAGGAGCCGGGAACATCATCTTCCCACCTTTGGCGGGTCAACTTGCTGGTGAAAACGTGCTGCCAGCAATGACTGGATTCTTGCTCACTGCGGTAGGTTTACCTCTGGTGACGATTATTGCCGTTGCAGTTGCTGGTGGTACTTGGGGCCACTTGACGAAAGATCTCCCAGTAAAAGTCGCAACTTTGATTGCAGTGCTAATCTTTGTCATTATCGGCCCTGCTTTTGCATCGCCACGTACTGGTTTAGTGGCTTATGAAATGGCGATTCGACCATTTTTAGTCGATGCGGACCAACTTCAACTGACTCTATTCTCCATTCTCTTCTTTGCAGTTGCTATGTTCTTCGCTTGGTCACAAGGTAAATTGATTGATGTGATCGGTAAGTTCTTAACTCCAGCTCTGTTTCTTGCATTGATCGTATTGGCGATTGCTGTAGTGGTAAACCCTCAAGGTGAACTAATGGCAGCGCAAGGTGATTACCTAACTCAACCGCTTACCACAGGGTTCCTAGAGGGCTACAACACAATGGATACCTTTGGTTCATTGATGTTCGGTATGCTGATCATTGACGCGTTGCGTGGTAAAGGCATTACTGAGCAAAAAGCCAAAACAAAATACCTTATTTGCGCCGCTTTCATTGCCGCAGCGGGTCTAGCTTTCGTTTACATTTCGCTATTTTATTTAGGCTCAACCAGTGCGACCGTTGCTGCTGGTGCGGATAACGGCGGTGCCGTGTTAAGTGCTTACGTTCAAGCCTTGTTTGGTGCAAATGGTCAGTTAGTACTTTCTATCATTGTTTTGTTGGCTTGCTTAACGACGGCAATTGGCCTGATTTCAGCGTGTTCTGATTACTTCGCTTCATTGACTTCTCTCTCGTACAAACAGTGGGTTGTTATCAATGGTATCGCTTGTGCGGTTGTTGCTAATGTAGGCCTTTCTCAGTTGATTACTCTGTCTGTGCCTGTTTTGTTTGCTCTATACCCGGTCGCTATTGCGTTAGTTGTCTTGACGTTTATTCGCAGTAAATTGCCAAATCCAAGAGTAGCTTACCGCTCAGTTATCTTAGTATCACTGCTGTTTGCTTTGATTGACGCATTGAAGGTGGTGGGCGTGAATATGTCTGCATTTGAAGCTCTTCCTCTTTTTGAATATGGCATGGGTGGGTAATGCCAACCTTAGCTGCGATGATCTGCGTGATGTTCATTGGTAAAGCAGAAGAGTCTAAGTTGATTAAAGAACACTCTTAATCGGTATGAAATACTGAGTTTATAAAGGCTAGTACGGGTTACTGGCCTTTTTTATGTGATCAAATTTTTTCTGTATCTTCGTCACATTTTTGAGTAAACTTCTGCGGTTAAATTCTATTCTAAAATGTTGAGCAAACATGTTTGAAATCAATCCTATTAAAAACCGTTTGAAGGATGTATCAGAGCGTACTGATGTCCTTAGGGGGTACCTTTGACTATGACGCTAAAAAAGAGCGTCTAGAAGAAGTTAATGCAGAGCTAGAACAACCGGATGTATGGAACGAACCTGAACGTGCACAAGCACTGGGTAAAGAGCGCGCATCACTTGAAGCGGTTGTTGAAACGATCGATCAACTTGACCAAGGTGTAGAAGATGTTGATGGTCTTCTAGAGCTGGCAGTTGAAGAAGAAGATCAAGAAACGTTTGACGAGATCGAG
Organism: Vibrio aestivus; assembly: GCA_003263845.1. Lineage (GTDB taxonomy): Bacteria > Pseudomonadota > Gammaproteobacteria > Enterobacterales > Vibrionaceae > Vibrio > Vibrio aestivus. Next base: position 56,972 of record JYJN01000009.1, on the reverse strand, counting down.
CCAGAACTTGCTGACTTAGAAGCTAAACTTGAGAAACTAGAGTTCCGTCGAATGTTCTCCGGTGACCATGACGCTTCAGACTGTTACATCGACCTTCAATCAGGTTCAGGTGGTACAGAGGCGCAAGACTGGACCAATATGATGCTACGCATGTACCTACGTTGGGCTGAAGCGAAAGGCTTCAAAACTGAGGTTATTGAAGTATCTGAAGGCGAAGTTGCTGGCCTGAAAGGCGCAACGGTTAAGATCTCTGGCGAATACGCTTACGGTTGGCTACGTACTGAGACTGGTGTTCACCGTCTAGTTCGTAAATCGCCATTCGACTCAAGTGGCCGTCGTCATACGTCATTTGCTTCTGCATTTATCTACCCAGAGATTGATGACAACATTCAGATCGACATTAATCCATCTGATCTGCGTATTGACGTATACCGTGCATCAGGCGCGGGTGGTCAGCATGTTAACACCACGGAGTCGGCGGTACGTATTACTCACGTTCCGACTAACATCGTGGTTCAGTGTCAGAATGACCGTTCTCAGCACAAGAACAAAGATCAGGCGATGAAACAGCTTCGCGCAAAACTGTTCGAACATGAGCTTCAGAAGCAGAACGCTGAGAAGCAAGCGAACGAAGATGCGAAATCTGACATCGGCTGGGGTAGCCAAATCCGCTCTTATGTACTTGATGACTCGCGCATTAAAGACTTACGTACTGGCATTGAAAACCGCAACACTCAAGCGGTTCTGGATGGCGACCTAGACAAATTTATCGAAGCTAGCCTGAAATCAGGTCTGTAAGCTTTTCACCGAAAAACAATTTTCACAAAGAAAGACAGGATACATCGAAAATGACTGATGCTGTTCAAAACGAAAAACGCACAAGAAGGCTCTTTACCTGAAGAGAACAAGCTAATTGCTGAGCGCCGCGCTAAATTGGATCATATCCGTAAGAGCTGCAAAGCAAACGGCCACCCAAATGACTTCCGTCGTGAGCACCTAGCTGGCGACCTTCAAGCGGAATTCGGTGAAAAGACTAAGGAAGAGCTAGAAGAGTTAAACCACGTTGTTGCAATCGCTGGTCGTGTAATGGCTAAGCGTGGTCCATTCCTAGCTATTCAAGAAACATCTGGCCGTATCCAAGCATACGCTGCAAAAGATGTTCAAAAAGAGCTTAAAGAGAAATACCAAGGCCTAGATATCGGTGACATCATCGGTGTTAAAGGTGCACTTCACAAGTCAGGTAAAGGCGACCTTTACGTGAACATGGAGTCTTACGAGCTGCTAACTAAAGCACTTCGTCCACTTCCAGAGAAGTTCCACGGCCTGACTGACCAAGAGATGCGTTACCGTCAGCGTTACGTTGACCTAATCGTGAACGAAGACTCTCGCAACGCATTCATCGTGCGCTCTAAACTAGTATCTTCAATCCGTAACTTCATGAGCTCAAAAAGGCTACCTAGAAGTTGAAACGCCAATGATGCACGTGATCCCTGGTGGTGCGACTGCACGTCCATTCATCACTCACCACAACGCACTAGACATCGACATGTACCTACGTGTTGCACCTGAGCTTTACCTGAAGCGTCTAGTAGTGGGTGGTTTTGACCGTGTATTCGAGATTAACCGTAACTTCCGTAACGAAGGTCTTTCTCCACGTCACAACCCAGAATTCACAATGATGGAATTCTACCAAGCGTACTCTGACTACAAAGATCTGATGGATCTAACAGAAGAGATGCTAAGCACAGCAGCGATGGACGTTCTTGGTTCGACTTCTATGCCTTACGGTGATGAGACTGTAGAGTTCGGTGGTAAGTACGCGCGTATGAGCATGTTCGATGCGATCAAGCACTACAACCCTGAGCACGCTGAGATTCAAGCGCTAACAGAAGCAGACCTACAAGACCGTGAGAAGATGGTAGCAATCGCGAAATCGGTACACGTTGAAGTAGAGACATTCTGGACATGTGGCCAGCTTCTAGAAGAGATCTTTGGTGAGACAGCTGAACCACAGCTAATCCAACCAACGTTCATTACTGGCTACCCAGCAGACATCTCGCCATTAGCACGTCGTAGCGATGACAACCCATTCTTCACAGACCGCTTTGAATTCTTCATCGGTGGCCGTGAAGTAGCGAACGGCTTCTCTGAGCTTAACGATGCACAAGATCAAGACGAGCGCTTTAAAGCGCAAGTTAACGCGAAAGATGCAGGTGATGATGAAGCAATGTACTACGATGCAGACTACATCACAGCACTTGAGCACGGCCTACCGCCAACAGCGGGTCAAGGTATCGGTATTGACCGTCTAGCGATGTTGTTTACAAATACTCACACTATCCGTGACGTGATTTTGTTCCCAGCGATGCGCCCTCAAGCGTAATCTGCCTCGCACAAATGATTGTAAAGCCACCTTAGGGTGGCTTTTTTGTTGCCTAATTCGAAGTTACCGAGTGCCAGCTTGAATAATGGTTGATTTGTTGCATAGATTTGATGAATGTAGATCATTAAAACGTGTGGTAAACAGATTATTCACGGCCTAATCTTAGTATTGAGACAATGGTTTTGGGATAGTTTGTCTATTGGAGTTGGTAATTCTTCTCATGTAGCTAATTCCATGTACAAAAAAATCAATATAAGGAACATTTAGATGGGTACTCAATTCCGAATGGATTCTGTCCCTGGTTCACTTGTCGTTGTTGGTGGGACATACGAACCTTGGCTCAACGTGTTAGAGCAAGTGGGTTGGCGTTGCACTCAGTGTGCAGATTTACGTAAAGCAGACGTTCTTTTTGCTGAAACAGGCCCGTGCATTGGGATTGTCGACCTAAGTCATGACGAATTTAGTTTGAATGGTATTGCGAACTTAGTGAGCAACCACAAGCAGGTTCGTTGGCTAGCCTTTATCAGAGAATCACAACTTAGCTCAGATACTATCTGCCAGTTTATTGTGAATTTCTGCATCGATTTCTTCACCGCTCCAATTCCAGATGCACAGTTATTAAGCACCATAGGCCATCAGCTTGGGATGCTTAAATTAGAGAAAAAAGTTTGGCCACATTATGGCTCGACAAATGATATGGGGCTTATTGGTGAATCTGTACCAATGAAGCGCCTTCGCGATCAGGTAAAGCGCATTGGCCCAACTGATGTAAGCATACTGATTTACGGTGAAAGCGGAACGGGTAAAGAGACAGTGGCCCGTGCGGTGCATAAAACCTCTGCGCGAGCGCAAAATGAGTTTATTTCAGTGAACTGCCGCGCGATGTCGGAGCGTCGCTTAGAGTGTGATTTATTTGGTATCGATCGAGAGGACTCCAATCAAGTCTCGATGCTTGAACGCGCAGATGGCGGCACTATCTTGCTCAACGATATTCTAACTCTGCCTAAATCTCAGCAGCTGAATCTGCTCCGATTTTTGCAAGAAGGTATGGTGGAAACATCAGAGGGGCGTAAGAGTGTTGATGTTCGTGTTTTAGCCGCGAACTCTTCTGATATAGAAAAAGCTTTGATTAACGGCGACTTCAATGAAGAGCTCTATCACTACATCAATGTTTTGAGAATCAATGTGCCAAGCTTGAAAGAGCGCGCAGGTGATATTGCGATTCTAGCTCGTCATTTCTTGTTGGTGTATTCAAAAGAGTTTAATGCTCAGGCAAGAAGTTATACAGATACAGCGATTCGAGATCTGACTCGTTATCATTGGCCGGGTAATGTTCGTGAATTGATGAATCAAGTGAAACGCATTGTGCTGATGTCAGAATCGGTCATGATTGATGAGCTGCAACTTGATTTACCAAAGCGTAGCGACAGTAAACGCAGTTTGAAGAGTATTCGAGAACGCAGTGAGCGAGATGCTTTGCTACTCGTGCTTGAATCGCACTCTGGTCAAGTTTCTATGGCAGCGAAAGAGTTAGGCGTCTCGCGTGCAACTATGTATCGCTTGTTGAATAAACATAACCTCATTGCTGAAGGTGCTGTCTAATATACTGATTAAAAAGCAAAAAGCCGCATATTTTTATGCGGTTTTTTTGTTTCTAAGATAGATGAAATAGCTATATAGATTAATTCAACAGCTAAATGTATGGCTATTTAACGTTGCGTATAGTTATTTTTAGGTGAAAAGATTGTTTTGATTTTGTAGGTGATTTATTGGTTGAAATATAATCTCACATGCATAGAATTTAACCATGAGCTAAGGCTCTACAACCCCAAATTTTAGGATTAATTACGTTCACACATCCAGTGTGAAACATTGCTAGGAGGCGCAAATGAAACATTTCATCGTGAATCAAACCGTTTGTGCTTCTGTCGATTTTGCCTCTGCTATGGCGGGTGCTTTTGGCGCCTCAACCATTTCAGCCGATCGAAAACCTACAGCAACCAAACAGTAATTAATCCGTAACCTCTAAATAGGCTGCGGAAACTGGCAGCAAATTTAGAGCAAATCCACATCAAGCTTATTCTTTGTTGACCATTTTCCCAGCACACAACGCGACTGGAGAAATATTATGCGTCACTCAATATACCTAAAACTAGCCACTCTTTTAGTACGTGCTGATTTGCGACATGAAGAACGTGAATGGAAACGAAAAGTTCGTCGAAGTGCTTACGATATTCCATGGGATAACCCACACCTTCTACGTGATATCGGTTTGGAATCAGATGGTCGAGCAATCGGTCACACCATGCCTGAACACATAAAAGTAGAACGTCGAGTTCGCCACTTACGTCGTGTCTTAAGCTCTCGAATAACAACGTGACAGTAAGGGGTGAGTGAGGTCACTCACCCTGAATCGTCACCTTAGATATTTCATTGTTAAGGGCAAGGGTTGGAGTAAGTTGTCCCAACCTCTTGCAAGTCTTTCAATAACTCTTCAGTGAGAACAACTTCCAAACTATCAATATTGGATTTCAACTGCTCAAGATTGGTAGCTCCGATAATGTTTGAAGCAACAAACGGCCTTTGATTTACGAATGCAAGGGCCATTTGAGCTGGGTCCAATCCGTGCTTATTGGCGACATCGACATAAGCTTGTGTCGCTAAAATGCCTTGCGGTGTAAAGTAACGAGCAAACCTTTCAAACAGTGTACAGCGAGCACCTTTCGGACGAGCACCATTGAGGTACTTACCACTCAAACAGCCGAATGCTAAAGGCGAGTATGCGAGAAGCTGTACACCTTCATAATGGCTAATTTCAGATAGTCCGACTTCAAAGCTTCGATTGAGCAGGTTATATGGGTTTTGAATCGATACGATACGTGGAAGTTCATGTTTTTCAGCTAATTTTAGTAGACTCATGACTCCCCAAGGAGTTTCATTCGATACCCCGATGTAACGGATCTTCCCTGCTTTTACCAGTTCGCTTAGAGCATCTAACGTCTCGACTAGCGATACTTCTTCTTGCTCGTCTGGATATGGGTAGTTTAACTGGCCGAAGCAGTTGGTTTGACGCTGTGGCCAATGAAGTTGATAGAGATCGACGTAGTCGGTATTCAGCCTGCTTAGGCTGTCATCTATAGCGAGGTGGATGTTGCGTCTATCAAGGCGCATGTTGTCCCTGATGTAAGGTAGATTACGTGGGCCCGCTACTTTTGTCGCGAGAACCACCTTTTCTCTTTTCCCAGATTTTTTCAGCCAATTACCGATATAAGTTTCCGTTAGACCTTGAGTTTCGGCAGTCGGCGGTACCGGATACATCTCTGCCGTATCGATAAAGTTAACGCCGCGATCGAGGGCGCAATCAAGTTGTTCAAACGCTTCGGCTTGAGAGTTCTGTGCACCAAAGGTCATTGTCCCTAGACATATTTTACTTAGCTCTAACGTTGAGTGAGGTAGCTTTGTATATTGCATCGCACATCCTGATTGTCGTTTTCGTTGTTAATCCACTATATGAGAATCCGACGGTAAAAGGGAAGAGATTTAGCAAACCTGTGGTGATTGACTAGACTGTAGATTGGAGGTGCAAATATGCAGAAACATCAACTTGATAAGTGGATTCATGGGATACATAAAGACACTTACCAACCCCTAAAGTATTTGTTATAGGCTGCTCAGAGCTAAATCAGTACCTGCTAGCAGTGGAGTACAAACACCAAGTGGAACCTTTGAAAGTAAAAGATGAAGTGATGCACTTTGAGTCACTAGAGCAGGTCAAAGAGGCGCTTGTCCGTTTGGGTGTAGAGCGCGCTTATCTTCGTCTGCAAAATGCTTATGATGAATGTGGTGCACCGGGGAGTGCGATGACTTGTGATGTGGAGTTGCCTTTAGTCACGCATTAGTCTTACGTCTGCAGCTTCTTATTATGCGTAATACCGTTCAAGTAACGCTGCCGTGAACTGGGTTCGAAGATAAAACCCGCGCGGCAGGGTTTTAATGGGTTTACCGCTAGCGCCATAGGCTTCAGTGAGGACTTTGCTATTAGCGGCCTTCGGACGCAGTTGCAGTACTTCGCCATGCTTCGCGGTAATTTGTCCGACCTGCCCTAAAACGATCATTTCCATTAACTCTTCCCAGTCAGCTTTAAGCTGCTGTTCTTCCTCTAAACTTGGGCTCCATATTAATGGAGAGCCCACGCAACGCTCTGCAAGCGGAATTTCTCGCTCACCTTGCACGGGAACCCAAAGAACACGTGATAGTTTATGTTTTACATGACTGGTTTCCCAAGTTAAGCCCTGTACTCCAATCAAGGGAGCCACACTCACGAAGGTGGTTTCCAAAGGTTTACCGTTATAACCGATAGGGATGGTTTTAAGTTCAATCCCTAATGATTCGAAATCTTGTTGAGGCTTACTTCCAGCTGTTGCTCCAAGGTGCCATTCGATCAGTTGACCCACCCAGCCTTTGTCTCGCTTCAAATCTCTCGGGACAGCCATCTCTGCTTCATCTGCCAGCTCTTGGAGTGTCACTCCTGCGATCTCTATGGCACGTTCAATCAGTTCTTGCTCGGATTTAGGTTCAGGTTTCATGACGACTTTAGTAGTTCCAAAAGAAAAATCTTATCAAATTAATGATCATATTTCCTATTTCGAGGTGCATAGTCCTTGCACAAGTTGATCAAAAGATCTTCAGCTTACAACTTATCCACAGGAATATTGTTAAATACGATTAAAATTGTGATTATGGATGGATATACAGTAGGTTTGTTACTGGTTTTTATCAGGGTTAACGTGAATGTAGCGTGTTTTTTATCCGTTAATGTGGATAAAACCCAACTTGGTTGATCTTTGACCGATCTGACTTTAGCTTATTATCTGTGACTATTTAAAATTTATGAGTAATTTGATTTTTGTGTAATTGATTGAAATTAAATTAATTTAATTGATTTTTCCTGATTGACGTTGAGGGGGGTGAACAAGGTTGTTCATTTGATGATCATGTTTAAGTGAATTCTTCACAAACTTATGCACAGAAAAGGTGAATAAATGTGGAGTAGGTCTCATCTCCATGTGTATAACCTGCTTTCTGCTGCAAACTTATCCAGTTAAAGGAATATAGGCCATAAATCACGTGCTAATCACATTAGTAAGTTTGCTCATATTGGGGATATGTGGAAAAATCACTGTTATTAAAGATTTAATTTGAGGTTGGCCAGTGATAGATGGCGATGGTTACCGCTTAAACGTCGGTATAGTAATCTGCAACAGCCATGGTCAGGTCTTCTGGGCAAAACGATACGGACAACACTCTTGGCAATTTCCACAAGGTGGCATAGATGAGGGCGAAACCCCCGAACAAGCTATGTTCCGAGAGCTGTATGAAGAGGTTGGTCTCACAAAGAAAGATGTAAAAATCGTCGCAACAAGTCGTCATTGGTTAAGGTATAAACTACCAAAACGTTTGGTGCGTTGGGATTCTAAACCTGTTTGTATCGGACAGAAACAGAAGTGGTTCCTACTGCGTTTGGATTGCGATGAATCTCGTATCAATATGCAGCGTGGAAGTTCACCTGAATTTGATGGTTGGCGATGGGTAAGTTATTGGTACCCAGTGAGACAGGTGGTCTCTTTCAAGCGTGACGTCTATCGTCGGGCTATGAAAGAGTTTGCCTCTATGGCGATGCCTTTTAAAGATCGAAAAGTAAAAGGTAAACGCAAACATAGAAGAGGATAGACATGCTTTCTCAACTAAGGGAAATAGTTGAACAGGTCTCTAAAGTAGACGATGTCCACCAGGCATTGTCTATTCTTGTTAAGCAAACGTGCAGCGCGATGAATACGGAGTGTTGCACCGTCTATCTTGCGAATGAAGATGCAAGTCGCTTAGAGCTGATGGCTACTCAAGGTCTTAAGTTTGAAGGTGACAAAATTCATATCCGTTTTGACGAAGGCCTAGTTGGTTTAGTGAAACGTTCTGCTGAACCCATTAATGTGGCGGAAGCATCAAAACATTCTAATTTTAAATACTTTCCGGAATTGGGCGAAGAGGTTTTTCAGGGCTTTCTTGGTACGCCTATCATTCATCGAAAGAAAGTGCTTGGTGTTCTTGTTGTACAGCAAAAAACGCCTCGACTTTTTGATGAAATGGAAGAGTCTTTTCTTGTTACTCTCGCGGCTCAGATCGCGGTGATCATTGCTCATGCTCAAACCCAAGGGCATTGGAATATTTCCAAAAAACAGCATTCTATAGTTGGGATTCCTGCTTCATCGGGTGTATCGATTGGTCATTTTTGGTGGGATGATACCCACCCAGATCTTTCCAGTGTGTCACCTGCGTCAGCTTTAGATATAGATAAAGAACAAGAGTGGCTACTCGTCGCTATAGAAGAAGCGCTAAATGATTTTCGCCGCATGCGTAAGAAGCTCGATCGTGAGATAAACAAAGATGCATTGGCCATTTTTGATCTGTTTACTCACTTGTTGAACGATCCCATGCTTCGTAGTGACTTGAAAGCGCAAATCCAAAAAGGCGATCGGGCAGACTGGGCATTAAGGCAGGTCGTTGAAGCCTACTCTAGCCGTTTTGCTCGCATGTCAGATAGCTATCTACGTGAGCGGGCGCAAGATGTCCGAGAGCTTGGCCAAAGGCTACTTTTCTTTCTCTATAATACAGAAACTGAACAGCGCAGTATTGAATCGCCAGTGATTCTTGTTGTTCGTGAGCTTACGGCTTCTATCCTAGCGTCAATCCCTAAAGATAAGTTGCTTGCAGTGGTTTCTTTAGAGGGCGCTGCGAATTCCCATGCTGCCATTTTATCAAGAGCGTTAGGCATTCCTGCGGTTATGGGCGTGAGCATTAATCCATCCAAACTAAACGGCAAGTTAGGTATTGTAGATGGATACAGCGGTAAAGTACTGGTATCGCCCACAGCGCAGTTGCTAAGAGTCTACCGTTCGCTTGCGAATGAAGAGCGCGAGCTCTCTTTGATGGTTGATAAGGGAAGCAAAGAGCCCGCTCACACTAAGGATGGCAAGCGCATTGAAGTTTTACTTAATGCGGGTTTGAGTGCAGACACTAACATTGCGATCAACCAAGGCGTTGATGGTGTAGGCCTTTACCGCACTGAAATCTCTTTCTTATTACAGCATCGCTTCCCATCAGAAGAAGAGCAGATGCATCAGTATGCGACTGTGCTTGGGAGCTACCCTGACAAACGTGTTGTGATGCGCACACTGGATGTTGGTGGCGATAAAGCATTGCCTTATCTGCCTATTGAAGAAGATAACCCGTTCCTTGGATGGCGTGGGATTCGTTTCACATTGGATCATCCGGATATTTTCTTGATTCAGATTCGAGCGATGTTACGCGCTAGCAGTAAGCATAAAAACCTGAGTATTCTTCTGCCAATGGTGTCTAGTGTTCAAGAGCTTGATGATGCTATCGACTTCATTAATCAAGCCTATGAAGAAGTTTCCTTGGTGGACGAAGATATTCAACGACCGCAGATTGGCGTGATGGTAGAAGTGCCATCTATGCTCTACTTGCTGCCATTGGTCGCGGATCGAATTGATTTTGTATCTGTCGGCACCAATGATCTCACTCAGTATTTACTAGCGGTGGATCGTAACAACGCTCGCGTTTCCGAAGTGTATGAATCGATGCACCCTGCGGTGGTGAATGCACTTAAGCAGATTGAACAAACTTGTGCGCAGTTAAATATACCTGTTTGTGTTTGCGGAGAGCTGGCTGGTGACCCTATAGGAGCTCTGCTGCTGGTGGGGCTTGGTTACGATACGCTAAGCATGAACACTTCGAATGTTGCGAAAGTGAAATACCTTCTGCGCCATTCTGACTCTGATGACCTGAAAGCACTTGCTGACAAAGCCTTGATAATGCCCTATGGTGACGCGATTTATACTATGATGGCTGACTATTTCGAACAGAAAGGGTTTGCCGGATTTATCCGAGCAGGTAAAAGATAGGCCGAACGTGACAATTGAACTTTTTGCAGTACTGTTAGCTCTGGGGGCGCTAGTGGGTGTCTTGGCTGGATTACTGGGTATTGGCGGTGGTCTTGTTATAGTACCTTCATTGCTTTATCTCCTTCCTTGGGCTGGTTTTCCTTTTGATGTTTCGATGAATGTGGCACTTGGTACTTCGTTGGCTTCAATCATTGTTACGTCGGGCTCTTCTGCGCTGAATCACGCTAAGTTGGGCAATGTTGAACCGTATGCGATTAAATGGATGATGCCTGGTATTGTGGTTGGGGGCTTTGCTGGTGCATACATTGCTGAGTGGATCCCAAGCGAATATTTACCCAAAGTTTTTGGTGTGATTGTATTGCTGCTCTCGATTCAAATGTTGTTTTCGATTAAGTCGACAAATCAGAAAAGCATGCCTAGCCCCACCGGTACAGTAGGTTGGGGCACGGGTATCGGTGTGGTGTCGAGCTTAGCAGGGATCGGTGGAGGCTCACTATCGGTGCCGTTTTTGAATCGCCATGGCGTTGAAATGCGAAAGGCTGTAGGTTCTTCGTCGGTTTGTGGCAGTGTACTTGCATTTTCTGGCATGATTGGCTTCATCTTGAATGGTTATCACGCTGAAGGGATGCCAGATTATACCGTGGGGTATGTGTATTTACCTGCACTATTGGCGATTGCCATGACGTCTATGTTAACCACAAAAGTAGGCGCACGATTAGCCTCATCCTTGCCCACTCCCTCTTTGAAGAAAATCTTTGCACTGTTTTTAATGGTGGTTGCAGGAACTATGTTGCTTTAAAGCCATCTCATATCTATTACTATTTTTAAGAGAAAGTATCTATGTCTCAGGGATTTATTGAGTTTCCAAATATCGATCCTGTTCTATTTTCTATAGGCCCACTGTCCGTTCGTTGGTATGGCCTAATGTATCTTGTTGGATTTGCATTCGCCCTTTGGTTGGCCAACCGGAGAGCAGACAAGCCCGGTAGTGGCTGGACACGTGAGCAAGTCTCTGATTTGCTGTTTGCAGGTTTTCTCGGTGTGGTAGTCGGTGGCCGAGTTGGCTACGTGCTCTTCTATAACTTTGATCTGTTTATTCAAGACCCAACTTACCTATTTAAAGTGTGGACTGGTGGAATGTCGTTCCACGGTGGTCTACTGGGTGTGATTACCGCCATGTTCTGGTATGCGAAACGAAACGGTCGTACTTTCTTTGGCGTTGCCGATTTTATTGCGCCGCTTGTGCCATTTGGCTTGGGTGTCGGTCGTTTAGGTAACTTTATGAATGGTGAACTTTGGGGCCGTGTAACGGAAGTGCCATGGGGTATTGTGTTTCCGGGCGCAGGACCGCTTGCAAGGCATCCATCTCAGCTCTATCAAATGGCGCTGGAAGGTATTGCTCTGTTCTTAATCTTGAACTGGTTTATTAAAAAGCCTCGTCCATTAGGGTCTGTATCAGGTTTATTCCTTGCGGGTTATGGTACCTTCCGTTTCTTGGTAGAATATGTTCGAGAGCCTGACGCCATTTAGGGTTGTACGGTGGCTTCATCTCGATGGGACAGATCTTGTCACTGCCTATGATTATCGGAGGCATCCTCATGATGGTTTGGGCATACAAGCGCGGCCAGTTTACTGATGAAGTGAAGACTGTTTCAAAGAAGAAAAAAGCGAAGTAAGGAATTGGTGTGAAACAATATTTAGACTTGTGCCAACGAATTGTTGATCATGGCACTTGGGTTGAAAATGAGCGTACGGGTAAGCGTTGTTTAACCGTCATTAATGCGGATTTGACTTACGACGTAGCGAGTAACCAATTTCCTTTGGTAACCACACGAAAGAGTTTTTGGAAGGCTGCGGTTGCTGAGCTACTAGGTTACATTCGTGGCTATGACAACGCAGAAGACTTTCGCAAGTTAGGCACAAAAACATGGGATGCGAACGCAAACCTGAACGATGCATGGCTAAACAATTCTTACCGTAAAGGTGAGGACGACATGGGTCGTGTGTATGGCGTTCAAGGTCGAGCATGGGCAAAGCCAGATGGCGGTCATATCGATCAGCTGCGTAAGATTGTAGATGACTTAACCAAAGGCGTTGATGATCGCGGCGAAATCTTGAATTTCTATAACCCAGGTGAGTTCCACATGGGATGCCTGCGTCCATGTATGTACAGTCATCACTTTTCATTGTTGGGTGACACTTTGTACCTGAACAGTACTCAGCGTTCTTGCGATGTTCCTCTGGGGCTGAACTTTAACATGGTTCAAGTGTATGTTTTCTTGGCGATCATGGCTCAGATTACCGGTAAGAAGGCGGGTGTGGCTTATCACAAGATCGTTAATGCTCATATCTATGAAGACCAGCTAGACCTCATGAGAGACGTGCAATTAAAGCGTGAACCGTTAAATTCACCCACTTTCCATATCAATCCTGAGATTAAGAGCCTAGAAGATCTTGAAACATGGGTAACGATGGATGACTTCTGGGTTGAAGGTTATGAGTGCCACGAAGCGATTAAGTATCCATTCTCGGTATAGATTCTTCTAATTGAAAAGGCTGCCATTGAGCAGCCTTTTTTGTATCTGGAATCAAGAATAGAAATGCGATACGACGCTTCACCTGTGTGAATAGCTGCCCACTATATGCTTTGTCGCTATTTAGCACAGAGCATAAGCACACTGCGCTAAATGAGTTAGTGGAGAATGGTTGCGCACTACATACAGAGGGTATTTCTCAAACGCTTACCCAAAGAGATACGGTTTGTTGAAGTTGTGGGTAGATAAGGTATTAAGTAGATACAAAAAAGCCCGTAACAGTCGTTACGGGCTCTTGTTTAACTTTATGGTGATTAAGCGGTTAGGCTTAGAACCAAACCAGGAATCACAAGGAATACTAGTGCTAGATAACCGAACACAACGCTCTTGTTTTTAATCGCTTGGTCAGAAATCCAATCAGCACCTTTCACTGGGATTTCTCGTAGAACTGGTACACCAAAGATGAACACAGTTGCTAGAATGTTGAACACTAGGTGCACTAGAGCAATTTGAAGTGCGAATACTGCGAATTCACCAGATACTGCCGTTGCTGCCAGTAGAGCGGTAATACAGGTACCGATGTTTGCACCTACAGTGAACGGGTATACATCACGTACTTTTAGGACACCAGAGCCTACAAGTGGAACCATTAAGCTTGTTGTCGTTGATGAAGACTGAACTAAGACAGTGACAACAGAACCAGAGAAGATACCGTGTAGAGGGCCACGACCAATTGCGCCTTTTAGGATTTCACGAGCGCGGCCAACCATTAGGCTCTTCATTAGCTTACCCATCACAGTGATAGAGATGAATAGCATTAGCACGCCAAGCGCAATCATAAGGCCACCACCTACTTGAGGACCAAATGTCATCATTGGCTCTTTGATAGCGCCAGCGACAGGCTTAGTTAGTGGACCGATTACGTCCATGCTCTTCATGCTTAGGTTACCCGTTGATAGGAACGGTGAGACTAACCATTCTGAAGCTTTGGCTAAAACGCCAAACATCATTTCTAGTGGTAGGAAAATCGCAACCGCTAATAGATTGAAGAAGTCGTGAATGGTTGCACTTGCAAAAGCACGCTTGAACTCTTCCTTATTACGGATATGGCCAAGGCTAACAATGGTATTGGTTACTGTCGTACCAATATTTGCACCCATGATCATAGGAATAGCGATGGAAACCGGTAATCCGCCGGCCACAAGGCCAACAATGATAGAGGTCACCGTACTTGATGATTGGATCAGCGCCGTAGCAACCATACCGATCATTAAGCCAGCAACAGGGTGAGATGCGAAAGCGAATAGTTCTTTAGCGTGCCCACCGACAGAAACTTTAAAGCCACTACTTACTAGTGAAACTGCAAGAAGTAGAAGATAAAGCATGAACGCCAAGTTAGCCCAGCGCAGCCAACGAGTAGTGCTCGAAATCGGTGCTGCTGTAGTAGTAGCTTGGTTCATAGTTGTTTTCTCCATGCGACCGTTTGAAATGTGTTTGGTCTGTTGTTGAATCTGAAGCCGATACTAGAGATGAAATATTTCAGTAATATGACAATCCTGTGTCATTCGTTTTTTTTTGCGGTTTATAACCAAAGAGTGCTATTTTCATGCTTTTATTTCTTGATTAAGCTCTTGATTTAAAATGAAATTTGTTGTCATTTTGACGTTGTGAAGTTCCGCGAGTTTTTTACGATTTTTTTTCTATGATATAGCGATTAGTTCATGAGAAATATGACACGCTGTAATATAAGAAATCTAAACCTGTAGGAAATTACGATCTATACAGTTGATAATTTCGTAAATACCGAACCTTTGAGCGATAATCAAAGTGTGATATATCTATCGGTTAATTTTCTAAAGCGGTAATTTACCCAAGCGGTCTGAAATTCATGTCTCATTTAAACTATAACCATCTCTATTACTTTTGGATGGTGTGCAAACAAGGCTCAGTAACAAAAGCGGCAGATGCGCTTTTCCTCACGCCTCAAACGGTCACAGGCCAGATCAAAGCACTTGAAGATAGAATGGATGGTAAGTTGACTAAGCGTAATGGCCGAAGTATTGAGCCAACTGAGCTTGGGCAGCTCGTCTACAAGTATGCTGACCGTATGTTTGGTTTGAGCTATGAGATGCTCGATATCGTTAACTATAGCCAGCGTTCCAACCAGTTGTTTGAAGTTGGTGTGGCAGATGCGCTGTCAAAACGTTTGGTGAGTAAGATTCTAATGACTACTGTGCCTGAAGATAACAGTATTCATCTACGCTGCTTTGAATCAACTCATGAGATGTTGTTAGAGCAATTGTCACAGCATAAATTGGACATGATTTTGTCCGACTGCCAGTAGATTCGGGTAAGAGCCCCGGTTTATACAGCAAGAAACTTGGTGAAAGCCGCATGAGCTTTTACTGCACTGGAAGTATCGCCGAGGCGGATTTTCCCGCGATCTTGGAACAGCGTAAGTTGTTGGTACCAGGAAGTCGCAGTGCGATGGGCCGTAAGGTATTCCAATGGTTTGACAGACAGGGCTTGCAACCAAATATCTTGGGTGAGTTCGATGATGTTGCCTTGATGAAAGCTTTTGCTCGCTACCACAAAGATGCGATTTTCTTAGCACCTTCATTATATGTAGAAGAAGTAGAGAAAGACTTTTCTCTACAGTTAATTGGCGATATCGAAGAACTGCGTGAAGAGTACTACGTAATTTTCGCTGAACGAATGATTCAACACCCAGCGGTAAAGAATGTTTGTGACGCGGATTTTACAGATCTATTTCTATAGTGGCTATTTATTAACCATAAAATTAATATAAGTATATGAATGACTCGATTGTTGTGTCCAATTGAGTAAAATCAAATGGTTATTGTTGTTCGATAAGGGTTGTCGATGAATCTGCAAGATATGGAAAAGAATTCAGCTGAAGCCGTCGTATTGCTTAAAGCAATGGCCAATGAAAGGCGATTGCAAATCTTATGCTTGTTACACAACCAAGAGCTTTCTGTTGGAGAACTGTGCGGGATGCTTGAGTTAAGTCAATCTGCTCTGTCGCAGCATTTAGCTTGGTTAAGACGAGATGGCTTGGTGAATACTCGTAAAGAGGCTCAAACGGTGTTTTATACACTAAGCAGTCGTGAAGTGCGCGCCATGATTGAACTTCTTCATGGGCTGTACTGCGGTGACGAGTAACACGCTTGCTTGATGATGTTTTAAAAAATTCAGATATAAAAAAACCGGCAAAAGCCGGTTTTTTTGTTCTCTTAGAAATCGAGACTCTATTAAAGAGCTTTGATTGCAGCAGAGAAACGAGACTTGTGACGAGCTGCTTTATTCTTATGAATAAGGCCTTTAGTCGCCATGCGGTCTAGTAGTGGTGTAACTGCAGCGAATGCAGCAGTTGCAGCTTCTTTGTCGCCAGCTTCGATAGCAGCGATAGTTTTCTTCATGTAAGTGCGCATCATAGAACGACGGCTAGCATTGTGCTGGCGACGTTTCTCAGCTTGGATAGCGCGCTTCTTAGCAGATTTACTGTTTGCCAAGGGTCTAACTCCCAAAAACTTAGTTCGGTGACAATTTAAGGGCGAGGAATATCCCTCATTTGCACCTTATTGTCAAATGATTTGTGCAAAAACCCATCTAAGCCAAACAAATTTTGGAATGAAAAGGTTATCGCGGTTAAGATGGCGTGGATTCTAACAGTATTTTTATACCAATGCTAATACTTATCTTATCTGTGGCTGACATTCTCTCAGGGATTAGAAAGATAATGATTGGATGTATGTGTCTACAGAGGTTTTTGTGAGTAAACGTCTTCTCAAGTCGGGCATGATTGTCAGTGCTATGACGCTGATTTCTCGTGTATTAGGTCTCGTCCGGGATGTGGTGGTAGCCAACCTTATGGGAGCTGGTGCCAGTGCCGATGTTTTTTTCTTCGCCAATAAAATCCCGAACTTTCTTCGCCGTTTATTTGCAGAAGGGGCTTTTTTCTCAAGCGTTTGTCCCTGTTCTAACAGAATATCACGCCGCCGGAGATATGAATAAAACCCGCGATTTAATTGCTAAAGCCGCTGGTACGCTCGGGGTCATTGTCTCTATTGTTACCTTGCTAGGTGTATTGGGCTCTGGGGTTGTGACCGCACTATTTGGCTTCGGTTGGTTTTTAGATTGGATGAATGGTGGCCCTTCGGCTGAGAAGTTTGAACTCGCCAGCTTCATGTTGAAAATTACCTTTCCTTATTTATGGTTCATCACCTTTGTTGCCCTATCTGGCGCTATTTTGAATACCTTTGGTAAGTTTGCAGTTTCTTCGTTTACCCCAGTATTTCTCAATGTGATGATCATTTTTTCTGCTTGGTTCATTGCTCCGCAGCTATCTCAGCCGGAATTGGGCTTGGCGATTGGCGTATTCCTTGGTGGTTTGGTGCAGTTCCTGTTTCAAATGCCTTTCCTTATTAAAGCGGGCGTTTTAGTAAAACCAAAGTGGGGCTGGCGCGATCCTGGTGTCGTTAAAATTCGAACACTAATGATTCCAGCACTATTTGGTGTTTCAGTCAGCCAGATCAACTTGCTGTTTGATACCTTTATTGCCAGTTTTCTTGAAACGGGATCGATCAGTTGGCTCTATTACTCCGATCGCTTATTGGAGTTCCCACTTGGGCTATTTGGTATTGCCATTGCGACCGTTATTCTTCCTGCACTTTCCCGTAAACATGTCGATGCGCAGAGCCAAGGCTTTGCTAATACCATGGACTGGGGTGTAAAAATCGTCACACTACTTGGTATACCGGCAATGCTTGGATTAATGGTGCTAGCTAAGCCCATGTTAATGGTCCTATTTATGCGCGGTGAGTTTTCACCGCAAGATGTTCATTATGCTTCTTTATCTTTATTGGCCTACGCATCCGGCTTGCTTAACTTCATGTTGATTAAGGTGCTCGCACCGGGCTATTACTCAAGGCAGGATACCAAAACGCCAGTTAAGTACGGCATCATCGCAATGGTCAGCAACATGGTATTCAATGCCATTTTCGCGTGGTTCTATGGTTACGTGGGGCTTGCAATGGCAACCGCGTTATCTGCCTTGGTCAACATGGTGCTTTTGTATCGCGGTTTACATATTCAAAATGTCTACCGATTAACTCGTTCAACCTTGCTGTTTATTGTGCGACTGGTGATTGCTGGTGGTGCCATGGTTACCGCTATATTGTGGCAACTTGAAGAGATGTCGGTGTGGCTGACTTGGAGCTTTATGGAGCGAGTCTTTACGCTTACGATGTTGATTGGCTTTGGTGCTGTTGTCTATTTAGTAAGTTTGCTCGTTATGGGGATTCGTCTAAAAGACTTAAAAGCCGCGACAGAGTAATGCAGATTAGTATATAATCCGTCGGTTTCACGCTATTGACATTCGAGCTCGACAAGTATTTAGTGCATTCTAATGGAATTAATTCGCGGTATTCACAATATACATGCTAAGCATCACGGTTGTGTGCTTACCATAGGTAACTTCGACGGTGTTCATTTAGGGCATCAGCAGGTACTCAATCAAGTATCTGAGCAAGCAAAGCTTTTAGGTTTGCCGTCGGTAGTTATGACGTTTGAACCTCAACCATTAGAGTTGTTTGCTCGAGATAAAGCGCCCGCTCGTTTGGCGCGCCTTCGAGATAAATACGTACAGTTAGGTAAGCTCGATATCGACAGGTTGCTGTGTGTTAACTTCAATCGTCACTTCGCTGACTTGACCGCTGAGGCATTTATCTCTGAATTGCTGGTCGAGAAGTTGGGTGTAAAATTCCTAGTGGTTGGCGATGACTTCTGCTTCGGTAAGGGCCGAAAAGGTAACTTCGAAATGCTAAAGCAAGCAGGTGAGAAGTTTGGCTTTGAAGTGGTCAGTACTCAAAGCTTCTGCCTACAGCAGTTACGAGTAAGCAGCACAGCAATTAGGCACGCTTTAGCCGCAGACAAACTTGATGAAGCAGCCTCGATGTTGGGGCGTGAATACAGTATCAGTGGTCGTGTATCTCATGGTCGCAAGCTTGGGAGAACCATTGGTTTTCCTACGGCAAACATACCTTTGAAAAGGTGTGTTTCTCCTGTATCGGGTGTTTATATCGTTAAGGCGCAAGGTATTGGGGAGCAAGCAATTGGTGGCGTTGCTAATATTGGTCAACGCCCAACGGTGAACGGTGTTCGCCAACAGTTAGAAGTGCACCTGTTTGACTTTAAAGGTAACCTTTACGGCAAGCAGCTAGAAGTATCACTTCTGCATAAGCTTCGCGAGGAGATTAAGTTCGAGTCGTTTGAAGCACTGAAACAACAAATAGAATTGGATGCTGAAGCAGCAAGGGTGTGGCTGCGTCAGCTAGACTAAGTGGTTTAGTTCGCCACTTGGCATAATGTCTAACCGTCACCCAACACAACGGAATTAAGAATCGATGAGTGAGTATAAAGATACCCTGAACTTACCTGAAACAGGGTTTCCAATGCGCGGTAATCTGGCGAATCGTGAGCCAGAAATGCTTAAGCGTTGGTACAAAGAAGACCTTTACGGCGCAATCCGTGAAGCGAAGAAAGGCAAAAAATCTTTCGTTCTACATGATGGTCCTCCATACGCGAATGGTGACATCCATATTGGCCACGCGCTAAACAAGATTCTTAAAGACATTATTATTAAATCCAAAACACTTTCTGGTTTTGATGCGCCATACATTCCTGGTTGGGACTGTCATGGTCTACCAATCGAACTAATGGTAGAGAAAAAGAAAGGCAAGCCAGGCCAAAAAATTTCTGCGGCTGAGTTCCGCGAAGAGTGTCGTAAATACGCGGCAGGCCAGGTAGAAGGTCAAAAAGAGAGCTTCAAACGCCTTGGTATCATGGGTGAGTGGGACAAGCCGTACCGCACTATGGATTTTGCGACGGAAGCAAACATCATTCGCGCACTGGGTAAGATTGCTGACAATGGCCATCTACTGAAAGGTTTTAAACCAGTTCACTGGTGTACAGACTGTGGCTCTGCACTTGCGGAAGCAGAAGTAGAGTACAAAGATAAAGTGTCACCATCTATTGATGTTCGCTTTAAAGCAGTAGATGAAGCTGCACTTCTGTCTAAGTTCTCATTGAGCGACGGTCATGAAGGTGAAGGCGATATCTCAATCGTTATCTGGACCACCACACCATGGACACTTCCAGCAAACCGCGCGGTATGTCTACGTGATGATCTAGAGTATGTATTGATTCAAGTAGAAGGAGAGACGAAAGAGCGTATCATCGTTGCTTCTGAACTAGCGAAAGACGTGATGGATCGTGCCGGTATCGAGCATTTCCATAACCTTGGTTTCGCGAAAGGCGCCGAACTTGAGCTGTCTCACTTCAATCACCCGTTCTACGACTTTTCTGTGCCTGCGATCCTTGGTGATCATGTAACAACAGAATCTGGTACTGGCGTGGTTCATACCGCACCGGGCCATGGTCAAGAAGACTTCGCTGTAGGTCAAAAGTACGACCTAGAAGTGGCTAACCCAGTAGGTTCGAATGGTGTTTACCTGCCAGATACAGAGCTATTTGCTGGTCAGCACGTATTTAAAGCGAACGATGCAGTTGTTGAAACGCTAAGAGAAAAAGGCGCGCTTCTTCACCACCACGCATACGAGCACAGCTACCCGCACTGTTGGCGCCATAAAACGCCAATCATCTTCCGTGCAACACCACAGTGGTTCGTCTCTATGGACCAAGCTGGCCTGCGTGCAAAAGCGCTAGAGTCAATTAAAGGTGTTGAGTGGATGCCTGAGTGGGGTCAAAGCCGTATCGAAGGTATGATCGAAGGTCGCCCAGAGTGGTGTATCTCTCGTCAACGTACCTGGGGTGTGCCAATCGCTCTATTTGTTCACAAAGAGACGTCAGAGCTGCATCCAAACACCATTGAACTGGTTGAGAAAGTTGCTCAGCTAGTTGAAGAGAAAGGCATTCAGGCTTGGTGGGATCTAGAAATCTCTGATCTACTAGGCGAAGAAGCAGACAAGTACGAGAAAGTACTGGATACGCTAGACGTATGGTTCGACTCAGGTGTAACTCACTACTCAGTTGTTGATGCTCGCGAAGAGTACAACGGCGCGTCAGCTGACCTTTACTTAGAAGGTTCTGACCAACACCGTGGTTGGTTCCAGTCTTCACTCATCTCATCTATTGCGATGAAAGATGAAGCACCATACAAGCAAGTGCTAACTCACGGCTTCGTAGTTGATGGTCAAGGCCGTAAGATGTCGAAATCTATCGGTAACGTAGTTGCACCAAAAGATGTCACCAACAAGCTAGGTGCTGATATCTTGCGTCTATGGGTTGCTTCAACCGACTACACGGGTGAAGTGGCGGTTTCTGATGAAATCCTAAAACGCTCGGCTGACGCTTACCGTCGTATCCGTAATACATCGCGTTTCTTCCTGGCGAACTTAAATGGTTTCAACCCAGAAACGGACCTGGTGC
This sequence comes from Vibrio aestivus, assembly GCA_003263845.1. Classification (GTDB taxonomy): domain Bacteria; phylum Pseudomonadota; class Gammaproteobacteria; order Enterobacterales; family Vibrionaceae; genus Vibrio; species Vibrio aestivus. The sequence continues at coordinate 35,607 of JYJN01000009.1, read as the reverse complement.
CTGCAGATGAGATGGTAGCACTGGATCGTTGGGCTGTGGGTCGCGCACTAGCTGCTCAAGAAGAGATCATCAAAGCGTACGGCGAGTACAACACGCACGCAGTAACGCAACGTCTAATGCAGTTCTGCTCAATTGAAATGGGTTCATTCTACTTAGACGTAATTAAAGACCGTCAGTACACCGCGAAACTTGGTGGCCATGCTCAGCGTAGCTGTCAATCGGCGCTTTACTACATTGTAGAAGCTCTAGTTCGTTGGATGGCTCCTATTATGTCTTTCACTGCAGACGAAATCTGGAACGAAATGCCAGCAACTCTGCCAAATGGTGAGAGCCGTGATAAGTTCGTATTTACTGGTGAGTGGTACGAAGGCCTGTTCGGTCTTGCGGAAGGTGAAGAGTTAAACAACGAATTCTGGACTCAAGTCCAATCTGTTCGTGGTTCAGTGAACAAGCTTCTTGAAGATGCACGTAAAGAGAAGACAATCGGTGGCGCACTTCAAGCTGAAGTGACTTTGTTTGCTGATGACGCACTAGCGGCAACCATCAACAAGCTAGAAGATGAACTTCGTTTCGTTCTACTGACGTCAGCTGCAGTTGTGAAACCTCTCAGCGAGAAGTCAGACAGCGCCCAAGCGACTGAGCTAGAAGGCCTATTCGTAGAAGTGAAAGCAACAGAAGCGAAGAAGTGTGACCGTTGTTGGCACCACACACCAGACGTTGGCACAATCGAAGGTCATGAAACTATCTGTGGCCGTTGTGTATCGAACGTAGATGGTGAGGGTGAGGTTCGCAAGTTCGCGTAATCTTACGTGAAATTGACTTCGACATACTGAACTTTTTATCAAGTTTGCAGCCCCAGTTATTACTGGGGCTATTTTTAGGTAAAGTAATGAGCAATCAAACATTTACATGGAAAGAATCAGGCATTCGCTGGCTATGGTTAGCGTTCGTGATTTTTATCGCTGATATCGCTATTAAATTTTATGTATTGGAAAATATTGGTTATGGCTGGGCCAACCGCATCGAAGTCTTGCCTTTCTTCAATATTCTCCATGTACATAACTATGGCGCAGCATTCAGTTTTCTGAGTGAGCAAGCGGGGTGGCAGCGTTGGTTCTTCACCGGTATTGCCTTTATTGTCACTGGATTACTGACTTACTGGATGAGTAAGTTACCCGCGAAAGAGAAGTGGAATAACCTTGCGTATGCCATGATTATTGGTGGTGCGGTTGGTAATGTCTTCGACCGTGTTGTACATGGTTTTGTTGTTGATTACTTAGACTTTTTCTGGGGAACCTACCATTGGCCTGCATTCAACTTGGCAGATTCAACCATCTGTATTGGCGCGGCAATGATCATCCTGGATGGTTTTCGAAAGAAAGAATCAGAGAGCTGATTTAAGCGCATAAACTGATAACCCTAAGAGCTGTCCGTTGATTCGGTCGGCTCTTTTTTATATAACGGTGTATACCCAAGTAACCTCAAGATGCGTGGTTCAGCGAGAATTGCCTAGTTTGCAAACTAGGCAACGATTCGACAATTTAGTGGTTCTAAATTGAGAATCGTTAACAAAGTATGCAAGCTAGGCAAACTCGCCCTTTGGGAGCGTGTCACAGGCTCAACTTCAGCGTTAAATGACTTGGAAAGAACGAGTTATTCCGCTGCGTCATTTACCTTGAATTTGAACCCGTGACAGCGCTCTGAATTTTGCATCTTGAAGTCACTTGGGTATATCAATAACGATAACTAGATTGCCAAATGGCAGCACAAGGAAGAATAAACGTGACAACAATAACCCAAAACTCTGCAGTAACCCTACATTTTACGATTAAACTGAAAGACGGTTCAGTAGCGGATAGCACTCACAACATGGGTAAGCCTGCCAAATTCGTCATGGGGGATGGTAGTCTGAGTGAGAATTTTGAATCTTGTTTGTTAGATCTCACTGTAGGTGACAACCAAGTTATTGAACTAAAAGCACAAGATGCATTCGGACTGCCAAATCCAGATAACATCCATCATATGGATAGAGCTAAGTTTGTGGGTGACGCGGAAGTTGAAGTCGGTACCATTATGGCGTTTTCTGGACCAGATGGCGCAGAAATCCCGGGCATTATTACTGAGGTCGCTGGTGATTCAGTGACTGTTGACTTTAATCACCCGCTAGCGGGGCAGGATGTCAGCTTTGAAGTTGAAATTTTGTCTGTCGACTAACTTGGCGTAGAATAGCCGCCCAGCAAAGAGCATACCTCACAGCAGCAAATAAAGAGCAGCAAAGTAAAGAGTAGTGAAATGAAAATCTTATTAGCCAACCCTCGCGGCTTTTGTGCAGGCGTTGACCGTGCGATTAGCATTGTTGAGCGTGCATTAGAGATGTACCAGCCCCCAATTTACGTTCGTCACGAAGTGGTGCATAACCGTTTTGTAGTGGAAGGCTTAAAGCAGCGTGGTGCAATATTTGTTGAAGAACTCCATGAAGTGCCTGACGACAATATTGTTATCTTTTCTGCTCACGGTGTTTCTCAAGCGGTAAGAAAAGAAGCCAAAGATCGTGACTTAACCGTATTCGACGCGACTTGTCCATTAGTAACGAAAGTTCATATGGAAGTGGCGCGCGCCAGCCGAAAGAATATGGAAGTGGTGCTGATTGGTCATGCGGGCCACCCAGAAGTGGAAGGTACCATGGGCCAATATGCCAGTGAAGATGGTGGTATGTACCTTGTAGAAACGCCTGCCGATGTTGAGCCTTTGAAAGCGAAAGTTAAGAATCCTGAAAACCTTCACTATGTAAGCCAAACAACGCTGTCTGTGGATGAAACGGCCGATGTCATTGATGAACTGCGCCGAGTGTTCCCTGATATCCAAGGCCCACGAAAAGATGATATTTGCTACGCAACACAGAACCGCCAAGATGCCGTGCGCGAATTATCGAGTGATGTTGATGTGATGGTGGTTGTGGGTTCTAAAAACTCATCGAACTCAACGCGTTTGAAAGAGCTGGCAGAAAAGCTTGGCACGCCGGGTTACTTGACTGATTGTCCAGAAGACATCAAACCGGAATGGTTTGAGGGTAAGATAAAAGTGGGTGTGACCGCAGGTGCATCGGCGCCAGAAGAGTTGGTCGACCAAATTCTTGAGCGCATCAAACAACTTGGCGCAGATTCGGTCGAAAATGTTCTGGGCCGTGAAGAGAACATGTTCTTCGAAGTACCTAAAGAGCTGCAAATTAAACAAGTCGATTAACAAGTTTGATACGTATTAATCAGCCTCACGCTTAGCATAAGTGTGAGGCTTTTTTGTTTTTGAGTAGAAGAAAGTGGTATGGTTCTGATAGCGTTATCAATTTCATAATTGGTGGTTATGGATCGCATTTTTATTGAAATTTCACTGATGTTTCACAGTTGAGGTGAGCTAGCCGTTATAGTGCTCTAAGTTATTGGACTAGGAGATGTTCATGCAAGTAGCTAAAAAATGGCTTTTTTTATTTGTAGTACTACTTATTGTCGGCTGTAACACACAGCTGGACACCCCAATTCCAGAAGATGAAAACTGGACCCATCATCAGCTCGACAACGGGCTAAAATACCACCTATACCCAACAGACGATGACGAAATATCGATCCGTCTAATGATCCATGCGGGCTCAATGCAAGAGTCTGAAGAGCAAAAAGGTTACGCACACTTTGTTGAGCATATGGCCTTCAATGGAAGCCGTAACTTCACTGGCAATGATGTCATCAAATTATTTGAGAAAACAGGCGGCAGCTTCGGCGCGGATATCAATGCATTCACGGGTTATCAATTGACTAACTATAAGATGGATCTGTCTGACAAAGAACATCTTGAATTAGCGATGACATGGATGCGAGACGTGGCTGATGGTATCGCGTTTGCTCCAGAGCAAGTAGAAAAAGAAAAAGGCGTGATACTGGGGGAGTTTCGATTCTCGCGTCCAGAAGATAAGTCACTATTTTTCAAAGCTTATGAGGCATCGATTGAAGGCACGGTGTTAGAACACCTCGACCCACTAGGTACCAAGGAGTCTGTTCAGCAAGCAACGTCTGAAGGGCTGAAAGGCTATTATCATAAATGGTATCAGCCACAGAATGCCGAGCTGATTATTGCAGGTAACATCAGCAAAGACGAAATTGCCAAGTTAATCGAAGCTCAATTCTCAAGCTGGAAAAACCGCGGTGATCCAGCAGTAGAGAAGCAGAGAGCGACTGCCGTTAACAATGACTCTCGCTCATTACCTTCGGGTGATAAAGAGTCACCGAGCCTACATTTCATCATTGATAGAGGTCAGATGGCGGTTAGGACGGTTGGAGACCAAAAGAAAAATTGGCTCGATGATGTTGCTCAGCAACTTATCAATCAACGTATTAGCGCAGTCTTTAACGATGCAGCTTTGGCCGTTCAGCATACCGGAGTCTACAGCCAGTGGATTGAGTACAATCGATATGCAGTGGGGAGTATCGCCTTTTCTGCTGAACAAAGAGAAGTAACCGAGACTCTTTTCTTGGAAACATTGAGCTCTCTGAGAGACCACGGTGTTAGTCAAAATGAACTCGATACCATCATGGCGGGTTATCAGAGCTCGTTAGCTAATCTAGATAGCGATTGGGATAAGCGTAAACCAGTTCATATTGTCGATCAAAAGGTCTTCTCAATTGAGCAAGCTATGCCTATGCAAAGTCGTGAAACCTCTCGTCAGGCGCTCACCTCGTTCATTGCCAATGTTGATCTTAAAGGAATCAACAAAAATATTGATGACCTGCTGTCATCAGAAGTGAATTGGCTGCAGGGCTACAGCGCCGAAGAGTCACCAGAGGCGATGAAGCAGCGTTTGGCACAAATACCTCAAGTCTTCTCTCAAGAAGGGATAAAGCCACTTGCACTTGCGAGTGTCGCGTCTGAGTTAGCGCAACCGAGTAATGAAGGGGAGATTGTTGGTCGGACTCAGTATGATGAAAATATGACGGTCTGGCAGTTGAGTAACGGCGTTGAAGTTTGGTACCAACGCGATGCAAAAGCAGGCGAGAGAGCCTACATGGTTTACGCGAGTCAGGGCGGAAAAGCGGCTTTAAAACCCGACTTATTTGCTGCCAGTGATGTTCTTATTCCAGCCTCGGCTCGCAGTGGATTAGGTGAGTTCAGTGGTGCTCAGCTTGACAGCTTCTTTAAAAAGAAAGACCTGCTGGTTATTCCGTTTGTCGATTTTACCCATCATGGTATTGAGTTGAGCAGTAAAGTTGCAGAGATCCCACTTGCTCTAAACGCCATCTTCAATATATCGACTGAAATCAACTTAGAGCCACGTCAGCTGGAAGCTGTGAAGCAAGAGTTCTATCAAGATAACTCGACGTTCTTCAATTCACCGGAAGGCAAGTGGTACAAGGCGATTAACGCTGGCACATACCAGCTAGACAGCAAACATCGCTTCATCATGAATTCTGATTTAGCAGGTGTCACTGTAGAGCAAACCTTAGAGGTTCATAAGCAGCTGTTTGGACATGACCGAAATAATAAGCTCGTCATCATTGCAGATGTTGAGCCTGAGCAATTGGCTCCGATGTTACGCAAATATATCGCATCCATTACTTTTAGTGACTCTCAAACCGAAGAACTAAATTTGGAAAATGGCTACATTCAAGCTATTGAACCGCAGGTGCAAGTCGCGGAAAGCAGTGAGTCGGGCATCACGTTGCTGACACGATTGGTTAACTCTCAAGGAATGCCTAAGCTTGGCAAGGATGTGTTCGCTGAAGAAGTACTGCAGCGCATCGCAAGTGCTCGCTTACTTGCAGAGGTCAGAGAAAATCGCGGTTTGGATTACTCTCCTGAGGTATTTCCTGTAACCCAGGATGGTGAGCTAGTATCCGATTGGTTTGTGACAGCTAAGGTGGCCGAAGATGATTTGGACGAAGTGAATCAGGCTCTCGGGAAAATGTTCAATGGATTAGCCACTTCGATTACCGAAGAAGAGGTTACAACGGCGGCGAAACAGTTGGCGACGGCGGTGAAACCAATCAATGATGACCCAGGTCAGCGAGCTTGGTTTTATAGTCGATACTTGATTCATGGCTACGGAATTGATGCACTTATGGATATTGACGCTACCGCAAATAGCATCACACTGAAAGATATTCAGCAGCGGGCGGATTGGTCGTTTGGAGCCAATACGCAGAAGATGGTTGCAACCTTGACCCCTAAACCGTAAACCAATATCTAATCGACTCAAAGGCCCTACTTAGGGCCTTTTTCAGCTTTATCACTGATTAGCAGGAGCTAAAAACAAAAAAAGCCAATCTATACAAGATTGGCTTTTACTTTCAACGAGACTGTTTAAGGTTTATGACGATGTGGCCACTGATTCTGGTTTATCTTCATCGGCGAGTTCATCTTCGCCTTTACCTTTTGAACGTTTGATTACCAGTGCAGTGACACCTAGAGTGAATATCATGCCAGCAATGGTTGATACGTTCATTGGTAAGCCAAAGCCTAGTGTGCTGTTGTTTAGGATGAAGGTCACGACTACTGTTGTCATGAACATTGCCGGAACTGTTGTAATCCAGTGCAGCTTGTTGTGACGTAGTAGGTAAGCAGACGCTGTCCACAGCATCATTACCGCTGTTGTTTGGTTAGCGAAACCGAAGTAGCGCCAGATAATGCCGAAGTCTACTTGAGTTAAAATGCCACCGATAACGAACAGTGGAAGTGCCATCATTAGACGATTGCGTAGCGTGCGCTGTTCCATGTTGAAGTATTCAGCAAGGATTAGACGGCTTGAACGGAATGCAGTATCGCCAGAAGTAATTGGCAGGATAACCACACCTAGGAAAGCGATGATGCCACCAAACACACCTAGTAGGCCAAATGATGCGCTGTATACCACGTTACCTGGGCCGCCGTTTGCTACCGCTTCACCAAGAAGTTCGATTGAACCGAAGAACGATAGTGCGATTGCACACCAGATAAGTGCGATAACACCTTCGCCAATCATTGCACCGTAGAATACGAAGCGACCATTTTTTTCATTTTCCATACAACGCGCCATTAGTGGAGACTGAGTTGCGTGGAAGCCAGAAATTGCACCACATGCGATAGTGATGAATAGGGCAGGCCAGATAGGCATGTCGTTCGGGTTTAAGTTAGTGAACATGTCGCTGACTTGGAAGTCACCCATTACCGTGTGCTCGCTTGATAACGCAACTGCAGTGATTAAGCCAACAGACATAAAGATAAGCAGTGCGCCGAACAGTGGGTAGAAACGGCCGATGATCTTATCAACAGGTACGATTGTCGCGATGATGTAGTAACCGAAGATGATGGCAACCATAGTGCTCATGGTTACTGTCATGTTGGTTTGGTCGTTGATTAGGTTAGTAATCATGCCTGCTGGTGCAGATACGAATACAACGCCCACAAGAAGTAGCAAGACAATGGCAAAAATGTTCATAAAATGTTTGGCGCCTTTGCCTAGGTAACGACCTGTGATTGTTGGGACTGATGCGCCACCGTTGCGAACAGATAGCATGCCAGAGAAGTAGTCATGAACTGCACCCGCGAAGATACAACCGATAACAATCCATAGCATCGCAGCTGGGCCGTATAGTGCACCCATGATTGGGCCGAAGATAGGACCCACGCCAGCAATGTTAAGTAGCTGAACAAGGTAAACCTTCTTGGTTGACATTGGTACGTAGTCAACGCCATCTGCTTTAGTGTGCGCAGGCGTTTGACGCTTTTCGTTAATGCCGAATACTTTCTCAATGAAAGCACCGTAAATAAAGTATCCACCGATAAGTAGGCCGACACAGGTTAGAAACCACATCATGACTTCATTTCCTCTGGGTTAAATTTGTAATCTCATGGTGGATAGTAAATAAGCATGAGGCAACAAACATCCTGTTTTGGGATGAGTGGTGATATAGCGAAGTAAACGGTTGCTATAGCTATTGAGTGGTTTATTGATTAACTGAGTGGCGCGCTGAAAAGGTCAGTGGTTTGAGATGAGATTAAGTGGTTGCGATGACAATTGAGCGGTCTGTTCTTGATGTGAGTGGTTAACCATGACATTTAGTGGTTTTAATGGCATGGTAGCGTTATCCAATACAGGGACATATGGACTTAAGGCATAAAGAGAATGATAAAAAAACTGACTTTAGTACTGACCGCTGGTTTACTTTTTGGTTGTGCGAGTTCAAACGAACAATTGGCTGAGGATGGCAATTGGTATCAAATTGGCTATCAAGATGGTGTTGCAGGCCATACGCAACGATCTCTAAAAGAACTAAGTGAGCTAGGCAGCGTGGTGGGTTCGGATTACGATGCAGGTTACCTAGAAGGCGTCAATGAGTACTGTAATGCCGATTTTGCTTATCAAATGGGTCTGTCAGGCCAATACTATGAAGGCGTTTGCGAGGGAACAGAAGAAGCTCAACGTTTTCGTATGGAATGGCAGCGCGGGTGGAACGAATACGCGAATTAACGCAAGTGTTTAACTTGCGGTTATTTGCAAAATTGTAAGTGCAAGAATGAGTAAAGGGCTAACCAAATGATTGGGTTAGCCCTTTTTATATGAGTCGTTTCTACATACTTTACTGGTGTTCGTGGCTAGCTTGCTTCTGCAGCGCTACGCAAAAAGCCTTTGTGCTGTTTAAGTTGGTTCTGCGCTTGCTGTTTGTTTAATCCAGTCAAGAGCATCAAAATGGCGAGCTTTACATCATAGTCCGTTTGAACGAGTACTTGTTTGGCTTGCGCTTCGCTACAATCCGTCGCTTGAATGACGATTCTGGCGGCGCGAGCGACCAATTTCTCATTGGTGGCTTTTACATCCACCATTAAATTCTGATAGCTCTTGCCAATGCGAATCATACTGGCGGTTGTGAGCATATTGAGCACCAGCTTTTTGAGCCGTGCCTGACTTCAAACGAGTCGAGCCTGTCAGTGCTTCAGGTCCAACAACTGGGCTGATGGCGATGTCGGCAATATCGGCTATCGGAGAGTCCGGGTTACAAGACAGCGCAACAGTGGTGGCCCCCACAGTATTGGCGTAGTTCAGTGCTCCTATTACGTAAGGCGTTCTGCCACTTGCCGCAATCCCAACCACTACATCTTGGTCAGTGAAGTTAATGGCTTGCAAGTCAGCTTTACCCAGCTCTAAAGAGTCCTCTGCCCCTTCTTTTGCTTTTAGAATGGCTTCTGGGCCACCGGCGATTAGCCCAATCACCATCTTGTCTGATACGCCAAAAGTTGGCGGACACTCCGAGGCATCTAATACCCCTAATCGGCCACTTGTGCCTGCGCCCATGTAAATTAAACGGCCACCAGATTGAAATGCCTCTGCTATCTTGTCTACCGCGTTGGCAATTTCTGGTAGCACCCTTTCGATAGCCAATGGAACAAGAGCATCTTGCTGATTCATTTTGCGCACTATATCGAGTGCTGGCAGTAGATCAATGTCCATGGTATCTGGGTTTCGCCCTTCAGAGACAAGCTGAGATAGGGTTGCAATTAAGGCGTCTTTAGCACAAGTAGTCCTTTTCGTTTTAATCGTAATTTTAGTCTTTAAGTTTGTCTGCTAGGTAGATAACGCCTAGAGAAACCGCCTTACTGGCTCCAGTTACCTCGGGGAGGTTGCTCGGCAAATCGTGTGTTCGCCTGTATGCCAACCATGCGAATGCCATCGCTTCCATGTTATCACTGTCTACGCCTTTGGAAGTGGTTGAGGAGACATTCCAGCGAGGAAGCAAATGAGCAAGGCGTTCGACGAGCAATGGATTACGGCCTCCGCCTCCACAAATCAGCAGTTCAGATCCTTGTGAGTTGAAGTAACGATCGACTTCATTGGCTATAGTCAAAGCTGTGTACTCGCAAAGTGTTCGCTGTATATCTTCAATCGATAAATCAAACTCTTGCAGTTTGTCGTCTAACCAAGCTAGGTTGAACAGCTCACGACCGGTACTCTTTGGCGGAGCTTGCCTCAGGTATGGCTCCGCCATCAATGTTGAGAGCAGTGCGTCATCAACAAAGCCTTTTCGAGCGAGCTGGCCGTTTTTATCAAATCTGTCTCCAGTGTGACGTTCACACCAAGCGTCCATCAACATGTTACCAGGGCCTGTATCGTAGCCAATCACAGGTTGATTAGGCCTAAGTACAGAAACATTGGCAATACCCCCAATATTCAGCACGACAGTATTTTTGTTCAATGAGCCAAACAAGTCTTGATGAAAAGCGGGTACTAGTGGTGCACCCTGACCACCAAGCGCCATATCGGCGCGCCGAAAGTCGGCAATGGTGTCGATGCCTGTTCGCGCTGCAATAATATTGGCATCGCCTAACTGCATGGTGAATGGGGTATTGCCAACTGGCTGGTGGAACACGGTCTGACCATGATTACCGATGGCGGTGATTTGCTCCGCTTGAAGTGACGATTTGAAGAGTAACTCCAAAACTGCGTCAGCGTATAAGTGGCCAAGCAGGTGATCGATCTCGCCAACTTCGCGCAGATTGGTCTCTTGCCCGACAGCAATATCTAAAACTCGCTGCTTTAAATCGGATGGAATAGGGTGGTCGTAATGATCGATAAGCCTGACATGATCATCCGTTATCTCAACCAATGCGGTATCGATACCATCTAAACTGGTGCCAGACATGATGCCGATATAAAGCTCTCTGATTTGATTCGGTTTTTTCATTGTTAATTCTTCAATACACACCATTAAAGGCATTGTAATGCATATTTAAACGGAATAATCTCGTAACCTTAGCGAATTTTACAGTAGGCAGGAAGAAACATGGGACCACTTTGGTAGATGTTGCAGGGTATGAACTCAGCGCAGAAGATCGAGAAATATTGGAGCACCCAACGGTTGGTGGTTTGATTTTGTTTGCTCGCAACTACCATGATAGTGAGCAGTTGCTCGCCTTAAACCACTCTATACGAAAAGCAGCGAAGCGTCCGATCTTGATTGGTGTTGACCAAGAAGGTGGCCGAGTCCAACGTTTCAGAGAAGGTTTCTCATTAATTCCTGCTGCTCAGCGCTACGCGCAATTTGATAATGGCGAGCAGCTTGCAGAGCTTGGTGGCTGGTTGATGGCTGCCGAGTTGATTGCTCATGATATCGACTTGAGTTTTGCTCCCGTTCTGGACAAAGGCTTTGATTGTAAGGCGATTGGTAATCGCGCTTTCGGCGAGGATATTGACTCCATATTGCGTCACAGCACGGCTTACATGAAGGGAATGAAATCGGTCGGTATGGCTACTACAGGTAAGCACTTTCCAGGTCATGGTGGCGTGATTGCGGATTCTCATTTGGAAACCCCATTTGATAATCGCGAAACCATATTTGAGCAGGATATGGCGATATTTAAGGCCCAAATTGAAGCGGGAATATTAGATGCGATGATGCCTGCGCATGTGGTGTACCCACATTTTGATGATCAGCCAGCAAGTGGTTCAGAGTATTGGCTGAAGAAAATCCTACGTGAGCAATTAGGCTTCAAAGGTTTAGTATTTTCTGATGATCTGACGATGGAAGGGGCTTCCATCATGGGTGGGCCTGCAGAGCGAGCGCATCAAGCTCTAGTCGCAGGTTGTGATATGGTGTTGGTGTGTAACAAGCGCGATGCACAGGTAGAAGTGTTGGATAACCTGCCAGTGATGGACACGCCATTAGCGCAGGGTTTACTAAAGACCCAAAGCTTTACTCTAGCCGATCTAAAGCGTAGTCAAGAGTGGAAGCAAGCTTCGGAAGCGATGAAGCCGCTCACTGAATCTTAAACCACAATCACCTGTCATCAGTCACTAGTTACTAGTCACAAAAAGAGCCACAGTTATGTGGCTCTTTTCAGTTGTTAGTCATTCGATTTAGTGAAAGCCCAGCATCTCTTTCAGCGTTTTAAGATAGCGGCGGCTGACTGGCACCGCATGATCGCTCTGGGTGATGATTTCAGCTAAGCCGTTTTCTAATAGCTTGATCTCTTTGATGGACTTTATATTAACCAAGTACTGCCTATGGCAACGAATGAGAGGCGTTTTCTCTTCAAGCACTTTTAATGTCAATTGGCTGGTGGCCGATTGGTCGTGAGTTTGAATCTGCACACCGCTGATGTCGGTACAGGCAAACTCAATGTCTGCAGTGGGGATGATCACGATTCGGTTAAGGCCGACGCAGGGCACTTGATCCAACGATTGAGGCGCGAGGATATCCAATTTTGCTTGCTGTTCACGTTTATCGATTTTGACTAAGCGCTTAATGGTCTTTTCTAAACGGCAGGTGTCGACGGGCTTTAGAAGGTAGTCGAAAGCATTATCCTCAAAGGCTTGAATCGCGTATTGATCATAAGCGGTGACAAACACCACTTTCGGCATGGTGTCGGGATCTAGCATACCAATCAGCTCGATGCCTGTGATCTGAGGCATTTGAATATCGAGAAACACCACGTCAGGTTTGTGCAGGTTGATTTGCCTCAGCCCTTCAATCGCATTGGCCGCTTGAGACACCACCGAAATCTGCCCCGACTCTTCAAGCAGTTCAGACAGCTCCTCACGAGCAAACAGTTCATCATCAATCACAATTGCACTTAGCATAACGATCCCTACGAATAGTCATTGGACGGAATGACGAAGCTCATTCGCGTGTATTGGTTTTTTTCAACGTCGATTTTTAGAGTCGACTCTTTACCAAACAAGTTGGTTAGGCGCTTATCGACTATCTGCATACCCAATCCAGAGTGCCCTTCTTCTGGCGGTTGATAGTTGCCAGCATTATCTTCCACTATGATGCGCTGACCTTTTAGTGTTGGCTGGTTGTAGATCCTGACTTTGCCAGACTCGAACAGTTGCGACGTGCCATGTTTAATGGCGTTTTCGACCAAAGGCTGCAGAGTAAAACTTGGTAGGTTTCGCTCAAGCAAAATAGAGTCGATGTTCACGTCCACATCTAGGCGGTCAGAGAAACGCGCTTTCTCTATAGTGAGGTAGGCATTCACATGCGCCAACTCCTCTTTGAGAGTGACAGTCTCTATATCCTTTTTGAGGTTACTTCTGAAAAAGTGCGATAGGTGCTGAATCAACTCTCGAGCTTTGGTTGGATCGCGACGAATGACGGCACTAATTGTATTGAGTGCATTAAATAGGAAGTGTGGGTTTACCTGTGCATGCAGCAGCTTTATTTCAGCTTGAGAGAGCAGCATCTGCTTTTGTTGATAATCACCGTAGAGAATTTGGCTTGATAGCAACTGCGCAATGCCTTGCGCCATCGACATATTCACGCGAGAAAATAGCTTACGTTTCGGCTCATACAGTTTGATAGTACCGATGACTTTGTCCCCAGCTCGCAATGGAATGATTAAGGCCGAGCCTAGCTTACACTCTGGTGAGATGGAGCATTGATAAGGTCTGTCCTTACCATCTAAGTAGATAATGTCGTTTTGGTGGATAGAGTCTAAGGTGCTTTGCGATGAAATTGGCGTATTTGGGTTGTGGTGGTCATCACCAATACCAACGAATGCAAGAATCTTCTCGTCATCGGTAATCGAGACTGCGCCAACGTTGGTCTCTTCATAAATAATACGCGCGATTTTCTCTGCATTTTCGCTGTTAAAGCCAGATGCCAAGATGCCGACCGAGCGTTCGGCAATGTTTAAGGCACGGCGAGAAAAGGTAGCGGAATACTCTTCGAAAATGGTTTTTCTATCTTGAAGAATACTCATAAATAGAGCAGCACCGACTGAATTGGCGATAATCATCGGCGCAGCAATATCAGAGACTAGTGCGTAGGTTGAACGAATGGTTTTGCCACGATCAGTATAATCAGCATCTGGATGATTTCAGCGAACAGAGTAATGAAGAAAACGACCACAGGGTTGAACAGTTGGCGAGCTTTTCCCCGTTGAATAAAGTAAGTATGAAAAAGCCCACCGATTATCCCTTCTGCGGTTGTAGAGATAGCACAAGCTAAATCAGTGAACCCACCAAGACTGTAGCGATGTAGGCCCCCCGTTAAGCCAACAAAAAATCCCACCACAGGGCCACCAAATAGGCCGCCCATCACCGCACCAATTGCTCTTGTATTGGCAATTGCATCATTGATTTGTAAACCAAAGTAGGTGCCCATAATGCAAAACAGCGAGAACATCACATAGATCATGACCTTGTGATTAAGCCTGCTAGACATACTAAACAGCGGCAAGAAAACAGGTGTCTTACTTAGCATATAAGCCAAAACTAGATAGACACACATCTGCTGAAGAAGGGGGAGGATAAGATCCATAGTGATTTCCACGGCGGTAACTCTCTTTATTTTAGAGAAGATAAACGGTGGAAAACATGGTTATGGTTCAATATTTTGGCCTAAGGCAAAATAACCGAAAGTGTAAATTAAAATTTACACCAAATGTTTTTAATAGTTTACGGTTGAAATGTTTTTTAACGCTGTTATCTTAGTGCTTATTGATTGCTGATGTCGTGTTGATGATTGGCTGTAAGTAATAATGTACGGATAAAGTTATGCAAAAAAGTGAATTAAGCAATATTAACATCAGTGATGAACAAGTCCTGATCACACCAGAAGAACTCAAAGCTAAGTTACCGCTAAGCGACAACGCTCGTCGATTCATTCAAGAGTCTCGTGAAACCATTGCCAACATCATCCATAAGAAAGATCACCGCCTATTGGTGGTATGCGGCCCTTGTTCTATTCATGATGTGGAAGCGGCAAAAGATTACGCGAAACGCCTTAAGGCTTTGTCTGAGAAACTGAGTGATCAGTTATACATTGTTATGCGCGTTTACTTTGAAAAGCCACGTACAACAGTCGGTTGGAAAGGTTTGATTAATGACCCGCATCTCGATGGTTCTTTTGATATTGAGCATGGTTTGCACGTAGGTCGTGAATTACTTGTTGAGCTAGCGGAGATGGAAATTCCACTAGCAACAGAAGCGCTAGATCCGATCAGCCTCAGTACCTTGCAGATACCTTCAGCTGGGCAGCCATTGGTGCACGTACAACTGAATCTCAAACGCACCGTGAAATGGCAAGCGGACTTTCAATGCCAATCGGCTTCAAAAATGGCACGGATGGTAACCTAGGTACGGCAATCAATGCGATGCAGGCGGCGTCTTCAAGTCACCGTTTCATGGGTATTAATCGCGAAGGCCAAGTGGCGCTTCTTACCACTCAAGGTAACCCAAATGGCCACGTAATTCTTCGTGGCGGTAAACAGACGAACTACGATTCAGTATCTGTGACGGAATGTGAGCAAGACATGGCGAAACATGGTCTAGATGCTTCGCTGATGGTCGACTGTAGCCATGCAAACTCGCGTAAAGATTTCCGCCGTCAGCCGCTTGTAGCAGAGGATGTTATTCACCAAATCCGTGAAGGCAACAAGTCTATTATTGGCTTAATGATTGAGAGTCACATCAACGAAGGTAACCAATCTTCCGACCTTGATCTCAAGGATATGCAATACGGCGTGTCGATCACCGATGCATGTATCAATTGGGATTCAACTGAGGCACTATTACGTCACGCACATGAAGAGTTAGTGCCGTTTTTGGAAAACCGCCTAAAAGGATAATAAGGAAAGAGCATGGCCGTTGAACTTAGCGACTTACGCGATCAAATAGACAGTGTTGATAAACGAATTTTAGAGCTGTTATCGGAACGTCTCTCTTTAGTAGAGAAAGTTGGTGAAGTAAAAAAGTGAACATGGCCTGCCAATTTATGCGCCTGATCGAGAAGCCGCAATGCTGGCTTCTCGTCGCCAAGAAGCGGAAAAAATGGGCGTACCCCCGCAGTTAATTGAAGATATTCTGCGCCGCACCATGCGTGAGTCTTACGCAAGTGAAAAAGACTCGGGCTTTAAGTGTTTAAATCCAGAATTGCGCTCAGTGGTTATAGTGGGTGGTAAAGGCCAGCTCGGTGGTTTGTTTGGACGCATGTTCACGCTATCGGGTTATGAAGTAAAAGTACTTGGTAGCCAAGACTGGGATCGCGCAGATGAGATCCTTGACGGTGCTGGGCTTGTGGTCGTTACTGTGCCAATTCATTTAACCAATGGTGTGATTGAAAGACTCGGTAACCTGCCAGAAGACTGCATTCTTTGTGATTTAACCTCGATTAAGTCAAAGCCACTACAGGCGATGCTCGATGTTCATAAAGGCCCTGTTGTGGGCTTGCACCCTATGTTTGGCCCAGATGTGGCAAGTTTGGCTAAGCAGGTGATTGTTCACTGTAATGGCCGTGGTGAAGAGAAGTACCAGTGGCTGTTAGAGCAGTTTGCTATCTGGGGCGCGAGCTATGTAACATTGATGCCGCTGAACACGATCACGGCATGACTTTGATTCAGGCGTTGCGCCACTTCACCTCATTTGCTTACGGCTTACACCTTAGTAAAGAGAACCCGAATATCGACAAGTTACTTCAGCTTAGCTCGCCAATCTACCGATTGGAGCTTGCGATGGTTGGGCGCTTGTTCGGACAAGACCCAAATCTATACGGTGACATCATTCTGTCATCTCAAGAGAACATCGACATGATTAAGCGTTTCCACCTCTGCTTTGGTGAAGCTCTTGAAATTCTTGAAGGTAAAGACAAGCAGGCGTTTGTGCAGAGCTTTAATGAAGTGAGCGATTGGTTTGGAGATTACTCGACTCAGTTTATGAATGAGAGCCAGAATCTACTTAAGCAAGCAAATGATGCGATTCATCGTGGTTAGATGAAATTGATGTTTAAATAAAACCGATTGAATGCAAAAAGCGGCAGTTTTCACTGCCGCTTTTTATTTTCTCTAGTTAGTCATCTGCGTGCTCTCAAGAGGCACTGAATCTTTGTTGACCGTATCTACTGTGTTATCGGTATATGGATTGTGAGTTAGATTAACTTGCAAGCGCACTAAATCATTGACCATCTGCACTAGTGGTGCCCAGTTCACTCGCTTTTCTTTTTCGAACAGGTAATCAAAATTATCTGGTGTCCAATCTATCGAATATTGTGGATTGAGTGTGCGACCTAAAAACCTGATTTCGTAATGAAGGTGAGGGCCGGTTGAGATGCCAGAATTACCACAGGTTGCTATCAGATCCCCTTTGTTAACAAACTGACCACTGCGGGCTTTGAACTGATGCAGGTGAGCGTAGCTGCTCATAAAGCCGAAGGCATGGCGAATAGTGAGGAAGTTGCCAAAGCCTTTATCGCTTGGGCGAACGGTTTCGACCACACCATCTGCTGGCGCATAAATCTTTTCGCCAACAGGGCAGGTAAGGTCAATGCCTGTATGAGTATGACTTTTACCCGATACAGGGTGCACACGGCGGCCAAACGAAGAGGAGACTCGTTCGTACGACATCGGTGCGCTGTTTGGAATTAAACGAAACAGAGTGGCGCGAACCGCTGAGTCAACTGCGGCGACATCGATGCGTTGTGTTAGATCTTCATGGATTTGAAGCTCATTGTCAGTGATTCCTAATACGGACTCCACATCGTAGATACGCTGCCCAAGAATGGCCAGCTGAGCACGTTTATCTTCTAACTCTTGAGACAAGGTATGAGATTGGTCGAGCTGCTCATTGTAGCGAACTTCAAACTCAGTGCTTTGTTGCTCAGCAACATAGAGCTTGTTCATTAGCTGATGCAGCTTTAGTTCTTGCTGTTCTTGATTTTGATGGTTCTGCACAAACCAATTGCCAAGGCCGATAGCGGCGATGAGCAAACTGATAGCCGAGAGTAGAATAACCTTTTTACTCACGTAAAAAACACGATCCCCACCAGAGGTAGGGATCGATAAAGAAATTTTGTGTGACATAGTCTAGCTAGGTATGTTTACCCAAATCAGAGAGGTGTTCGAGTTCGCGGTGTAGCAAACTGTCGTCCCCAACATTTAATTCAACCAAGCGCTTTAAGTGTCCAATACTTTCAATATCAATGTGGTCGATTTGAGCTCGAATCACACCCTCTTCAACACTAATCAGATTAGCGGCAAGTTCAATGTTGACGTCACTGTCAGGAAGCGAAAACTGTATGATGGCCGTCCTTTCAAGACTTAACTGCGTATCGGCTCCTTGAGCTTTGAGCAAGAGTCCTTGCAGAGACAAGTCTTGAATACTGGCTGACACGGCAAGTTGTCCTTGCGTAATTGTCGCAGGCACTTGATATATGATGCGTGAAAACCGTCGTCTTTCAGCCATAACCATCTCTCTATTGTTTAATGTCACTCACTACAAGCTTAGCAAATACGCACAAAGCGAGTACCCACAGGGCTTAAAATGCAGAGTCGCTTGCAAAATAACCTTCGAGGGCATCTATCTGCGAGCGTTAACATTAACCGTAAACAATAAAGGCCGCTAATAATAGCGGCCTTAGTACAAAATTCAAGCTGATTTACAGTGCTTTTTCTTTGCTCTATTTATTTAGATACGCGTTTGTACTTGATACGGTGTGGTTCTGCAGCCTCAGCGCCGATCTCTTTCTTCAACCACTCCATGTACTCATTGTAGTTACCTTCATAGAAGTTCACTTGGCCTTCATCGCGGTAGTCAATGATGTGCGTTGCGATACGGTCTAGGAACCAACGGTCGTGCGAGATAACCATTGCACAGCCTGGGAATTCCAATAGCGCTTCTTCTAGAGCACGTAGCGTTTCAACGTCAAGGTCGTTGGTAGGCTCATCGAGTAGTAGTACGTTACCACCTGCTTTAAGCAGTTTCGCAAGGTGAACACGGTTACGCTCACCACCAGAAAGCTCGCCAATGATCTTTTGTTGGTCAGAGCCTTTGAAGTTGAAGCGAGAACAGTAAGCACGTGCTGGGATTTCGAAGTTGTTGATCTTGATGATATCAGCGCCTTCAGAGATCTCTTGGTAAACCGTCTTGGTATCATCCATCGCGTCACGGAACTGGTCAACAGACGCCAGTTTAACCGTTTCACCCATTTCAATCGTACCTGAATCAGGTTGCTCAGTACCGCTTAGCATCTTGAATAGCGTTGATTTACCTGCACCGTTGGCACCGATGATACCGACGATGGCACCTTTAGGCATGTTGAAAGATAGGTCATCAATCAGAACGCGGCCATCAAATGACTTGGTTAGGTTATTTACCTCGATAACCTTGTCACCTAGACGCTCACCCGGCGGGATGAACAGTTCGTTTGTTTCGTTACGCTTCTGACGATCGCCACTTTGCAGTTCTTCAAAGCGAGCCATACGAGCTTTCGACTTAGACTGACGACCTTTCGGGTTTTGACGAACCCACTCAAGTTCTTTCTCGATGGTTTTCTGACGAGCTTTCTCTTGAGACGCTTCTTGTTGCAGACGCGCGTCTTTTTGCTCTAGCCAAGAAGTGTAGTTACCTTCCCATGGAATACCTTCACCACGGTCAAGTTCTAAGATCCAGCCAGCAGCGTTATCTAGGAAGTAACGGTCGTGGGTAATCGCCACAACAGTGCCAGTGTAATCAACTAGGAAGCGCTCTAGCCATGCCACTGATTCTGCATCCAAGTGGTTGGTTGGTTCATCTAGAAGTAGCATGTCAGGTTTAGAAAGAAGTAAGCGACAAATTGCAACACGGCGACGCTCACCACCAGAAAGGTGTTGAATCTTCTGGTCCCACTCAGGAAGACGAAGTGCATCGGCTGCACGCTCAAGTGCGTTCTCTAGGTTGTGACCTTCTTTTGCTTGAATCAGCGCTTCAAGTTCACCTTGCTCTTTTGCAAGAGCGTCGAAGTCTGCATCAGGTTCAGCGTAAGCTGCGTATACTTCGTCAAGACGCTTCATTGCACCAGCTACATCAGAAACTGCCTCTTCAACGATTTCACGAACCGTTTTAGATTCATCAAGCACTGGCTCCTGTGGTAAGTAACCCACATTCAGGCCCGGTTGTGGACGTGCTTCACCGTCGATATCGGTGTCGATGCCTGCCATGATGCGAAGAAGGGTAGATTTACCCGCGCCGTTTAGACCCAAAACACCGATTTTGGCGCCAGGGAAGAAGCTAAGAGAGATGTCTTTAAGAATTTGTCGCTTTGGTGGCACAATTTTGCTCACGCGCGACATGGTATATACGTATTCAGCCATTGCCGATCGTTCCTAATTTTTTACTCATAGAAAACCCATATTTTATACCAAACTCACTCGTTTTGTTACCGTCAAATTTAAGAGTGGATAGGCTCTTTACTTTAGAAATTGAACATTGACTGAAGAAGTGATGACAATAACGTCATGAAGCTGTGGCAGTTTGGGGGATAAATATTTAAGCAATGGCTAGCTTGTCATCCCGATGAAAGCTATTGTGTGTGTAGTTGCTTAGTGTCGCGTTTGTATGAATCAATGAATATTTACATCTCTTCACTTTACTTTTATGCCTAGAATTGGTGAAAGTAAGCCATACCGCGTCATATCGTTTCAAAAGGATCAGAGTCGATGAAGCCTAGTTTCTCATTTTCAAAATCGGTGCGTTTTCTGACTAGTGCACTGGCTATTGGCGCCACGTCGTTTATCACATTCAGTGCTCATTCGAGCACGTCTACCTTATCTCAACAAAGAGCCCTCTATGATGAGGCGCAAGACTTGTTAGATGAACGTAAGGTCAAAGAGTATCAAGCAATGCGCGGAAAAATCGCGCAGTATCCCCTCACGCCTTATGTCGATTATCGAGCGTTCTTGGTTGGCATCAATAAAGCCAAGCCAAGCGAGGTCAATGCGTTTATTGACCAGCACAAGACCTTTCCCTTTTCGCACCGGGTTCGTGCGCCGTACCTCGATGAACTAGCCAAAAGTAAGCAATGGTCTCGATTGCTTGAGTTTCAAACAACAGAACCAAATGGTGAGAAGTATCGTTGTCATTACTACACCGCCCATTGGTTAAAAGGTGACAAGGAACTGGCAAAACAAGGTGCCAAATCGTTGTGGCTAAGTGGTGAGAGTGTTGATGATGCTTGCGACACCTTATTTAGTCAGCTTGATAAAGCCGGATACAAGACCGATGAGCTTGTGATTGAGCGTATGTTGCTAGCCTATGAGAAACGAAATTCTCGCATGATTAATTACCTTGCCAAGCAGCTAGACACAAAAGAGGCAAAGCAAACAGGCAGTCACGTTAAGGTTCTATATTCTAAGCCAGAGGACGTGGCAAAGTTTGCCAAGAAGCAGTATGTCACACCAGAAAATCAAACGTTGGCTCAACTTGGGCTGAAGAAGCTTGCGCGCAAAGACATTAAACAAGCGCAGGCCTCCTATGACGCGGTGATCAAAGGCATGCACTTAGATAAGACTGCAGCTCAGGCTTTGGCGGATTACCTTGCGTTTCGAATGATTAATACTGACGACGAGCAACTTGCCGTTTGGCGAGATAAAAAAATAGCGACTTCAAGTAGCGTGACTTTGTTGGAAAGAAGGTCACGATTGGCGATTCAGCATGCGGACTGGCAAGGGCTGAAAAGTTGGATTGCGTTGTTACCTGAGAGCAAGCAAGAGAGCTTACGTTGGACGTACTGGAGTGCTCGCGCTCAAATCGGAGTCGGCCAAGAGAGTGAAGGGAAGCAGCGACTTCAATCTATCATTGGCAAACGTAATTTCTACAGTGTGGCTGCTGCTATGGAAATGAAGCAGTCGATTGATTACCCAACCACCACTGTCACTTTAGACAAATCTGTTGTCTCACCATACCAAGATGCGTTAGCGCGTATTGATGAATTGATTGCGCTAGAGAAGATCACCGCGGCCAAGAGTGAGTGGCGCTGGCTTTTAGGTCGGGTCGACAAAACCAAGAAAGAGATGTTAGCTGCCTATGCTTCGGACCAAAATTGGCACCACTTAGCGGTAACTGCATCCATTTCAGCAAAGGTTTGGGATAACACCCAACTTCGTTTCCCAATTGCGCATAAGAATCTGTTTAGCTTGTATGGAGAAAAACATGATATTGACCCTATTACCTTGATGTCTTTAGCCCGCCAAGAGAGTGGTTTGGATACCGAGGCGCGCTCGCCAGTTGGCGCGAGAGGTATCATGCAGATCATGCCGAAAACGGCAGATACACGGCGAACAAGTTTCAAATCGAGTATGACGGCGCTCATGAGCTATATGAAGTGGGGAAAAATATCGAAATTGGTAGCCATTACCTCAATAGCCTACTTGAGCAATATGAAGAAAACCGAATTTTTGCTCTAGCGGCGTACAATGCTGGCCCACACCGAGTTAAACAGTGGCGTGAACGAACGGATGGCAAGTTGGATGCCTATGCATTTATCGAAGCCATTCCATTTAAAGAGACTCGTGGCTACGTTCAAAATGTATTGATGTTTGAGACTTACTATCGCGACCTGTTGGGGCAAAGTGGTGCCTTCTTGTCACCGAGTGAGCTGATTACAAATTATTGATGTCATTAAAAACAGAAATCCATACAATGGTGTCTTGCTTCATTATTGAGTCCAAATATGTCGTTAGAACCCGAGTATTCAGACTGGCAAGAGTTAGTCGACCTTATAAAACAAGCCTCAGACTGCGAGCAACATGAACTACTGTTGACGACACTTCTAACTCCTGATGAGAGAGAGTCGTTAGTTGCCCGCGTTAACATTATGTGCGAGTTGTTGAAAGGGGACTTGTCCCAGCGACAAGTGAGTCAAATGCTCGGTGTTGGCGTGGCAACCATCACGCGTGGGTCGAATGAATTAAAAGCAAAGTCTGACTGTGAAAAGCAGGCGATAGAAACCTTAATACTCAAGAAATGAAAAACGCTACCCACAGGTTTATGCAGTAACTTAGAGGGAAGCGTTTTTAGTCAGGAACACTAGGGCGTGTTGAGCTTTCGTGGTTAAATTTTGTTCGAGATAAAATCGTTTTAGGCGCGGCGAAGACTATGTAGCCTAGTCATTCTAAGCAAATGGTCTTCAACAAAGCATGAAACGATTTTTGCGGGGCGCCCAGCTCGAACCCTTCGGGCAGCCTTTGTGGTTCATTTCTACTGCGTTATCGGCTTCTCATGTAGCTAGCTACACATCAAAGCCTCTGCCTTATATCTATTCGTTAATAAATAAGCCCACAAAGTGCTGCAAAAATCAGCTCGAAAGATCAACACGCCCTAGGCTTTGGATGACTTAATCAACCAAAGTTTTTATAGGTTTGCAGGGAAGTGCTCTGGGTTGCTAAACGGTATCAGTGCAAGAATGAGAGCTTGGTGATACACGCTACTGCGCGTGAGCTGATTCTGAGTAAGCAAGCTGATTGCCCCACCTTTCTGTTTGATATTGTCCGTACCAAACACCTCATCCATGACATCACCTAGCTCATTCGCATGGGCCAACTTATCAATTACTTGCGGCGGTAACATTAGACTGGCAGAGCGTGATTGCCCTCGATGAGTCCCGGATTCAATGACCATCCAAGCAAAGGTGACGTTCTCTTCTATCCCAGCTTCCAAGCCGACATAGTAATCTGCAGTAGGCTCATTTAGTTTCGCATTTCGAACTCGATTGAGTGCGCCTTGGTAAGTTTCATCGTTGGTCATTGGCTGGTCAGCAACACCACTAGGCACACTCACACCTTCGAAGCTGAATATTTGCTCTGGGAAAACCGATTGAAAGGCACTTTTTACGGCATTAATTTTAGCGGGATTAAGCGAGGCTATGATCACTCTCTTGTTGCTCAAGTTCGGCTCCTTTCTCTATGACGGGACTTTTATGCAATAAGTATGCAGGTAAAGGCTTACTGAAGAAATAGCCTTGCATCAAATCACACTTATAATCTTGCAGCCATTTGTGCATCTCTTTGGTTTCAATCCCTTCTGCAGTAACTAACATAGATTGAGAGTGGCACAGCTCTACTAATGGTTTCGCCACTTTCTTATTGTCGGTTTTCATTAATGCTTCGAGGAAAGTTCTATCCAACTTAATTTTTTGCACCGGATATTTTACGAGATGAGTGATCGATGTGTAGCCAGAACCAAAGTCATCAATCGCCAGCTTGAAGCCCATTGAAGAGAGTTTGTGTAGCAGAGGGAAGCCTTGCGAGTCGGTGGCAAAAGTCTCAGTTATTTCGAAATCCACGAGTGTCGGTGGTACATCATACTCGGTCGACTTCTGCGCGATATATTGTGCAAGCTGCGTGGAATCAAGTTCCGCTGAAGATAGGTTGATAGACAGTTGAACTTCAGAATCAAACTGGGCTTGAATAGTCGCAAACTCAGAGAAAGCACGATTGATTACCCAACGATCGATTTGCCCAAATAGACCAGTTTGTTCCGCAATAGGGATAAACTCTTGCGGGGAAACATCGCCAAGTTTCTTTGAGCTCCAGCGAAGTAAAGCCTCACACCCGACAACCTGTTTACCGGCACTGTCGAAGTACGATTGGTACACTAGGTAGAACTCTTTATCGAAGTTACAACTGCGCAGCGCACGCTCAATTTGAGTTCGACGCTTAACCACTTTATCTAGATCTCGAGAGTAGTAAGCTACTTGGTTTTTACCTGCTTTCTTTGCTTGATACATCGCAGTATCAGCACTTGATAGCAATGAGGCGATATCATTACCATCTTGAGGGTAAGTGGCGATTCCCACACTAGCAGTAATTGGGTAGTTGCTCATTGGAGAATTGAGGTTACTTTGCAACGGCAAAAGCAACTGCTTGGCGTACTCATCAATGATGTAGGTTTGCTCTTGGTCCTGTTTTGAAGATAGAAATACAGCAAATTCATCGCCAGACAGGCGCGATGCAATACAGCGAATGCCGTAGTTGGCTTCGAACTGTTTTCCGAGTTTGCGAATATGTTGAGCAAAATCGATCAATAAGCCATCACCAATTTGATGTCCGTATTTGTCATTAACGTACTTAAAGTTGTCGAGGTCGAGATACAAAATCCATACTTGTTTATGAGTCAGTGTATTAGCCAAAGCACGTTGGATACGTTGCTGAAAATGGTATCGATTCGACAGCTGAGTTAGATGATCATTTTCCGCCAAAGCTTTGGTTTTTTGGTAGGTCGAGTCGAGCTCTTTGTACATGTCATGGAAGCGGCAAGAGAGTCGACCAATCTCATCATTGGTTTTGAGAATATCGATGTTCTTACGCTCCAAATTCTCCACTTGTTGGAGCTGTTCATCCAAACGAGTGATTGGCTGTGTGACGTGCTTTCTCAGCAGCGCCATCAGAATCAACACAGTAAGTAGTGAGGAGCAGATGAACGATAGGCTAAGTTGTTTGTGGATCTCGTCGATCTTCGCTTCAATTAAGAAATAAGCAGGATCGAGGGTTGCGAAGAAATTCTCTTTTAACTTAACCGTTTGAGTTAGGTTGGACGGTCTAGGTTCTAGGCTATCTGTGTCTTCAGTAAAAAATATCGAACTCTTGTTGTCGAACTCGATGATTTTCCGTAATGCGTTGAACTGCGTAAGTTCAACAGAGACCACCACAAAGAAGCTGTGTTGTGGATCAAACAGGACTGGGTTGGTTAGCGTAACGGTATCAAGTACATCGTAACGGATTAATACACCTTGCCCTTGCGCATTCTGAGTGTATCCGGTGTGAGAGTATTTACCCGTCTCTTCGAAAACCCACATGGCGTATTCTTGCAAGGTGGGATCGAAGTTGTTTAGAGGATCGTTGGTGCTATCGGCGTAGTATTTGTTGTTCTGGTTGCCATCGAGCACGCTGATACTGGTAAAGTCGCGCTCAGGAGTTTGAAGATTTGAAATGGTTTTCTTCAGATGATCAGTCAGTCTTAGCTCTTGAAATTGATTGACTTGCTGATCAGCATATAGGCGAATGGCGTCACTCTTGATAAGAGTGAAAGAGTAACTGTTTAAGATAGAAAGCGACTGTCTAAAGTGCCCGGCCAGCTTTTCCATGCTCAGTTGCAAATAGCTGTCCTCTCGCTTGAGAAGAATCTCTTTTTGACTTGAGAATATGGTATAGGTGGATACTGCAGCACTGAAAAGGATAACAGGGGCGATAAGAAAGAGTATTCGACTATTGAGCTTCATGGTACCACCGACTAACCGTGTTTAAGTGCGAATTGCACTTGAGTGAAGTCAAAGTTGAAAGGGTGGTGGCAATTGAGAGTTGTCCGTAACGCCATATCGCTCATCGAGTCCGTTTTAATCGTTAATTTACATTGATACAGCGGAGCGTTAGGGAATAAAGCAACACTCTTAGTTATGCAATCGAATGAGAATTGTATGGATTGTTACTAAGAGTGTCAGCTATCGAGTTCGAAATATATGAGACAGTTAATATTATTGAAGCTTAACTTGAGTCGCCTTAACGTTCTCACTTGGGTAGCAACCTAGTACTTTAAGGTGCTTAGTGATTTTAGTTAGTTCGACAATAGATTGTTGCATTGCGTCAGAATCAAGGTGTGCTTCAAGATCAACATAAAACATCTCTTCCCAAGGGTTCCCCATGATTGGACGAGATTCTAGCTTAGTCATATTTATGCCATAGCGTTGCAGAACCAGTAGCGATTCAACCAGTGAGCCTGCTTCCTGAGACGTTGACATAATCAAAGTGGTTTTCGCTGGGATTTGCGCTGAAACTTCAACAGGCTTACGAGCAACGACGATAAAGCGAGTATGGTTTTCTGTTTGGTTTGCGATGTTGCCTTGAATCGGTTGTAGACCATAAAGCTTGCCACTTGAAGCGTTACCAATAGCTGCCACATCATCACGGTCCAACTCTTGGACTTTTTGCATCGCATCAGCCGTACTTGCGCAAGACTCTAAAGTAACCCCATCCAATCGGCTTAAGAACTCACTGCACTGTTGATGAGGCTGAGGGTGAGAATAAAGCGTTTTAATCTTCTCTAAACGAATATCAGACTTGGCGACTAAACAGTGCTCGATAGGTTGAGTAAGCTCACCAACGATATAGAGCGTTGTATGTTGCAGTAGGTCGTAAACTTCATTGATTGAACCTGAGCTCGTATTTTCAATGGGTAGGACACCATAATCAGCATGACCGGATTCAACGGTATTGGCGACTTCTTTGAAGTGCTCACAGTTGAGCTCTATAAGTTCAGTGTTCTTGCGGCTAAAGAATTCACGGCTGGCCAAGTGAGAGTAAGAACCTTTAGAACCCAAGAAAGCAACACGCGCTAGCGGTTTTCTGCTTTGTGGGTTCGCGAGGTTTTGCAGGTAAGACTGTTGCAGCAATACAGAGTCTTCAATAATGGTATGAAATAGCTTAGTGATGTACTGAGCATCTAAGTCGTACTTCTCTTTACCATTATTAATGAGCTTCACTAGAAGTTGCTGTTCGCGGCTTGCATCACGCACTGGTTTAGAGGTTTCTACTTTGCTTTTTGCCACCTCAATGCTCATGCTTCGGCGCTCTGAGAGCAGTTTAAGCAGTTGGTCATCTAACTCGTTAAGTCGAATGCGAATTTCATCTAGTGAATATTGTCTGTCAGCCATAAGTGTGTCCTTATAAAAAAGCCTCCCATTTGGGAGGCTTTCTGTTCGTTTTTGACTTGTCTTTTTACAAACGAATGAGCCCCCAAGGTTATTGGAGAAAAAAGAAGTCAAAAAAGAACAGGTTAGTGAGATGCATAAATCTTCAGGTTTCAGTGAATGTTTAAACACAATAAGCAAGCTAGGGTAGAGCGTCAAGCAAAAAAATAGCGCCTTGCGGCGCTATTTTTCGAATCCTCTTTTACTCGGTCTCTTCTAGTTCTGGTTTTTCACTACGGCGAGCTTCAGGTTTATGTCTTAGTTTGTTTAGCTGACGTTCTAGTTTCTGTTCTACCTCGTTAACGGCAGCGTATAAATCTTCATGTGTTGCAGAAGCCACAAGTTGTCCTTTCGGTACGGTAATAACGGCTTCAAATTTTTTCTTCTTGTTCGGCTCTTCGCAGAAAGTGGCTTGGCATCCGATGATGTCTACTTGCCATTTTTCTAGTTTTTTAAACTTGCTCTCTATGTGCGAACGGATTGCAGAGGTGATGTCGATATTTTTGCCAGTGATGTTTACTTTCATAGATGTTTTCCTCTGTTGCATCCCTTATGGGTTAACTCCAGATTACTCATCCGCTGAAGAATAAATGTGATATAGATCACTTTTTGGTATGGGTTTTTCGGCTTCGAAACTAATTGTGATCTTACGCAAAGAGTGTGCGATTTAATCTCAAAAATAACTTGTTATTCCATGAAATCTCTTTAGATTGAAAGAGGTAGCGCGCTAAAATTCATTCGTATTTTAGGGACGTCTTACAGCCTGATATTCCTACTGAGTAATTCTTAAACACCATTAAAGTGTGATCTCTATCCTTTCTCTATTTGCTCAAACTCCAATTTGTTGAGTCCACTGAGTGATTTGACTTGCTTATTCTATTTGCATCGACAGTAGTGGTACTGGAGAGAGTTGTGCACTTTTCGCAGCTTCACTCTGCTTGAGTAGCGATAACTGCTTATAAATAACAAAGTAACGATTAATGTTCGCGACGTAATGAACGGGTTCTCTACCGATGTTTCGGCGAGTGATGATCTCGACGTTTTTGAACCAAATGTTGGGGTCATAACCGTGCTTGGTGGCTAATCGACGCATTTTCCGAATGTTAGCTGGGCCTGCATTGTAGGCCGCTAAGGTGAAATAGACCTGATCATCAGGTTTGATATCTTCATCATCAAAATATCTATCTTTAATGAAACGCATGTACTTGATACCCGCGTGGATGTTGTTCTCCACTTCATAAATATCTGGAATGTTGACGTTCGGATCTTTCGCCGTACTTGGCAGAACTTGCATCACGCCAACAGCACCCTTGTGTGACACTTTTGATTGGTCTAACCCAGACTCTTGGAAGCCTTGCGCTGCCATCATAAGTGAGTCGAACTCATATTGTTCGGAATATTGGCTGAATATGGAGGAGAGCGATTCGAGCTTTGCAATTTGGTTTGGGTTGAGCGCTCGCTTTAGCCAGCGAGTATCAGTGATGTATTTACCGTAGATGACATTGCCAAGTAATGTCCCTGATTTAGCACTGCGCAAATAGTCGTTAACTGTTTTTTGCAGTTTCGGCGTTTCTTTACGCATTGCCCACGCAATTTGTCCACCCGTACGCAAGGGTAAATCGGTGTGCGCTTGGATATCTTCCATTACATTGAGCCACAGCTGTGCTTTGTGATCGTCGAGTACTGTTGCGCCAATATGGCCCAAATTGACCATCTCGATGAGCTCATAGTCTTGTAGTGTTTCTTCAATGAAATTGATAATGGCTGGTGGGTAGCCAAGCTCATTGAGTTGAGCATTCACTTTCTGCAGGCTTTCAAAGTAACTCGAACTTGCTCTCACCCAAAATTCTTTACCGCTTAGTTGTTCAATGCTGTCTATTGGCTCGTGCTCTTTGCTGGTGATGATCAGCTCTTTTGCGCCATCAATAACTGGGCGGCTGAAATCGACAAACTGTTTACGCTTTTCAGTGATGGTGAGGTTGGCGACGGCGAGATCGCCAAAGCCTTTGGCAAGTGATTCAAATAGGTCATCACGATGAATTGGAATGATTTGAATGTTTAGGTAAGGAGAGTCTTTCTTTAGCTCTTTTTCGAAATGATAAAGAAGTTCGGCAATGATGCCTTTTGGTCGCCCGCCTTCTATATAGTAGAAACCTAAATCGGCAGAGACCAATACACGAATAACCCCTTTCGTCTTGAACACTTCCATATCACCGCTGTAGGGTTCCTTTTGCAATGGCGAAAGAGAAAGCCCCAACTGCTTGAAGAGATGAGTAAAAGTAGTAGGGAAATCCCCCTAATGAACTTGCGCAAAATAACAACTCCTTTTGTTATTATGTTAACTAAAGGTTAATGTTATTTTGCTGTTTGGGCAAGAGACACAAAAAAGCCGCTAGTAATTAGCGGCTTTTCGTTAGGTGTGAAATCCCATTCGATTAGCTAGGATTTAAGTCTATTAACTGGCGTGTACGATCTGCTTGCTCTTCTAGGCCAAGTTGCTCGTAGGCTTCTAGTTGAATCTCAAGAGATTGGCGTGCTGCTTCCGTATCAGGGAAAGTTTTTTGTAGCTCTTGTGATCGGTTAATCGCAGCAATCCAAGCTTCGCGACGCAGATAAAAATCAGCAGTCGCTAAGTCGTAGGCGGCAAGGCGGTTCTTGAGTGCGAACATACGTTTTTTCGCATCAGCGGCGTATGGGCTATTTGGGTAGCGTTCAAGTAGACGCTTGAAATCATTAAATGCAGAAATTACTGGCTCAGGGTCGCGATCACTACGATCCATGTTGAAGAGATCGTGCATGAAGTTGCGGTCTTGCGCCATGTGGGTCAAACCACGCATGTAAAGTACCCAGTCCAACTTACTGTGGGTCGGGTTTAGGCGATTAAAGCGTTCAATAGTCGCCAAACCTAAGGCTAGGTCGTCATTTTTATAGTAAGCGTAGATAAGATCGAGCTGAACTTGTTCTGAGTAAGCACCAAACGGGTAGCGCGAGTCTAGAGCTTCAAGTCTTTCAATTGCGGTTAACCAGTTACCGCCTTGTAAAGACTGTTGAGCTTCAGAGTAGAGCTCTGAAGGCGGAACATCAGGAACTATCTCTTCACTGCTGGAGCAGCCAAACAGTAATGATAACGCCAGTAAGCCTGATAAAGTGTGCTTGTTCATGTTAGGAGCCGCTTCCTTGAATCTAAATATTTTCTTTGCTTCCGTTACTTTCTAAGCCGTAACAGATACAATGTTGCGATAGTCTATTTTTCCACAGTAGTGAGCATTAGTCTCACAGTTTTTAAAAAAGTTCGATATGGCACAGCAGATTAAATTAACAAATACCGTAAAAGATAGTCAGTTAGGTCAAAGATTAGACCAAGCTGTGGCCGAGTTATTCGGTGATTTTTCCCGTTCACGTATAAAAGAGTGGCTACTTGAGGGGAAGATTGCCGTCAATGGAACTGTTGTAACTAAGCCTCGCACAAAAGTTATGGGCGGTGAAGAGATCACCGTTCAAGCGGAACTGGAAGATGAAGAGCGTTGGGAAGCGCAAGATATCCCATTAGATATCGTTTATGAAGACGATGACCTATTGGTTATCAATAAACCACGTGATTTCGTTGTACACCCTGGCGCTGGTACGCCAGATGGCACTGTCCTTAATGCACTACTGCATCATTACCCGGCAATCGCAGAAGTGCCGCGTGCAGGTATTGTTCACCGTCTTGATAAAGACACGACGGGTCTGATGGTGGTTGCGAAAACGGTACCAGCTCAAACCCGTTTAGTACGCGCCCTACAAAAGCGAAATATTACGCGTGAGTATGAAGCGATCGCGATCGGTAAAATGACAGCTGGTGGTAAGGTTGAACAACCAATTGGCCGTCACTCGACGAAACGTACTCTAATGGCAGTTGCGCCTTTAGGTAAACCCGCCGTGACCCATTACCGCGTTGCTGAGCATTTCCGCGAGCACACTCGTATCCGTCTGCGCCTAGAAACAGGTCGTACGCACCAAATCCGTGTTCACATGTCTTATCTGCAGCACCCTCTATTAGGTGATACAGCGTACGGAGGCCGAGCTCGCATTCCTAAAGGTGCAACTGAAGAGTTGACTGAGATGATTCGCAGTTTTGATCGTCAAGCGCTACACGCAGTGATGCTCCGATTTGATCATCCTGTGACAGGTGAGCAGCTAGAGTTCCATGCACCAGTGCCGGATGACATGGTTGAAATGGCAGAAGCACTGCGTGAAGACGCGAAGCTAAATCACTCTGAAGACTTCTAACTGAGCTCATAAATACAGAGTACTGCGTATGATCATCCCAAAGTGGAACGCCCCAAAAAATGTTAAAGCTTTTTGCTCGACGCGAGTTGGTGGTTTTTCTTTGCCTCCATATGGTGGGTTAAACCTAGGAAGTCATGTTGGGGATGATCTTGCGACTGTAAAACGAAATCGTGAATGGCTAGAGCAGCAGTCTCATATGCCATCTTCACCGATTTGGCTCAATCAAACGCATTCAACTATTGTATTGAAGCAAGATTCACCAACGCTTGAAGTGGTGGATGCCGACGGCATTTTTACCTCTACTTCTGGTGTCGTTTGTAGTGCGATGACAGCCGATTGCTTACCTGTGTTGATAGCGGATAAAGCAGGTACGCAGGTATCTGCTGTTCATGCAGGCTGGCGCGGGTTAGCGGATGGTATTGTTGAGAACGCCGTTAAGTTGTTTGGGGGAGAGGTGATGGTTTGGCTTGGCCCTGCCATTGGCCTAAAGCATTCGAAGTCGGTGACGATGTCGTCGAGGCATTTTGCAGTTATCTCCCGGAAGCTGAAACAGCATTCGTGAAATCTTCCGTTGAAGGCAAGTGGTACGCGAGTATGGAGCAACTTTCTTCGCAAAGACTTAACCATCTAGGTATAGAAGATATTACTTGCAGCAGCCTTTGTACCTATCAAGATGCAAACCAGTTTTATTCCTATCGCCGCGATGGCGTGACAGGGCGCATGGCGAGTTTTATTTGGATGGAGTAGTTTTCTCTTTTCTATAAGTCTTCTTGCAGATAACTGTTTGTCCTCCCCTTGAAAATCCCCTCATCCGTATCCATCTTTCTAACATAAACGTCATATCGTATTTTTAGGTTAGGGAGATAGTTATGCGTCTTGACCGCTTTACTAGCAAGTTTCAAATTGCTATTTCTGATGCTCAATCATTAGCCCTCGGGCGCGATCATCAATATATAGAACCCGTGCATCTAATGGTTGCGTTGCTCGACCAGACGGGGAGTCCTATCCGTCCGCTGCTGACTATGTTGAATGTGGACGTAACACATCTTCGCTCTAAGCTTGGTGAGATTTTAGATAAGTTGCCGAAAGTAAGTGGCATTGGTGGCGATGTTCAGCTATCAAGCGCGATGGGCACTTTGTTTAACCTCTGCGATAAAGTGGCTCAAAAAACGTCAGGACAGCTATATCTCCTCAGAAGTATTCCTACTGGCTGCTTTAGAAGATCGTGGCCCCTTGGGTGAACTACTAAAAGAGCTAGGTTTAACAGAAGAGAAGCTATCCGAAGCAATTGAAAAGATTCGTGGTGGTCAAAAGGTGAATGACCCAAATGCCGAAGAGATGCGCCAGGCGCTTGAAAAGTTCACCATTGATCTTACTGAGCGCGCAGAACAAGGCAAACTTGATCCGGTTATCGGGCGTGATGACGAAATCCGTCGCACCATTCAAGTGCTGCAACGTAGAACCAAGAATAACCCAGTCATTATTGGTGAACCCGGTGTCGGTAAAACCGCTATCGTTGAGGGGCTTGCACAGCGCATTGTTAACAATGAAGTTCCTGAAGGTCTTCGAGGTCGCCGTGTGTTGTCGCTCGATATGGGCGCACTTGTTGCGGGGGCGAAGTATCGTGGTGAGTTTGAAGAGCGATTAAAGTCGGTACTGAATGAGCTATCTAAAGAAGAAGGCAACGTCATCCTGTTTATCGATGAGATCCATACTATGGTCGGCGCAGGTAAAGGCGAAGGCTCGATGGATGCGGGCAACATGCTTAAACCTGCTTTGGCACGTGGCGAGCTCCACTGTGTTGGCGCTACTACTCTTGATGAATATCGTCAATATATAGAGAAAGATCCGGCACTTGAGCGCCGTTTCCAAAAAGTGCTCGTGGATGAACCTAGCGTAGAAGATACCGTGGCGATACTTCGTGGACTCAAAGAACGTTACGAATTACACCACCATGTAGAGATTACCGACCCTGCGATTGTAGCTGCGGCGAGCCTGTCACATCGTTACGTCTCAGATCGTCAATTGCCTGATAAAGCGATTGATTTGATTGATGAGGCGGCATCTAGCATTCGAATGCAGATTGATTCAAAGCCTGAATCTTTAGACAAGCTCGAAAGAAAGATCATCCAGCTTAAAATTGAGCAACAGGCTCTAAGTAATGAACATGATGATGCCAGCGAGAAGCGTCTTAACATCTTAAACGACGAGCTCAAAGAGAAAGAGCGTGATTTCTCTGAGCTTGAAGAAGTGTGGAATGCAGAGAAAGCGGCGCTGTCGGGAACGCAACATATCAAAGGTGAGCTAGAGCAAGCTCGTATGGATATGGACATTGCTAGACGTGCTGGTGACTTAAACCGAATGTCTGAGCTTCAGTATGGTCGCATCCCTGAGTTAGAGAAGCAGCTCGACTTAGCTACTCAAGCTGAAATGCAGGAAATGACGTTGCTTAGAAACAAAGTGACGGATGCTGAGATCGCCGAAGTACTTTCGAAGCAGACAGGTATTCCTGTTTCCAAGATGCTAGAAGCAGAGAAAGAAAAGCTGCTTCGCATGGAGGAGGTGCTTCACAAACGCGTAATAGGGCAAAAAGAGGCGGTTGAAGTTGTTTCAAATGCGATTCGTCGAAGCCGTGCAGGATTATCGGATCCAAATAAGCCAATCGGTTCGTTCCTATTCTTAGGTCCTACCGGTGTGGGTAAAACCGAGCTTTGTAAAACCTTGGCTAGTTTCATGTTCGATAGTGAAGAAGCGATGGTACGCATAGATATGTCGGAGTTTATGGAGAAACACTCTGTTGCTCGCTTAGTGGGAGCTCCCCCAGGCTATGTTGGTTATGAAGAGGGCGGCTACTTAACGGAAGCGGTACGTCGCAAACCGTATTCTGTGATTTTGCTAGATGAAGTAGAGAAAGCACATCCAGATGTATTCAATATTCTACTTCAAGTATTAGATGATGGTCGCCTTACCGATGGGCAAGGTCGAACAGTCGACTTCCGTAACACGGTCGTTATCATGACGTCGAACTTAGGTTCAGCTCGTATTCAAGAGAACTTTGCCACTCTAGACTATGAAGGCATGAAGAATGAAGTGATGGAAGTCGTGACGAAACATTTCCGCCCAGAGTTCTTGAACCGTATTGATGAGAGTGTGGTTTTCCACCCACTTGGCAAAGAACACATTAAGTCAATTGCTTCTATTCAACTACAACGTTTGGGTAAACGAATGGAAGAGAGTGGCTACGAACTGGAAGTATCAGATAAAGCGCTAGAGCTGATTGCGCAAGTTGGGTTTGATCCAGTTTATGGTGCAAGGCCACTTAAGCGAGCAATTCAACAATCGGTAGAAAACCCATTAGCCAAAGCAATCTTGGCTGGGAAAGTGGACCCAGATAAGAAAGTTCAGCTATTGGTAAACAAAGACAGAATTATTGCTCATCAAGCTTAATTTGAAACAGTTGAACAAAAAGAGGAGCGTTTGCTCCTCTTTTGCATAAACTTTTGAGCGTTTTGGTGGCTTTTTAGACGAACGATTCAAACTTGGCTATTTTATTCAATTTAGGGGTTGCCATCACTTGGGAACTCCCTATAATGCGCCTCCGTTGTCACGGCAAAGCAGTGAAAACGAGATGGCTAAGTAAGCAGTTATGTTTACAAAGAAATAATGAGAAAAGTGGTTGACACAATAACTTATCTCGCTAAAATGGCCGTCCGCTTTGAGAGAAGCTCTTAAAGCCTTCCCTTTTAGGGAATAGCTCTTTAACAATTTAAACCTATCAATCTGTGTGGGCACTCGTTGATGATAATCCAATTAGAAATTCCTCTTAATAAAGAGTGGTTTCAAATTAGGTTTCAATGAACTGAGTGACCAATTCAAGACTTCGGTC
>JYJN01000008.1 GCA_003263845.1 Vibrio aestivus | reverse complement strand
TGACATTAGACTTTAACGATGGCATCAATATGAGCGGTACGACGCTACATTTAACGGAGTTAAACAATGGCTTCTCTGTGTCCGCAGACAATGTTAGTGAAGTTATTGCGGATTCTTACCGATTAGTGTTTGAAAATGACGGCGAGCAATTAGAGAAGATAGTGGTGAGTTCCGCGGAGGAAGCTCGGTATCTGGAACTGTGCGATTCGTGCAAGAACAGCAGGGCTCTCACTACATGAAACTAATTGTTGAAGACTCGATTGGACGCACGATCAGTGATTTCCTTCTTGATGGACGTACCTACAATCAAAATGGAGTGAGTACAATTGTCGATTTTGATGTACCTGAAGTCGTCAGTTTAACGAGTGAGCAAGTGTCAATGGTCCCAGAGAATGGTTCATATAGCATTGATGTTTCAGCTGTTGTGAAAGATGCGAACTTGGATTATGTAGAACCATCAATCCAAGGATTTACCCCGCGTTCTATTTCACGCCCTGATAATCAAAATGAGCCACATGTATTTAATTACTTGCTCCCAGCTGGCAGCTATGACTTCACGCTAAGGGTCAAAGATAAGGTGCATCCGGAGTCGCAGCACCCACTTCGTATTGAGGTTGAAGCGGCAAGCATTCCTAATCTATCCATTAGCCGTCAGTCCAAGGGCCGATAGGGGGAGGACAAGACGTTCAGTTAACTTTTAGTTTTTCAGAAGAAGTTCAGAAATTTGAAATTGGTGACGTGAAACTTTCGGCATCGAATGGTGGCGACACGGGTCAATTAGACAACGGGACTTGGGTTACTTCGGACAATAAAACGTGGACTGTTACTTATACCTCACCGCAAAACAGTAACCATACTGTTAATGTAGAGGTTATTGAAGGTAGTTATGAGAGTATCAATGAGATCCCCGGATTAGGAGACTTGCTTCAAATAGAAGTTGCAGGTGAACTACCTTTAGTTCAATCGGTAAACTTCGATCCTTCTCATCAGATACCCGGACAAAGCGTTACGTATTCGGTGACCTTTGACAAACCTGTCGTTGATGTGAAAGGGGCACTAGGTTCAGAGGCGACTAAAGCGCTTTCTCCAAACGGTGATCGAACTGTTTGGGAGGGGAGTAGCACCGTTGAGTCATCTGACCTTGCAAGTTTAGTTTTCGCTGTGAGTGGTTTTTCCGATGATCTAGGTAATGAGGGAGAAAGTGATTTATCGAATGAATTACCACTGACGCCTACTATCTCGGTAGATGTAGACGACATCGTCAACTCAGAGTTAGCTAAGGCGCTTATGGTAAAAGGCAAAGCGTCTCGCTTTGTTGCAGGCTTGAATGTCGACGTAAACTTTGCTGATTCTACAAATGAGCCGATCACAGCTCAAGGTGTAGTGGATGCTGACGGTAACTGGCAGTTAACTCAAACGGTTAATGTAGAATCATTGAATCATGGCGTGATTGATGTACAGGTTTCAGCTAAGAATCAGTTTGAAATCGAAGCAGTAGCGAGCACAACATTTTTCCTAGATACCCAAGTTCCTCAAGTTGAATCTGTTTCCTTTGATCCTCAGTTCGCCAACACCACTGAACAAATTTCTATTTCTGCTAATTTCAGCCGGCCTGTAACAGAACCATCAAGCTCTACACTCGGTGGGCAGCTGATTTCGTGGACTGGTAGTGGTGAGAAACAAAGTTGGAGTGCAGTCGTCACTGTACCGAGCGCGGATGAAAATGCTCAACTAATGCCTCTAGTGGTTTCAGGCTATCAAGATGAGGTGGGTAACACGGGCGAAGATTACATGACAGCCCAATTACCGCTTACCCCAAGTTTAAGTATCAACCCACGAGGCACTATTTCTGGTGCAGAGATAGCTGCGGTGAGCCTGAGCGGTACGAGTAAACGCTTTGCGGGTTCAGGAACCGTTGAAGTGACATTTGGCAGCTTAGACACAATCGTTACGAGTACCAGTTCGTCTGGTGATTGGAACGTAAACGACGTTAATTTAACGTCGCTGTCGGGTGAAGCCAACGTGATTGTGAAGGTCTCTGGTGCGAATGGTGAAGGGGCGCAGGCTGAAGAGGTGTTTCTTGTGATTGACATCGATACCGATGCGCCAAGCGTGAGCTCAGTGAACTTTAACCCAACCTACGCAGACAGTGGTGATTCTGTTGATATCACCGTCAACTTCAGCCGCGCGGTGACCGCGCCTTCAAGCTCAACATTGGGTGGTGCGGACATCATCTGGGTAGCTTCGGATGAGAAGCAAAGCTGGACAGCTTCAATGACCGTTCCTAACGCAGATGTTAACCTGCAGCTCATGCCTTTAGTGGTTTCAGGCTATCAAGACGAAGTTGGTAATCCGGGTGAGGACTATACGACGGCCCAACTTCCGCTGACACCGAGCATTG
>JYJN01000007.1 GCA_003263845.1 Vibrio aestivus | reverse complement strand
CACCAATGACTGCACCAAGTAGGGTGTTCCATCCATTGGTTCGAGACTCAATAACTTGTTGCTCACTGATGTAGCGAACGGAATCCACTTGACCAAATACGACTTTTTCCACCGGCCTTGCTTGGTTACGTTGATAGGCAGCATTGGCAAACAGTGGTAAAATCAACAAGATCCAAAGCCACTTTTTC
Organism: Vibrio aestivus; assembly: GCA_003263845.1. Classification (GTDB taxonomy): domain Bacteria; phylum Pseudomonadota; class Gammaproteobacteria; order Enterobacterales; family Vibrionaceae; genus Vibrio; species Vibrio aestivus. Next base: position 50,690 of record JYJN01000007.1, on the reverse strand, counting down.
ATATTTCCCTCGTTTACTCTATTTATAAGCACAACTATTTATTAGCATTATGGCGATTTATCTTACCGAGCTCGATAGCCGACACGTATTCCCATCCCCTTTTGAAGCGCTTGATGAGCCTAATGGCCTGCTTGCTTTTGGAGGTGACTTATCGCCTCAGCGTATTATAGCTGGTTACCATAATGGTATATTCCCATGGTACGGCCCAGGTGAACCTATCCTATGGTGGAGCCCTGCTCCACGCGCTGTCTTTAATCCTAAGACATTCATTCCAGCAAAAAGTCTTAAAAAATTTCAAAGAAAGCACCAATACCGCATCAGTATTAACCGAGCAACCGATCAAGTGATTGAGCAATGTGGCGCCGTCAGACCAATCGAAGAAACTTGGTTAGATGAAAACATGCAGTCGGCCTACCAAGAGCTCGCTCGCCAAGGTCATTGCCATTCTGTTGAAGTATGGAATGGTGAGCACCTCATCGGTGCCTTTACGGCATTTCGGTCGGCCAACTTTTTTGTGGCGAATCTATGTTTAGCATAGAAACCAATGCATCAAAAATTGCACTTTGGTATTTTTGCCACCACTTTGCCGCTCATGGTGGTGAGCTAATCGACTGTCAGGTCATGAATGACCACTTGGCTTCACTCGGGGCATTTGAAATTGAACGAGAGAGCTTTCTGAAATCCTTGCTATCTTTAAAAGAACAGCCGTTGTCTAACGGTTGTTTCGAACCTCAATGGCTGTCATCCCCAATAAAGGAGTCACAATGATCTCTGATCTACAGCAGATAAAAATTGGTTTAACCGACAGCCATGACTGCAGTTACCTAAAAGATCGCAAAGAGCGTGTTGCAGTAGCGCTCGATGAGAGAATGCATTCTGCCTCCAGCTATGAAGTCCTTTTGGCTAACGGGTTTCGTCGCAGCGGCGATACCATCTACAAACCTCATTGTGACCAATGCAACGCCTGCAATGCGCTGAGAGTCTCTGTGCCCGACTTTGTTTTGAGCAGGAACCAAAAACGCCTCGTTAAAAAAGCATCGAATCTCCAATGGCAATTCAAGAGCGAGCTCGATGAAGATTGGTTTGACCTTTATTCTCGTTACATCAATGCACGCCATCACGATGGCAGCATGTATCCGCCCAATAAAGAAGTCTTTCACCAATTTGCGTTGTGTTCTTGGCTAAATACTCAATTCATGCATATTTATGACGAAGAAAAACTCATTGGCATTGCGGTCACTGACATCCTGAGTAACAGCGCGAGTGCCTTTTATACTTTCTTTGACCCAGACTACACTTTGTCTCTAGGCACCTTAGGCATTCTAATGCAGCTAGAATATTGCCAACAACAAGGGAAACAATGGCTATATTTGGGTTATCAAATCGATGAATGCCCTGCTATGAACTACAAAGTCCGATTTCAACGTCATCAAAGGCTAGTAAATCAGCGTTGGCAAGGGTAGAATACGCCCCAACTTTACTTAATTCATTTTTGTCGACATTTTTCTTCGGCAAAAATTGTCCATTTTTAAAAGAGGATTAAATGGCTAAAGAAGACGTAATTGAGATGCAAGGTACTGTCCTTGATACTCTACCAAACACAATGTTCCGTGTTGAGCTAGAAAACGGTCACGTAGTTACTGCTCACATCTCTGGTAAAATGCGTAAGAACTACATCCGTATCCTTACTGGTGACAAAGTAACTGTAGAGATGACTCCATACGACCTGTCAAAAGGCCGCATCGTCTTCCGTGCTCGTTAATCTCTGACTGCCTAGCGCAATCCGAATTAGTCGAATACAAACAAAAACCGGAGCCAATGGCTCCGGTTTTTGTTGTGCATTGATTGCATTGAAGAGAGGGCTACTTGCCCAACGCCTCTTTGTAATGCTGACGACATACCGAAACGTAACGATCATTTCCACCAATCGCGACTTGATCACCTTCCGCAATCGCTTTTCCGTGCTCATCCGTTCTGATCACCATGTTTGCTTTGCGGCCACAATGACAAATCGTTTTCAGTTCAATCAGCTTATCCGCCCAAGAAAGTAAGTATCGACTGCCTTCAAACAGTTCTCCTAAGAAATCTGTGCGTAAGCCATAGCAAAGGACCGGAATATTCAGCTTATCTACCACTTCGGTTAATTGATAAACCTGCTCCTTTGACAAGAACTGGCATTCATCCACCAAAATACAATGGCGTTTCTCTACTTCGTTGAGTGTAGAGATCGCATCAAACAGGTTAGTGTCCGTTTGAAAGAGTTGCGCTTCAGATTGAAGACCAATACGCGAGCTCACCTTCCCTACACCATAACGATCGTCAAGTGCGGCGGTGAAAATTACCGGGTTCATGCCACGCTCTTGATAGTTAAAAGAAGATTGAAGAAGTGTTGTCGATTTACCTGCATTCATCGCAGAGTAATAGAAGTACATCTGTGCCACAGAGGGTGCCTTTATAAATTTTGTAAAGAAAAAGGGCTGACTGTAGGGTCTGCTGACCTTTCGAAGTTATTTTTGCAGCGCTTTGTGGGAGATTCATACAAGGCAAAGGCTTTAAAGTACAATTAGCCTGCATTAAAAGCCGATAACAAAGTAGAAATGAACCACAAAGGCTGCCCGAAGGGTTCGGCTAAAATCGTTTTATGCTTTGTTAAAGAGAAATTACTTAGAATGACTAAGCGACATACTCTTTGCCGCGCTTAAAACGATTTTATCTCGAACAAAATTCAACCTCGAAAGGTTAACAGACCCTCGACCCTTTAATATAGTTATCCGTTATTTACGACGCCAAGTGGTGCCCTCTGCACCATCTTCCAGCACAATGCCCATCTCGGTTAGCTTGTCGCGAGCCATATCTGCATTTGCCCAATCTTTTGCCGCGCGTGAGTCGTTACGCAGTTTGATGAGTGCTTCAATTTCTGCAACTTCGTCGTCATCAGCACCAGTCGCACCACCTTGTAGGAAAGCTTCTGGCTCTTGGTGAAGAATACCGATTACGTCGGCAAGTTCACGCATTAGGCTGCCCAGCTCACTCGCTTTTTGAACATCTTCCGCTTTAAGACGGTTCACTTCACGGGCCATATCGAATAGCACTGAGTAAGCTTCTGGCGTGTTGAAGTCATCATTCATCGCTGATGTGAATCGAGTCACGTACTCTTCGCCACCTGCAGCAGGAACATTAATATCCAAACCACGCAATGAAGTGTACAGGCGTTCAAGCGATGCACGTGCTTGATTCAGGTTGTCTTCGCTGTAGTTTAGCTGACTACGGTAGTGGCCAGACATCAGGAAGTAACGAACCGTTTCAGAGTCGTAATGCTCTAAAACGTCGCGAATGGTGAAGAAATTGCCTAGAGACTTAGACATTTTTTCACGGTCAACCATCACCATACCACTGTGCATCCAGGTATTTACGTATTGGGTGCCATGTGCACAGCAAGATTGAGCAATTTCATTTTCGTGGTGAGGGAACTGAAGATCCGAGCCACCGCCGTGAATGTCGAAGTGATTACCGAGAATTGAAGAGTTCATCGCAGAACATTCAATGTGCCAACCTGGACGACCAGCGCCCCAAGGAGATTCCCATGTTGCTCGCCTGGCTTAGACATCTTCCAAAGAACGAAATCAACTGGGCTGCGTTTTGCTGTGTCGATATCAACACGAGCACCTGCTTGAAGTTGATCAAGATCTTGACCAGACAGCTTGCCATACTCATCGTATTTGCTTACTTCAAACATGACATCGCCGTTATCAGCAACGTAAGCGAAACCACGTTCAATTAGCTTCTCTACCAGTTCAATGATCTCTTGAATGTACTCCGTCGCACGTGGTTCAACGTCTGGGCGCTTCATGTTAAGCGCATCAAAATCGGCGTGCATTTCGCCAATCAAACGCTCAGTCAATGAATCACAAGATTCACCATTTTCCGCCGCACGCTTGATAATTTTATCGTCGATGTCAGTAATGTTGCGAACAAATTTTAGATCGTAACCTAGGTAACGCAGGTAACGTGAAACAACATCAAAAGAAACGAAAGTGCGGCCGTGGCCGATGTGACAGAGATCGTAAATGGTTACCCCACAGACATACATACCGACTTTACCAGCGGTGATGGGTTTGAATTCCTCTTTCTGTCTTGTAAGTGAGTTATATATTTTTAGCATGATCTCTATCTAATACTTGGTGAAATTAACAGTGCGTCAGTATATCAAGTGTTGTTTAGATACGTAATCCCAACACAAGCAAAAAGTCAGCTTTATATCTTCTATTCCCTTGTTTCCCTCAAACACACCCACCCTTTTCGCGCAGATCCGCTAGGTTTCTTATATTAGGAGTTGGTCTGTAAGAATAAGTTACGTTAGAATCGCAGGCTCTAATTACAAACATCAGTAAAGGAACGCGTCATGATCACCCTTCACACAAACTTTGGTGACATCAAAATTCAACTAAACGAAGAGAAAGCACCAGAGACTAGCGCAAACTTTCTACAGTACTGCCGCGACGGTTTCTACGACAACACGCTTTTCCACCGTGTAATTGATGGTTTCATGGTCCAAGGTGGCGGCATGGAATCTGGCCTTCAAGAGAAAGCTTCTCGTGCTCCAATCAAAAACGAAGCAAACAACGGCCTAAGCAACAAAGTAGGTACATTGGCGATGGCTCGTACGATGGAACCTCACTCAGCTAGCTCTCAGTTCTTCATTAACGTAAACGACAACACATTCCTAGACTTCCGTAGCGAAAGCCTAGACGGCTGGGGTTACTGTGTATTTGGTGAAGTTATCGAAGGCATGGAAGTCGTTAACAAGATTAAAGGTGTAAGCACAGGTTCTTACGGCATGCACCAAGATGTTCCTCTAGAAGATGTGCTAATCACTGGCACAACAATCGAAGAGTAATGGATATGGAGAGCATGAAAATGCTCTCCTTTTACTATTATGACAACTCTATTTATTTCCGACCTTCACCTCACGCCTCTATCGCCTGAAATCACCGATTGTTTTACTCGATTTATGCGTAATGAAGCTATCCACGCAGACGCACTCTATGTATTGGGCGATTTATTTGAATTTTGGATAGGTGACGACGACACCTCAGACTTTGCTCAACAAATTAGAGATGAATTCAAACGTCTAACTGACTCCGGTGTTCCTTGTTACTTTACTCAAGGCAATCGCGATTTTCTTGTCGGTAAAAAGTTCGCCAATGCGACAGGGGTTCAACTTCTTGGTGATGAGACTGTCATTGACCTTTACGGACAAAAAACAGTTGTTCTCCATGGAGATACACTCTGCACTCGTGACGTTAAATACCTTGAATATCGTGAAAAAGTCCACCAGCCTTGGCTTCAATGGGTTTTTAACCGCATTCCATTTTTCATTAAGAAAAAAATCGTCAGTAAAGTGCAATCTGATATCAAACAGGACAAGCAAACGAAAGCTCTTGATATTATGGACGTCACCCCTGAAGAAGTAGTTAGAGTTATGGCACATCATGATGTTGATTTAATGATTCATGGCCATACTCATAGGCCTGCAGTGCATGAGATACAAAGTGAATCGGTGCCCAAACAGCGTATCGTACTTGGGGATTGGTACACACAAGGCTCAGTATTGGTCTATGATCAAAATAGATTTGAGCTGCAAAACCGACCATTTAACACTGATTAGGACTTTCGTTTGAATAATATTTGAATTAACGCAAAGTTTAATTCGTTGAAACCACTATTATCAATCACCTCAATTGGACAGATAGAAAGTACATTGAAGTATTCATATATTGCTAGGCAGCCCATTTTAGACTGCGATAAGAAAACCATCGGATATGAGCTGCTGTTCCGCGACGGGCCTAAGAACACCTTTCCTGAAATCGATGCGGACCAGGCAACGAGTAAACTGCTTTCTGATCACTTTTTGTCTACTCACTACAGCACGTTAGGTGATAACCTCGGCTTCGTTAACTTTCCTTATCAAAGCTTAGTGAATCGAGTCCCAACTCTTTTTCCAGCAAGCAACCTAGTGGTCGAAATTCTTGAAGATTGCCAACCGACAGATGATCTTCTTGAAGCCGTTAGGGAAATGTATCACGCGGGCTACACCATTGCCCTCGATGACTTTGTTCCTAGCCCAGAGTGGAAAAAGTTTTTACCCTACGTTTCTATCATTAAGTTCGATATTCGAATCGTGCCTATTGAGAAAGCGCAAAGTTTCATCCAAAAACTTAAATCGACGAAAATCGAATTCTTAGCAGAAAAAGTCGAAACTCACGAAGAGTTTTCACTCGCAAAACAGGCAGGGTTTAAATATTTCCAAGGCTACTTTTTTAGCAAGCCTGAGCTGATTCAAAGTAAGTCTCTCGAGCCTTCATTCCTTACTATTGTTCAGCTGTGTAAGGAAGTGTCTAAGAGTGAAATTGATTACCGCTCAATCGAAGAACTGGTCTCACAAGACGTTTCTCTTTCCTATAAACTGCTTTCCTTTGTGAACTCCTCAAGCCATATCTCGGCTAGGATTCAATCCTTTAAACAGGCTTTGGTCTATCTAGGCGAAGAGAAGCTAAGGAAGTTCATCTCTTTGGTCGCGATTGCCTCAACTCAAGACTCGAAACCCGATTATTTATACGGCTTATCGATACAAAGAGCGCGCTACTGCGAATTGATCTGGTCTCAATTTGATGCCAAAGGGGAAGAAGGTTCTGCGTTTCTAACCGGAATGTTCTCGCTTCTTGATAGCTTATTAGATCAACCACTGGATCAACTATTGCAAAAAATAGCCATCGATGAGGCAGTAAAAGAAGCACTCATCGAACGGAAAGGCACGTTAGGTCAAATCCTAGACCTTGCTATTTGCTATGAGAAAGCCGATTGGGAGCAAGTGGTTAAACTCAGTGAAGACTTGAACCTCTCAGAGCAAACTTTAAAAGATTGCTACGACAAATCCGTTCAATGGACGCAAGAAATCCTGTCCGTTGTACACTGAATAAAGTAGTGCACTGAATGAACGTCATGCACTAAATAATAGTTGTACACGAATCCAAATTACCTTTTTAGAGAACACCAATGAGCCAATGTCCTTGTGGTTCGCAACTTAGCTACCAGCAATGTTGCGAGCCTATTCATGCAAACCCAACCCAAGCTCAAACACCCGAAGCGTTAATGCGCTCTCGATACAGTGCTCACGTGCTTGGTTTAGTCGACTACGTTGTCGAGACTTACCACCCGAGTTGCGATGCTGCTTCTCAGCGTCAAGGTATTGAAGAGTCGATTAATAGTGACTGGCTAAAACTAGAGGTGCTTTCTGCGGAGCCTAGTAGTCATTCAGAAGAAGGCTTTGTAACGTTTAAAGCTTACTTCGCTGATGATGGTCAAGAGTATTGCATGCAAGAACGCTCAAGATTTGTGCGAGAGAATGGTCAGTGGTTTTACATTGACGGCACCTTTCCAGAATCCGAACAAGCGCTAGAGCCTGAACCTAAGCAAGCGCTTCTGGACACGCCAGTGAGTTCCATCAAGGTGGGTCGAAACGATCCTTGCATCTGTGGAAGTGGCAAGAAGTTTAAAAAGTGTTGTGGCTAAAAAGAATCTCACCATTTAGAAACAGAAAAGGCGCATAATGCACCTTTTTCTGTTCTTATCTGGCCCAGCCTTATTGGTCGCGACAGTATGCTTCCCATAAAGACAGCGCTTTATTGTTCGCTAACTCTCGGTCGTTTGTTTCAGTGAACAACAATGCGGCCATCGTCGAAACAACAGTGTTAGCCATTAGCTCATTATCTTCCACAGGCGTACCCATGCGGTCTCGATTCGTACTAGGCAGCGTCTCAGACAGCTGCTCTTCCCAATAGTGGGACTCAACACCTTCATTGTGGCTCAACCAAACCGTTTGGCTTACTTTCGGATTGTACTCTGATTCGCCAGATAATCCTTTAAACGAGATGACACCATGGGATGTTTTACCCATCACATTCTCTACTTCAGCATGTAGCTGCTGAAAGCCTGGATGATAGCTTCCTCGAATACCTAACTTAGCACCACCCGGATTCAACGCGCGAACAACCGTATTTATCGGCGTTCTTAAGCCATAGCGAGCTCGCCATGCGATCATTGTTTTCGCTTGTGGCGCAAACGCTTCTAGAGGTAAGTAGGCAATACCATCACGTTCCATGATTGCTTTTGCCTCTTCTGGAGAAGATGCCTTCTGAATACCCAACTCTTCCAAGTAGTTCACTGCGTGTTCACGATCCGATGCACCATCATAGTAGCCATGCATCAAGGTCTTATATCCTGCGTTGGCTAGGATCTTTGCCGCAAGCAAGTGCCAAGCTTACCTGCTGAAGCACGTTTTCCCGCATAGCAAGGCCAATCAATGTCAGCCCCTAAGTCAGGTACTCGTGACTGGAATGCTTTTACAAAGCCTGCAATCTCGGCATTCGTTTCATTCTGAACTCGGATCAGCATTAGCAACATCGCCATTTGATCATCACCAACTTGCCCATCCAAGTATTCATCCATTACTTGATAAGCCTGCTCAAAATTTAGCGGCTTCCTTCCTCGTTCACCGCGTCCTACGGTGCGAATACATTCAATGATACTGCTCATTTCAATTCCATTTATTCTCTGATGCGTCACACGCCTCGACTACTCAAGAAAGTGTGCCGATTAAGTATCGATTAATCAATAACAGATTGTTTTATTTACTTGAGGCACAAAAAAGCCGGCGATAAGCCGGCTTTTCGAACTATCAGTGATTAACCGATGTGTGTCGCGCCACCCATGTATTTCTGTAACGCTGTTGGAATAGCAATACGGCCATCCGCTTCTTGGTTGTTCTCTAAAATCGCAACCATAGTACGACCAACCGCTAGACCTGAACCGTTTAGTGTGTGCACAAGCTCTGGCTTCTTCTCACCTTTACGACGGAAGCGCGCTTGCATGCGACGAGCTTGGAAGTCCCACATGTTTGAACAAGATGAGATTTCACGGTACGTCTCTTGCGCTGGTACCCATACTTCTAGGTCGTATGTCTTACGTGCGCCAAAGCCCATGTCACCCGTACACAGAACCACTTTACGGTAAGGAAGTTCTAGAAGCTGTAGAACTTTCTCTGCGTGACCAGTTAGCTCTTCTAATGCATCCATTGAGTCTTCTGGTTTAGTGATTTGAACCAGTTCCACTTTATCGAACTGGTGCATACGGATAAGACCACGAGTGTCACGGCCGTAAGAGCCTGCTTCAGAGCGGAAACACGGAGTGTGCGCTGTCATCTTAAGTGGTAGATTCGCTTCGTCAGAAATTGTGTCACGAACCATGTTCGTTACTGGTACTTCTGCCGTTGGGATCAGCGATAGACGACGTGGCTCTTCGTCACTTGCTTTCTCTTCTAGAGGTTCAGTGTGGAAAAGGTCTTTACCAAACTTAGGAAGCTGACCTGTACCGTATAGGCTGTCTGCGTTCACTAGGTATGGTACGTACATCTCAGTGTAACCATGCTCTTCTGTATGAAGATCAAGCATGAACTGAGCAATCGCGCGGTGTAGGCGTGCAAACTGACCTTTCATTACGATGAAACGTGCGCCAGTGATTTTAGTCGCGCTCGCGAAATCTAGGCCATCGCCCATCTCACCGAGATCAACGTGATCTTTCACATCAAAGTCGTATGATTTTGGCGTGCCCCAACGAGATACTTCTACGTTGTCTTCTTCATCTTTACCATCTGGCACATCGTCAGCAGGTAAGTTAGGAACAGACAGCGTGATGTCTTCAAGCTTAGTTTGAATCTCAGCAAGCTCGACTTTCTTCGCTTCTAGATCGCTACCTAGCGTACCGATCTGCTTTTTGATCTCTTCAGCACCCTCTTTGTCGCCAGCTGCCATTTTTTGGCCGATCTGCTTAGAGATGGAGTTACGAGTGGATTGTAAATTTTCAACTTCTACTTGAATGGACTTGCGTTGTTCTTCAAGTTCACGGATAGCCTCTACGTCTAGCTTAAAGCCACGACGCGCCAGTTTTGCAGCTGTTTCATCCAGCTCTGTACGAAGTAATTTAGAATCCAGCATTGTTAATCCTATGCTTTGGGGTTATGAAAAAACGGATGAAAACCTTTCATCCGTTATTGAAACTTTGTCCCCGTAAAGATAACGAAAAGACGCTATTTTTCATAGCGCTTTTGTGGGCTTTTTGCGTCTAAAGTAGCCAAGTAATCTAACTTTTCGCCAATTTTTGTCTCAAGCCCTCTGTTTTGAGGAATATAGTAACGAGTATCACTCATTTCTGGCGGCAGATACCTTTCACCTGCTGCATAAGCACCGGGCTCATCATGAGCATATCGGTACTCTGCCCCATAACCCATGTCTTTCATTAAACTGGTCGGCGCGTTACGTAAATGATGTGGCACTTCATACTCAGGAAGGTCTCTAGCATCTCGAAGGGCTTGTTTCCAAGCGTTATACACGGCATTGCTTTTTGGCGCACAGGCAAGGTACACCACTGCTTGCGCTATCGCACGCTCACCCTCTGCTGGGCCAATTCGAGTAAAACAGTCCCAAGCATCCATAGCGACTTGCATCGCACGTGGGTCGCATTGCCGATATCTTCTGAGGCTATAGCCAAAAGCCTGCGGGCGATGTACAGCGGATCGCAACCCGCCGTGATCATGCGCGCGCTCCAATACAAGGCTCCGTCAGGATTAGACCCTCGAATAGACTTATGCACCGCTGAGATCAAGTCGTACCAAATATCGCCTTTGTTATCAAAACGAGACACTTTCTCACCAGCCACTTCCGCCAGCAGCGGCAATGTAATTTGCTTAACGCCTTTCTCATCTTCTTCTGCCATGTCATACAGCAGTTCAAGATAGTTGAGTGACATTCTTGCATCGCCGTTCACCAGCTCAGCCAAGCGTTCAAGAGTGTTCTCATTGAAGTGGGCTTCGACATTACCAAGACCACGCTCTGAGTCTTGAATCGCTTCATTCAAAGCGTCAAGCACTTCTTGTGTCGATAGCGAAGTAAGCTTGTATACACGCGCACGAGAAAGCAAAGCGTTGTTAAGTTCAAATGACGGGTTTTCAGTTGTTGCACCAATAAACGTTACGGTGCCATCTTCAATGTGTGGAAGAAAAGCATCTTGCTGAGACTTATTGAAGCGATGGACTTCATCTACAAACAAGATAGTACGACGGCCAGCCAGTTTATTCTCTCGAGCTCTTTCAATCGCAGCGCGAATATCCTTCACACCAGAAGTTACAGCAGATACGCGCTCGACTTCCGCATTGGCGTAGTTGGCCGCCACTTCCGCTAACGTGGTTTTTCCGGTGCCTGGCGGCCCCCATAAGATCATAGAATGAATATGGCCAGCTTGAAGCGCTTTACGCAGAGGTTTTCCCTCGCCCAAGATATGGGTCTGGCCAATATATTGCTCTATGGTCGTCGGACGCATTTTCGCAGCAAGCGGGCGAAAATCTTCTTCTGAACCAAAATCTAAACTGTAGTTACTCAAGATCAGTTCCTTTGATCGTCAACTTCTACACCGTCTGGAATAACAAAAGTAAAACGATCCGCTTTAGGCTTATTTAACTCTACGTTTTCAAAAACAAATAGGCCGCGTTGACCATCTTGCTCGATGATATTAAAGCCTTTCACCACGCCTTTCTCGTCGATATCAATTTGGAACTGGCCTTGATTCGAGGATTCCGATTTTGGTGCTAATGTGAATCGATCATCTTGCTGTGTGACGACATAGTTTTCCCAATCACTCTCTTGATTACGAGTCAGTAGGACAAACGGTGTTTGTTCAGCCGCTTGTTCTTGCCAGAAAATACTCACTTGCTCAATAAATGGGCTGTAATACCACAATGTTTTACCATCAGACACCAGTAGATTTTCATCTGGCAACGTAGTTTCCCAACGGAACAAGCTTGGACGAGCGATCTCGACACTTCCCTGACCTTCCATGACTATGTCACCCTCGGGGCTGATCACCTGTTGGTCAAACGTAGCACTAAAGCCATCATTGAGCGACAAACGCTCGCTCAGTTCCTCTTTTGGTCCTGCGAATACTGAAAAACTTGCGGCCGTAATGCTAGCTACGACGAACGCGAAAACTTTATTCATTAAATACTCCGATTAATGCACGTCGAGTAAGGTCCTTACTCGATGTCGGTATAGGGTTATTTTAGTTACTTAATTACGTCAAACGTCAACGTACTGTTTTGATTGTTTAATTGTGGAATAGTTCACGCAGCAACACATATGCGATTTGTGAAACCAACTTTTTGATTTGTTGTTAAGCCTTGCCACAACATTGTTTAAATTTCTTACCGCTTTCGCATGGGCAAGGGTCATTTCTGCCAATATCTTTAAACGGATTCACACTTTGGCTTTTACCACCGACCATCAACTCGTCTGCAGCATGCGCAACTTCTGTCACCATCACATCGATTTGATCAACCATGTCTGCAAGGTTTGGCGGCATATCAATTCCCGCTAGTTTCATTTGCTCCTGAGTAGATGCTTCATCAATCGCCAGCATCAAGGTGGTCAGTAAGCCTTGCAACATGCGCATTGTTCCATCGCCAATTTGAAACTCAGACCACTGCTCTTCTACCGTTGGCCAGAGTGTCATAAATCCTTCTGCAAAGTCAGCAAGGTTCTCTTGCTTGTTGTCACCGTCGATAAGCGAAAGCAGTGAGTATTCGCTGCGCTTTAATAAGTTGAATTGTGCGTGGATCTGGCTGATGACTGACTCTTTCAATTCGTTTGCGGAATCCCCTAACACACTCTCTAACCAAGACTCTGGATCGAGCGGTTTTGCAGCAAAGTTTGCACACAGCACAGCCCCTTCAATAAACAAAGTTGACTCGCTGTTTGTGTCGCTATCGAGAGAAAGAAGTTGGTAAGTCATGAAGTTGCTCTGGTATATCTAATGTAATGCTGCACATTATACCTAACTTTGCGTCATTGTGTTTCCTTGATCTCTTCGGAATCCGTCAAACTGTATGCGGCGTTTTTGGATAGGATGGCAGCCTCAAGGTGACAATATCATCAGAACCCACTACAATCGCGCCTCCTGAGTTACACGAGCAGCATTTCATGAGAGTTATATTAGGCCCAATGGAGGGCGTACTGGATCATTTAATGAGAGAGATCTTAACCGACCTCAACGACTATGATCTTTGCGTCACTGAGTTTGTTCGTGTTATCGACAGAAAACTGCCCGACCATGTGTTTCATCGCCTATGTCCTGAACTTGAGCAAGGCTCGCAGACCAAATCCGGTGTACCCGTCCATATTCAGCTATTAGGTCAACATCCTGAATGGATGGCAGAGAATGCTCTGCGTGCGGCGGAGCTAGGCGCTCGTGGCGTAGATATTAACTTCGGTTGCCCAGCTAAGCTTGTTAACCGCAGCCGCGGCGGCGCTGCGTTGCTTCAACACCCAGATATTATCCATAATGTTGTCAAAGCGTGCCGTGAAGCTGTGCCTTCTCATATCCCAGTTTCGGCCAAGATTCGATTAGGCTGGGAAAACCCTGACGACTGTTTTGAGATCGTTGATGCCATTGAACAAGCGGGAGCAGATGAACTGACGGTTCATGCTCGCACAAAGGCTGGCGGTTACAAGGCCAGTGAAATTAAATGGGACTATATCAATCAGATCCGTCAAAGAACCTCTTTACCTTTGATTGCTAACGGCGAGATTTGGAACTACGAAGATGGTCAAGCGTGCATTAAAACAACGGGTATCGATTCTTTAATGGTGTGTCGTGGCGCATTTAATGTGCCCAACCTCGGCAACGTGGTAAAACATAACCAAGCCATCATGCCGTGGAAAGATGTCGTAGATTTGCTGATCGTTTATTCTCAATACGAAATGAAGGGCGACAAGGGCCTTTATTATCCAAACCGCGTTAAACAATGGTTTGCATACCTAAGACAGCAATACCCAGAAGCAGCTCAACTGTTTAGAGAGATTCGCACCTTTAATACGGCGCAACCTATCGTTGACTACATTGAGAAATATCGCACTGAGCTTCAGTTAGAAACTGTCGATTAACCAAGCGGCAATTGCCCAAATTGGAAACAGAATCGAAAAAGCCAGAACCGACAAACGGTTCTGGCTTTTTTAGTAATTGCTCTCTAGGCAGCCAACAGCTTATAAACCTAACTCAACAATAAACTATCATCCGCAAGCTCTTCACCACGCACCTTACTAAACATTTCGAGCAAATCAGGTACCTGCATGTTTGCTCTTTGCTCACCGGCAACGTCTAGCACTACCTCTCCTTGATGGAGCATGACAGTGCGGTCTCCACAAGCCAAAGCGTCTTTCATTGAATGAGTCACCATCATTACCGTTAGGTTGAACTCTTTCACGATCGTTTTCGTCAAATCGATGATAAAGGCCGCCATTCGAGGATCAAGGGCAGCTGTGTGTTCATCAAGCAGCAGCAATTTACTTTCTGACAGTGTCGCCATCACCAGACTAACCGCCTGACGCTGACCACCAGATAAAAGGCCAATATTGTCACTCAAACGATCTTCTAACCCTAAACCTAATATGCTGATGCGTTCTTGAAATAGCTTTCTACGCTTACTTGACAGCGATAACGTCCAACCACGCCTTTTACCGCGCATGTAAGCCAGTGCCATATTCTCTTCTATAGTGAGATCGCCACACGTTCCTGCCAACGGGTCTTGAAACACACGTGCGCACTGTTTGGCACGTTGGTCAACGGTAAGGTGTGTTACGTCAGTTCCATCAATAAGAACTCGACCACCGAGCATAGGCGTTTCGCCAGTCACGGCGCCTAACAAAGTTGATTTACCAGCACCGTTAGATCCAATTACGGTTAAAAAACTCGTGCTCCGGCACTTCTAACGACACCCCTTTGAGCGCGCGGTTTTCCAAAATAGTGCCTGGGTTAAAGGTCACTTGAATATCTTCTAATGCAATCATTCGTTGTTACCTCCCAAGGCTAAATCTTGGCTTTCTCAGCGCTCGACTGAGCGCGTTTCTTCGATTGAATATTGCTCTTTATCTTCGGTGCGATCAGTGCAACTGCAACCAAGACGGCCGTAACCAGATTAAGGTCAGAGGCTTGTAAACCAAACATGCCAGAGCTCAATGCAAAGGCAACCGCCAATCTGTAAAGCACAGACCCAACAATCACCGCCACTACCGCAACCCAAATCTTTCTGCCCGGAATCAGGGTTTGACCCAAGATCACCGCCGCGAGACCGACAAACAATCGTACCAACACCGGATGTGACATCAGCAAAACTGTTTGTTTGTGCAAATAAAGCGCCCGCAAAGCCAACAAAGCCATTGGAGAGCGCTAAACAAAAGTAGGTATAAAATGATGTGCTGCCGCCTTGAGCGGACACCATCCGTGCATTCACACCGGTCGCTCTTAATCCCAAACCAAAATCACTGTTCAAAAGTCGAATAACGCCCCAAGCAGAGATTAAAACTAAGACGCCAACCACCAGTGTACGGATGTATAGCACATCTCCTAACACCTCGAACGGCGTTAAGATCGTATCTTCACCAAGAAGCGCGATATTAGGGCGGCCCATAATACGGATATTGATCGAAAAAGCCGCAATCATAGTTAAGATTGAAGCGAGTAGATGAAGAATCCCGCATCGCACAGCAAGAAATGCAGTGACCCAGCCCGTCATGGCACCAGCCATAATCGCCATCGCCGTCGCCAACCACGGGTTTATGCCAGATACGATCGCTGTCGCCGCTACCGCCGCTCCCATAGGAAAGCTGCCATCAACACTTAAGTCAGGAAAATCGAGAACACGGAAAGTAAGATAGACACCTAGCGCAACCAGGCCATAAACAAGGCCGATTTCTAATGCACCAAAAAACGCAAAAGCGGACATGATAACTCCTTTACCAACAATCAAAAGCCAGCAGTTACGCTGCTGGCTTCAAACATGGCTATCGCCCTACTTATTCACGGTAGTTGCACGTGAGACTAATGACTCTGGCAGTGTGATACCTAGTGATTGACTCGCACTGGTGTTAATCACCAAGTCAGAACCTTGAGCAACTTTCACATCCAATGCGCCTGGCTGTTTACCTTGCAAAATCGCCACAACATAATCTGCTGTTTGAACACCAACTTGGTAGTAATCAAAACCTAAACTCGCGATTGCCCCTTTCTCAACGTAGGAAGTTGCGCCGCCAAAAACGGGCGTCTTGGATTGATTTGCCGCAACGATCATGCCTTCAATTGCGCTTGCCACGGTGTTATCGGTTGGTGCATAGATAACATCAGATTTAGCGGCAATTGCTTGTGTCGCCGACTGTACATCTGCACTTTTAAGCGCTGTACCTTCCACGACCGAAAGCCCATGCGCTTTGGCACTTTCTTTTAATAGGGCGACTAGCGTCACTGCATTCGCCTCGCCTGGGTTGTAAACCACACCAATAGATTTGGCGTTTGGCAGAATTTCTTTTATAAGTTCAACGTGCTGCTCAACGGGAGAGAGATCAGACAGACCCGTCACGTTCTTACCTGGCTGCTCCATGCGCTTCACCAATTTTGCGCCGATTGGGTCGGTGACTGCGGTAAAGACTACTGGGATACTGCGCGTAGATGAAACCAAAGCTTGCGCACTGGGGTGGCAATCCCCACTAATACATCGGGCTTCTCGCCGACAAACTGCCTAGCAATTTGCACCGCAATCGCAGGGTTACCTTGCGCCGTTTTATAGTCAAACTCGAGGTTCTTCCCATCTTCATAACCTTGCGCTTTTAAACCATCAAGCAAACCCTGACGCGCTGCATCTAACGCTGGGTGTTCTACAATCTGCGAAACCGCTACTTTCGCAGTTTCAGCGCTTACGATTGGTGAAGAAATAAGTGCAACGCCAGATAATACTGCCGCCACGATTGCTTTGCGTGCTTTCATCTTAACTCCTTGAAGTCAGCCACTATATTTAGGTGGTTCGGCAAATAGCCGTACAGAATACAGTCCAATTTCTGTACAACCATTATTATCAGCAAGCTATTGCAAAGGAAAGTGAGATTTAACAAAAAAGCAACAAAGCTTGACTCTGGTTGCCCTTCAGAGCCTTTTTTCTGCGTGAATTAGGAGGTTACGTGGCGTCACCTCGCGCGAGCAGAACTGTTTGAGACTCACTTGATAGCCATTCTGCTCAAGATAAAGGGACTTATCTAGCGCAAGCCAAAGCTCCAGTGGGCGACGGAAAATCTGCTGAACCAAGCTTAATCGCTCCATGTTCCAAAAACGCGCTTCCGCTTTGTCTAGATAATGCTCAAAATCGACACCGGTAAGGCGAAAACCCTTCTTCTCAGCAGCCCATAAACAAAACGCTTCAAAGCCCTCATCCAATTGCGACTTCTTGATACTTGGTACAGGTATGTAGTCAGATGCGCCTAGCGTTTCTCGAAGCAGCAGATCGAGACCAAGACGATACCTCATTTCTAGATTACGGTGGCGATGTACTCGGGCACCACCGGTCACGGTCTCTTGAAGGGGAATTCTCAACTCAGCTTTAGTCAAAGACAGACAAGACGCTTTGGCCAGTTCTGACATTGGTTGGTAGAGGTCGGTTTGTATCAAATGATAACAACAAGGGGACAAAGTCATTGCGGGTAGCTGAGCATCTACACCTTTGCGGATTAATGAAACGTGAAGATCTCCACAAGCATGAAGTGCGACCGCATGCTGCTTGGAGTTAAGCACGCCACGTGATGTGTCAGATAAAGCATCACCTTGAACAAAGGTCATATCGAGCTCCATAGCATCGGCGTCAGCCTGACCTCGTTCGCATAAAGGTTGCTGAAATTCAAAACTCGTCACTAATTGCTTAGATTCGTGAGCAAGGATTCGACCTAAAAAAGCCTTTACCCGAGCACCACTCGAGCCACTCAGAGCCCTGATGTTGCCCGATAGCTGCGCTGCCCATTGCAACAATTTGATTCAGTTTTCGGCCAGGAATGCCATTATCTAGCCCCTTCGGAAGTACAAGATCGTGAGCGTCTACAGCCTCAAGGTTGCAAATGTCATTCACATCTCCAACCTCGGGCAAAAAACCATGAAATTGAGAGACTAACTCGACGGGCTCAGACTTAAAGTATTCGATCTCTTTTGGAGACAAGTTGATAAGCCACTGACAAAGTTCAGGATGAGTTTCATGCCAAGGAAGTAAATCGGATAAGCTTTGATGGAAGGGTTCAAAACGCCAATAGTCTTGATGGTTAGATAGAAATGTATCGAGTATTTTAAATTGCTGTTTCATGCTTCCCCCACTCACTTTGCGCATTGTAGAGGGAAGCGATAGGCTGTCAATAAACAGTGACGTGAATCAACAGCATTGTCCTCTATCGAACAGGTAAGTCGATGTCTCTAAACATCTCTTCAATCTCACTATTTGACTTCAGTGAGATTGCTTGCTCGACAACTGGTCTTGTTAGATGCGGGGCGAAACGCTCCATGAAATCATACATGTACGAACGCAAGAAAGTCCCGCGGCGGAAACCGATACTGGTCGTACTTGAACCAAAGATATGGCTAGCATCAATCGCCACCAAATCTGTATCAAGGCTTTCATCAATCGCCATACTGGCAATCACACCCACGCCAATACCCATTCGAACGTAAGTCTTAATGACATCAGCATCTGTTGCTGTAAACACAACTCGTGGTGTTAAGCCTACTTTATTAAAGGCGGTATCCAGCTCCGAGCGCCCTGTAAAGCCGAATACGTAAGTCACTAATGAGTATGCAGCCAGATCTTCAATCGATACATGGCTCTTACGTGCAAGTGGGTGATCTTTAGGAACAACGATTGAGCGATTCCAATGGTAACAAGGGAGCATGATGGCATCTTGATATAGGTGAAGCGCCTCTGTTGCGATAGCAAAGTTTGCGGTACCTTTAGCGACGGCCTCAGACATCTGACTCGGCGTTCCTTGGTGCATGTGAAGAGAAACTTTCGGGTAACGAGCTGTAAAGCCTTTAATGACGTCAGGTAAAGCGTAGCGCGCCTGAGTATGAGTAGTAGATATGTTCAGTGTCCCTATTTCTGGATGAGTATGCTCACCGGCAACGGCTTTGATACTTTCTACACGCGACAAAATCTCTTGCGAGATTCGGATAATATCTTCACCAGCGTTAGTTACCTGAGTTAGATGCTTACCACTACGTTCAAATATTTGAATGCCAAGTTCATCTTCCAATAATCGAACTTGTTTACTGATACCCGGCTGTGAAGTATAAAGGCTCTCTGCTGTCGCCGAGACGTTCAAGTTATGGTTTACAACTTCTACGATATACTTCAGTTGCTGTAATTTCATCGTTGACCTCGTGTTCAATCCCTTGTAGAAAACTCCAAAAAAACCGCTTTATGTCTATTATCTAAATAGAAAGGTTTATGCAGATGTAATAAGCCGCAATTTTTATGATAGTTTATAATTATTAGTTATAACGTGTTATACACTTAATTAACAGCGAAAAATGGTTCATCTCGGCAAGGATCTGCGGTCAATTTGATTCGCACAGGTATTTTTTGCAATCCAGTGCGCAATTTATTGTTCACAGTAGGGGTTTTACTTAGAGTTAACGTGTTATCACGTAATAATAATGAAGCTCTATTTTCTGGTACTGTGTGCGCGAAGATTCGTGTATCCTTACCGATTAGCCATTCAATATAAGATACGGAATTTATGAATATTGGTTTGATCATTGCGTTAGTAGCCGTTTTGCTAGTGCTCGTCCTTGGCTACAACATCATGCTGCAATACAAAGTAAAAGTAGAAACAGCGAAAAAGCAGGAAAGCGCTAAACATGTAGCAATTATCGATGCAACAGAAGACCTTATTGGCAACGCTCATCACATGCCATTTAGTAAGGCTCTTTTGATTTGTTTGAACGTGCGAATTCTAGATGCGCTCGAAAGCATGTTTGAGCTAGACCCTAAAAACAAACAGCTAGCTCAGCGCATTGAAAATATGAAGCAGCAGATCAAACAGCTTCAAGACAATCACAACGGCGCGGAAAGTACTCCTTTCAAAACACCAACCAGTGATAAGCAAGCAATCATGATGCTGAAGCTAGTGAAGAGATTGAGAGACACTATTCGAAGTGAGCATAACAAAGGCCGTTTTGATACCCAAGCTTATGTTGAAGAAAATGCTCGCTTAGAAACCATTCAAGTTCGTATCAATATTGAAAATGTTATTAAACGTGCAAAAGATGCAATAGTACGCGGCCAACCGGGTACAGCAGTACAACTGCTTCGTAAAGGCCTTGATGCCCTGAGCACCAAAAACGACAACTACTCCAATCAAGCTCGCGAACAGCTACAAAAGATGTATGAAGAGCTAGAGCAAAAACGTCAAACGAAAAGCGCAGAAGAGCTTCAACAGATGGAAGAAAAAGAGCGCGAAGACGATATGGACGCGCTATTCGGACAAAAGAAAAAGTGGTAGCCGCCCTCTAACTATTTACACCGTAATTAACAACAGTAGTAAGGCCGCAAATGCGGCCTTTGTTTTATGTGGTCAACATGCTAGAAAAATACCAAGATTTACTCACTCCTATTCACCAATTCCTTCACTGCGAAACACCCCAGAGTTGGATTGATGAAGCAAAGAAACCAAGCAACCTTAAAACCATTCTTATTGACCACTTGTTGTGTGAGTTAAAAGCAGGCCAGTCAGCGATGCTGCTTATTAGAAAGTACGCTATCGATCCGCAAAGCGCCTCAACATTGTTGGATTGGTTCAAGCCATACGAAGACTTTGCTTACAGAAGAACAGGAAGCCTTGAATCACTTAAGGGCAAGAGTCAGGTTTCTAAAACTATCATGGCGAAATCAGACTCACCATACAGCCAAGATCTAATCGATAAAATGGTACTTCTGATAAAAGAAGAGTTGCATCATTTCTATCAAGTATTAGAAATCATGGAAAAGAAAGGGATCTCGTACGAGCCAATTCCAGCCAGCCGCTATGCAAGAGGAATGCTGTCCAAAATGGCAACTTATGAACCCCAAACACTGGTCGATAAACTGATAATCGGTGGCTATATTGAAGCTCGCTCTTGTGAACGTTTTGCACAACTGGCCCCTCACCTAGACGACGATATCGCTAAATTCTACATTTCACTGCTTCGCTCAGAAGCACGGCACTATGAAGATTATTTAACGCTTGCTCAAGAAATTGCAGGTCACGATATTTCGGAACGTATCAAGTACTTTGGTAAAGTGGAAGCAGAGTTGATTGAAAGCCCAGACAGTGACTTCAAATTTCACTCAGGAACACCTTCTTTATCCTACTGATCAATCAGTATTTGGCAGTGTGATAAGTATTCAACTGAGTGATCAAGGAACCAAACAGCTATTACCGAAGGAAAGTAATAACAATAAATAGAAAAAAGCCAGCGATTGCTGGCTTAAAAGGTGAGAAGTCGATTTAGGCAAGGCTTGCATTAATCTCAGCAAGAACCGTAGCTGGGTTTGGCGCTTGCGTAATAGGACGGCCTATAACCAGATAGTCAGAGCCCACTTGAATCGCATCCGCTGGTGTCATAATACGTTTTTGATCGCCCACAGCGGCGCCCGCTGGACGAATGCCTGGCGTGACCAGTTTAAACTCTTGCCCTAACTCACTCTTGAGCATAGAAGCTTCCTGTGCTGAACACACTACGCCGTCTAAACCTGAGTTTTTAGTTAGAGTCGCCAAGCGAATCACTTGCTCTTTCGGCTCTAAATCTAAGCCAATGCCACGTAGGTCACTTTGTTCCATACTAGTCAAAACAGTCACACCTATAAGTAGGGGACGATCTTTACCGTAAGGCTCTAGTATTTCGCGCGATGCCGCCATCATTCGCTCACCACCACTCGCGTGAACATTCACCATCCATACACCCATCTCCGCAGCGGCGCGTACCGCTTTAGAGCAAGTATTTGGGATGTCGTGAAACTTAAGGTCTAGGAAAACGGAAAACCCACGTTTGTGCAACTCTTTAACGAAATCAGGACCAAACAAGGTAAACATCTCTTTACCTACTTTTAAACGACAAGAACTTGGGTCAATACGATCTACGAATGCAAGTGCGTCATTTTGATTGTCGTAATCCAGTGCCACAATGACTTTTTGGTCGATCATTTCATCTCCTAATAATGGTTATACGGTGAGTTGATACAAAAAATGCAGCCTATTATAAGCTGCATCGTTACTATTCTCCATCCAATCCGCGAATTGGTTTAATGGTTCCCCAACCTTTACACGATGGGCAGTGCCAATAAAGTGAATGAGTCGAAAACCCACATTTACGGCATCGATAATGCGGCTTAACCTTAAGCTGTTCGCCTACCATTTTCTGTAATGTGGTTAAACTTGCTTTCGCCCTACCCTCTTCCGCATCAGCTAGATGGTAGTCCATTAGGCGATAGAAGCCTTTCATGGTCGGATTCTTAATCAGTTGGCGTGTAAGAAGTTCCTGAGCCGCGGTCACACCCTCATGCTGCGCGACTATCTGCGCGAGCATCAGCTCAGTAGATACACCGGCTTTACGCGCCATACACGCCTTTAAGAACTCCAAGAGTTGGTCTTCAATACCGAGGTGATGATAGCACTCTGCTAACGTAGGAAGCACTTCACCGACGAAGTCGACATCTTGTTCGAGGACACTCTCCATGTACTTAATCGTCGTTTTGTAGTCTTCAGCTTCAAGATACAACTTACCCAAAGAGATACTGGCTCGAACACACTTAGGGTCTTCTTTTAATGCTTGCTCAAACTGATGTATCGCTTTTGCACGGTCACCATCAGACTGAGACAACATAGCTAGCTCACACCAAAAATGAGCAATGGAAAGCTTCATACGTCGCTTACCAAACTTAACCAACATCGATGCATAATGAATCGCTTTATTCCATTCTCGAGTCTGTTGGTAGATGGAAACTAACTGGTGCAAGGCTTGCTCTTTATGATCGGGCTCATCCACTAGCTGCTCAAAAATACGCTCTGCTCGGTCCAAAAAGCCGGAAACCATGTAGTCTTTTGCTAACTGTTGCAGCGCTATATTTTTCTGATCAATGCTCAAGCCCGAGCGTGAAATTAGATTCTGGTGAATGCGAATAGCGCGATCGACTTCGCCTCGTGATCGAAACAGGTTGCCCAAAGCGAGGTGAGTATCAATCGTTTCATTGTCGACCTGAAGCAGTTCAATGAAGTGATCGACCGCCTTGTCTGACTGATCAGATAGAAGCAGGTTTAAACCCGTTACGTATTGACGAGAAATTTGATTGGATTGATTCTGCTTATCTTGCTGAGCACTACGATTACCCATATACCAGCCATAGGCGGCGGCGATAGGTAACAGCAAGAAGAGTATCTCTAACATTCAGTAGAAAGCCTTTCGATTTTAAGCCTTGCTTTCAGCGACCACTTCTGGCCCTGAAACTTTTTTCAATTTTTTATTGAGTTTACGAACTTGATGCTGGGACTTGAGGTACAGGCTACCAAAGATAACCCAGGCCAAGACAAAACCGCTAACGAAAACAACACCCAACAGTGTTGATAGGTGAAAGTCACCTTGAGCTAATAAGTAGTTAAATGTGACAACTGCTTGATTTTGTGAGCCTAACGCTAATGCGATAAGAAATAATGCAAGGACAACAACGATTTTTATAATTTTCATTACTCATCACCTTATTGGGTATTCCGCACTGATTATGCAGCAAAACGCCCAAACAAACCACGATTAGAGCTAACTATCTAGGGTCAGTTGACCTTTCGAGCTGATTTTTGCAGCACTATGCGAGAAATTTCTACAAGGCAGAGGCTTTGACGTGCAGCTAGCTACATGAGAAGTCGATAACGCTGTAGAAATGAACCGCAAAGGCTGCCCGAAGGGTTCGGCTACAATCGTTTTATGCTTTTGTTGAATACTAATTGCTTAGAATACTAGGCCACACAGTCTTCGCCGCGCCTAAAACGATTTTATCTCGAACAAAATTTAACCACGAAAGGTCACAGACCCTAATTATTAAAAAGCGGCATACTAAACTAGCATGCCGCTTTTTGAATCAAAACTGAATTAGAGGCTATTGTTAACGCGCTCTCTAAGCTCCTTACCTGGCTTGAAATGAGGAACGTATTTGCCCTCTAACTCAACCTTATCACCAGTTTTAGGGTTTCGGCCTACACGAGGCTCTCTGTAGTGGAGAGAGAAGCTGCCAAAACCGCGAATCTCAATACGGTCACCCTCTTCCAAAGTTGATGCCATATGCTCTAGGATATCTTTCACTGCATCTTCAATTTCTTTGGCTGATAAGTGAGTTTGTTCAGCACAAAGCCTTTCAATTAGTTCCGACTTAGTCATAGTTTTCCTCATCGAGTATTTTTTTACTCATTATAGTAAGTAATGCTGATTCCAACAAACACTGAAAGTAAATTATTGTTAAAAATCCATCACTTGGATCAATATCAATACGATAAGTGTAGATTTAGTTAGCCGAGGTTCAAGTTTATCGGGCTAAATTAATCCGTTTATTGAGATAAGCACTGAATTTTAAGCAAAAAAAAGGAGCCTTACGGCTCCTTTTCTAAGACGTCTATTACTCGCCTTTAGCTGCTTTGAAAGCGTCAGCCATAGCGTTACCGAACGCGCCTTCTTCAGACTTGTTCAGTGAAGCCATTGCTTCTTGCTCTTCAGCTTCATCTTTAGCTTTGATAGATAGGTTGATTACGCGGTTCTTACGGTCTACACCTGTGAACTTAGCTTCAACACTGTCACCAGCGCTTAGGATTAGAGAAGCATCTTCAACGCGATCGCGTGATACTTCAGAAGCGCGGATGTAACCTTCAACGCCATCGATTAGCTCTACTGTTGCGCCTTTAGCGTCAACTGCAGTTACTGTACCGTTTACAAGAGTACCTTTCTTGTTTTCAGCAACGTAAGCATTGAATGGGTCATTTTCCATTTGCTTAACGCCTAGAGAGATACGCTCACGCTCAGCATCTACTGCTAGAACAACTGCAGAGATCTCGTCGCCTTTCTTGTACTCGCGTACAGCTTCTTCACCTGGAACGTTCCAAGAGATATCAGATAGGTGAACTAGACCGTCGATGCCGCCTTCCAGACCGATGAAGATACCGAAGTCAGTGATAGACTTGATCTTACCAGTAACTTTGTCGCCTTTAGCTTGAGCTTCAGCGAATGACTGCCATGGGTTAGCTTTACACTGTTTCAGACCTAGAGAGATACGACGACGCTCTTCGTCGATTTCAAGAACCATAACCTCAACTTCGTCGCCAACATTAACAACTTTAGATGGGTGGATGTTCTTGTTAGTCCAATCCATTTCAGAAACGTGTACTAGACCTTCAACGCCTTCTTCGATTTCAACGAAGCAGCCGTAGTCAGTAAGGTTAGTAACACGACCAGAAAGCTTGTGACCTTCTGGGTAACGCTTAGCGATTGCTACCCATGGATCTTCGCCTAGTTGCTTAAGACCTAGTGATACGCGAGTACGCTCACGGTCGAACTTAAGAACTTTAACTTGGATCTCGTCACCAACGTTAACGATCTCAGAAGGGTGCTTAACGCGCTTCCAAGCCATGTCAGTGATGTGTAGTAGGCCATCAACGCCACCAAGATCAACGAACGCACCGTAGTCAGTAAGGTTCTTAACGATACCTTTAACTTCGCTACCTTCTTGTAGAGTTTCAAGAAGCTCATCACGCTCAACGCTGTTTTCAGATTCGATAACTGCACGGCGAGAAACAACTACGTTGTTACGCTTCTGGTCAAGTTTAATAACTTTGAACTCTAGCTCTTTGTTTTCTAGGTGAGCAGTGTCGCGGATTGGACGTACGTCTACAAGAGAGCCTGGAAGGAAAGCACGGATACCGTTTAGTTCAACAGTGAAACCGCCTTTAACTTTACCGTTGATGATACCAACAACAGTTTCAGCTTCTTCGTAAGCTTTCTCAAGAACGATCCAAGCTTCGTGACGCTTAGCTTTCTCACGAGAAAGTTGAGTCTCACCGAAACCATCTTCAACAGCGTCTAGAGCTACGTCTACTTCAGCACCGATTTCAACTTCAAGTTCGCCAGCAGCGTTCTTGAACTGTTCAGCAGGGATAGCAGATTCAGACTTAAGACCAGCGTCAACAAGAACGAAACCGTTCTCGATAGCTACTACAGTACCTTTAACGATGCTGCCTTGTTGGAATTCTGTTTCGTTTAGAAACTCTTCAAAGAGTTGAGCAAAAGATTCAGTCATTTATTTAATCTTCAATAAATTAAACGTCCACGGGTATCCTACCGCATGGGGTTATTAAATTCGCCAATCATCATCCTTGCGACCGACGTTCTGTGCTGACAGAGTATAGACTACTCTGCCAACTTAGATTCAATATATTTTAACGCTTCTTCTACTACTTGTTCGATAGTCATCGAAGTAGAATCAAGCACGAGCGCATCCTCTGCAGGGCGTAATGGAGCCACTGGGCGATTACGATCTCTATCGTCTCGCTCTTGGATCTCGCTCAAAAGGTCGTCAAATTTAACATCTAACCCTTTATCTTGCAACTGTTTAAGCCGTCTCATTGCTCGCTCATGAGCGCTTGCATCTAGGAAGATTTTAACTTCAGCAGATGGGAACACAACGGTACCCATATCTCGACCATCTGCGACTAAGCCTTCACCTTCGGCAAATGCTCTTTGTCGACGTAACAATGCTTCTCGGACACGTGGAAGTGCAGCCACTTTTGAGGCCGCCATGCCAGTTTCTTCTTTACGTAACTCACGAGATACATCTTCGCCTTCAAGAATGACTTTAACTAAGTCACCTTCTGCAACAAACTGGACATCTAGGTGAGTCGCCATAGGGACAAGGGCATCTTCAGATTCAAGGTCTAGACCGTGATGAATAGCTGCAAGCGCTAATACACGATAGATCGCGCCTGAATCGAGTAGCTGATAACCTAGCTTGTCAGCTAACAGCATGCATAGTGTGCCTTTACCAGCACCACTAGGGCCATCTACGGTAACGACAGGTGTATGAGGGGACATCTTCAACTCCACGTTGTTATCAGTTGCAAAGGTACATATACCTGAGCATTTATCGACGCAGAATTATATACATAAGCGATAGGAAGTTATACAGGCAATTCTACTGAATTGAAGCTAAAAGGCGCTTTACTTCAGCGCCTCACAACAACTTACCAAGTGACTACAACTTAATTCTTGTTCTGTTCTTTTCAACAATAGACTCACCAATACCTTTCACATTGATAAGATCATCGGCTGAAGCAAACTTACCCACTCTATCGCGATATTCCACAATTGCCTTCGCTTTAGAAATTCCTACACCCGACAGCAACGCCGCCAACTCTTCTGCCCCAGCTTGGTTTACATTGACCGTAATCTCAATACCTTCAAGTTCAGGCTTAGTTGTGTTTTCTGCAGCAAACGACACCTGCGATAAACCAAAAACGATCGCAAATACAATCAACACTCTCTTCAAAATCAATTTTATTCTCCTTATTGAAATAGTTTTAAAAAGGAGCATGATTTTGAAGGTTCCATTGGTTACTGATAAGTAGGATAACCGCAAAATAAAACGGGCCGCTAATGCGACCCGTCTTGATTAACCTGTTAATTGCAGATGCTACTGCGTATCTACAACAAAGTAGTCAATGTCAGTGTTGTTGCGAATGATGTTCAATAGACCAGACAAATCTTGTTGAGCATTCATTTGCACAATTTGGTTACCGATTTGGGCCACGTACTGAGGCTCAATATCTGCAATAACTTTATCTAGAGCAACGATGACGATGTCGCCATTCATTTCCTTCGCTTGCGCATAAACTGGCTCACCTTGCTGTGGTTTCGCCATTGCAAACACAACATCAGCGATTGCAGAGCTGCGATCGATCACTTCACTTTCTGAGAAGCTCAAATCGAACTTCGTCAGTGCAGCGCCGTCTTGATCTAGCGACTCCAGTACTTCATTGGCAGTCGCAATAGCATTTTCTTCACCACGTAATTGAGATAGACGCAACTCAACTTGCTCACGTACTTCATCAAGCGGTAGCACGATTTCATCACGAGCATCTTCAACACGAACAACAATGATGTGCTCTGGTGCTACTTCGATAACTTCTGAGTTCAGGCCATCTTCTTTTACTTCTGGGCTAAGAATCGCTTGCATCACTGCTTGCGAAAGCAAAATTTGTGGTGCATCAACTTGAGAAACAAAATCAGTGACTTGAATTGGTTGATTAACCGCTTCAGCAGCATCGTCTAGTGAATCAGGGTATTCAAATGCAACGCGCTCTAGGTCGCTTTGTAGCTCGTAGAACTGATCAACCGCCTCTTGGTCAATAATCTCAGCAATAATCCCATCAGACACTTCTTCAAACGGTTTAACAACTGACGTTCTTACTTCGTCGAGCTTGATGATATGGAAACCGAAATCAGACTGAACGACTTCTGTAATGTCACCAGCATTCACCAGTGCAAATGCCGCTTCTTCAAAAGCAGGATCCATCACATCACGCTCGATCCAACCTAGTGAACCACCTTCTTCTGAACTACCGAAGTCTTCAGATTTTTCTTGAGCAAGAGTGGCAAAGTCTGCACCTGCATTCAATTCATCAAGAATGGCCTGAGCACTTTCAGCATCTTGAGTCAGAATATGGCTTACACTGCGCTGATCATCTGACGAATACTTGTCTAGGTGCTCGTTGTAGTAAGTTAGAGCTTGCTCGTCTGTTACGTTAACTTGTTTACGCAATGACTCCGCAGATAGTTCGATGTAAGCCACTTTAACCTGTTCAGGACGCATGTAGCTTGCAGAGTTCTGTTCATAGTAGCTCGTGATTTCTTCTTCCGTTAGCTCAACCTGGTTTGCGTAGTCTTCCAAAGACAGCGCAATCTTACGAACTTCACGTGTTTGAGTAATCAGCTTGCTTTGAGCTTCGACTTCACCTTCAAGCGCAAAGTCACTTGACTGAACAGCCGTTAGCAGTTGGTTGCGAATCAAATCACGGCGCAAGTATTCAGCAAAGCTCTCTGGAGAAAAACCTGCACGACGAAGCGCAGATTGATATATGTCTTGGTCGAAAGTACCTTCAGTTTGGAACTGAGGCATTTCTAGAATCATAGTACGAATTTGAGCATCGCTTACTCGTAGACCTAGTGATTGAGCGTGTTGCTCAAGTAACAGGTCGTTAACCATGCGATCTAGAACAGAGCGACGGAATGACTCTACGTAGCTTGGATCAGCAAGAAGACTCGAGAAGTAATCGCCAAGCTGTGATTGCATGCGATTACGTTCGTTTTGATAAGCTTGCTCGAATTCACCACGTGCAATTTCTGCGTTGCCAACTTTTGCTGCCACATTCGCGTTACCGCCAATGATGTAGCTACCCACGCCGGCAAATACAAACGAAAGGATAATTAGTCCGAGGATAATTTTTACCGCGATGCTATTCACGCCCTCGCGAATCCGTTCCATCATAGTTTTAATGCTCTCCGAAAATGAAGTTGAACACTTCTTAATTTAAAAAATTTGATTAGCGCGATGATACCAGAAAAAGAAATGCGCATCAGTAGGATGCGCATAAATTAAAAAGGTTCGAAATTTCTTTAAAACTTGTATTAGTTACAAGAGTCTTTCAGAGCTTTACCTGCTTTGAACGCTGGTACTTTTGCTTCTGCGATTTGGATCTCTTCACCAGTCTTAGGGTTACGGCCTGTACGAGCTGCACGAGTACGTACGCTGAAAGTACCGAAACCAACTAGAGCTACTTGGTCGCCAGATTGTAGAGTGTCGCCAACTGCTTCGATGAATGCATCAAGAGCACGACCAGCAGACGCTTTAGAGATGTCAGCATTTTCTGCAATTTTTTCTACTAATTGTGTTTTATTCACTGTGATTCCCCTTAGTGCTATCTGTTCTAGTTTTATTAAGATAGCGTTTCGTTCCATTCATATTTAAAAATAAGCTGAGGCCAGTTGTACCAAGGGTCTCAGCTATAGTTTGTAACGTTAGCGCCCAAAAAAAACGCTGACAAGCCTTTTTAAGCTAATCAGCGTAATCTTTTAATTATTTTTGCTGCACGTCACTATTTTTGCGCTGCGAATTCGACTCCAGAAGGGTCTCGCTCTAGTGCAACCTTAAGAACCTCGTCGATCCACTGTACAGGGATAACCTTCAGATCCGCAATAACATTGTCTGGAATCTCTTCCAAATCACGCTCATTGTCCTTTGGAATCAGTACTGTTTTGATGCCACCGCGGTGTGCTGCAAGCAGTTTCTCTTTCAGACCACCGATAGGCAGAACTTCACCACGCAGGGTAATTTCACCTGTCATGCCCACTTCTGCTTTTACCGGGTTACCCGTTAAACTTGAAACCAGCGCTGTACACATTGCAATACCCGCACTTGGGCCATCTTTTGGTGTAGCGCCTTCAGGAACATGCACGTGGATGTCGCGCTTCTCATAGAAGTCTGAGTTGATACCCAGTTTTTCTGCACGTGAACGTACAACCGTCATCGCCGCTTGGATAGACTCTTTCATCACGTCGCCCAGAGAGCCTGTTTGCGTTAACTTACCTTTACCAGGCATGGCTTCCGTTTCGATCGTTAGCAGATCGCCGCCAACTTGCGTCCAAGCAAGACCTGTCACTTGACCGATTCGGTTACTGTCATCAGCTTTACCAAAGTCGTGACGCTGAACACCTAGATACTCTTTTAGGTTATCCATCGTTACCGTAACAGACTTCAAACTTGAATCGAGCAAGATATTCTTCACTGCTTTACGGCAGATTTTAGAAATTTCACGCTCGAGGCTACGTACACCCGCTTCACGCGTGTAGTAGCGAATAATGCCGATGATTGCTGAATCTTCGATGGTAATTTCGTTAGGTTTCAAACCATTGCGCTTCACCTGCTTATCAACAAGGTGGCGTTTAGCAATGTTGAGTTTCTCATCTTCTGTATAACCAGAAAGACGAATCACTTCCATACGGTCCAGTAGTGGCCCCGGAATATCCATTGAGTTCGAGGTTGCAACGAACATAACATCAGACAAGTCGTAATCGACTTCTAGATAGTGGTCGTTAAACGCGTTGTTTTGCTCTGGATCTAATACTTCTAGCAATGCTGATGATGGATCACCACGCATATCTGAAGACATCTTGTCGATCTCATCCAGAAGGAAAAGTGGGTTTTTCACGCCAACTTTAGACATCTTCTGAATCAGCTTGCCTGGCAGTGAACCAATATAAGTACGACGGTGACCACGAATTTCCGCTTCATCACGCACGCCGCCTAGTGCCATACGGGTGTACTTACGGCCCGTTGCCGCTGCGATCGAACGACCTAGCGAGGTTTTACCCACACCCGGAGGACCAACAAGACAAAGGATTGGGCCTTTTAGCTTATTGATACGGTTTTGTACCGCTAAATACTCAAGAATACGCTCTTTAACACGCTCTAGACCGTAGTGGTCTTCGTTAAGCACTTCCTCAGCTTTTGCTAAGTTC
Source organism: Vibrio aestivus (assembly GCA_003263845.1). Lineage (GTDB taxonomy): Bacteria > Pseudomonadota > Gammaproteobacteria > Enterobacterales > Vibrionaceae > Vibrio > Vibrio aestivus. The sequence goes on along the minus strand of JYJN01000007.1, from coordinate 19,145 downwards.
TTCTTAACTTTCGAGCGCTTGGCCCATGGCACACCTACCATCCAGTCAATGTAGCTACGAACTACCGTTGCTTCAGCCGACATAGGCGACATCATTTTCAGTTTTTGCAGTTCTTGTTCTGTCTTCTCTTTTGCCTCTTGAGGCATCTTAGATTCTTCAATCTTCTGCTTTAAAACTTCAAATTCGTCAACGCCATCTTCCGACTCACCCAGCTCTTTCTGGATAGCCTTCATCTGTTCGTTCAGGTAGTACTCGCGTTGAGACTTCTCCATCTGCTTCTTAACGCGACCACGGATCTTTTTCTCGACTTGTAGAATGTCGATTTCAGATTCCATTTGGCCCATTAAAAACTCAAGACGTTCAGTGACATCAAGAATTTCAAGCACGTGCTGCTTATCGACCAACTTAAGTGGCATATGAGCCGCAATGGTATCCGCTAAGCGAGCAGCTTCATCAATCCCATTTAATGAAGTCAGGACTTCTGGTGGAATTTTTTTGTTCAGTTTAATGAAGCCTTCAAATTGATTGATCGCACTGCGAACAATCACTTCTTGTTCTTTTTCATCAAGTTCTGGAGTAGGCAGATATTCAGCGTCAGCTAAAAAGAATTCACTCTCTTTGAACTCATGAATTTTGGCACGTTGCTGGCCTTCCACAAGCACTTTAACGGTGCCATCTGGAAGCTTTAATAATTGAAGAATTGTCGCAACAGTACCTACTTCGAATAGGTCTTCTAGGGCTGGTTCATCGGTTTCTGCTTGTTTTTGAGCCACTAACAGAACCTGCTTATTGTTGTCCATTGCCGCTTCTAAGCAGCTAATTGATTTTTCTCGGCCAACAAATAAAGGAATAACCATGTGAGGGTAAACCACTACATCACGCAGAGGTAGTACGGGGATCTCGATACGCTCGGAACGTTCCAAGTTCATATTATTCTCTCTTCCGCTTAGTCTTATGAGCAGTATATGGGGCTATTTAGTTGGATTCAATGAAAGAAATAAAAAAAGGAGGCATTTGATGCCTCCTTTTTTATTTTGCGATCTTTATTCAGCGCCAGCGGCTTGGTTGTCGCTATTGCTGTAGATTAATAGCGGGTCTGACTCGCCTTTAATCACTGATTCATCGATAACCACTTTGCTTACATCGGTTGACGATGGAAGCTCATACATGGTTTCTAGCAGTACACTTTCTAAGATAGAACGTAGTCCACGAGCACCTGTTTTACGCTCCATTGCTTTCTTAGCAATGGCGCGAAGTGCATCTTCGCGGAACTCAAGCTCAACATTCTCTATGTCAAATAGCGCACCGTATTGCTTTGTTAGTGCATTCTTTGGCTCACACAGAATCTGAATCAGGGCTGCTTCATCAAGTTCAGTTAGAGTCGTTGTTACCGGAAGACGGCCGATGAACTCAGGGATAAGGCCGTATTTCACCAAATCTTCTGGTTCAACTTGCATGAACAGTTCACCCACAGTCTTGGTCTCGTCTTTAGAACGAACTTCTGCACCAAAGCCAATACCTGTACCTGTCGCTACACGCTGCTCGATCACTTTGTCTAAGCCGGCAAATGCACCGCCACAGATGAATAGGATCTTCGATGTATCAACTTGAAGGAACTCTTGCTGAGGATGCTTACGACCACCTTGAGGTGGAACCGATGCAACTGTACCTTCAACCAGTTTAAGCAGCGCTTGTTGCACACCTTCACCAGACACATCACGTGTAATTGAAGGGTTTTCCGCTTTACGAGAAATCTTGTCAATTTCATCGATATAGACAATACCGCGCTCGGCTTTCGCCACGTCGTAGTCACATTTTTGCAGTAGTTTTTGGATGATGTTTTCAACATCCTCACCCACATAACCTGCTTCTGTTAACGTGGTTGCGTCTGCCATTGTAAATGGAACATCTAGGAAACGAGCTAACGTCTCTGCAAGCAGTGTTTTACCACTACCCGTTGGACCAATTAGAAGAATGTTACTCTTACCGAGTTCGACACCTTCACTGGTCGTGTCTCCATTACGTAAACGCTTGTAGTGGTTATATACCGCAACAGCAAGCACTTTCTTCGCGTAATCTTGGCCAATTACATAGTCATCAAGGTGTTCACGAATGTCTTTTGGCGTTGGTAACGCTTCAGACTGTTTCTTCGGCAGAACATCTTTGATTTCTTCACGAATGATGTCGTTACATAAGTCGACACATTCATCACAAATGTAAACGGATGGGCCGGCGATTAGCTTGCGAACTTCGTGCTGGCTTTTGCCACAGAAAGAGCAGTAAAGCAGTTTACTGCTACCACTCTCTTTGCTTTTATCTGTCATTCGCTAACCTCTTAGCCTTTACTCTCTATGTTTGAGTGTATATCAATTTAAACCGAATTGCGCTAATCAATTAAGTTATCAATTATTCGCCACGGTGGTTTAAAACTGAATCTACTAAACCGTACTCGACAGCTTGATCCGCAGACATAAAGTTGTCGCGATCCGTGTCTTTCTCTATCACTTCTAGAGGCTGACCAGTATGTTCAGCAAGAAGTCGGTTTAGTTTCTGTTTGATCGTTAGAATTTCTTGCGCGTGGATCTGAATATCAGACGCTTGACCTTGGAAACCACCCAGTGGTTGGTGGATCATAACGCGAGAATTCGGTAGAACGTGACGCTTGCCTGGTGCACCACCAGCCAACAGGAATGCTCCCATAGAACACGCTTGACCCATACATACAGTGCTTACATTAGGCTTGATAAACTGCATGGTATCGTAGATTGACATACCTGCTGTCACGCTACCGCCTGGAGAGTTGATGTATAGGAAAATATCTTTATCAGGGTTTTCTGACTCTAGAAATAGCAGCTGTGCTACAACTAGATTAGCCATTTGGTCTTCAACTTGGCCTGTTAGAAAAATGATACGTTCTTTCAGCAAACGAGAATAAATATCGTAGGAGCGTTCACCGCGGGAAGTTTGTTCCACCACCATTGGTACTAACGCGTCTATGATTGGCGACATTGCATTTTTTTCTTGGTAGCTCATATTCTTATGTCCCTAAAATAAATGGCCCGGATGATAAAATCATACGGACCATTGTTAGCAGAATAGTTAACGCTTAGTCAACCTTCTACGCAAGATATTGCTTATTGAGCAGGTTGTTGCTGATTCATTAGCTCGTTGAAGCTAACTTCTGTATCAGAAACTTGAGCTTTAGCAATGATCGCGTCGATTGCTTGCTCTTCTAGAGCAACGTTGCGCATGTTGTTCATCATTTGCTCGTTTTGCTCGTAGTAAGCGATTACTTCAGATGGATCTTCGTAAGCTGTAGCCATCTCTTCGATGATTGCTTTTACTTTCTCATCGTCAGCTTTTAGCTCTTCAGACTTGATTACTTCACCTAGAAGTAGACCAACAACTACGCGACGCTTAGCTTGCTCTTCGAACAGTTCACGTGGAAGCTGCTCTGCTGCTTCTGGGTTACCACCGAAGCGTTGTGCAGCTTGCTGGCGTAGAGTACCGATTTCTTGGTCGATTAGTGCAGCAGGAACGTTGATGTCGTTCTCTTTAACTAGACCATCAAGTGCTTGCTCTTTGATGCGGTTCTTAATAGCTTGCTTAAGTTCACGCTCCATGTTCTTACGAACTTCTGCTTTAAGTGCGTCAACACCGCCTTCAGCTACACCAAACTTAGAAACGAACTCATCGTTGATTTCTGGAAGTTCACGAGCTTCAACTTTGTTTACTTTGATTGCAAACTTAGCCGCTTTACCTTTTAGGTTTTCAGCGTGGTAATCTTCTGGGAAGGTTACATCGATTTCGAATTCCATACCTGCTGTTTTACCAGTGATACCGTCTTCAAAACCTGGGATCATGCGACCAGCGCCCATTTCTAGAGGGAAGTTCTCAGCTTTACCGCCTTCGAACTCTTCGCCGTCGATTGAACCAACGAAATCGATTGTTGCACGAGTGCCTTCTTCTGCAGCCGTGTCTACTTCAGCCCAAGTAGCTTGTTGCTTACGTAGAGTTTCGATCATCTCTTCAACGTCTGCGTCTTGAACTTCAGTTGTTGGTTTTTCAACAGTGATGTTCTCTAGACCTTTCAGCTCAACTTCTGGGTAAACTTCAAAAGTTGCAGTGAATACTAGTCTTCGCCTTCTTTGCTTTCTACAGGTGCAAATGTTGGCGCGCCAGCTGGGTTGATTTTCTCTTTAACGATCGCTTCGATGAAGTGACGTTGCATTACTTCGCCCATCACGTCTTGACGTACTGCTTTACCGTACATTTTCGCAACCATTTTCAAAGGCACTTTACCTTTACGGAAACCATCGAAACGACGGTTTTTAGCGATGTTGCGTAATTCAGCTGTAACTGCATCTTCAATGTTAGCAGCAGGAACAGTAATGTTAAGACGGCGCTCTAGGCCTTCTAGCGTTTCAACAGTAACTTGCATTGTTTATAAACCTCAAAAATGGCTCAGGTTAGCCTGAGCGTATGAGCCACACGTCTACTCATGTAGATACGATGTGACTGCATCCTTGTTTAGCACTCAAGGAGTACCTATTTAAATTGAGCATCGACGCCAAGTCTTACCTAGCGCCGGACTAATGAGCGATATCCTTACTTTTTTAAACCACTAGGGGCCTAAATTCAGTGAAAAGGTATCTCCGATTAGTCTCAGGATTAAAAATTAGACGCAGCATTCTAACGATCTAAGCCTACGCTGTCGACCCGATCGACTTTAACGATACGTACAAATTCCTAATTACTCAGTCGATCGGCTTAATTTCAACCACCGCACCGTTCGACCCTGTCAGAAATGGGGACAATAAATGCTTTTTCAAGGGAATCGAGCCTTTTTTTTTGCCTAATCGGCTAAAAAGAGATCTTGCTCTTGTTTTAGTCCGCATTATCGCTAACTTTTTAATCACTCTCACTTTAAATAGTTTTACGCTATATACAGCGAGATTTAGGAGTTAAGCCGTTGCACTTAAGAAGGAATTTTGTCGGACTCATCATCGTTTACGTACTCACGTTACTGTTGGGCACGCAAGCGGTTTGGCGCTACCAATACAATCAACTGCTCACTCAACACCAAAATCAACTCGAACAGTTCTCTGGTCACATCTCGGCCAAGCTCGATAAATACGCCCATTTGCCGCAATTAATCGCCCAAGATATTGAACTTATTGATGCACTCAAGAACAGCGGCAACAGCGCTCAAATTGATATCACCAACCGCTACTTGGAAAACGTGAACGACGTAATTCAAGCGTCAGACACATACCTACTCGATGTTTACGGTACGACAATTGCGGCCAGCAACTGGAACTTAGACCGCAGCTTTTTAGGTCGCAACTTCGCATGGCGGCCATACTTTCAAGACGCAATTCATGGTGATGCCAGTCAGTATTATGCGTTAGGTTCAACGTCGGGTCAGCGCGGATACTACTACTCTTACCCTATTCGCTATGCTGCCAACGTAATTGGCGTGATAGTGGTTAAAATGGATTTATCGGCCATTGAAGCCAATTGGCAGGGTCATGACAGTTATTTTGTTGCGGCAGACCCCAACGGAATCGTATTTATGTCCAGTCGCCCAGATTGGCTTTACGCTAGCTTACAGCCCATTGATCCAATCAAACTCAAGCAAATAGAGTTTGGACGCCAGTATCTTGATACCCAAGTGCGTTCGCTCAACCTCAAAGGCCGACTTGACCAAGACCATAGCGAACTCAACAGTTCTCTGCTGCCTTGGTATAAAGGCAATTTCATTACCTCGATGAAAACTCTACCCAATGTAGAACTCAGCATTCGAGTGCTGACGCCAAAAAATAAACTGGCTTGGTCAGTGATGAGATACATCATCGTGGTCAGCCTGATCTTTTCCATCATTTATCTACTGCAACTACTCACTCATCATCGAAAACAGAAGTTGCGACAATTCGAACAAATACAGAGCGAGGCCAAACAAAAGCTCGAATTCTTAGTGCTTGAGCGAACGTCAGAGCTGCACGCAGAAATTGCCGAAAGGACCAAAACGGAAGAAGCGCTGCGCCAAACGCAATCTGAGTTGATCCAAACCGCTAAACTCGCCATCTTAGGGGAGATGTCAGCCAGTATTAGCCATGAGCTCAATAACCCTCTTGCAGCTATTCGCAGTTTTGCCGACAACGGGCGTCGCTTTCTAGCCTCGAATAAAGTTGAGCGAGTCGATGAAAACTTGCAGCGGATATCAGGGCTGACTGAACGCATGGCAAAGATCAGCGAACAGCTCAAATCGTTTGCAAGAAAAAGTACTACTGATGACCTCTCCGCCCTGTCGCTTTCGCCCATCGTCACCGCTGCGGTTGACCTCATTCAACCACAATTGAAATCTAAACAGATCCGATTTAGTTACTCCGCTCCTAGTGAAACAGTCACTTGCGTAGTGAATAACATTCAATTGGAACAAGTGGTCATTAATCTCATTCAGAATGCAATTCAAGCGCTAGAGCAACAATCCGAAAGGCAAGTGAACGTGACACTTTCCTCAGGCCGTAGCCAAGCCTTGATTCATATCGATGATAATGGCACTGGTATCAAGGTAGAAGATACTGACAAACTGTTTGAGCCTTTCTACACAACTAAGAAAAATGGGCTTGGGTTAGGTCTTTCTATCTCAGCTCAAATTGTCCACTCAATGAATGGACAGCTTATCGTTGAACAATCTCCCTTGGGTGGAGCGCGATTTACCATTGCTTTGCCAATACACGCATTTCCATTAGACGAAGACGAGTAGGTTACTATCTATATGTACGATGTATTTTTTATCGATGACGAAAGCGACATTCGACTTGCGATCGAACAAAGCTTTGAACTTGAAGACCTATCGGCACAGTTCTTTGAAAGCGCAGAAGATGCTTTACTCGCAATCAAGTCCCAAGGCATGCCCAAAGTTGTAGTGACGGATATCTGTTTACCGGGCATCAGTGGCGAAAATCTACTTAACTCCATTTTGCATCAAGACATGCACGTGCCCGTAATACTCATAACCGGCCACGGCGATATTTCCATGGCGGTCAATGCAATTCAGACTGGCGCTTACGACTTCATCGAAAAGCCTTTCGCACCTGACAGGTTGATCGAAACCGTAAATCGTGCGATTGAAAAGCGCGATCTATCACTCGAAAATGAGTCCCTCAAACGCAGCTTAAAAGCGAGCCAAGCACTAGGGCCACGGATAATCGGCCATACGCCATCCATTGAACAGCTTCGTCAAACCATTTCGAGCGTTGCGGATACCGATGCCGATATTTTGTTGTTTGGTGAAACAGGGACAGGCAAAGAGCTCGTTGCTCGGTCATTGCACGAACAAAGCTCACGACGCGATAAAAATTTTGTCGCGATAAACTGTGGTGCGGTTGCCGAAAACTTGCTTGAAAGTGAACTGTATGGTCATGAGAGAGGTGCATTCACAGGGGCGGATTCAAAACGGATTGGTAAATTTGAACATGCGAATGGCGGGACGCTATTCCTGGACGAAATCGAATCCATGCCCATGCAGGCCCAAATACGCTTGCTTAGAGTCCTGCAAGAGCGAGTTATCGAACCTTTGGGGTCCAACCAACTCACCCCAATTGATATCCGTGTTATAGCCGCCACAAAGACCGATCTCAACCTTGCCTCGACAGCTGGAGATTTTCGTCAAGATCTCTACTATCGATTGAATGTCGTTACGCTAGACTTGCCTCCATTACGTCAAAGAAAGGAAGATATTCCTACGCTTTTCCATCACTTTCTTTTAGTGGCAGCAGCTCGTTACAAGAAAACAGCCTCCGCAATGACATCAAGCGACTTAGATACACTCATTAGGCATGATTGGCCTGGCAACGTTCGTGAGCTGAGAAACACCGCTGAACGCTTTGTGTTACTAGGCAGTTTGCCCCAGCTAGGAGATGCATCTAGGGATACAGCTGAAACAGCCAGTTTAAGTGAACGTGTCACCGAATTCGAGAAAGAGGCGATTGAAATCGCGCTTATTAAACATGGAGGCAGCATCAAGGAGACGATGGCAGAGCTTCAGCTTCCCCGCAAAACGTTATACGACAAAATGCAAAAGCACGGGCTAGATAAAGATAGCTACAAAACCAACGTTTAAACAGACTATCTCGCCAATAAAAACACCTCCAATCCCATTGAGATTAGAGGTGTTGGTGTTATCGCATTCACTGAATCTCAGCGAATTGTAGTTCAATTCAATTTAGAAGAAGTATTCCGCACTAATACCCCAGTTACGGCCAGCTTGAGTATCAATGTCTTTCAAGCCTTCATCTTCACTGCGTAGGTCATTGTATAGCCAGTATTTCTCATCCAGAACATTGAACAGACCCGCGCGCAATGTTAGGTCCTTCATTGGGCGATAGTAAGCTGTCACGTCAACGATGCTATAAGACGGTGCTTCAACGTTGTCTTCTTGTTGCCATTCGTCTTTCTTAGCCACAATCTTCCAGTTAGCCAGTGCACCGTACGTATCGTTAGCCTCGCGGAAACCAAGACCTAGGTTGGTGGTAAATGGCGCTATTGAGTCTAACTCCTTACCTGTTTTCTTGTCTTCGCCGTTCGCGTAAGCAAGACCTAGACGAGCATAAGTACCTGAGGGGCCTAGTAACATTGTGCTGAATTCAGCACCATAGATACGAGCTTCATCAATGTTCTTCATTGTGATGATGTCTTTATCTTCCGCGGCGTCATGGCCAATCGTGCTTTCAGCAATGAAGTTAGTGTAGTCATTGTAGAAAGCACTAAACTCGTAAGAGACACGTTCAGACTTGCCACGGAAGCCCAATTCGTAAGAGATACTCTCTTCTGGCTTCAGGTTTGGGTTACCTCGGAAAATAGCACCCTCGCTGTATGAGTAGAACAAGTCATAGACGGTTGGTGCTTTAAAGCCTTGGCTAACTTGTACATAAGGGCTGAACAGCGTATCGACGTGATACACCGCACCTAAACGACCCGTAAACGCATCGTTTTTGTTGCCTTCATGCTCCACTTCATAACCTTCGGTTGTCTCAGGAGACGTTTTGAATGAGTCATAACGAAGACCGGCAGACACAACCAGTTTCTCATCCATAAAGAAAGCTTGGTCTTGAATGAAGATACCCCATTGGCGTGTATCTGCATTTGGAAGACCTGTGCTACCCGGAGACACAGTACCGTCTGGCTTACCTACTTGACCGCTCTTAATGAAATAATCGTTGTTCTCAAGTGAGAACTTGTTGTTTAGGAAGCTCGCTCCATAAGTGATCTCATGATAATGCGTATCACGTTCGACAAGCTTGTTCAGCTGCACATCAAATTGAACAGAATCATCTTGAGAAATACGCTGGCGATTCCGCATACGGTCATTATAACCCGGTACAAATGGAGGCATACCACCCCAGTTTGTTGTGTCATAATTGTCAGACTGGCTCTCAGTCTGCTGGTAGCTGACTGTCCACGCTAGGTCATCTGCCATTAAAGCATTGACCTGCCACTCATGCTCAAATCCTAGACGAAGACGCTTGTTGTGGTCTTCAACTGAAGAATCGGTATAAGCAAACCCTGGCATGATTTCATAACCCTCTTCAGACGCTAGGAAAGAATCATGCTGGTAGTCGAAATACTCAACAGTTGCACCTAAACGATGCCTGTCGTTTGCTTGGTAGTAAACCTTCGCCAAGCCGTTCATCAATTGCGTATCTGCTGGATCCGCTGCGCCGCGGTCTGGGCCTAAAATATCCGCACCGTCACCGTGAGTTTGATACTCTTTACCATCAGCGTAAGTAAGCATCGTGATGGTTTCCCAATCGCCTTTGCGCATTGCCCAAGTTAGGGTGTTCTTAAACTCGCTGTTTACCGACGCATAGCTACTCTTGATACCGAAGCGATGCTCATCACCCTCTGTCAAAAGAACATCATCTGGATTCTTGGTACGGAACAGAACAACACCACCCAGTGCATCCGAACCATACAGGCTAGATGATGGGCCTTTGTTGACTTCCACACCTACTAACGTATCTGTCTCGATAGTGTTTGGGAATTTACGTTGCTGGCTTGATCCTGGGTTGTATGGCACTGGCTGTTGTACGCCATCCACCATTACTTTGACGCGGCTATCTTCCATACCGCGAATATTAAAACCTGATACACCGAAGCGACCGCTACCTTGCACGTCAACACCCGGTTCGTACTTTAGGGTATCTTTTAGGTTAGACGTCATTGTTTCATCAAGATCTTCTCGACTAACTGTTGCAATAGAAGAAGACACATCTTCTTTGTTCTGCTCAGTTCGAGTCGCTGATACAACCACTTCATCAAAGGTGTAAACTTCTTCAGCCATCGTTGGTGCGGCAATAACTGCCCCCACAACTAGCGCGAGTCGTGTTTTATAAAACATGAATTATTCCTTTCCTAGTTTGCTGTACTCAAATCTCGACGAATATGGAGTGAGTACAAATAGAGATTATTTTTTATTATTTGGTTAGAGCTTCTTTTTCAGCCTGAACATGACCTTCGGTCAAGTGAACGAAATCCAGAAGGTCATTACCTGAGATCTCGAAAGCTTGACCAAAGCCTTTTACGTATCGGCCTGATTCAGGAACCAACCGATACAAATTGAAATCGTTTAATTGGCTTAGGTTGTCGATGATGTCGCCAAAACGTGCTTTAAGTGCAGCAACTCCCGCTAGCCACTCGCTTGATTGTTTCTCAACACATTCTGCTTTGGTGTCGAAAGTCAAACGTTTACGAGCATACATTTGCTTGCTTTCGCTTTCGTCTTCGACCAATAAGATAGAAACCTGTGGGTTAGATTTCAGGTTCTTACCATGCGCAGCAATATCGCTGACAAGGATGTAGTAGCCCGCATTATCAAACGCAAAAGGTGCATACGTCGCGTTAGGTTTACCTTGGGAATTGATCGTTGCAAGCTGAAGCGTTTTGCGCGAATCACGGAACGCTCTAACCTCTGGCTCTAGGCGATTTTGCAATCGCTCTCTGCGTGCTTCTTTAAACTGCTCTGCGCTCGCTTCACTGCTGCTCATTTTGAGTACTCCTTTCTCATCTTCTTAAACTCTTCAATTTGTTCTGGGATTAATTGACGCTTTTTGTCGCGGCCCAGATACACTTTAAATACGCAATCACCCTGCTCGGTAAAAAAACCAATATAGTGGCTTTCCATGCTGCGGAATGGCTTACTTACAAAGCCAATATGTTTCACGAGATCTAATTTTAAATGGCCATGAAGTTCGCCTTCTTTTCCCATTAAGTTGTAGTAGCCATGTGCCACTTTGCCTTTTGGAAAACGCGCTTTTGCTTCAAAGATTGACCCAAATGAATGAACAATCGTGGTCACTTTGCCCCATTCCGGTAGCTGATCTAGTATCGCTTGAGCATGCTGACCTTCAGCACGACCTACCATCTCTTCTGGCAGTACAAAGGTAATTTCACCTTCGTTCAACCCGAGTTGTTCCGACATTTGAGAGATTGGCGATGCCGAATCTTCCGCTAACGCTTGACGCACTTTTTCTTTTGCTTGTGCTTGGTCACAGCTGATATACATGGTGGCTCCTAACGTATTCACCGATTTAACAGACCCTGTTTTCGCAAACCGAGCTTTTAACTAGTTGGATTTCTAATAGACCGAGTTCCTAACAAACAGCGGCTTCTACCTTGTCTTGCGACTGAAATGACTGACAGTAAATTTGTTGCTAGATTGACCGACCAAAACTGGCCCGCCATCGTCAGGGAAACGGCAAAGGGTGTAATGGTCACAAGCCTCTGTTTTCCCACTCTTTGAAAAGTGGCATGAGACGTTCAAACCACTCTGAAAAATCTCTTTTCAAAAGCACGCCTTTGTCGAAAGCGGCTTTAACAGCGCCGTTAAAGGATTCTGAGCCTTGTGAACGAAAAGCCATCGCGCTGGCAAATTCGTTGGCTTCGATAGCGGCAATATAGGTTTCCATATCTCGAGTTTGCATCGTACTGATACCATTGACGTTACCACCAGCCCCCGCACCCAAAGGCAGAACTTGTGCATCAGTTTTGGCTAAACTGTTATAGATGCTTCGCTCACGATTACTTGACGCCCAATGATTCACACTGAGCCTTTTTTGATGGTGCATCGCCATAAAGTTAACGCCCACTTCATACATGGACGCTTTAACGGCGGTTTCTGCAGGTTCAGGTAGTTTTCCTTGCTCGACAAGGCGAGCCATAGGGAGGTTTTGCATTTCAATTAATTGATACAAATCCACACCATCAACGCCCGATTCGAGATAGCTTTCAAGATCCTGTTGCCAATTTTCAAGCGTTTGATAAGGCAATCCATACATCAAATCGATGACGATGGGAGCCGCGTTGTAACTGACCATTTTCTGCAAGGTGGTCATCACAACATCACCGTCGTCCAAACGCTTAGCGGCCCGGCGAACCTTGGTATTGAAACTTTGCACACCCAAAGAAAATCGGTTGAAACCACCTTCCAGTGCCGATTCGAACTTACCCGCATCAAAGCGATTCACTCGGCCTCAAGCGTAATTTCACAATCTGGAGCTAGGGGAAAGTGTTCACGAATCAGTTTTCCCAAAGTCAGCATTTGATCAGCGCTCAAATCCGTTGGCGTTCCTCCCCCTACATAAACCGCTTGGAATGGATAACTCTGCGTCCAAGGTTGAGCCGCTTTGAACTTAAGCTCTTTAACAAGCGCGGTGAAGTAGTCCGCAATTAAGCTTTTGCTAGAGGCATATTGGAAGAAGTTGCAATAAGTGCATCGGACGCGACAAAACGGGATATGGATGTACAAACATCGATTGCCTTTTTTTCCCGAAAGCAGGAAAGCGTCACTTAATGTCTTTTGAACAAGTGGAGGGGAACAGGTGACATAGCACCACCCGCATGAGGCCCACGTTTACCGCTAAACGCATAACGGAGCGGATCTGGGGTGTGCTTACCTACTATTTGCTCGTCTGAGCGATCGAAAACAACCTGATGCATACGGATAGGAAAGGATTCTGTGCCTCGAACCTGAGAAAACCTCTCAAAACAGCACTTTCATCCAACTCCCCTTGGTAATGAGTATTTGCTCGATATATTATCCAACGAAAATACAAATGCAAATGAAATTTGATCTCATTCTCATTTGGTGGATAATGCACTCAACAACGCAAATTACTCTGCCAATTCTCAACGATGAAACACTCACGCTATCTCATTTCCGTTCTAGTTGCATGTTTGATACATATCTACGTGCTGTCTTATATACCTGAAAATCAAGAGATTAATATCTCCTTGGATCAGGGCGCTAACGCGGTGCAGATTCAGCTCATGGCGAGTGCGTACGCTAGGCCCATCAATGAGCCCAAAATTACTGAGAAAGTGATTGAGCGAGAAGTAGAGAAAACAGTCGAAGAACCCTTCACAGAAGAAAGCAAATCAACGGTCGAACCCGTTGTTTCAAAAAAAGTGTCTACCTCTTCCACAACGCCTAACCAAACGACTCTAAAAACACCAAAGACTGAGACCCCAAATATTGAGACACCTAAACTTGAAACACTTAAGCAAGATCGCCCCGTACCTGCAAAGCCAGATGTCAAAAATTCAAAAGCAGAACAGGCAGTTACTGAGAGAAAAATAACCACAGCAAAAGCCTCTGATGCTGATGCTGATGCTTTTAAAACTTCTGTTTCCAAGGTGGTGAGGCAAAAACCAACGCCTACAAAGCAAAGTAACGAGAAACCCCTCGAGACAGTAAAGCCTACTTTGGATGAGCCGGCACAGATGGCTTCGGTCCCACAGCCAGCGCAACAACCCAAACTGGTTAGCAAACCAACATTTAGCGCAAAGCCCACTCCAGTGAGTTATCCAAAACTGGCGAAGAAACGTGGCTTCCAAGGCAAGGCCGTGATCGAGGTATGGCTCGACGAAGAAGGTAAACAGATTAAACAAAATCTCATTCAATCAAGCGGGCACCAAATTCTTGATGAACGGGCACTTAAAACCATAAAAGAATGGCAATTTTCTCGCCGCCTGGAAGACGGAATCGCGGTTGCGCACCGCGTTCATATCCCAATTAATTTCAAACTAAGATAATCGCAATGCAATTGATCACTACTATTCATAGCCAACTCGGCATTATGACCTGGCCTTTGATGACGCTTTCTGTCCTGACTCTAGTCATTCTCATTGAACGAACACTCTATATGCTCATAAATGGCCGCACTCACACCCATCAAATTCTTAAGCGCATCCATCAGCTAGATCTGACCAACGCGAAAGACGTCGACGATTTTATTCAAAGTGAAGTATCAGGAAAGAAGCTGATTCATCAATCGATGCGAATGCTATTGAGTCACCGCCACTTCACCAAACCACTACGAGAAGAAGCGGTGAGTATTTGGTTGTTCAAGAATCGCCAACAGTTTCGAACCGGAATTCGTTTACTGTCTGTGATAGGCGTGGTTAGCCCGTTAGTTGGACTTCTTGGCACCGTGTTAGGTTTAATGGAAATGTTCTCTGGCATCACGGATATGTCTGGTGCCATTTCTCCATCAGTATTGGCAGAAGGCCTTGGACTGGCCATGACCACTACCGCAGCAGGCTTACTGATTGCCCTACCTGCGATCACGGGATCACAGCTACTGACCATGTGGGTGGAAAAAACACTGGCCAAGATTGAGTACACGCTTAATCACAGTAACCTTCACATTGAAGGCGTCATTATCGATCCAGACACCAAGCAGATTGCCGTGAACACGCTCGCAACCGAAGAGGTCGTGTAATGATTCATTCTCAGAGTCAGTTCACCGATGAGAGCTTCAAGCCCGACTTAACACCGATGCTCGATATCATCTTCATCGTGATGGTGTTTTTGCTACTCACGGCCAACGTCTCGGTTCATACATTGGACGTTGAGATCCCTAAAGCAGAACAAGAGACCCAGTTGAGCCAACCGACGGAGAATGTCATCTCAATCGGCATTCTTAACAACGCATCTCAACCTTGGGCTATTGATGGCACTCAGTATGACAACTGGGAAGAGTTCGCCTCAACACTGGCCAATACCCATAAAGAAAACAGTGATCGCCCTGTCGTTATCGTTGCCGATAAAGATTCTCGGGTGGAGCTCATGCTCAAACTGATTGGATTTCTTCAACAACACAATATTCCAGCCACCAATATCGTCATGGAGCGACCACTATGAAAACTCGCCTTTTAGCCCTTATGCTCACTTTAGTTAACCTGCCTAATGCAATGGCAAATACACCGGAAGAGAATCGAATCATTAGTGCAGGTTCAAGTATCACTGAACTCATTTTCGCTTTGGGTGCTCAAGACCAATTGATTGCAGTTGATGTGACCAGTAAGTCGTTCAATCAAGATAACGAGCTCCCTCAAGTGGGCTACCACAGACAGCTTTCTGCCGAAGGTTTAATGTCTCTTAATCCTACTCACATCGTTGGCTCTCATGAAATGGGTCCAGATGCGACACTCCAGTTGCTCGATAGCGCAGGTATCGAGGTAGAAACGGTCCCGTCCGGCGACTCACAAGTTGACCTATTTGAACGAATTGATGCCATCGCCTCATTAACAGGTACCCAAGAAGAAGCCTCGATTTTGAAAACTGAGTTAAAAGACATTCTCGAACGCATGAGTCAGCGCCACATCGAACAGCCACCAAAAGTGATGTTCGCGATGTTAAGCAAAGGTCGCCCTGCCACCATTGCGGGACGCAACACTACAATCGACACCATCATCTCGCTCGCGGGCGGCACTAACCCAGCTTATGATCACTTACAGTCATACAAATCCGTGTCCGCAGAAGCTATCGTTGACATGCAACCAGACTATCTTCTTGTCACACACCGAGCTTGGGACGCACTAGGTGGTTTTGATGGCATAATTAGCGCTTTTCCTCTGTTGGCAGCGACACCTGCAGCCGCTAATCAAAACATTAAACCGATTCACGGCAGCGCCATCATCGGCGGCCTTGGGCTTGCAAGCTTAGATTTAGCCGACGAGCTGTATAACGACTTCTCTCAGCTACCACCACAAACATCTACACAACTTCAATAATGACTGACTCATGACAACAACAAGAATTCTCAGCACACGCAGTTTATGTGTTATTGCCGCCGTACTGCTCTATGGCGCTATGATTGCGTCACTGTCGGTTGGGCCAATGAACATCAGTTTCTCCGACAGTTTGCAGTCGCTCATTCCATCTCAGCAAGACATACTCCCCCCGCATGTTGAGATGATCATTCAGCAAGTACGCTTGCCACGAACTCTACTTGCCATTGCCGTCGGTGGGATTTTGGCGATCAGTGGCGCGGTAATGCAGGGCCTGTTCCGAAATCCCTTAGCCGATCCGGGGATCATTGGTGTGTCGTCTGGCGCTGCACTAGCGCTGCCATAGCCATAGTTGTGTTTGCAGATTTAGCGGTCAATTATCCACTATTACTTGTTCTTGGAACCGTACCTGTTTTCGCGTGTATTGGCGGTATTGTGGTGACATTTCTGGTTTATCGATTAGGCAGTACCGCCAATGGCACGTCTGTTTCTATGATGCTTTTGGCTGGGGTTGCCATTGCCGCTCTTGCAGGGGCTGCGCTTGGACTACTCAATTATTTTGCTGACGATCAGGCTCTACGAGATTTGTCGCTTTGGACTATGGGGTCTTTAGCCGGCGCTAACACTAACGCACTGGGTCTGGCGTTTGTAACACTGATCGTTCTCTTCATTGCCTACTACCGTGACGCTAACAAGCTCAATGCGATGTTATTAGGTGAGTCAGAAGCAAGACACATGGGTATCAATGTTCAAAATCTAAAAACGCCGCCTGATTGTTTTAGCTGCCGCAGGCGTTGGGGTCACCGTGGCTCTCGCGGGGATGATTGGCTTTATTGGCCTCATCGTCCCTCACCTAGCCAGAATGTTGGTTGGACCGAATTACAAAAGCTTGCTACCTGTCAGCTTATTATTAGGGGCATTGCTACTTCTCATTGCAGATATGCTTGCACGAACCGTCGTTGCCCCGCTAGATATGCCGGTAGGATTGTGACCGCCCTTCTTGGCGCGCCATTTTTCATTGGTTTGCTCATTAAGCAAAAAGGTAGGTTGTAATGATGGATTTTTGGAATCGTTCAAAAGCAAGTGCAGTCAGTATTGGGGACTTCAAAGGGAGCGACTCAATTCAATTAGAAGACGTTGCAGCAAGAATCAACGGGCGCTCGATCATAGAGAACATCACCACCCAATTCTCGCGCGGCGAATTTACCGTTTTACTCGGCCCTAATGGCGCAGGAAAAAGTACCCTGCTTAAAACCATTACTGGCGAAGTGAACACTACGGCAGAACCAAGATTTTCGGCCGCACAAGCGCAGATTGGCAGCCAGAGCAACTCGCAAGGCACCTTTCCGCACTGCCCCAACACAGTTCGCTATCGTTTAATTTTACGGCTCAGGAAGTGGTCGAACTTGGTAGCATCGGCCTCTCTCTGGGTAAACAAGCGCTAGAGTTAGTGGTAGAGAGCAACATGGAAGCGGTTGGTGTTGATAAGTTAAGTCATCGTAGTTATCCGAGTCTCTCTGGCGGCGAAAAACAGCGAGTACATTTTGCTCGTGTGCTGACCCAAACGGCGCAAAGTAGTGACAACAAAATCTTGCTACTCGACGAGCCGACCTCTGCATTGGATTTGCAGCATCAGCACAGCACGCTGTCCCTAGCCAAAAAGCTGGCTCACGATGGTGCTACCGTCATTGCGGTTCTTCATGATCTAAACTTAGCCGCGCAGTATGCCGATCGCATCATGATCCTGAACCAAGGGGAGATTGTTATGGATGGTCGCCCAAGCGATGCTTTGACTAGTCAAACTATCGCTGAAGTGTATCACCATGAAGTAACAATAATGCCCCACCCTCAATCTCAACGTCCGGTAGTGGTCGCCAATTAATCCCGCTCTACTGCGCACACTAAAAAATACTCTAAAAAATTGAAAGCCCAGCAAATGCTGGGCTTTGTTTTTGATGAAGAAATTTTATTACTTCGTGATGATCTCTGGCCCCATCAACAAGGTTGGTAACCAAGTCGACACCCAAGGTACATAGGTCACGATGATTAAGAACAGGAACATGACGCCCACCCAAGGCAGAGCTGCCTTCACCACATTCATCATCGACATCTTAGCAACCCCAGCGGTCACGAACAGGTTAAGCCCCACAGGTGGCGTAATCATGCCTATCTCCATGTTCACTACCATCATAATGCCTAAGTGAATAGGGTCGATGCCCAGTGCAATTGCGATTGGGAAGACGAGTGGTGCAACGATGATCAACAGACCAGACGGCTCCATGAACTGCCCCCAATCAATAGAAGTAAGTTCACCACGATCAAGAAAGTGATTGGCCCAAGCCCTGCCGACAACATTGACTCAGTGATCATCTGCGGGATACGCTCTTCCGTCAGTACGTGTTTAAGGATCAATGCATTCGCAATGATGAACAGCAGCATAATCGTCAGCTTGCCCGCTTCATATAGTGTGTGCTTGGTATCTTTATGAAACAGCGTTTGAATCGCTTTAATCAATGCTGGCTTGCGATTCTCTTTATCCGCGAACGGACCCATATCTTTGTATATGAAGTTTGCGATAAAGAACGAATACACCGCAGCAACCGCAGCGGCTTCTGTTGGCGTAAAAATACCACCGTAAATACCACCTAGAATGATAACGATGAGTAGCAAACCCCAGCTCGCATCTTTCGCAGAAGCAAATACCTCTCCCCAGCCAACAAACGGTTGAGCGGGCAAGTTCTTAACGCGAGCGGCGATATAGATAGCAATCATCAACATCACTCCCGCGAGTAAACCAGGAATGACCCCACCAAGGAACATACGCCCAACCGACACATCAGTTGCCGCGGCGTAAACCACCATAACAATGGATGGTGGGATCAAAATGCCTAAAGTACCTGCATTACAGATAACGCCAGACGCGAACTCTTTGGAGTAGCCATTTCGCACCATACCGGCAATCACGATACTACCGATAGCAACGACGGTAGCCGGAGACGAGCCCGACAGCGCAGCGAACATCATACACGCCACCACCGAGGCCATGGCCAATCCGCCACGGAACCAAC
>JYJN01000006.1 GCA_003263845.1 Vibrio aestivus | reverse complement strand
GATGAACCTTGCCACAAAACTGACTATACCCACGTAGCTTTTGATATCGAACCAAAAGAATTTGAAGCCTTTGCTAAGCGCGTAGTTTCATTGGGTGTGGAAGTTTGGAAAGAGAATAAGAGTGAAGGACAGTCACTTTATATCTTAGACCCTGATGGCCATAAACTAGAGATACACTCTGGCTCCCTTAAAAGCAGGTTAGAATCCCTAAGAACTAAGTCGTATAGTGGACTCGTTTGGCTTTAAACATAACAATAAATTTAAGAGTGATTCACAACGCTTGGCGCCATCACTTCAAGTCAGTTTAGTGTTTATGGCACAATGCTTTAGGTTGCGTTGTTCACACCTTAATTTGGCGTTAAGTTACTAGGGAGAAGTTTTGACATCATTCAAACGGTTCAAAGGTGCTGCATATGATATAGCTCACCATTCTCAAAGTGGACTGAGTTGCTTATACCCATATGTTGGTGACCTTTGCCAAAAAGCTAATTTAACATCAGTGACTATAAAGTTAATGGATAAAGAACCTTACCCGAGAGACCTAGAATTCTTAGAGCCTCTCTCTTTTGCTATAAGCTCTTTGTTTGATAAGTTTAAAGTAATTCTACTGAAGCAAAATCTTCCAATTTTGGAAGTCGTAGAAATGGATTTAACAATTTCATTTGAAAATGGTTATGGTGACGGTTCTTTGTATTCAGTTGAATCGAAAATCGTCTTAAAATCTGGAACAAGTTGGGTTCAGCGCGTGACACAAGGCGTAACTTAACAAGCAATTTAAGCAGACCCTCAACGCGTGCCATTTTCAGTTTGCAGGCAGTTCAGCGTTTAAAGTGTTATGCAGAAGCAATCATTGTGCGTTTCGGGCTACTTAATCGGGCGTTATGGCGCAGGGCGAAAATGGACAAAATCGTAGAATTAATAAAACGTGACCCAATAAGAACTGAGGCACTAAATCATGTCTCTCAGCTGAATCTACCTCAGTGCTATATAGCAGCGGGTTTCGTTCGAAATTTAGTATGGGACTCGTTACATGAGTTTGAATCTACGACTCCTTTAAATGACGTTGATGTGATTTACTTCGATCCTAATGAATCCAATCCTGATGCCTATCTGGGTTATGAAGAATACTTGAAAGGCTGTATGCCAGAGCTTAATTGGGAAGTTCGAAATCAAGCTCAAATGCATGAACGTAATGGTGATGAACCTTATCAAAGTTCAGTGGATGCTATGAGCCACTGGCCTGAAAAAGAAACAGCCGTTGGTGTTCGACAAACAGGCGTGAATCAATATGAAGTTGTATCAGCATTTGGGTTTGAATCTTTATTTGGTTACTGCGTCACGCATAATCCTAAAAGGTTACTAGCAACATTTGAAAATCGTGTAAATTCGAAAGGGTGGTTAGTTAGGTGGCCATCTTTGAGAATTGCGCCATAACAATAAATTTAAGCAGACCCTCAACGCGTGGCATTTTTGGTTTGCAGGAAATTCAGAGGTTACGGCGCTCTGCAGAAACTATCGTTGTGCGTTTCGGGCTACTTAATCGAGCGTTAGGCAGAAGTAGGTACTTTTTGAATATCGAGGAATAAATGGGTAATAGCAGTAAACCAGAATATGTTTTTGATTTAAGCGAAGGTGCGCGTTCCCCACTAGAAGCCTTGTCTTGGCTATCTGCATTGCCTAGTGGTGTTGGTTTCCATGAATCGCAAAGACTTCGAAAGCCCCTAGGAATATATAATACGTCTTTACAACGTATCTTCTCTAAATTAGATAAATGCTGCGTTAAGCTACAAACGTATTTTGAGCACTCCAATACAATCAATGGGCTTGCAACTGCATCAGATCTTCAAGCTGAACTCCTCGACTACATAGAATTATCTTTGTATTCAGCAGCTGAGCACGTAGACGATATTGAAAGTATTGCTTCTGGCTTCTTCTCTTCCACTAAAGAGTGTAAGAAGTCACCTCACGTTAAAAAGCTAAACGCTGAAGTTAAAGAATTTAAGAAATTCATATCATCTGCTGTTAATGCAATTAAACACCAACAATCAAGGGTGAGGTTCTATTCCGTTGATATTAGGCATGAACAACGAAAGTTTTGTTTACATGGCTATTTTATTGAAGGTGTAACCAATGGTGTAGTAGGTCCCTGTAGTATTCTGCATGGACAGAATAACAAAATCTTTTCTATAACTAGCCTCATTTGGGAAGTGATTTGTTTCGTACTCAATAGTTCACGAAGCCTTGCGAATTACCTATCGGGAATCCTTGACGTCCAAGAATCAAACGAAGTGCATGAATTTCTATTATTAAATAAAGTTGTAAAGTCTGCAGTTAAGTTGCCCTTATATACTTTCGATGACCAACACCCATTTGCAAAAACTCGGTTGATTTTGCGCACAGACAAACCGGAGGAATTGCACTCTAAATACTATGGATCTCTTGGATGTAAGTGGTCTAACTCTAGTGACCTCGCAATACTACAAGATCAAGTAGGCTTTGTTGGTGATGGGGTGACTAAGACATTCGATATAGCAGTTCCAAAAAATCTGGGACTAACACACTGGACATAGCTGCCTAACAAAGCGTTTAAGACAGATTCCCAACGCTCGGCATTTTCGGTTCGCTTGGAATTTAGTGTTTACGGCACAATGGTTTAAGGTTGGTGGTCT
>JYJN01000005.1 GCA_003263845.1 Vibrio aestivus | reverse complement strand
TGATAAGGTCACATTTTCAACCACCGGGTTATTGATGTCGACGGTAAAGGTCGTTTGTACCTGTTGAGCCACCGCGTTGTGTGCGTTGGTGCCAGTCACTGTCACTGGCACGACTCCGTTATCTAACGTTGCCAGATTTTCGGTGATACTCCAGCTGCCGCCAGTCACTGTCGTCGTGAAGTTGAGGTTATCCGCTACGGTGATCGCCACTTCATCGCCGTCAACAAAACGACTTGTTATGCCTGAGATGGTCACTGCGGTAATGGTCTCGCTGTTCACATTGTCGATGTCATTAATCT
>JYJN01000004.1 GCA_003263845.1 Vibrio aestivus | reverse complement strand
TGTTAAGGTGTGAGCGACGCAATACCTATGCTTCCGCATACCACCTTAAACACTAAACGCAACGCATAGCAAAAATGCCACGCGTTGCGAATCACTCTTAAACAGTTTGTTATACCAAGCCTATTCGTCGTCTTCACATTCTTGGAATTCAAAATCTACGGAAGATTCTTCTTGATACTCCTCTGGCACTCCCTCAACATCTACACTTTGAACTTCGAGACCACTCATACCGGAAGTGTATTGAACGCGGGCGGTAATAGTATTGCCGTCTAAATCCGCTTGAAAAGTTGCTTGTCTAGTTTCGTCATCTTCTTTGAATGAAGGCTTAGAAATAACTTCATGTTCGCCTACTTCTTGGAAGTCATCCAATTCGATAAACTCACCATCTTTATCAACCAATTGAAGACTTGTTGTGTTTTGAAGAATGTAACCCATGAAAACCTCATTTATTGTTAATATTCAGAATATTAAATTGTGCTTATAGCAACCAATTTCAATAGGGAGAGTGAAGTTTTCTCGGTTGGTATAACGCCCTGCTAAGGGGTGAGCAACGCAGTACAAAAGCCGCCGCAAACCACCTTAATCACTAAATTCAACGCATAGTAAAAATGCCACGCGTTGCGAATCCCTCTTGAGCAGTTTGTTAGTCGCGAGGCACCGAGCGACAATTTTAAGCCGAACTAAACTTTGCGAACAACAAACTTTATGTGCTTTGATGCACTTAAGTCAGACGTAGTCTCAAAGCGGCTACTCAATGAAACCACTTGGAACAAACAGCGCCGTAGAAAACGGACTGACAACACCAAAAAACGCTTTTGGAAAGCCAATCTCACAGTGCGAACTTTCAACAAAGTCACTGAAACCACGTGGAACTTACAACACCAGAGAAGACAACTTTTCAGCGAGTAGATCTGCTTTTGAACCAACAAACTCACCGGGCAGAGTTGCAACCAAGAACAAACGCTCGATTGCCCAGTTCTGTCAGCGCCAAACAACAAAAAACCGCTTGGACACTTGCAAAACTTTGGATTTGAAACAGCTGAAACTGAGTTTTGACCATCGATGAAGAGCCTGCATAGCAAACAATCATCAGCCAAATTTTAAGCTTAGAAACATGATTTTGATTGCTAGCTTTTTCTGGCGACTAACGCCTTGCTAACAAGCGACAACGCGATGCCTCTTAACTTGAACATTGTGCCATAAACA
>JYJN01000003.1 GCA_003263845.1 Vibrio aestivus | reverse complement strand
CAAATGACCAAATCAATACGCAGAAAAATGCAACCAATCGCCCTTTAAGTATTTGAGTTTGCTTGGCATGGTACTCAAAGCTATCTCCGTTGATTTCTGTGTTGCCATAGAAGTAACGCTTGGTGCGTACTTTTGCCCACGCCGAGTAAATACCTAACGTGACAATCGAAAGCAGTATATTGACGATCCATATCGAGAAAAACTCGCCAGCTTTCCCGTGAAACTTAACCGAATTTTGGTTATTGCTGTGTTCCATTTAGCACCTCTAGAATGGTATTTTTTGAATTAAAGTTATTAATATCAGCATGATACCCAAACATTATTAATTCCCATCCAGTGCTATTTTTTTAATTTCAAAAAAGAAACTAAACTGCGATACGATTCCCAATCGCCCCCACAAAAATGAAACCTGTTACATACTAAAGAACCCACCAAACACGATTCATATTTATTTTTGATATAAATGCATGAATTCCTTAAATTTAAACTCCAACAAACAATCAAAAATCAAAACTAAATCTCAAAAAGCAAAACAAAGGCGTTACAAATGGTAATATACACACCCAGATCGCAGAATAAAGAATCACCAATTCCTATAATCCACGCGATTCATACCATATAAACAACAAAAGTCTTTTTAAAACAAAAGCTTTAACTAGGAGTTCTACTATGAACCTCGTCGCTAAACTTGTCGCCGGTATCGTTGGTGGCACACTCGTCGGAACCTTCGCTCCCGACATACTTGTTCGTCTATTCCTCACTTTCCAGCAAATTGGTGGGCAGTTAATCGGTTTTGCTATCCCGTTAATTATCCTATTTTATATTGCGAGCGGTATTGCTAGCCTGCCAAAAAACTCTGGAAATCTATTAGGTAAAACTGTGGGTTTGGCATACGGTTCAACTATCGTTGCAGGTTGTTTGGCTTTCTTAGCGGCGACGATTGTTCTCTCTGGCTTAGAGCCAAGTGTTGCACCTAACGTGGAAGCTCAACGCGAGCTTACAGGTTTAGTCAACATTGAAATCCCGGCTGTATTTGGTGTAATGACGGCTCTAGGTCTGGCTTTCCTATTCGGTATTGGTATCTCGGTAACGGGTAGTCAACCATTGAAGCAGTTTGCTGATGACGGTCGTGCGATCATCGACTTACTATTGGCAAAAGTGATCATTCCTATGCTTCCAATCTACATTGCGGGTGTATTCGCAAACATGGGCGCAGAAGGTACGGTTTTCGCCACATTGAAAACTTTCGGCCTAGTGCTTGTGACTGCAGTTATCGTTCACTGGATTTGGATCAGCATTCAATATGTGATTGCAGGTATGGTTAGCGGTCAGTCCCCAATTCGACTATTGAAAAACATGATCCCAGCTTACTTCACAGCGCTTGGTACTATGTCTTCAGCAGCAACAATCCCTGTAACACTAAAGCAAACCAAAGAAAACGGTGTAAAGGAACCTATTGCCAACTTACTATCCCACTATGTGCAACCATTCATCTGTCTGGTTCAACCATTACGCTCGTGCTTTGTGCAACGGCAGTAATGGCGCTAAGTACCAACATTGAGATGGTCTCTTTCTTTAGCATGATTCCATTCATTATGATGCTAGGTATTACCATGATCGCAGCTCCCGGCGCTCCGGGTGGTGCGGTAATGGCGGCACTAGGTTTAATGGCTTCTATGCTTGGGTTTGGTGAAGCCGAGCTTGCATTAATGATTGCTCTGTACATGGCTCAAGACAGCTTCGGTACCGCTTGTAACATCACTGGTGACGGCGCGATTTCCATGCTAGTTAACCGTACGGCAGACAGCAGTGATGCAGAAAAAGTTGAGCAGCCAGTAGCGTCAAGCTAACCCCGGCGACGCCTCTTATCTGAGCCAGCGCAGTATTCTTCTGCGCTGGCTTTTTAATGCCTGTGATTCGAGCCTCTCACCTGTAAGATTTCCTATGCAGAGCTACTTTTCTTCTCTTATATACCCAAGTAACCTCAAGATGCGTGGTTCAGCGAGAATTGCCTAGCTTGCAAACGCGGCAACGATTCGACAATCTAGTGGGTCTAAATTAAGAATCGTTAACAAAGTATGCAGGCTAGGCAAACTCGCCCTTCGGGAGCGATTCACGAATTCAATTTCTACGTTAAATGACTTGGAAAGAACCCGTTATTCCACTGCGTCATTTGCCTTGAACTTGAACCCGTGATCACGCTCTGAACCCTCCATCTTGAAGTCACTTGGGTATATTCCTACGTTTCCACGGAATATCTTCTAAATTTAATAATAGAAATATTGATTGGAGATCTTTTGTGTTTCGACCTCTACTAATTACATGCTTATTCTCTTTGCTATTCTCAACTTCAAAGACTTATGCATCCGATGACTCAAAAGTTATCAAAATCGCGGCTGGGAATTGGCCCCCTTTCATTGGGCAAGATTTGATTGACTTTGGCTCTGTCGGTCAGACCATCCAAAAAGCCTTTGCCTCGCAAGGCTATCAGGTGGAGTTTCACTTCTTTCCATGGAAACGGGCCTATAAGAAAGCCAGTGAAGGGGAGTTTGTTGCCACTGCGGTTTGGATGTTTGCAGAGGAGCGAACAGAACACTTTTACTACAGTAATCCGGTTGGACAAGAGAAGTTTGTCTTCTTTCATCTCAGAGAAGATGATTTTGATTGGCAAGATATAACAGACATCAAAGGCAAGCACTTGGGCGGCGGCTTGGGCTATAGCTACGGTTCAGAGATTGATACTATGATCGAAGAGAGTACCGTTACCATAAATCGCGTTGACTCGCCGACTCAAGCTCTACAACTCTTAAAATACAGACGAGTGGACTTAGTGCCAGAGGAGCGAGATATTGGCTTATTTACGCTACAGAAAATGCCGCTCGAACTTCAAGAGAAAGTGACCTTCCACCCTAAACCATTTTTGACCAATGACAGCTACATGATGTTTTCCAAGAATCACCCTCAAGCAAGGAAACTGCTTGAGGTATTTAATGAAGGCCTCAAGCAAGTTAATCCGTAAACGGCTAAACCACTCTGTTCTGCTCTCGACCTTCGACAAATGCAGTAATGTTATTCATTAAAATCTCTGCCAATTTACTAATAGAGCTATCACTCCCCCAAGCCACATGAGGCGTTAGCAATAAGTTCGGCAACTGCATATTTGCCAACAGTGGGTTACTTTCATCAGCAGGTTCTTGAGTAAACACATCGACACCTGCGCCCGCAATATGGCCACGCTTAAGTGCATCCACCAGCGCTTGCTCATTGACTAATCCACCACGCCCTGTGTTAATCAAAATCGCATCAGACTTCATCATCGAAAGCTCTCTGCTACTAATGATATCCTTTGTCTCGTCATTCAGTGGGCAGTGTAGCGTGATGACATCAGCCATTCTCAAGGCTAAATCAAAAGGTAAATAGCCTGTTCTAGCCAGATCTACACCTTTACGCTCTGCAAAAATGACATCCATGCCCACTGCCCTTGCTAGTACAGCAGTTG
This sequence comes from Vibrio aestivus, assembly GCA_003263845.1. Taxonomy (GTDB): domain Bacteria; phylum Pseudomonadota; class Gammaproteobacteria; order Enterobacterales; family Vibrionaceae; genus Vibrio; species Vibrio aestivus. Next base: position 4,661 of record JYJN01000003.1, on the reverse strand, counting down.
CTTGACCAAGTGCACCACTGCCCACAATCATCATGGTGCTTCCAGCCACATCACCAATCGGGTGAGTAAAAAAGCAGAACTGTTTGTCGCGCTGCCACTCGCCGTTGGCGATATCTTGATGATAACCCGTTAAGTTTCGTCGAAGCGCAAACACCATCGCTATCACATGCTCTGGTACAGAGCGTGTGGCATAGCCTTGCACATTGGTCACCGCAATATTGTTTTGCTCACAATAGGCTATATCGACATTATTGAAACCCGTCGCAGAGACCGCAATCAGCCTAATATTTGGAGCACCTTGCAGTAGATTCGCGTCTAAAACCACTTTATTAGTTATCACAATATCAGCGTCGGAAATGCGTTCTAATACTTGCTCTGGCTGGGTAAAGTCATACTCAACCCAATGATGCTCAAAAGGTAATGAAGGAAGGGGTATGTGGGTAGGGATGGTGGCTCTATCAAGAAAAACAACCGTAGGCAGCGTCATAATCATCTCCTTTGCTGCCCAAATTTAACGAGTTTTTTAAGGCGTTGGCAGCTTTTTGTAATCTGGCAATTTTGGCACAGGAGAGAAATAGTTAAAGAGGCACGGCTTCGCATCAAGATAGAAGTCACAAGGTACAAACTGATCCATCAAATCTTGAGTGTTAGGATGGTAGAAACTGAGCTCTGCAGCGTGAAGCTCAAGTCTGGTGGAAAACTCAAACGCTTGTTTATGAGCGTAAAACTCATCCCCCACTATTGGACAACCTATTTGCTGCATATGCACGCGAAGTTGATGCGACCGCCCAGTGATGGGAAGCAAGCGAACTATGGACGTTTGCGCCTCACGTTTCATCACCTGATAGCGCGTTTCTGCCGATTTTCCTTCATCAAAGCAGACCTTCTGTTTTGGCCTGTTTGGCCAATCACCAATCAGCGGTAAATCCACAACGCCCTCTTCGTGCTCAGGCGCTCCCCACACTCGAGCATAATAGACCTTGTGAGTTAACCGGTACTGAAACTGCTTTTTTAACGCCCTTTCCGCCTCTTTGTGCTTCGCCAAGAGCATCAATCCAGACGTCGACATATCTAGCCGATGGACCACTTGAATCTCTGGATACTCAGCCACTAAACGGCTCCACAAGCTGTCGTAGTGCTCCTCTAATCGCCCGGGTACCGACAATAGCTCAGGCGGTTTATTAGCAATTAGAATATCATCGTCTTCAAAGGTAATGTCTAACCAGGGGTCAACGGGTGGATTGTATTCGTGCATTAGGACTCAAACTGGGTATAAACAAAGCCCAGCACGGTGGCTGGGCAGAATGTTGAAAATGATTAATTATGGCTCACAACAATCAAGCGCAAAGAGTCGAGCTGAACTTGAGCTTTGCCAATGTAGCCAGTTAGCTCTTTGATTTGCTCATCAATCGCTTCGATCTCTTCATCACGAATGTTTGGATTCACTGCTTTAAGTGCCTGTAGGCGCTCTAGCTCGCTGTTTAGACTTGATGCCATCTCTTGCTGAGCTTGCTGCTTAACTGCTTCAACACGCTCGACCACTTGCGCTTCACCCGCAGAAATCAAACCGTGAATGTCGTTTTGTACTGAACTCACAAGCTTACTGGCTAGGTGGCGGTTCACTGGGCTGAGCTGACGGTTGAATCCTTCAAACTCAACTTGCGATGACAGGTCGTTGCCGCGAGCATCCATCATTAGGCGAATTGGTGTTTTCGGTAGGAAGCGTTGAATACCACTGCGTTTTGGCGCTTGTGCGTCGACCACGTAAACTAACTCAAGCAAAATCGTACCAACAGGCAGCGCTTTATTTTTTAGTAATGATACTGCTGACGTTCCTACACCCTCACTCATCAGGAGATCGATACCACCTTGAATCATTGGGTGCTCCCAACTGATGAAGTTCATGTCTTCACGCGACAGAGCCGTTTCGCGATCAAAGGTGATGGTCGCCCCTTCGTACGGCAGACCTGGGTAGCTTGGCACCATCATGTGTTCAGATGGCGTAACAACCAAGGCATTTTCACCTTTGTCATCTTGGTTTAGACCAATAGTGTCAAACAGACTAAGTGCAAAAGTGACTAGGTTGGTATCACCATCGGTGGAGGAAATGCTCTCAACGATTTGCTGTGCTTTTTCACCACCATTTGAGTGCATTTCTAGCAGGCGGTCTCTGCCTTGCTCTAGTTGAGATTTCAGCTCTTTATTCAGCTTCGCAGACGCTTCGATGATGTCATCCAACTCTTCCGTTTCACCGGATGCCAGCATTTCAATCAAAGTATCTGAGTACTTGTCGTAAACCGCGCGCCCTGTTGGGCATGTTTCGCGGAAAGCGTTCAAACCTTCATCAAACCAGCGAGCTAAGATAGCTTGCGCTGTGCCTTTAAGGTATGGAACGTGAACATCAATATCGCGACTTTGACCAATACGGTCGAGGCGGCCAATACGCTGTTCAAGCAAGTCTGGGTTGAACGGCAGATCAAACATCACCAGCTGGTTGGCAAACTGGAAATTACGGCCTTCTGAGCCAATTTCGCTACACAGAAGAACCTGAGCCCGCCTCTTCTTGCGCAAAATACGCAGCTGCCTTGTCTCGCTCTAGTATTGACATACCTTCATGGAATACTGTCGCACGAATGCCTTCACGCTCACGAAGCGCTTGTTCTAGCTGTAACGCAGTGCTTGCACGCGAAGCAATCACAAGGATCTTCTCGCTGCGCTTCTCTTTGACTTTTTCGATCAGCCAGTTCACTCGTGAATCAAACTGCCACCAGCTTGCGTCATCGCCTTCAAACTCTTGGAAGATCTCTTCTGGATAGAGATTTTTCACGGCGCGAGCTTCTGCGCTCATTTTGCCGCCAATCATGCCAGAAACGCGCATAGACGTCGTATACTGCTGAGGGATCTCCATCGGCATTAGATGAACATTACGTGTTGGGAAGCCTTTAATCGCCGCACGCGTGTTTCTAAACAGAACGCGGCCAGTGCCGTGACGGTCCATCAGGTTATCTATCAGCTCTTGACGAGCGGCAGCTTTGCTCTCTTCTGGGCTATCACTTTCAATAATGCGGAATAGCGGTTCTACGTCTTGCTCAGAAAGCAGCTCGGTGATCTGATTTTTTGCTTCGTTCTCTAGTTTCTGACCTGAAAATAGCGCGGTCACCGAATCAGCCACCGGTGCATATTGCTCTTCTTCTTGAACAAAGGCTTCGTAATCGTAGAAGCGATCAGAATCGAGTAACCTTAAACGTGCAAAGTGGCTTTCACGGCCAAGCTGTTCTGGTGTTGCTGTCAGCAGCAGTACGCCTGGTGTTTTTTCCGCTAAGCCTTCCACCACTTGGTATTCACGGCTTGGCGCATCAACGCTCCACTCTAAGTGGTGCGCTTCATCGACAACCAACAGATCCCAGTCCCCTTCTAGTGCTTGCTCTAAGCGCTTGCGGCTTTTACGCAGGAAATCGAGTGAACATAAGACATATTGTTGGGTATCGAATGGGTTATCCGCTTCGGCGTAAGCTTCAACACAGCGCTCTTCATCAAAGATAGAGAAGTGCAGGTTGAATCGGCGCATCATCTCCACTAGCCACTGGTGTTGCAGCGTTTCTGGCACAACGATTAAAATACGCTCTGCACGACCAGCCAACACTTGTTGGTGAATGATCATGCCCGCTTCGATGGTTTTACCTAGACCTACTTCATCGGCAAGTAGTACACGTGGTGCATGACGACGCCCCACTTCATGAGCAATATAAAGCTGATGAGGAATCAAACCTGCTCGCATGCCACATAGGCCACGCATTGGGCTCTTGTGCTGCTCAAACTGGTTAGCCAAAGCGCGGTAACGCAGCACAAAGTTATCCATGCGATCAATTTGACCGGCAAACAGTTTATCTTGAGGTTTATTGAATCGAATCTGGTTGCTGAGCATGATTTCACGCAGAACAACCTCTTCTTCGGTATCTTCACGTTTACCTAGGTAAGTAAACAAGCCGTTATCTTCAATCACTTCATCGACAAGCAAAGACCAGCCTTCTTGGCTTTCAATCACATCACCTTGATTAAAAGTCACTCGGGTTACGGGTGCATCGTTGCGTGCATAGACGCGGTTTTCTTCTGATGCTGCAAACATTAAAGTCACAGTACGAGCATCCAATGCTACAACGGTTCCTAAACCTAAATCGCTTTCCGTATCGCTGATCCAGCGCTGCCCCAAAGCAAAAGTCATGAATCGACCACCTCGTCAAAATTGAGTAAACGTTATTATCTTAGTTGTTCTTGAGCCACTTGGAAGGCAACTAACAGGGAAAAATTCGATTAGTTTATGACTCAGAAAAAGGGGGCAATCTTACTTGATGCTGTGATACAGGTCACGAGCATTTAGCGAAATAAGGGATATTTTTTTTCGAACTCTTGGCTGACATCAAAGTGTAAGAAATCCATGGCAATCCTAAACTCGTGTGTTGTCCAATTTGCATATACTTGTTAGGAAGGTGCAGAAAGCAGCGTCAATTTTACGTTGGCACTTTTGATGCATTAATTAGTATACGGATCAACACGGGTTTGCAGTAAGTAGTTAGCGATGCCGTTATGTTTCTGATCATATTGGCGACTTGGTTTGCATACCATAGCTAGCATGCCTAACTACCCATGCTGCAAATAACCTT
>JYJN01000002.1 GCA_003263845.1 Vibrio aestivus | reverse complement strand
GTAAATCAAAATGGAGTTTGATATATGCTGGAAATTAGGCCTAATTGTGAGTGCTGTGATAAAGATTTAGCACCAGATTCTACTGAAGCAATGATTTGCACATACGAATGCACTTTTTGTGTGACTTGTGTAAATGATATATTAGGAAATGTATGCCCAAATTGTGGTGGTGGTTTTGTACCTCGACCTATTAGACCTAAATTAGCGAGACGAACTGGTTTAAGTATCAATCACCAGCCTGCTTCAGTTGAAAGAGTGCATACGAAATATAGCATTGAAGAACTTAAAGAATTCTCTGCAAAAGCTAAACAAATAAAACCGGAAGATCGGTGATCAATAAATTTACATAACAAATTGCTTAACAAAGACTCCTAACGCTTGTCGATCTCAGTCGCAATTTAATTTCTATGTTTAAGGCACAATATTCAAGTTAAGTGGCATCGCGTTGTCGCTTGTTAGCAAAGCGTTATAAGGTTTAATTAACATGAGTACATTCGAATTAGAAAAGGAAATTTGGACTGAGCAGGACTTCAATATCATGGGTTGGCATGATGCAACCATATGGTCGATGACTGCTAATTCTTCGAAGTTTGAATATCTGTTAGATCTTGATTACATATTTCAATGGGTATCTCCTCAAGAAAATGAAACATACTTCAAGTTTTGGGTTTCGCCAGTAACTATGGTTTTCGAAAATGCCTTCGACATAAACATGGGTATCGAGTCGCAGCAGGGGTTAATTGAAGTCGCGGATTTACATATGGAAAACCCCGAGCTTACGCCCAATGGAAAATTCATATCTCATACTTACCGGTTTGAGTGCCAAGAGGGTGAGTTATCGTTAAAATCAACAGGTTTCAAAATGTATGTTCGTCAGCCCCCCAAACTCCTTCAGGTACAGAGCTTTGAACTTGATGAGCGTGGCGGTGTAAACTTTGCCCGTGAATTAAAAACCTTATAACAAGGCGTTTAAGGCAGATTCCCAACGCTTGGCGTTCTGTATTCTATGTTGGGTTAAGTGTTTACGATGTATAGGTTTAAGTAAGGTGGTA
>JYJN01000001.1 GCA_003263845.1 Vibrio aestivus | reverse complement strand
CGGTTGGTTCTGCCACGCCCCAGAAGATAAGCCCGATGCCCATACCTGCTGCGAACAACATAGCGATCCACGACAGTGTCGAGTAATCACGAGTAGCTTCATCGCCACCTAAACGGATTTTACCTAAAGGAGAGAAAGCAATCACAATGGCGAATAGCAAAAGAATGTTTGCTCCCCACATAAATACAAAGTCGAACTTGGAAAGCATTGCGGCTTTTACCGCATCGATAGCGGCTTTAGAGTCCGCTGGTGACAGAACAAGTAGTGTCACAATAAAAAGGAGGGAAAGACCAACCGAAGCTGTGAATACTGTGTTGTGAACATCCATGCCCCACTTTGTCACATTGTCCTGACCGACTTGGTAATCTGTTGATTCAATACTATATTTTTTTGATTTATAACTCATAAGTTATGATGTTGTACATTCGAGAACAGAATGTAACGACCAACTCCATGTTGATTAATATACGATTAGAATCCCTAACTCAAAAAGCAAATCCAGCCTTATGAAACAGAGTTAAATTAGTGCATTCTATCTAATCCTGAACCCGGTAATTTAACATAAATTGCGTTAAATTAGTTAGTTAGTCTCAGCTCTTGAACAATAAAAAAGCCCATCAACTCTAAGTTGATGGGCTGAATAGATACTTAAATGAATTAGGCTGTGGCAGCTTGTTTCTCGTCTGCGCGAGCCTTAAGGAATGCGTAACCAAAACCCGTCACTGCTGTACCCGCGGCAATCGCGACTAAGTACATAAGTACAGGTGTGATTGCATTTGGAATCAACAGTACAAATAGACCACCGTGTGGCGCCATCAGCTGAGCGCCGAACAGCATTGATAACGCGCCCGTCAAAGCGCCACCAGCCATACACGCTGGAATCACACGCATTGGGTCTTTTGCTGCAAATGGGATTGCACCTTCTGAGATAAAACATAGGCCCAGAACAAAAGAGGCTTTACCTGCTTCTTGCTCACTTTTCTCAAATTTGTTCTTAGCAATAAATGTTGCTAAACCCATGCCCAGAGCTGGAACCATCCCAGCCGCCATAATTGCCGCCATTGGCGCATAAGTTTGAGACGCCAGTAAACCAACACCAAATGCGTATGCCGCCTTGTTCACAGGACCACCAAGGTCAAAACACATCATCGCACCAAGAAGCACACCCAGCAGCACCGCACTATCTGTTCCCATATTATTTAGGAAGTCTGTTAGCGCCGTCATAATACCTGCGACAGGGCCACCAACCACGTAAATCATAGCAAGACCAGTTACTAGCGTGCCAACAAATGGAATGATTAAAATAGGCTTAAGCGCTTCCATGGATTGAGGCAGAGATACTTTGTCGGCAAGCAGTTTTGCCGTGTAACCTGCAATGAAACCAGCCGCAATACCACCAAGGAAACCCGCGCCCGTTGAGCTTGCCAACATACCACCGACAAGACCAGGAGCTAAACCTGGGCGATCTGCAATCGAGAATGCAATGTAACCCGCTAGCACCGGAATCATTAATGCGAACGCAGAGCCACCGCCAATGTTCATCAATGCCGCGGCTAATGTGCCTTCTTCTTGGAATGCTTCGATACCAAATACGAAGGAAAGCGCGATAATCAAACCACCCGCAACCACCACTGGCAGCATGTGAGACACACCGGTCATTAGATGCTTGTATACACCTTTCTTCTCTTCAGCCGCAGCTGAGCTTGCCGAGCCTGAATGTTGATACGTGGTTGCTTGTGCAAACGCATTATCCATCTCTTCTGCTGTCTTTTTCAGCGCTGGGCTGGTTTTCGTGCGGTATAACTTTTTACCATTGAAGCGATCTAGTGGCACTTCGATATCAGCCGCGATAATCACCACATCCGCGTCAGCAATTTCTTGCTCGGTTAGTTGATTCTTAGCTCCTACTGAACCACGCGTTTCCACTTTGATTTGATGGCCACGACGCTTACCTTCTTCTTCTAACGCTTCTGCTGCCATGAAAGTATGGGCAACACCCGTTGGACAAGCGGTAATTGCGACGATTTTCTTGGTACCCGATTTAACAGGTTGAGCTTTTTCAACTACTGCTTCTTGCGTCAACTCTGTCGCCAATGACGGTGCTTTCTCTAGACATACGGTGGCACCTTGAATGACATCTTTGATGTCCGCCTGATAGACTTTCTGACCAACGAAGCGCGATGTATCCACTGACGTGTTCGCTGCAATGAAAACGACATCGGCAGTATTGATGTCATCAGCCGTCAGAGGCGTTGAATCAACAACGCTAGATTGACATTCAATCTTAGCGTTCCAACCCAATTTGTTTGCCGCTTGCTCGAGTAATCCTGCAGCAAGAATGCTATTCGCCACGCCACTTGGGCAGGCTGTAATAATGGCAATATTCATAGTCATAACCTTCTGTTCCTTAGTTCGTGCCAGATAGCGGCATGTCTAGGTTCGTGATTGGAGAAAGCTCGCTCACTTGCGTTTCGAGCTCAATTTTGTCCAGTTCTTCTTGACTGGTTAGGCCTACGCCCACTTGGCCGACTGCATGGCAGAAAGCGCGGTAGCGAAACGTAGTAAATCTGGTTTTGGCATCTGCTGCATGTGTCCCCAACATAGGCCTGCAACAAGGGTATCGCCTGCGCCGACCGTGCTCACTACCTGCATACGAGGAGGCTGTGAACACAGCCATGCATTATCGTTTAACCACATCACACCTTGGCTGCCCATGGACACGACGATGTTGTCGATGCCTTTTTTACTCAGCGACTGCGCTGCGGCTTGGCATTTGTCCGCGGTATCGAGTTTTTCGCCAATAAACTCACCTAACTCTTCTTCGTTTGGTTTGATAAGCCATGGGGAAGATTCAATACCTGCCTTAAGCGCGGCTCTGCTGCTGTCGAATAAGACCTTTTTGCCCTGCTTGTGCAGTGCATCAATCCAGGCGGCACACTGCTCTGGCTCAATACCACGAGGTAAGCTGCCTGCAAGAACAAAAAAGTCGTGAGTTTGGGCGAGCTCAAACAACGTCGTTTCAAAACGTGCAATATCTTTCGCCGTTACCTGTACACCAGGGAAATTGATATCGCTCACGGTGCCACTGTCTTCGACCAACTTTACGTTGATGCGAGTCGCACCTTCTACTTCAATAAAGCGATCTGTCACTTCAATATCCGCAAACAGTTGATGAAACAGCTCTGGGTTATCTTTACCAAGAAACCCCGTCACTGTGACATCTGCACCAAGGTCACTGAGTACCTTGGCGACATTCACACCTTTACCTGCTGCGTGAAAACTACTCTGGTTTACAACACTGACCGACCCAAGTGTTAACTGCTCAAGCTACCCGTTAGATCTAACGCCGGATTTAAAGTGATGGTCACAACTTTGCTTGTTTTTACCGAAGTCATCAGTCAGCCCTCACCCAAGCCTGCATTGATAGCTTGGCCGATCGATTCAAGCGCAACAGCAGCATCAGTACCTTCCGCACTAAATTGCAAGCTATGACCATGCTTAACGCCAAGTGCAATCACCTTCATCAGGCTTTTCGCGTTCACCTCTTTTCCATCACCATCCAGGTTTGAAACTCGAATAGCTGATTCAAATTTCTTCGCTTCCGCAACCAGCATGGCACCCGGGCGCGCATGCAAACCATGTGCGTTCTTAATTTTGTAAACCGCTATATTGTCTGCAGCATCATCTTGATCACCAGTAAGCTTTTCGTTAGTAAGTAATCCAATCACCTGTGCTGCATTCGCATTAAGCAGCTTTTCTTGTTCACCGTTAAAAACAATTTTCGACAAGTTACTAAGAATCGGCTGGTGAGCATTATTACAAGCTGCGAAAGCGACTAAGCCACGCACCTGCTCACCTTCAAACTCGCAGTCATTCGCTGTAGACACAAAGGAAACGCCAGTACGAGTAACGCTTTTCTCGCTGCCTACCAACCACAAACCTTTACCTAAATGCGTTGGGGTTTTGGTAATTAGATCTGCAACCAACTCTTTCTCACCACAACCTGTGTTTTTCAAAAGGCCACCAGCAACAGCGCTCATCTGAACCATGTCGCTCGCAGGGAAAAGTAATTGAATGAGCGAGGCATCAAAGTCCGCTTCGAGTTGTACGTCACCATTGAGCAATGCAGAAATTTGCTCACCGGTGGTCGCTTCGCGAAGGCGATTTTCAACGCCATCAGCGCTCAATACTTTTGTAAGCTGTTTAAGAATACCTAGGTGCTCATCAGATTTAGCGGCTATACCAATTGCCACGTAGACCGTGTTGCCTTCGCCCCAATCTACCCCTTGAGGAAAGTGATGAACGGCCACACCCGTGGTTTTTACCATATCGCGCGTATCGGTTGTGCCGTGTGGAATCGCAATGCCGTTACCCAAGAATGTAGAGTTTTGATTCTCGCGGTTAAGCATTCCTTCTACGTAACCGTCTTGTACAAGGCCCTTTTGAGTAAGAGACTGCGCAATTGATTTGATCGCAGCAAACTTGTCTGATGCTGACTGCGCTAATGTAATGTCATTGTTGTTTAGCTTAAGCATGGGCTCTCCAACATAAGTTATCTGGTTTCACCAAAGTGGCACTCCACCACTCGGAAGTTCTTGCCTATCCGATTAACTGAATCGATTCAGCAAATTGACAAATAAAAAATCGAACTACAAAAAGGTTCAGAAAAACTCTTGGAAGCGGAAAATCTCGAATAATCGTGATTTAGGTCTGCTTTAAAGCTTTGCTGAATCCTTTCAGCTTTTATACTGAATCGTTTCAGCTTATAATTCAACCCAACAAAAGATCATGTGTGCATTAATATGATCCTGCGCACAGAACAAGGTTGAGTGAATGACTTTAGATGAGATAGCAAAACTAGCGGGCGTTTCCAAAACCACTGCTAGCTATGTAATAAATGGGAAGGCTCAAAAATACCGAATCAGTGAGAAGACCCAACGCAAAGTCATGGCCGTGGTAGAGGAACATAACTACAAGCCTGATGTGGCAGCGTCTGCCCTTCGAGCAGGAAACTCGCGTTCGTTTGGTTTGATTATTCCAGATTTAGAGAACACCAGTTACGCAAGACTTGCCAAACTAATAGAGCAAAATTCACGTAAAGCCGGTTACCAAATTTTGATTGGATGTTCAGACGACGATCCAGAAACTGAACAAAAAGTGGCAGAGGCACTTGTTAGCAGGCGCATAGACGCACTCTTTGTCGCCAGTGCAATGCCTAACGCCAATGACTACTATCTGAAGCTGCAAAAATCCGGTACACCAATTATTGCTCTAGACCGCCCATTAGACGACGAATACTTTTGTAGTGTAGTTAGCGAGGATTTTGACAGTGCGTTTGAACTCACCCAATCCATTATTAGCGAATCCATTTCCCGCATTGGGTTAATCGGCGCTCTACCCGAGCTACAAGTGTCTAAGGAACGCGAACTCGGCTTTAAGTCAGTTTGTGCCAAAAGTGGTATTACTACCCAAGAGGTCTACGGTGAACATTTCTCGAGAGAGGAAGGACAGGCGCTATTTTCCCGGTGGGTTACGGACAATAATGTACCTGACGCGGTTATCACCACCTCATATACATTATTAGAAGGTGTATTGGATGTAATGCTTGAAAAACCCGAGCTGGTCAACCAAGTAAAGTTAGCAACATTTGGTGATAACCGACTACTCGACTTTCTACCAATGAAGATAAACTCCTTACCGCAGAAGTTCGAGTTGATTGCAGACAGCGCAATGGCGCTGGCGTTAAACGCTTCAGCCAAACGCTACGAACCGAGCATAGAGCTTATCCCAAGAAAAATTGTGATTCGAACTTAATGCTGTTCAACGAAATCAAAGCCACTCAAATGAGTGGCTTTTAGTAATGGGTAAAATGTCCTAGTATCGAATTGCTAGGAAGAGAGCGTCGACTATCGCTTCTTGTTTTGCTCAACCAATTTTTCATGCCAAGCAGTATTTCCGTCTTTCTTAGTGACATCATACTCAGCACAGAACTGAGAGATGGTCATGTTATTATCACCCGTTGAGAGTTTTAACGCGAGCTCCACCCGCTGCAGCTTTCCTTGTAAACGAAGAATCTGACCAGCTTGCGGGCTTTTCTCTTTCGCATACTTTAACGCCGCATGTTTACGTTCTGCAGCACCTGCCCTGCGGTCAGCCTCACCCAGCAAGTGCTTAAGTTGAGCCACACTTTTTCCTTTTTTAAAGGCGACATCTAATAGCTCAACGCAATCTTCAAAAGACGGTTCTTCGTTATAGGGATCTATTTTACGAGCTTGCTGGCGCATCCATTCCAGTGCGCGTTCTTCATCTGACATAATGACATCTATCCAACAGAAACAGACTGTATCTTAACGCTTTATCGCTCTTAGCTCCAATAAGTGGGCTTATCGGCGCTCTATTCAATACTGGTAATACGGGTTTATGCCGAGTTCCTAGCGACAAGATAGCGATTCTTACCCGAAGCTTTCGCTTGATACAAAGCTTTATCAGCGCGGCGGTAAGTGCTGCTCTTAATGCTATTGTTATGCAATGCAATACCGCAGCTTAATGTAACAGGTCTGTCAATACCAAAATCATAGCTTGCGATAGCCGACTGTATCAATTCGATTTGAGCTTCGACTTCTGCTCGTTCAGCAACCTCAAAAGCAATTAAGAATTCTTCTCCTCCCCAGCGCCCTACATGACCAAACTTATCCATTTTAGAGCTAAGGATACGAGCGAGTTTAATCAGCACTCTATCTCCAACGTCGTGACCATGCTCATCGTTGATTCTTTTGAAATCATCAATATCTAAAATCGCTACCCAATTTACACGGCCAGCCTCCTTTAGGTGCCCTTCCATGTGACGACGATTATATAGCTGGGTGAGCATGTCAGTATGAGACAAGTTCTGTAACTGTCGGTTCGACTCTTTGAGCATTGCCAGCGTTTTACGACGGCCAGAGTCGTAAAAGTAAGCCGTCAGAAATAAGAATAAGTAAACAACCGACAAGTGAATAAAGCTGATGTCATCAAAATAAACAGGCAACCAATAATTCATCCCTGTCTGGCAGATGTAGGCCACAATAGCAAAGTTGACCAAACTAAAGAGCGCACCTACGCGATAGCCAAGCACAAATATCGCAACGATAGGCGTGAGGAAAGCAAAAGCCAACGCAAACTCTTGGTGCCCAGTACCGTAAATAAAGAGTAGCTTATGCTGGTCATCACTGAAACCATTATATTGGCCGCTAAATTGACTTCTCGACTTTGCCATAAAAAGTAGTACGCCAGTAAACAAAAAACCAGCCCAGTTAATTCAATGGAAGCCATCACAAAATTAGGTACAACAGCGATGTTGTAGTAGACGAATAGGATCAAAACGCATGACAAAATACTCACCGCAATGAGCACAAATAAGCTGTCTCTAAAGTCTTCATGAGAACGACTCATTCCCAGCCATTTTTCAGTTACATCCGTCAACACTTGAACCACATCACCTTTATTTGCATTGCGACAAATATACCTCATGTATTTTTGCGCGTCACATAACACACACCAAGACTTTTGAACTAGACACAAATTAATTTCATCTAATACAAATAACAATAATTGGCTTGAATGTAACCATTTATTACATACTTTTGGATGCGTAAAATGCAATATTATTGTCATACTCAAGCGTTCCATTTACATCGAGCATGATATGATTCATCGTTTCCATTCCTTTAATTTGCACTTATTTATGTTTCAATCGAACCATATTTGGCGCATGAAGATCCCGTTACATGGGCCCAATATTGGTCGCCATATGAGAAGTGCCACCATTCCCTTGTGTAATTGACAAAACCTTCCGCCTCTAACACCGAGCATAAAAGATCGCGGTTACTCGATGCCGAAGGTAACAGGTTCGGAGCGTTGGTTTCACACAATTCGGAAGGCACAGTCGACCAGTCTTTTATTTCCATACCAAAATCCAACACCTGTCCGTTTGCGTCTACGATTTCGATGTCTATCGCGCCACCGGTGCTGTGTGGAGGAGATAAAGGCTTGCCTTCAAATGTAGTCACTGGAGCCACCAACAAAGAGGCGTTTTTGAATGCCTGTACCGGAGTAAGCAAAGGACTTAAAGATATTTCGCGAGTCTTCTGCTGTTCAAACAACTCACTCTGAAATTGAGGGCAACGATAGCTTCATAAAGTCTGAACTTTAGGCCATTTGGCAGGTGTGATTGTGCGCGAAGGAGCTTTTTAACCACACTTTCGCGCAAAAGGTGATAGTGTTCTTTGGTTACACTGCTTTCCGGAGGTGGCCCTAGATCAATCAAACCTCTCACAGATTGCAGTTTTTCCTCACTATCCTTGATCGGTACAGCAATAACCAATGGATCTGCAATATTAATATGGCTCAAACTTTCCATGCCCCGTTATTATGACCGCCTTACAAGTTCCTATCATCAAGGTACTTATCCATCAAGCTGTCCATTTTTGGGGATAAGCTCCAATAAAGTGCCCATTTTGATCCGGCTCGACATCCACTCGATGGAACTTCCCTTTGCCACCCGCAGCGATGAATTTCCCAAAGTTAGATTCAGAGTGTGACATTGGATAAAACGAGTCGTTTTCGCCATACAACCATATTGATTCAAGGTCAGTTGCCGCTCCACGTACAAATAAAGAGCCGTTAATGCCCTCTGCTGTTGGACATCCACTACCAATCCAACCACCGACAAAATTAATGATGCCTTTAAACTTGTCTGGGTGTTCACCTGCGTAAGCGGTACTGATGATGCCACCACGAGAAATACCCCCGATTACTAAAGTACCTTTATCGACAAATGGCATAGCTGAAATCGCTTCAACAGAGGCATGTACATCGTCAAGAGCACGCTCCGCGCCAGCTAGCGACAGCGCCGATTCACAGGTATAACCATACTTTCTATTGCTATCAAAACCTTCATCGTAAAGCCCTTCTGAATTACCGCGTCCACGGCGCATCGGTACAGCAACCGCCCAACCTCGGTCACCAAAATATTCAATCAGCGCATCGAAATAGTCTATTTTCGCAGTAAAGTAAGGCGTATATGTCCCCACCCAGTAGAACCATGATTGAGGATAACGGTTGGTAGCTTTGTTCCTTGCTGATAGCCATCAGGCTTGTGAACGATAATTTCTAGTTCAACCGTTTCACCATCGAGTTGCACTGGAACCATATTCACTTCTTCTGTCATCGCATACGCATGAGTTGCAAACATCGCCACTAATGACGCTGCCGCTAGCCGAAATTTCCATTTATTCATTTCAATTTCCTTTCTAAATTTTGGGGTGATTTCCATTATGACTTTAAGCTTGCTTGAATGATGAGCAATTCGATATCTTCATCAGAGGTGTTGATTAAGCCATGGGTTCCAAATCGTTGATTAACGATCATATCGCCAGATGTAACAGGGCGCTCTTCACCTTCGATCAACATGGTTCCTTGACCCTTCAAGATGATGTACATCTCTTCGTCGTCGCCATGGGTATGTTCGCCCATAGAACTGCCCGGCGGCATCACAACTCGAATAGCAAAGTCCCACGCACCATCAAAATCTTTGCGTCTAAAGGCTCGATAAATATCAATAGATCCTTCGCCGTCATGGCTCTCATGGTCAACTTCTTTATCGCAGCTATAGAAATTTCGTATCACTGTTCTCTCCTTCAATGAGGGGGATGGAATCAACACTTAACTTATATAAAGCTAAAACAAAGCCAAATCTGATCTCTATAATGACTGAGGTCCTGCGTCAAAAAACAATAAGCTGGGTCACGGATCCGAACACATTCAAGATAAGCGCTTACGTTTGGAAACCAGTAGAGCAAAATAAAGCGCAAAGTAAATGTCGAACAAAAGCCTTATCAATCATAGATTTACCAACTTATAACTGGGTAAATTCGAGCAATATCGCTGCAAGATACAACAGAAAACATATTGAATCCCTGCAGATTTATCACCCCCTTTTTTTACAATGGACGGGACATGTAATAAAATCGATCTTCTTCCTTATCGATCACAAACCCTTGCCTTTGATAAAGGTGCTGCGCTGGGCTAATTTTAAATACCCTCAAGCGCACCGAGTCCACGCCTGCATCTATCGCAAGTTTAGAGACTTCGTTGAGTGCTTTAGATCCGATACCTCTACCTTGAAAATTTTGCACCACTTGCAAATCGCGCAAATAACAACCGCTCTCATCATATGCCAAACGTATTGCGCCCACTACCAAACCTTCAAAAAGAATATCCCAGTTTTCTAAATCTGAGATTTGTTTTCTTATCGTTGCAAGTTTCCAGTCCACACCATAATGTTGATAGTAGGATTGCATATTGTCGTATGTTATCTGTGCAGAAGCATTCAAGTCTTCTGTTTGCTCGAATGAAATCATGAAGTGCCTCGTAATCAACTCAAGATCGAAGTAAGAACACACGGTTATGTCATCGCACCTATCGTTCCATAAAGCCGCTCATGGGTCGAAGAATAACGTTGCATTATGAGGTTAGAGAAATTCATTGAGGAGACTTCAACGTCGACATCATCCAGTGACTAAGTAGCGATCGCGGTACCTAGTTGTGAGCAACTGCTATTACCACAAGCTGCCTAACTCACCAAATAGAATGACAAAGTGATTCCCGCCCCTGTTTATTCCAGTCACACGAATAGGTAACGTGTGATGTTCGTTAGCAGCGCTGACCGCGAGTGATTCACCTTATCTACTGGGGCGGGTTCAAATGTGGCAATCTCGTCACTGTTTTGGGGAACTGCTAACTTGTGTTTGTAACGATATGAATCGCAAACACCCTATTAGCACTAATAGTCTTTTAGTCATTATCTCTTATTTTGTAATTATAATTTGATATGGCTAATTGAAAAATTACTACCAAGACAGCGAGCCATTTTTTAAACCGTACCAAATTCCTTCAAAGAAGTCCCACCATGTATACAATGAATTATCCATCGCTGCTAGCAAGCCTAGCGTGCAAAGCGAAAGAAAGACCAGCATGACCTTAGTCCCAAACCTTAAAGGGTTTGCTTTTTTATATGCCCTAGAACGCTCTAAATTTTGAGTTAACTTCAGCATAAAATCATATGCTTTATTAATTCCTTTAACCAACATAACTTTGCCTTATACTATTTAAATTTCCATTAATAATAAACACTTACAAAATTCAAGTCTAATTAACGAGCGTAATTTTACGTTCTTGTTAACACTCTAGGCACAAATAGTATCCCCAACAACGGTCTATATTTGGATCATTACGCCAGTAGTAGGCGTGTAATAAATGGTGGATCAAACTGCTTTTAAAAATAGTGAGATATGGCTAGGTAGCGGGCTCGAATGTGCTCAATGAGCAACTTCACTTTGTTTGGTGGCTGACGTGTAAACGGGTAAACGGCGTAAATACCGAGCCTCTTCCCCACTAACTCAGGGAACAGATCCACTAACTGTCCATTGCGAATATCGTGATACACCAAACAACGCGGCACGTAAGCGATACCATGCCCCCCAAAGCCGCCTTACGCAAAGCAGTGGCATTGTTGGTTGAGAATGAACCCGAGACACGCACAATGTAGTTGCCATCTCGTCCTTTGAACTCCCACTCGCTAGCACCCGTGGTTTGATAAGCGTATTGCAAGCAATTGTGTTGCACCAGATCTTCTGGCTTCACGGGTTTGTTGTTTCGTGCGATATAGGCTGGCGATGCGCAAACGACCCATTGAGAGTCCAATATGTGTCTGGCGATTAAACTCGAATCCTCAAGATAGCCCGTGCGGATTACTAAGTCGAAACCACCTTCCACCAGATCAACAAAGCGATTATCAAGAGACATATCGACAGTAAGTCCAGGGTGGGTGTTACAAAACTCGGCCACGGCGTCAGCCAAAATCAAATCACCGGATATGGTCGGCACTGACATTTTGATATGCCCACTAACATTTTCGCCAAACCCTGAAACTGCATCCATAGCCTCCGAAGTGGCTTGCTTCACATTTTTCGCTCCGTGGGTGAGCGCCTTACCCGCTTCGGTCAGAGTCAATTTGCGCGTTGTTCGATACAATAGCTGAACGCCCAACTCTTCCTCTAAACGAGCAATTCGTTTACTAACTACCGAATTTGTAAGGTTATTTGCTTCAGCTACCTTACTAAAACTGCCCATTTCCACCACCTGTGAAAACAGAATCAAATCATCTGCACGCATCTATTATGTCAATTTTGGAATTAATCATTTTCATTATTTCCCTATATCAATAAAAAAGAAAGGGTAAATTCACCCCGAATTAACACAATTATCACAAATATAAAACCTGAGAAGCTCAATAGAGCTCGATTCAACAAGTCATCCCTGACACAAAAGTTAAGGGAAATTGCCTGTACGAGGATGTACCAATGAGTGAAACTTTACTTGCCCTTGTGGCTTTCTCACCAATTGTGGTGGCTGCTGTCTTACTTGTCGGCCTAAACTGGCCCGCCAAGCGTGCTATGCCTGTCGCATTTGGTTTAACCGTTATCATCGCCCTATTGGGATGGGAGATGTCCGCCACGCGGGTTATGGCTCGGTATTCCAAGGGCTTGGAATTACTGTCGCCGTTTTATGGATTGTCTTTGGGGCAATCTTCTTACTCAATACCCTAAAACATACTGGAGCCATCGCCACTATCCGCAATGGGTTCACCAATATCTCACCAGACCGACGCGTCCAAGCCATTATCATTGCATGGTGCTTTGGTTCCTTTATTGAAGGTGCTTCCGGTTTCGGTACACCCGCTGCAATTGCTGCCCCCCTTTTGGTTGCTATCGGTTTTCCAGCATTAGCTGCGGTGTTAATGGGCATGATGATTCAATCTACCCCAGTATCGTTTGGTGCCGTGGGTACGCCTATCATCGTGGGCGTTAATCGTGGACTAGACACGCACAACATTTCTGAAGCGCTTGTAGCCAACGGTTCAACTTGGGACGCTTACCTTCAGCAAATTACCTCTAGTGTTGCGATCATTCATGCCATCGTAGGTACGCTAATCCCTGTTCTAATGGCCATGATGCTAACCCGCTTCTTTGGTAAGAACAAAAGCTGGACTGAAGGTCTGGATATCTTGCCATTCGCGGTTTTTGCGGGTCTCGCCTTTACCGTTCCATACGCGCTAACAGGCTTGTTCCTTGGGGCAGAGTTCCCGTCGCTGATCGGCGGACTAGTGGGTCTCGCGATTGTTGTTTCAGCAGCAAAGCGTGGATTCTTGGTGCCAAAATCAACGTGGAATTTTGAATCCGAAGACAAGTGGCCAGCAGAGTGGCTTGGCTCATTAAAGATCGATTTAGATGACACAAAAGCCCAACCAATGAGCTTAGTAAAAGCTTGGTTCCCTTATGTATTGCTAGCGGTAGTGCTTGTGGCGAGCCGTGTTAGCGCCGACTTCAAAGCCTTATTGACTGGGGTTATCTTATCGTTTAGCAATATCCTTGGCGAAACAGGTATCAGTGCCGCCATTCAACCTCTTTACCTTCCGGGGGGCATCTTAGTGTTTGTTGCGTTGGTGGCGGTACTACTGCAAGCGCGCAGTGCAACTCCTCTGATTAAAGCATTCGGTGAATCGAGCAAAACACTGATTGGAGCAGGCTTTGTACTGGTGTTTACCATCCAATGGTGCGTATCTTCATTAACTCTGGCGTAAACGGTGCAGACTTAGCCAGTATGCCGGTGACCACAGCAAACTTTGCAGCGGGTTTAGTTGGCGAAGCTTTCCCTGCACTGAGTGCAACTGTCGGTGCTTTGGGGGCCTTCATTGCAGGCTCTAACACAGTGTCGAACATGATGTTTAGCCAATTCCAGTTCGAAGTAGCACAAACACTGGCGATTTCGAGTGCGGTTGTGGTTGCTCTGCAAGCGGTTGGTGCTGCTGCTGGTAACATGATTGCCATTCACAATGTGGTTGCTGCTTCGGCAACGGTCGGTTTGCTGGGGCGCGAGGGTGCAACTCTGCGTAAGACAGTTATCCCAACGTTCTACTACTTGGTTGTCACTGGCGTCATCGGTTTGGTTGCCATCTATGGTCTGAGCATTACCGATGCTCTCGTGAAATAGTTCCACTTGGCGTTGGGACTCACCTAACAGTTCTCGGTTTGGGCCAAGCTCTCAACGTCACCTTAAACAGTTCCTGTTCTAGCCTTCAAAGAAAGGCCCAAAAACACTTGTAGGATTGAATTATGATTATCTCTGCCTCAACTGATTACCGTAAAGCGGCGAAGTCCAAGCTCCCACCTTTTCTATTCCATTACATTGATGGAGGCTCTTACGGTGAGCACACGTTGAGACGCAATACGGAAGATCTCGCTGAAATCGCGTTAAAGCAACGCGTTCTTAATGACATGTCTAAACTGAGCCTAGACACCGAAATCTTCGGTGAAAAGCTATCAATGCCAATTGCCCTTTCCCCTGTTGGCTTAACTGGCATGTACGCAAGGCGCGGTGAAGTTCAAGCTGCCAAAGCAGCAGACAACAAAGGCATTCCTTTTACCATGTCTACTGTGTCTGTTTGCCCAATTGAAGAGGTCGCTCCTGCTATTCACCGTCCAATGTGGTTCCAGCTCTACGTTCTGAAAGATCGAGGGTTCATGAAGAATGTGTTAGAGCGAGCTAAAGCCGCAGGTGTCACTACCTTGGTGTTTACCGTGGATATGCCAGTTCCGGGCGCCCGTTATCGCGACATGCACTCTGGCATGAGCGGCCCTAATGCCGCAGCTAGACGTGTTTTCCAAGCGATGCGTCACCCACAATGGGCGTTTGATGTAGGCCTATTAGGCAAACCCATGATCTTGGCAACATTTCCACTTACCGAGGAGAACCAACCAAGTTAGAAGACTACATCGGTTGGTTAGGCGAAAATTTCGACCCTTCCATCAGTTGGAAAGATCTTGAGTGGATTCGCGATTTCTGGGATGGCCGATGATCATCAAAGGGATTTTAGATGTAGAAGACGCGAAAGACGCCGTAAAATTTGGTGCTGACGGCATTGTGGTTTCAAACCATGGCGGTCGCCAACTCGATGGCGTCATGTCATCGGCTAAAGCATTACCTGCCATTGCAGACGCAGTAAAAGGCGACATGAAGATCTTTGTCGACTCAGGTATTCGCACTGGCCTTGATGTCGTGCGTATGCTCGCTCTAGGCGCCGATTGCGCCATGCTTGGCCGTTCATACATCTACGCTCTTGCCGCTCAAGGCCAAGCCGGTGTTGAAAACCTATTAGACCTCTACGAAAAAAGAGATGCGCGTTGCCATGACATTAACCGGCGCCAAATCCATTCAAGATTTGAATCGCGATTCGCTCGTAAATATCTAAACAGATTATCTCGTTAAGGTATCGAATCAAATCGGTGTCACGGCATTTCACATCCCGTTGTGGCACCGTTTATACACGGGCAATACAAACAAATAGCGACCAACAAAAATTATAAGCCCGTGAGTCAGATTAAGCTTTTTAAACCCCAGAAGCTTTTCATTAAAAGGAAGCAATGATGGCAAACACAATACCAAAGGCTACATACGAGCAACTCGAAACTTTACTCGCTCTACAAATTGATCCTGAGCGAATCGTGACCCAAGAAGCAAAGCGCTTAGCCTACGGCACCGATGCGAGTTTTTATCGCTTGGTGCCGCAAATCGTTTTACGCCTTAAGAGTTTAGACGAAGTCATCTACGCGATTCAGAGTTGCCGAACGCTCGGCGTTCATTTCACTTTCCGCGCCGCAGGAACAAGCTTATCTGCCAAGCTGTTTCGGATTCCGTACTCATCACACTAACCGACGACTGGCGCGGGCATAAAATCATAGAGAATGGAGACAAAATCATTCTTCAACCCGGTGTTATCGGCGCTGATGCCAACCGATACCTTGCTCCTTTTCAGCGAAAAATCGGGCCTGACCCTGCGTCTATCAATACCTGTAAAATTGGTGGTATCGCCGCCAATAACGCTAGCGGAATGTGCTGCGGCACGGCGCAGAATTCTTATCGAACTGTAGACAGCGTCAAAGTCGTATTTGCCGACGGCACTCTGCTTAACACCGCCGACCCACAAAGTGTTGAAGCGTTCAAAGAGAAACGATCAGATATCTATCAGGGCCTATTAGATTTGGTAGAGCAAACTCAGAAAAATTCAGAGCTGACTCATCGTATTCATCACAAGTATCGCCTAAAAAATACCACAGGTTATGCCCTCAATGCGTTGGTCGATTTTACTGATCCCATCGATGTACTGGAGCACCTGCTTATTGGCTCTGAAGGCACGCTGGGCTTTATTGCTGAAATCACCTACAACACAGTGGTAGAACACGAATTCAAAGCCTCTTCCCTACTCGTATTTGCTGATATTGAAGAAGCAAGCCGCGCAGTTGCGACATTAGCAAAAACACCAGTTGCCGCAGTCGAGTTGATGGATGGCCGCGCACTCAAATCCGTAGCCGACAAACCTGGCATGCCCGAGTTTATGACTGCCCTTGATATTGAGGCGGCCGCCCTACTGGTTGAAACACACGCAAGCTCGCAGGACGACCTCGATACCCAATGCTCGAGCATTTTGGATTCACTGGGCGACTATTCAATCATTGAATCAGTGCCCTTCACGACTGACGCGAAAATGGTCGCTACGCTGTGGGGGATTCGTAAAGGGATGTTCCCAGCTGTCGGCGCGGTTCGTGAAGTCGGTACAACGGTGATAATTGAAGATGTCGCGTTTCCTGTTGAGAGCCTCGCCAACGGCGTTCGGGACCTGCAAACGCTGTTCGACAAATATCAGTACAACGAAGCGATTATTTTTGGCCATGCCCTTGAAGGCAATCTGCACTTTGTCTTCACTCAGGGGTTTGACACACAAGAAGAGATTGACCGCTATGGCGGATTCATGGATGACGTCGCAGACTTGGTCGCGGTGAAATACCAAGGCTCGTTAAAAGCGGAACACGGCACTGGCCGCAACATGGCTCCATACGTTGAACTTGAATGGGGTAAAGATGGCTATGCTTTGATGCAGCAGATAAAGCGCCTGTTTGACCCAGATGGCCTACTTAACCCAGGCGTAATCATAAACGATAACCCGCACTCCCACATTGAAAACCTAAAACCCATGCCTGCCGCAGATGACATTGTCGACCGCTGTATTGAATGTGGATTTTGCGAGCCCGTTTGTCCTTCTCGCACCCTTACCTTATCTCCTAGGCAGCGTATAGTATCTACCGAGAGCTACAACGTCGCAAGGCCGCCGGAGAAACAGTCGATGCCAGTGAGCTTGAGAAAACCTTTGAATACCAAGGGCTTGATACCTGTGCCGCAACGGGACTTTGCGCTGACCGTTGCCCGGTAGGAATCAATACTGGTGATCTGGTTAAACAACTGCGCACTGCAAAGTACAAGAAGTTCACACCAATTGCCAAATGGACTGCAGACCACTTTGCCACTACCACGACATTGACTCGAGCTTCACTTAAGGCAAACCAAATAGCCGTAAAAATCGTTGGCGAAAAAGGCGTATCCAAGCTCACTAACGGATTCCGCAAACTTGCCAATAACAAGACACCGGTATGGCTGCCAGAAACACCCCAAGCAAATAATCATAAGCTCGAAGAATCATTGGAAACCCTTGTGAAGTCGGATAGAAAAGTGGTCTACGTACCCTCTTGTGCGTCCAGAACCATGGGTCAGCAATCCAATGCCAGTGATCAACGCAGTCTCACTGAGGTGACATTGTCACTCATAAAGAAAGCTGGATATGAAGTCATCATACCAAGTCGCATTCACGACCAGTGCTGTGGTATGCCCTACGACAGTAAAGGAATGACCGATATTGCCACGCAAAAAGCCACGCAACTCGAGCAGTCGTTGTGGGAAGCAAGCTATGAAGGAGAATATCCAATCCTCATGGATACCAGCCCATGTGCCAAACGCAGTATCGAGAATTTTACCAGGCCACTAGAGATTCTCGAACCCACTGGTTTCGCGAGCAAATACCTAGTGCCACATCTAGATATCACGCCAACCGATGAAACGGTTATGCTGCATGTAACCTGCAGCTCTAGAAAGATGGGGCTGGAAAACACAATGCTTAAGCTTGCTGAACAATGCTCAAGTAATGTTGTTGTACCGGAGCATATTGCCTGCTGCGGTTGGGCTGGGGATAAAGGCTTTACCACACCGGACCTCAACGCTGCGGCAGTTGAACCGCTTAAAGAACAAGTGCCAGAAGGTTGTACACGTGGTTTCAGTAATAGCCGAACCTGTGAAATTGGCCTATCGCACCACAGCGGTATTGCGTATCAGTCGATTCTTTATTTGGTGGACGAGGTGAGTAACCCACTTTAAACGGTTGGGCTGAAATCCTAAAAAGCATTTTGAATACAAATTAAGTCGGGCCAGTAGGTAGTGAACATCCATTAACTACTGGCCTAATTTCATGACAAAGATTAATTATTCAAAATACACTTTCGACAAATTAGATATATTCCCACGACTAAAAAGAACATACTGGAATAAATTCAACTTCATCAAGACATCCTTCCCAATGCATTTTTACTCTAACGTATTAATTTTTATACAATAATTTTATTAATCAGGCACTCCATATAAATAAGTTTCACTACTGTCATATTAATGTCACAATTTTATGAGTTTTTCTTCTTGAAAATTAAGGTGTTAAAGGACTAATATTTAGACATGCGCACACTTAACGAGCACAATTTACCAACACAAATACACATCATTTTAAGAAAATAAGAGGTTATTTATGAGAAATCCCCAAAGTGCCGAACAACCAGTATTCGGGCTTTTAGAACGCATCAGTTTGGTTGCCCTAATTACCGTCGCAATCGTATTCACAATGTCTTGAGCCTTGTTCGAATGGGCTCGAACACCGCCTAAACTTTCGCTAAAACAAGAGACTGTAACAAAGAACTGTAACAAAGAACTGTAACAAGAATAGGGACATTCTCTTTTCAATGTTGGTCACACTGTTTAATTGCCAGCGATAAATAAATCCAGTGATTGCCCTTGCTGCCTAAGCGTCAACCGTAAAAGTAACGTGATAAAAAGAAATTAACATTTTCGCTTAATGCTTCTTGCTCGTCCTGAGTATCCGTAATATCCCAAAAGAGTATTTTGTCGTAGCTTGGTAATTTTGGCAGAAGCTGGATAGCATTAAGCCCTACAGCAATCAGAATATCGTAGTGATGATCTAAAATACTGGCCTCTTTTACAACCAACTGATTATTACCCTGCCTAACACGACTTTTATTAACAAAAGGATTCGGCGCCAAATAGTAACTAATATCAAAATAGCTATTGCACTTAATATCTATTTCATGGCTGGCAAGCTCGGCAAGGTTATTATCACCGTCACCGATGACAATAACCTTCATTCGCTTTGAGCCATTGCAAGTGCTACGAGGGTTTGAGGCACTATGAGTTTTGGTTTCGTTATCCAAAGCGCCCACTGATATAGTCTCTGGTTAAGCGATGTTGAGGATTATGAAACACTTCTTGAGTTTTATTAATCTCAATCAAATCACCAAGGTGGAAGTATGCAGTGCGATCCGAAACACGAAGCGCCTGTTGCATCGAGTGTGTCACAATCACAATGCTGAACTGTTTCTTTAAGTCGTGAATCAGCTCTTCGATAACTTCTGTGGCAATCGGGTCGAGTGCAGAACAAGGTTCATCCATCAGAATCACTTCTGGACTAATCGCTATGGTTCGCGCGATGCAAAGTCTCTGCTGTTGTCCACCCGATAAACCCGTCGCAGGGTGATGCAGACGATCTTTTACCTCATCCCACAAACCCGCTTTGGTCAATGACTCTTCGACAACCAAATCCATATCTGCTTTAGTATCCACCAACCATGCAGCCTAGGACCATAAGAGATATTGTCGTACACTGATTTAGGGAATGGATTTGGGCGTTGGAATACCATGCGACTTGCGAGCGCAGCTCTACAATTTCTTGCTCTTTACTGTAGATGTCTTCACTGTCTAGGGTGATTGATCCATTAATAACACAACCATCGACAGTGTCATTCATACGGTTTAAGCAGCGTAAGAATGTTGACTTACCACAACCCGATGGACCAATCATTG
Organism: Vibrio aestivus; assembly: GCA_003263845.1. Lineage (GTDB taxonomy): Bacteria > Pseudomonadota > Gammaproteobacteria > Enterobacterales > Vibrionaceae > Vibrio > Vibrio aestivus. Next base: position 26,440 of record JYJN01000001.1, on the reverse strand, counting down.
AAAGCACTTCTCGCTCGCCGATATCCAAACTGACGTTTTTGATCGCCTGCTTCTCGCCGAAGTTATAGAACACATCAACATTGCGTGCCGACATGCGTGCATCTTCAATGAATTGTACTCCCACCGTTTCACGAGATTCATCGTGGCGATGATGGACTGAGCTTTCGGTTTGAGCCACTAGCTGAGGCTGAGTAACGAAATTCGAAATATTTTCTGTCATTTGTAACAACCCCTACCAACGACGTTCTAAGCGTTTACGCAGCATAACCGCGCAAGAGTTCATAAAAGCGAGGAACAGCAGCAATACCATTATTGCTCCCGATGTGTTCTCGGCGAATCCTTTCTCTGGGTTCTCTGCCCATAGATAAATTTGGACAGGCAGTGCACTAGCCGCATCAAACGGGCCTTCTGGAATATCGACGATAAACGCCACCATACCAATCATGATGAGCGGTGCAGTCTCGCCCAGTGCTTGAGCCATGCCAATGATGGTGCCCGTTAACATGCCCGGCATCGCCAAAGGCAGCACGTGATGTGTTACCGCCTGCATTTTTGAAGCCCCTACTCCCAGCGCAGCATCTTTGATGGAATGAGGCACGGCTTTAATCGCCGCTCGGCTGGATATAATGATGGTGGGCAGTGTCATTAACGAGAGTACTAATCCCCCACAACCGGCGCGATCTGGGTAGTTCAGCCACATTGAGGAAAATCGCCAAACCGAGTAGACCAAAGACAATCGAAGGTACCGCTGCCAGATTGTTGATGTTGATTTCAATCATGTCAGTAATCTTGTTCTTCGGCGCGAACTCTTCTAAATAGGTTGCTGCGGCTACACCGATAGGAAAGCTAATACAAAAACAGACGAGCAAGGTATAGAAAGAACCCACCATCGCGCCCCAAATACCCGCAAGTTCTGCATCGCGGCTATCACCATTGGTGAAGAAGTTCTTGTTAAATACTGTGCGAACCTTGCTTTCACTCTCTAACTGTTTGAACCAAGCGATTTGGTTGTCTTTGAATTTACGAGAGTCTTCTGGAATTGATTCGTCAACGTTGCCCTTGTTGTATTGGTTAAACAAGTCACCCGCCAAAGCCCAATAGGTGATCTTTCCGCCCACCAGCGATGGGTTTTCTACCACCATATCTCGCAAGTTATATTCAGCCCCTCTCGAAATGAATGCGTTTAGTGCTTTACGTTCTTTGCGTGTGCTAATTTCAATTTCATGCTTTAACGCACTTCTAAGCGCTTTCATGTAGTTGGCACTAAACAGTTCCTCTTTACTCGGATTACTGCTTAACAGCCCAAGTGTTTCTTCATCTAAACTGACCTGAAGCCTTATCTCAGTGGTGTAAAAAGCAGTGTAACCTTGGGACGTAATAGACCCTATAAGGATGACCAGAAACAAAATAGCTGAGCTGATCGACACCACACCGTATAAACGGAATCGTCCTTCTCTGGACTTTCTTTTCGCTAAGCTGGCTTTGACTTTCGCCTTCTTAGTTTTTGACATTTCATTGAGAATACTAGTCATACTGTTCTCGATATTTCTTAACGATTCGTAATGCGACAAAGTTCAGCACTAACGTGACGACAAACAGCGACAAGCCGAGCGCGAATGCTGCCAAGGTTTTCGGGCTGTCAAACTCTTGATCACCCACCAACAGCGTGACAATTTGAACCGTAATGGTTGTGACAGACTCGAGTGGGTTTGCGGTTAAATTCGCTGATAAGCCTGCTGCCATAACCACAATCATGGTCTCACCTATTGCACGTGATACCGCCAGCAACAGCCCGCCGACTATTCCGGGCAGCGCGGCAGGAATAACCACACTACGGATGGTTTCAGATTCGGTTGCCCCTAGCTTAACGAGCCATCTCGAAGGGATTGAGGTACTGCCGTAATCACATCATCAGAAAGAGAAGAGACAAATGGGATAATCATGATTCCCATAATAAGGCCAGCCGCCAACGCACTTTCTGAAGAAGCCGACGTAAATCCAATGGCGTGGGCAAGATCTCGAATCAAAGGCGCAACAACCAGGGCCGCAAAGAAGCCATACACAACCGTTGGGATTCCCGCTAACACTTCTAGAATAGGCTTGGTGATGTTTCTAAATTTTGGCGTTGCGTACTCAGCTAGGTAGATCGCACTCATCAAACCGACTGGTGCTGCGATAAGCATGGCAATAGTTGAGATCATCAAAGTACCGGTGAGCAGTGGGATAAAACCAAATGCCCCGCTCGCCCCTTGCTGATCTTCACGAAGTGCCACTTGCGGAGACCACTCAAGACCGAAAATAAAATCCGTCACTGGGACTATGTTAAAAAAGCGAATGGCTTCAAATAGCACAGAAAGTACAATGCCTAGCGTGGTTAAAATCGCGATCACCGAGCAGATAATCAAAAAGACATGAATGGTTCGTTCAACGTGTACACGCGCTTTAACCTTTGGTCTCACCAGCTTCAAACCAATCGCTAGACCGGTTAAAGATAAGACGATTAACGCTGCAAAGCGCAGATTGTTACCCGACTCAACCACATGGATGTAGTGATAAGAGGCGTCGATCAACCAACCTTTATCGGTTGCCGTGATGCCGTCGGCAACGTGTTTAATTTGGCTATAAAGCAATGAGGCATCGGTGCCTTGTTCAAGTACATGGGCTGGCAAATTCGCCATTACCATCGATTCAACAATTGACGGATAAAACACACTCCAAGCAGCCAGAACAATTAAGGCAGGGATAGCAGCTAGAATCGCTGCAAGAGTTGCGTAATAGGCAGGTCTCGAGTGAAGGTATCTCAATCCACCGTTTGCAGTAGCCAACTGCTTAGAGCGACTTTTCGTCATGACATAAGCCATGGACGAAATGCCGAGCAACAAAATCAAAAGCAAAGAATTCATAGGGCCTCTAAACTAACAACGGGTACCCAATACAGATACCCCGTGAGGACAGCAACGGTTATAGGTTTGGCGTTAGTTCAGTACCGGCAGTACGAACAATTTTCCAATCTCTTGCTGAAAGCGGGATTAGACCGCGGTCTGCAAGGTAACCTTCGTCACCGATTGCTTGCTCAGAGGTAAATGCTGCAACGTACTCTTTAAGACCTGGGATTGTGTCTTTGTGATCTTCTTTCACGTAGAAGTACAGAGAGCGTGATACAGGGTATTCACCCGTACCAATTGCATCAAAACGTTGGCTCTACGCCTTCGATTAGAGATGCTTGAACTTTGTCTGCATTCTCTTCTAGGAATGAGTAACCAAACACACCTAGTGCGTTCGGGTTAGCAGCCAATTTCTGTACGATTAGGTTGTCGTTCTCACCCGCTTCGATGTAACCACCGTCTTCACGAACTGAGTGACAAACTGCTTTGTACTTTTTCTTGTCTGTTTTCTTAAGTGCTTTGATTTGAGGGAAAGTCTTACAACCGCCTTCAAGTGCTAGTTCAGCAAAAGCGTCACGAGTACCTGAAGTTGGTGGTGGACCTAGAACCTCAATCTTGATGTTTGGAAGCGCTGGATTCACTTCTTTCCAAGTTTTGTATGGGTTCTCAACTAGGTCACCATTTGCGTCTGGAACCATTTTCGCCACGCCTTTGTAGACATCTTGAAGAGACAGCTCAAATTGCTCAGCTTTGTTTGAGTTCGCTAGTACGATACCATCAAAGCCGATTTTGATTTCTACGATGTCTTTTACACCGTTCTTCGCACATAGCTCGATTTCAGATGCTTTGATCTTACGTGAAGCGTTTGTGATGTCTGGCGTATTCTCACCAATACCTGCACAGAAAAGCTTTAAGCCACCGCCTGAGCCTGTTGACTCAATTTTAGGTACAGAGAAAGAAGTCGTACGGCCAAATCGCTCAGCCACAACTGTCGCGAATGGGAATACAGTGGAAGATCCAACGATGCTGATATAGTCGCGTGAAGCAGCGTTAGCAACACCGCCAGTAGCCATTGTTAGTGCAACTGCTGTAGAAGCAATTAGGGCTTTAATTTTCACATCAACCTCCAAGTTGATACATGAATATATGGATGTTAAACACCAATAGTCATTAAGGTGTCGTATTAAAATGCTCTTGATATGTTTGAGCGCTATCAATTCAAGCAGACGTATATGACGAAGATATTTCATAAAAATTATGTATTAATTACACCCCTGTAATATATCTTCTTCGTCGTATTTACATAAACATCAATTAGACATAAGCCATTAAGATCATATAAAACAGCAATATAGAGCAATTAACCTTAAATAACTTCAACTTTATCCCTGCATGAATATATAAGGGTTATCTATTTGTCATATAAAGTTAACGTTACAACCTAGATCTTTCTTAGGTATGAAATAAAGCATCACTATGCTTTCGGGTGATTGATTTTTTGAACGGATATATTTAGAGCAGTTTTAATTGCTCGCAGTAAATACGCAGTGAGGCGACGATGTACCTATCAATTATCCAACGAATCGTTTTGGGATTTGCGACCGTCATAATTTTTGTGATTGCGCTCAGTACCACCGCATATATTAGCCAGTCTGATATGGCGGATCAGTTCGACACGACTTCAGTCAAAATGACAAGCCTGCTAGCACGGGCAAACCACCTTGGTCAAAACCTACAAAACCTAAATCGCGCACTACTGGTGCATGCGAGTACAGCAGATGAACAGTTGCGCACCCAACTAGAGCAAGAATTTCACCTTGCCCAACAGGAATATTTAGACAATCGTGAACGCTTCATTAATGACTTAAAAGCGTACCCAAACCTGCAAGCAAGCGTGAATGAATTAGACGCCAAGGCCCAAAGTATCTTTGCTAACGCCCTGCTTCATATTGATGTGAAGAATCAGCAGATGACCGCGCGTCAAGCCACATCCAAAGAGCTCAATGAGTTCGATAAGAAATGGCGATTCTTCGAGCAAGATATAACCGACTTAGCCCATAAAGCGAAGGCCAACAATCAACGCACAAACAATCGTAATCTCAACTACATTGTTGCTCAGGGTAAAGGGGCAGATCGATATCTTCAAAAGACTTACGCGATGGAAAACATGCAAGATGCGGAAGTGGGCCGACAAGAGCTGATTGCTCACATCGAGCGTTTTAAAAGTAAAGCAAAACGGCTACCGAAGACCATGCCAGAGAGCAAACCCAGTATCGACCTCTATCAAGGCCAGTTGATTCGAGCCATCGAACAGCCCGAGGGTTTACTCCAACAGCATTTGACTTACATACGATTGACGGCTCAAAGCAATCAATTACTGAGTCAGATAGCCTCCGACATGAATGCCGTTATTCATGAATTTGATGCCATCACTGAACAAATTCAGTTGCTCGTTAGTGATGCGGCAAGCAATGCAAAAACGACTTCTGAAAATGCGCTTCTACTGAATGGTTCGCTCGCTATGGCCTGTACTCTCATTGCTGTACTCGTTGCATGGACGATTGTCTTCTCAATTAAAAGACCACTCGCCGGTATCGTGAAAGCGCTCGACAAAATGACCAATGGCGATCTGACCTATCGAATCGATACAGGTATTCGCTCAGAGCTTGGGACAATTGCAGAAAACATCAACAGCCTTGCCACACAGCTGAGTGAGATTATTTCGCAAGTTCAGCAATCTGCCACCACACTGAGTGATGTCGCCAATGAAAGTCATATTCTAAGCAACAAAACCAACATTGATGTCGCCAAACAGCAGAAACAAACCACTGCGATTGAACAAGCAGTTAATGAGATGAAACATGCTATCGATACCGTCACCATCTCCGCGACGGAGACCAGAGATGAGGTTAAGAAGATCAACGACCTCGCTCACGGCAACATGGAATCGATGCATAAGAACCTCGAGTTTGGCCATCAGTTGCAAACATCCTTAGCTGAAGCGACCGAAGTTATCCACCAACTGTCTGATGAGTCCCGTCAAATCGGTGAAATTCTCACGGTAATTCAATCTATTTCAGAGCAAACCAACTTGCTGGCACTCAATGCCGCCATTGAAGCCGCAAGAGCGGGCGAACAAGGCCGTGGTTTTGCCGTTGTAGCCGATGAAGTTCGTTCCCTCGCTACTCGTACTCAAAACTCGGCCAATGACATCGGCAGTATGATAGACAGCTTCAATCTAAAGCAACATTTGCGGTGACGCTTGTTGAAAACAATTTGGAGCAAGCGGCTGTATCTGTGGGACAAAGCAACGAGAGTAATCATGCGCTGGAAACCATGGTTGCAAGGCTGTCCACTATCAAACAAATGAGCCGTTCAATTGCGAACGAATCTGAAAGGCAAAGTGAAGTGGTTAAAGATGTGGTAGGTAAAATTACGTATATCTCAGACAAAGCCACACGCATTGCTGAAGAAGTGGATGAATCTGCACGAAATAGCGAATCACTCAACCAATTGTCTAGCCGACAAAGCGAGCTTGTTTCTCACTTTGTCATATTGAATTCAGCGACTTAAAGCCTGATGAATCAGGAAACCCAGAGGAGCAAAGTTTACCGTATTTCTCATGGTAGACATGATTAAAATAGACAGTCTCACTTGCCTTTTAGCCTAATTAATAAGTGATGACGCTATGAATCAAAATGCTACACAGCTCCTCAATCTCCTTTGTCGTGAATACGATAAGCTATCAAAAGGCCACCACTTACTGCCTTTCCCTGAGTTCTCTGCCACTATTCAGAACCAACATGGCTTTTGCTATGTGCGATGCCCTGTTGGTAGCCAGCGCTCTCATTTTTTACTCGATTTATCTCATCAGACAAACCAACACTGGTCCATGATTTCTAACCACTCGCCGTCTTCTAATGCACTGAAAATCAGGTTTTAACCTTTTAAATAACTGTATCGCATTTCAGTATGTTACGGAAAATTGAGACTATGTACTCATTTTTCTATCCCCAGATCATGGCCACCCATTTTGAGCTAACATTACCAATACAAGTAATTAACATCTTAGTTAATCTTCCTGCAAATTCTGAGGTCTTTTATCAACTAATCATAGGTTGAGGAGCAGTAAAACAAGGCTATTACACTCTCTATTACACTAAAAGAGGATTAGGCGATTATGAACTTTACCCGCATTTCTCTTATCTGCCTTTCATTCATATCCATCAGTGCTTATGCACAGAACTGGTATGAGGTAGAGTTAGGCAATGATGGTTATGAGACTTACCAGGGTTACGCCGTCAAAGACGACAACGCACCAAGTGGTAAAAAGACTATCAAGCACGGTCAGTATAAACGTTTCAATAACGCGAACGATATGGTCGAACTGACTGTTTATAAACACGGTGTTCGCCATGGCTTAAGCACACTCTACTATGAAGATCTGCGATTAAAGTTTGAGGGTCTGTATCAAGATGGCAGTCCGAATGGCTTACATCAAACCTACCGAGAAAATGGAAAACTAGTGGTTCAGCATCACTACAACACTGGTAATTTGGTCAAGAGCCTACATTACGATACTGAAGGCATTATCGTTTCTGAGCATCAATATTTTGATAACGACGAAGAGCTGAGCATCGCCTATCACGAAGGAATCAAGGATCATGAAAAATTGGTCCGACTTGAGCCAGCCCCAGAAGATTGCACGACTTTCTGTTTTAGCAGCCTGCTCTATGAAGAAGAGCGAGATTACAACACCGATGGTGTGATGGTTTATGTAAGTGCCACAGACCATCAAAGCGGCATCACTAAATGGAAAGAGTACGACAATATCGGAAACCTCATTGAAAGTGGTGAAGTAAAAGGAACCACCTTTTAATTCCGTTCACATATTCATAAACACAGCGATAAAAACACACACAAACAAAGACCGGAGCTTATTAAGCTCCGGTCTTTGTCGTTAGCAGTTTGGGTTAGGTTATGCCGCCTTACTTTCTAATCCAGAGGTTTTTTCTGAATGGAGTACAGAATCATTAAGGCTGAAGTAAATCTTAGCAACAATCTTCTCGGCAACTAGGATGGCAAACACTACAGCAATGAACGCAATCACACCATTCCAAGGACCAGTGAACTGAATTTTGTCACCAAACACCACGTTTAGCACTTCGAGAATTAAGAACTTCGAACCTACCAAGATGATATAGCTTGATACACCGCGCATCACTTTCGGCCAAACGCCTTCTTTCGCCATAAAATAGGCCGCAACTCGGTGTTCTGCCTTAATAGAAGCTTTTAGTAGCACTTGCATCAACACAGCCGCCGCCAGTGATACTGAGAAAGAAGAGAAGCTTACAAACGTCCAATATTCGTTGAATAGGTTTAAAACCACTAGGTCCACCAAAATCGCAAGTGTGTATCCCACAAACAGACGTTGGTTAGTGTTAAAACCGTAGATTGGCGCTTGTTTACTCATATTACATTTCCTCTTTAGAAAGTGTTCTTATTAGCTGACGAGGAAATAGTAGCTCAGCTCTTTAGTAAAAAATTGCCATTACACGACATCAGTGTAAGTTTGGGAGATTTATGAAAAGCGGAGCCATTGGTTATACTAAAGGTACTCAGCTCAAATAAGAAAAGGTGGCTCTATCCACGCTACAGCACTTCCCATTCTTTATTCCTTGCAGCATTGCCCCTACGCAATGAGAGCGCGTATGGCGCTCATCAAAGCTGAAATTCAGGTCGAGTTAAGAGCCATTAAACTCAACAACAAACCCGCTGAAATGTTGAATGCTTCCCCCAAAGGAACAGTACCCATTTTAGTGCTACCCCAACATTTCAAAGAAAATCCTGTCGTGATTGAAGAGAGTTTAGACATCATGCTTTGGGCACTGGCACAAAACGACCCACACCAGCTTCTACCAGATAAGCAGCAATTGCCTGATATGCTCGACAAGATAGCGCGATTCGAAGCTGAGTTTGTCCCCGCATTGGATGCCTATAAACAAGCCAAACGATATCATGAGAATACTTTGGACGAACAAAGAGCAAGCTGCGAAGCATTACTAAACCCATTGGAGATGAAACTTAGCAAGTACAACTACATCGACGGGCAACAAGAACGCCTCATCGATATTGCACTTGTATCGCTCATCCGCAAGTTTTCAAAAGTGGAGAAAGCTTGGTTTCGACAAAGTCGCTATGTTGAACTTCAACGCTGGCTCAATCGCTATATCCAGAGCCCTCTGTTTAGCCATACTATGCAACAAACGGAACAATGGTTGCCAAACAAACCCACCATTATTTTTGGCCGACGGTAACCTTATAGTGACAACTTCAACCCGTCATTCGTCGGTTTAAAAAACAAAAGAGCTCGAGCCTAACCTTAGCCCAATATCACTGTTGGGGCTCAAACAACGTGAGCACAAAGTCGAGCTTTCATTGTTGATGAACACTTTAAGGACAGCTTCTTAGTTACAAACAAAAAGGCTTAACCCAGCGTTAAGCCTTTTTAGCTCATCGGCATGTGTGGTTACTATCTACTGGTCAGCAGGTACATAGATTAAACGCCCATCATCGAGCATATAAGTTTGTCCAGCAAGGCTACCCGTCCCTTCACCAATCTCCTCAGACGTTTCATAGCGCGTAAGCGTTTCTCCATCCTTGATGGTGATCTTCATGTTTTCTTGCCCCGGGTTTTCAATCAGAACTGAATTATCAGGCAACTGGCTTCCTGTGACATTCAAAATCATCAAAAATGCCATCACCACTGCAAACAGGTCCACCATATTCACGACGGATAAAATCGGATCATCTTGATCATCAGACTCAAGAAAGCGCACTAGTTTTGCTCCTTTACTTCAATCTCGCACATGTCTTCGAGCATCCAGCGACGACGGACGGTCATGATACTGAACGTAATACTCGCGGCAATCAATGCCAGAATAGAGGCGGAAAATGCCACTATCATTTCTTGTGCAACTTTATCGATTTCACCTTCACCCATTGCGACCAATGCCGGGCCAATTGCAATCATTGTGGTTACTAGACCAAGCATTGGGCCAGAGCGGCTAACAATGCGCAGCGGTTCAAGTTGCTTGATGATCCAAAGCTCAAGTTGCTCACTTTGGTAGACATTTTTCTCTTTGGCGTAGCGATGTAAAACCGATTCATGGTTAGGGCGTTGGCGCTGCAACAATTCCATCGCAAAACGGCCTAGCGCATACAAAGAGTAGACAACCGTCACAACAACTAATGCCATGACAGGCTGCATAAACAGTGTGGCAAATTGATAAATAAGAGTTTCTAGTTGGTTCATTTTATTAATCTCGATAAATTAGGTGCTGGCGCAATGCCCCTGCAGCAATACAAGCCAAAATCAAAGCAATCAACAACATCATCTGTTTTTCGCTTACAGATGGCGCTTCATAGCTTGGAATCTCTTGCATCACATTGCCCGAAATCGTCGGGGAATTTGATGCTTGCCCTACGCTTCCTGCGAGTCCAAATCCTATTGCAGTTTGTTCCATAAACTGCTCAGTCACCTCATGAGTTTGGTGGTACTCCACCAAAGGCTTAAGTTCTTCATGGCGTTCCAGCAAAGCCTTTAGCCTTTCTTCGTCGGCATTCCAATACCCTTTGCGAACCGCTTCCATCATACGTTCAATAATCTGCATTTGCGCAGCGGGTTGATGCTGCTCAAACCACTCGTTGATACCCAAGTCGTGCTTGTCATCAATGTACACTTCACTCAATGCCTCCCATTGATAATCACTCACGGTATCTGGCGCAGTCACTTGCCAACCAAATAGGTTGTTAGTGATATCCAACATGTTAAGCGCACCCGCATAACCTTCACTTTGCATCGCGGCAATCCATATTGGATTCATATAGCGAGCATTAAGCTCTTCAGCAATGAACTTACCTGCTGTGACAGTTCGGCCTTGTGACTCTCTTAAGTCATTGACATACAAAGATGGGTCGCTGCCAGATGCTCGGCGCACTGCTGCTGCCAAACCGCCTAAGTATTCGAATGGATGGTCAGTTGAAAGAAGCCATGCAAGCGACTCGTCCTTGCCATGACCGCTGCATCGACCGATGCAACTGAGACTCAAACAAGTTGGTATCGCCAAGTTTTTCGCCCCAAACTTCCGTACCGTAAGCATATTGAAGGCGATTGGTGAACTGCGCGCCTAAGGCGTCATCGTCATCCCAGTCTTGCGATTGGATCGCTAAATCGTTCACGCCACTTCCGTAATCACCCGGCTCATTACTAAAGATTCGAAGCGCAGAAAGCATATTCGCTCTATCGCCGTTATAGCCAAGCGATCTGAGTTCTTCACTTAAACGCTGGCTGTTTTCTGCAATGCGTTGCCATCATCCAACTGAACTAGTTCTTCAATTGCGGCGCTTAACTTCAACATAAAACCATCGAACTGGTCGCGATAGACTGACGTAGCTTGAATCACCACATCAATTCGGCTTCGGCCAAGTGCAGATTCAGGAATGATGTCCAGTTTAACTAAGTTACCGCCTCGATCCCAAACTGGTTGTAAACCCAATGCACGCAATACTTGAGCTTCTAACATGCCGAAATGGCGTTGGGTTTCACCCGCCCACAAAGAGAAGGCGATTTTTTCTGGGTATTCACCATTGTCGGCCATGTGCGCATCGAGCAGATTCTGCAGCTCCTGCTCAGCTGCATTGTAGGCAGCAGAGCTTGGAACCTTGGCAGGGTCAAAACCAAACAAGTTAGTGCCGCTTGTCGTTGATGGGTTACGAAGCGGATCACCCCTGTTCCAGCTTTGATAAAGCCACCGTTCATGCCATTAATCAGAGCTTCAAGCTCGTTAGGCTGAGACAAGGAAGCATAAGATGTCCTCACTGATTCTGCGATCTCGGCAAGCTCTGCCTCAATGTCAGTCTCACCCGCCAATACAGATTCAATCCATTGGTAAGGTTCGGTTTCCACTAACGCTTCGAGACTGCCTTCAAACTGCTTCCAGAAATTCGAGGGCTTTTTCGACAAAATGCCCGATTAACGCATCACCTTGCTGCTGCATGATCGTATAGATAACGTCTTGACCCGACTTAGCTTGACCAAACACATGCAGCCCTAGCGGCACCGATGAGGCTGCTAAACGATCAATATGCTCTTCCAACTGATAAAGGACGCCATCGAAATCATTTTCAAGCGCAGCAACTTCAAGACCCATATCCGCAAGTACGTTCAATTCTTTAATCTTACCGATTAACGACAGTTGCAACTCATCTTTTACCGAACCCGGCAGCGCACTTTGATAGTCGCCCAGTAATGCATTGAGCTCAACGTACTCGCCATATAGGCCCGCAGGTCCAAACGTTGGCGTCTGATGGCTAATAATTGTCGCTCGTCCTCTACGCTTCGCCTGAATCGCTTCTGCAATATTGTCCTGGATATATGGGTAATAAACAGGGACATCGCCCAGTGTTAAATAAGGGAAGTCTTCCCGTGCTAAGCCACGAGCTTTGCCGGGCGTCCACTCTTGTGAACCATGAGTACCTAAATGCACCAAGGCGTCTAGATCATTGTTTTTGTGCTTCATTTGAAGCCAAAGATAGACAGCCAAGAAAAGATGATTGGGTGGCTCTTTTACCGCATGAATCGCATCACCAACTTTGCCCGAACGAGGGGGTTGCGGCAGTAACCAAAGGTTCCCGCGCTTTAGAATTGGAAAGACAAAGGCGGGTTCACCATCAATTTGTAATAGACCTTCATAGCGCATTGGATGACCCCACCAGCCATTAACGAAATGGCGAGTGTCCGTTGGTACACTGCGATACCATCTAAGGTAATCACGCAGTGGCAAAGCCGCGGCATAACCCTCTTCATACAAGCTTTGTAGCGTTTCGGGCTGGTAGTATCCGGACAGCAGCTCTTTAGCATCAGCAATCATATCGAGCTCTTCGATTTCTGGTATCGCAAAGCCTTCATTTCGTAAGCCGTTGGCAATATTCGCAATGCTTCGTGGCACATTCAAGTTCGACGCTGAAATATTCTCAGCTCCCGCAGGCGCGTTCCAAAACATCACCGCTAAAGATTTATCTTCTACTGCCTTGGTGGCTAAACGATGATAAGAGTGTGCCCTTCCAAACAACAAGTCCATTTGCTCAGAAATGAACACTTTCTCATCATCAATATCGGCCGAAATGATCAGTGGGTCCGTTAAGCCCCATGTTTCGGTAGTCGCCAATGTCACCGACGCACTTCGCTGCTCAATACCCACATCACTTTCCCGCCAGTGCTCAATATTACCTTCTCGGTAATGAATGGTTTGAACCATAGGAACATTCAAGGCTTCCAGCTCTGACTTACGTTTCTCTCCCTGCTGCAAGTGCGTCATATTAACCAGTATCGATGGCCTAATATCTTGCCATGGCCAATCTAGCCCGTATTCGTCGTCCAAGTAGTAAATTACAGGAGTCACATTGGCCTCCTGTGCCATTTGCATCAAATGCTCTAGTGGCTCAAATTCTTGATTGATGATCTGATTACGTGCCGTCACAAATCCAACGATGGGCTTGTCATCACAATGACTCACAGCGCTTAAGTAAGCATTAACGCCTACAATAGCTTCTTCGTTGAGGTAGATACCGTAACTGGGCACCTGTTCTGGGCGAGGTAATTCACTTAATGCGAGTCCTTTAACTTTGCGGTCTATCGCTTGGAAAAAGGCGTTGTAGTTATTCACTGTGCCATTGAGGAAATAGCCCATTAACATTCGATGCAACTGAGGATCCAACTGGTCACTTGCCGTTGGTGGCCCACCTCCAAGCATCACCCACTCCAGTTTAGGTGGAATGTCTGCAATGGCATCCGTCAAACGCTGGCGGTCAGGCATACGTGGAGTATCAGCAAAGAGAAAATCGACACCTTCCAACTGTACAGGATTAAACTGAGCCGGTGTGATGCTCACCAGTTCTACCTGCTGATTGGCTGCGTACTGCTTCAAACGCTCAACTTTACTTTGTGGGACAAAGTCGGTGTGAAGCATCACAACCGTTGTAGCGACCGCTTGCAGTGGCACCAAGAATAAAAAGCAGCCAATGAGCTTGACTGCTTTTAAGATTAACTGACGCATTGGTTAGAACCTGTAGGTGCCGTTTAGGTAAACCTGACGAGGCTGGATAGCATAACTAAAGTTGCTTGACTCATCTTCTAGGTAAAGGTCAAATAGGTTGGAAACACCCGCAGAAACATCGAAACTCGCTAGCTTGTAGTTTGCTGCTAAATCGTAGGTCTGGTAAGACGGTAAGTCAAAAGACTGTCCACGAGATGAGTAGCTCTGATCACCCACGTGACGCATACTAACCTTGGTTGTCACCGCATCGGTCGCTCGCCAATTTAGCGCAACATAAGCCTGAGAATCGGGTTTGTTCTCTAATGCTTCACCGGTCGACTTATCTTCAGTATCCAGTAGCGTAAGGTTCATGTTCAAGAACAAAGCTTCCGTCAGTGTAACATTTGCAGCCCATTCTAGACCTTTGATCTTCGCAGCATCCACATTAACGTACTCACGAATTTCGCGGCCATCGAGTGTATCGGCGTACGCTAAATCAATGAGGTTCTTAACATCATTATTGAAAAGTGTCAGCGTCGTATCCCAGCGTTCAGCCATGTATTGAGCTGATACTTCGTACGATTGGTTCACTTCTGGCTTTAGGTCTGCATTACCACGAATATCAAAGCTGCGACCCGGAACACTGTTGTAATAATCCGGTGCGAGTTCTTTAATTGTCGGCGCTTTAAAACCTTCTCCGTAGCCACCTTTTAACGTCCAGTTCTGCGTTGGGGTATAAACAACGTAAGCACGTGGAGAGGTGTGGCTGCCGAACTCAGAATGATTGTCGTAGCGAAGGCCTAACAGAAGTGACAAATCTTGGCGAAGTTCAATGTCATCTTGAATAAACAGAGCCGTTTGATCAATAGCATCACCGCCAGAGGTCAAGTCAGGACTCTTTAGACGCTGCTCGCTCCATTGACCACCCACCGTCATATGATGTGCATCGTGAGCATAGAACTGCAGATAACCATCAACGATATCTTCATCAATATCGTTATTAGTATTTGGCTCCCCTATATTCTTCTCGTTGGTTTGAGATACACGAGTACCATAGGCTCTGACTTGGCTATCACCAAAATCCCAAAAACCGCTGTGCGTAATAGAGTAATCTAACGTATCGTAAGTAGTCGTGCTGCGAACTACGTTTGAGCTTCTATCGACAGTATCGTACCAAGATTCACTTTGCCCCACTTTCATGCCAACTTCCAGCTCTTGCTGAGGGGAAATAATGCCAGTTAGAGCGACATCCACGAAGGTGTTTTTTGTTGCCAGAAATATCGGTTTCACCCGGAGCATAGCGATTCTCAATGAGATCTTGCTCTGACTGACCAGCGGCCACTTTCATTAAAAGCTTATCGTCAATCAATGCGCCAGATGCGCGAGCTTCAATATTGGTGGCATTGCCATCTTCATCGACAGTCATTGCGCCGCCTCCGGTGACGCTGCCTGACCATTCATTAGTTGTACGCTTAGTAATAACGTTGACCACACCACCTAACGCATCTGAACCATAAAGGGCAGACATCGGGCCTTTGATCACTTCAATGCGCTCGATGTCGGAAACTGGGATATTCTGCAGTTCAAAGTTCGAGTGGCCCATCATATCTGATGCTCGGCTCACACGACGGCCATCAATCAAAATCAAGCTTTGTGATACGTCCATACCACGGATCTCAATGCCCTTTTTTCCTTGGCCTAGATCGGCAATATTCACACCGGACGAGGTCACTAGCGCATCCGCAAGATTGTTGTATGGTAATAGTGCAAGGTCTTCTTCAGTGATCACTGAAACACTTGCAGGAGCTTCCGATGCTCGAGTTTGATATGAGGTTGCCGTAACAACCATAACCTCGTCTGTTTCATCATTTGCAAAGGCAGAGACAGCCCCAAAACAGAGGAAAAATGCACTCAAAGGTGCTAAGCGAAAGCAATTCATAATTTACCACAATACGTTGATTTAAATGATACCTATACAAAATGTTATGTTATAACAACTAGGCGGCGCGTATGTTATAACATAACAAGGGAAAATCAACTGCATTCGGAGGGGTCAGGTCCTACAATAAATCTGAGTAATCAATTGGAAGGCAAACATTAAAACAGACAAAGCAACTAACTTAACAAGTCACTTAATCAATCTGATATGTTGATAATGATTATTGAAATGCAACTGCAATAAATTAGACATTTTTCTTCAACATGAGCGCTCTAAATTAGCCACCAATTAAAACCTTAACCCTAACGTGATTGAACAAAGTCATTCATCCAAAAGGGTAACTGGAAGTTGTATTGATAGTTATGGCTAAACTAACCAACCCAATAGACAAGAAAATCGTATCATTACTTCAGCAACAAGGCTTAATCAAAAGCGAAGCCAAAAACGCTCTTAAACGCCATGTTTACAAAATGGCTCCTTGTGATGTTGAGAAAATTCAGAACTACACCACTCACTTTGGGTTAGATGCCAAAGAGTCCCTGATTGAAGAGATCCTTCAGTTGAGGCGAGAAAAGTTTATGGCACGCGTTATTTCTGACAATAAAGGTACGGTGTGAGTCAGCAATAAGCCTTGCCAAGTAACAGTGTCAAAGGCTTAATTATTCACTGAACCCTTTTTGTCGTTAGCGAACCCAACTGAAGCCCTAGGTAAGCTTTTGACTAGTTTTGCTATACTTATAGGTATATTTAGAGTCCAAACAACATTAGAAACACTTTTTCGATTTAGTTCATGACTTGTTGAAGCAAGCTAGAAGCTATTCCAGTCTGAGAAAACGGCCATTTGCATGCAGTTGCCTACAACCCCCTAGAAAAAGCCTCACCTCTTTGTATAAAATCGACCGTTGTAAAATTCAAGCTTATCCTTACTACCCTCCAACTCACAAGTCAGTTGGAGACAGGAGGAGGCTTTGTTGCCTAATTCAGCGAAAAAGCGAACGCTAGCTAAATCGTTCGCATTTTAAACAATATACTGAGTTTCGGGCATACCCATCCCTGTTAGCATATTGAGTGCTTTGATCATGGCGTAAGTCTCACCAACTTGTGCGTTATAATTTCGAAGCGTGAGTGAACCCCTTTTGATAAAGGAGTTGTGGTACTTGCGCCAGTTGGTAGTTTTGTAACGAGGCTTCGGCATGAAATCAAAATCAGTGAATGAATGTCCCTGATCGTGAGATTCTGATTTAGTTCACTCGATTTGTGCAACAAAGCCCCCAACAGACAACCCTGAATCTGTTAGACTTAGCGCTGAATTAAGCACATCAGGAATACCTCAACATGAGCCAAGAACAGCCAAATAACCCACTGCATGGTTTGACCCTTGAGAAAATACTCGTTCGTCTACAAGAGCACTATGGCTGGGAAGGTTTAGACGCCGAAATTCAAATCAACTGTTTCTACAGCAACCCTTCTATCAAATCGTCTCTTAAATTTTTGCGCCGCACCCAATGGGCAAGAGACAAAGTCGAAGCGCTTTATATCGATACCTTTTGTAAATAGACTGAAATTGTTGCTATGGCTTCCCAACGCTTAACGTTGGGTTTTGTCTAATTAAGGCAATACGATTAGGTCTATTTATCTTTAACGCTACACTAAGCCTCACGGAAGAAGCATTGAATACCAAACTAAGAAACGCACGACAGAGCGATATTCAGGCTATCGCTCAGATCCATGTTAACTCTTGAAAAGCTGCGTTCGACGGGCTGATGCCCAATGACTACATTGACGGTTATACCGTGTCATCTCGCATTACTGAATGGCAACAAACTCTCGACTCTCAAGCAGGAACAGTCGTTGTTGCAGATAATGGCGACCATGTCGTTGGGTTTATGTCTTATCATCATCACCCTGAATGCAATGACACGGTAGAGCTTGATAAGCTCTACCTTTGCCCCTCTGTTTATGGTCAGAGATTAGGGAGTCGCCTTCTAGACTACTTAGAAAAAGACGCGTTAAACAACAAAAAGAGTGTCGTCAGCTTGTATGTACTTGATAGCAACGAATCCGCCATTCAATTTTACTCTAAGCACGGTTTTGAATTTTCGCAGGATTTCGTTTCTGAAGAGTTTCAAGGTACAACAATCATCGATTTGCAAATGACCAAACCATTAAAACCGAGCAAAACATCCTAACAATAAATGTTGAGATTCAACCTTATTGAAAAGCACTGCAGTTGCAGTGCTTTAAGTTATGGGGCGATTGAGCACTCTTACTAATAATTGAGTTGAAAACTTCGGTTCACCCCTGAATCCTGAGCGAAATCGTCGTCATGACTGACAAGAATGAATCCCCCTACATAGTTGCTTAGTGCTTGGGCCAATACACCTTTTGATTCCATATCTAGATGATTATCTGGCTCATCGAGTAGCAGCAAAGGCTGAGCTTTCTGATGGCTAACAATCAGCATCGAGAGCTTCATTTTCTCGCCACCGCTCAGCACCTTTCCATGGCGAAAAACCGAGTCTCGGCGAAATCCAATTCCCGCTAACATGGTCCTCGCATCATTCTCTACCAGCCCTTCACATTGACGAGTAAGATTCTCTAGCATCGTCCAATCAGAATGAATCAACCCAAAATGCTGGTCGAGGTAATAAAGCGGCGTATTCACATTCAGCTGGCCGGTAACTAAAGACTGCTCGCCTAGAAGCACTTTGAGAAGCGTTGACTTACCACTGCCATTTCGCCCCTTTAAATGCACTTTTTCATTGGCACCAATAGCGAAATTGAAAGGCTGATTGTTGGTGAACGGCAACTCTGCATTCACGATATTTACCACACGGCGAGATTTGTTTAACTCCCCTCGCATGTGCAGAGTTTGCTGAGCAAGTTGCTTTTGCCTCTCTTTAAGGTCTCTAGACTGATCGTTTAAATGGCCCATTCGAAGTTGTTCATTTTTTAAACGGTTGGAGATTTTAGCCGTGGCCTTGTTTTTCATCGCATCGAGAAGAATTTTAGGCTGGCTGCCATCGCGCCGCACCTTGTTGCCCTTAGCCGCACGTTGCTCCGCCTTTTCTCTGTTCAACTGAGCTTGCTTTTCGAGGTGTTTTTTCTGTTTTTCAACTTCTGCCAAGCGTCGTTCTACCGCTTGCTGCTCTGCCCTGCTTTGCTCGAGATAAATATCGATATTGCCTCCATATGACCGCATACCCAGAGCTGATAACTCCCAAATCTCCCCCATTTCGCGCAATAACTGCCTGTCATGGCTAATAAGTAGAATCGCACCGTTGAAGATTTTCATTGAATCGATCAGCCACTCTTTCCCTTCTTGATCCAAATGGTTAGACGGCTCATCCAAAATCAGCAACTCTACGTCGCTTTGGAGCAACTTCCAGAGTTGTAGTCGAGCAAGTTGACCGCCACTCAACGAGCTACAAGCTTGCTTGGGTTCTGGGGGTAAACCCGTGCTAATCAACTGTTGATTCAATTGAACTCGGGCTCCCCAATCATCACCAATAATGTCAAACCAATGGGATGCACTGTCGCCATTTTCGACCGCTTCAATCGCCTCCAATAATGAACTTTTACCCAAAAATTCTCCGATCGTTAACCCATTAGGAATCGCCTCTTCAGCGTGTTGCCGATATACATCAAACGTGGTGGGCTTGGAAATGGTTCCCGTACTGGGTGTCAGCTCGCCCGTCATAATTGACGCGAGCAAGGATTTACCCGCGCCATTTCGGCCAACCAAGCCAACACGCAGGTGATTCATCGTGAATGAGAGTGATTTAAACAGCCAGTCACCATTTTCAAACTGGTGACCGATATTGTGACCTTGTAATACTGGCATAATTTGCTCCTGTCTAACAGGGACATCAGCCGCAGCTACTACATGCAAATAAATTGATAGATCAATGCAATACGTTAACCATCAACAGGTCAAATAAACAATTGAAATTGCAAAGAGATATCGGAAAGTGAGCTACGCCTACTAACCCTGTAAATCCAAAAAATAAAGTGAAAAGTGGATAACAGGTTTAGTTATTCATATTGGCGTAATCTCCTACAGAAATGATGGCGCTAAATTAGCCCGAATACCGCGCCGGAGTCAAGGGAGATCTCATTTCTACCTATATTGATGCGCGCAGTTGTGACAGTGATAGAATGAGGGCTAAGTTTTTGGAAGACCCATCAATTGTAAATCACATTAGGAAGGCCTGCGGATGCAACTTAAACGAATACATCATGTCGCGGTGATCTGTTCAGATTACGGAAAATCTAAGCACTTCTACACCCAAGTTCTCGGGCTCAAAGTTATTGCAGAAAACTACCGAGAGGCAAGAGATTCATACAAACTCGATCTCGCGCTACCTGACGGTGGACAAATCGAGCTGTTCTCATTCCCTAGCCCACCAGCTAGGCCTTCTCGCCCAGAAGCCCAAGGCCTACGTCACTTGGCCTTCAGTGTAGAATCCGTCGAAGAATATGCAGGGTATTTGGAAAAAGTAGGCGTTGAAGTTGAACCCATCAGAGTTGATGAGTTCACAGGTAAGCCGTTCACATTTTTCAATGACCCTGACGGCTTACCTTTAGAATTGTATCAAGCTTAAACCTGTATAAAGACTAGCTCAACACTTCTTGCTTAATGATGGTTAATACGCCAGCATCAACATTACTTGGCGCGCCAAAGCGAGCGATCTCTTTTAGCTTTGGATGCGCGTTATCCATCGCATAAGAGTGGTAGCTTGCCTTGAGCATTTCTAAATCGTTCAGGTAGTCACCAAAGCTCATGGTTTGCTCATGAGTAAACCCTAATGACTGCTGAAGAAACTCAATAGCCGCCCCTTTAGATGCCTCTGCATTCATCACATCAAGCCAAATTTTCGCACTCACCACCACTTGGTGCTCTTGCCAAACGCCTGATTAAATGAAGGGAATACATGCTTTTCAGTTCCATCAAAGTGGCACACAGCAACTTTGATAAACTCATCATCCACTTTAAGGAGATCATCTACGTATTCACAGCGATGGTAGTACTTGGAAAACTCTTTTAGCGCTTGTGGGTCTTGAGTTTCAATGTAAGCAGACTTTTTGCCACACAGAACAATCTGTGCACCTTCAATCGCGCGAGCCTCTTCGATGATGGCTTTGATAGAGCTTGAATCCATGCCGCAGCTATACACTTCTTTACCGTGGTGCATCACCATGGTGCCATTTTCAGCAATGAACATCATGCGATCTTTTAACGGTTCAAAGGTTTCAATCAGGCTGTAGTATTGACGGCCAGACGCGGCAGCAAAGATAACGCCCTGCTGTTCCAGATTGTCATATAGGTCATAAAAACCTTCCGGTAGCAGGCTATTCTCATCAAGAAGAGTTCCGTCCATATCGGCGGCAATGAACTTAATATCGTGTTTATTCATGATTATTTGGCAGGTATACAAAGAGAAATCTAGGCTTCTAAACTACACCTATTGCGCTAAGGCACAAGTAAAATTTACCCCATAAACAACTTTGAATCATTCCGCACTAAACACCACATGCCCGTGTAGTATTGTCATTAAGACGTCGGTTTGAGCGATTTTATCGACAGGAAGCTGCGTTATGTCTTCACTGAGAATCACTATGTCTGCCGACTTGCCGACGGCAAGCGATCCCGTTAGATCGTCTATTCCAAGGCTCTTTGCTGCGTTGTTCGTATAGGCTTCGATGGCCGCATGAATGTTGGGTAAACCGGTCTCAGCCATTTTCAAACTGTTCGCAATGCCAACAAGCGGATTAATACTGTGTACATTCCAATCACTGCTTAAAGTGACGTTAGCACCAGAGTCGTGCATCGCTTTGACGTTCATTAGCGCCTTAGATCTCATAGCCCCCAGCAGCCATTGCGCCCATTGATGATCGTGCATCGCCACATAATCCGACCCAACTTGAAAATCTGCGGTGACACCTAGTTGGGCAAATCTAGATACGTCTTCCTTATCCACCAGCTCAATATGGGTTAGCGTATAGTCTTTCTCTATTTTCTGATTTCTTGCTTGTTCAATGGCATCTAAGGATTCTCTAACGGCACCATCACCAATAGCGTGAACATGCGCGCCATAGCCAATCCCTGCTAGGGCTTGCAGCCACAACTTCATTTGATTAGGCGGAATGTAATTAAGGCCATACGGTTTGTTGGCTAAATAAGTATCAAGGTAAGGAACTAGCGTCTTAGCCGTACCGTTAATGATGATGCCATCGCTATAAAGTTTGACTTGTTCGACTAGGAGTAGCTGAGAATGATCATTGCTATAGATGGTTTTCAAATAGTCGAGTTGCCTTTGCATATCCTGCGCTGGATAAATCCACGGGCGAAGGGAAACTCGCGCAGTTAACGCTTCTTGCTCTTGAGCATGCATCCATACTTCATACCAACCACGCTGCCAATACATACGCCCATCGCCAATCGTTGTGATGCCATGGGCTGCGGCTTCTTCTAACCCTGCTAATAACCCTTCATAACTTCGTTCAAACAGCTCACTATGACTATTCCAAGCGTGTTCCATCACGATATCGCCAGCATTATCAAGCAAGATGCCGTTGAGTAAGCCGCTCTCTTCATCATGCAATAGTTGCCCACCTTGCGGGTGAGGTGTTTGGTTAGTTATTCCCACTTCAGCTAGTGCCGCGCTGTTTACCCACATGGAATGCGACGTTTGCTCCATAATCACAACAGGGCGCATAGGAAAGACCTCATCCAACACCTCTAGAGGCGTACGTTCGCTGTCACTGCTCAGTATGGACTCGATCGAGAAACCGTAACCCATCAACCAGCCATCATTTGAATCTTCTCTTTTACAATCCTCCAAAAACGGAATTTGATCTTCTAGACTCGCATCTGGGCTGAGTTCACAGCTCCCCCCTAAACCCGACGCTGCTTCAAACACATGGTTGTGATTATCAATAAACCCTGGCAGTACATGGGCGCCTTCCACATCGATGGTTTTGGTTCTACTTCCAATCAAAGACTCGATTTTATCGAGAGTATCAACTGCAACGATTCTACCGTCAGAAATTGCTATCGAATCCGCACCTGCATGTTGGTAGATGCTGGCATTGGTAAGCACCAATGAAGCATCATTTGCCGCCACTCCAAATGGAATAGCAACGAGTGACCATAAGAATGTGGTTAAACCCCGTGTTCGCATCGTGATTTCCTTGCTCAAAACTGGATGTGAGTGCTCGGCACGTTATAAAGATAGTTTAGGTTGGATAAAGTCGATAAATGCAGAAATTCGTTTCGATACGGTAGAAGATTTGTAATAAACCGCGTTGACTAGCTCACGGCCTGTATCCGTAATCTTCTCCGATTCTAATAGCGAGACCAATCGGTTAGCTTCAAGATCTCTGTTAACCATAAATCCCGATAAACACGCAATGCCGTTACCAGATAGAGCAAGTTGGCGAACAGTTTCACCATTACTTGAAGTCAATACCGGCTCTAGCGATTTGAAGCCTTTAAGAGGCCAAGCATTCAGTGCTTTTGGTGTGGTAAAACCAATGGTGTCATGTACGTTCAAGTCAGAGACGGATTTTGGCACACCTCGACGCGACAAATAATCAGGTGACGCTACGATATGCAGCGGACTTTTTCCCAGTGCCCTCGCGTGCAAGGTAGAATCGCTCAATGTACCAATGCGGATGGCGACGTCTGTTCGCTTCTCTATCAAATCAACGAAACCTTCATTAGATGTAAGCTCTAAATCTATATCTGGATAAGCTTGATTGAAGTCGTGCACCAAAGGCACCAATTGGTGAAAGATAAAAGGACTGGCGGCATCGACACATAAGCGCCCTTTGGGCAGTTCACCCTTGGCGATGATCTCTTCTTCAGCGCTATTTAGATGAGCTAACCCTACTCGAACCGCATCCACAAACTGGCGACCTTCTTGAGTTAACTCAACACGCCTCGTTGTTCGATTCAAAATGGAAATGCCGAGCTGCTTTTCAACCTTACTGACCGCCCGTGATACGCGAGCAACTTGTATGTCTAAAACTTCAGCAGCGGCGGAAAACCCTCCGCTGTCCACTACGGCCAGAAGTATTTCAAGGTCATCGGAACGAGTGAGCATTGTTGTGCCTGCTTGTACTTATCAAATCTAATTATTGCATTTATAGCAAAAATAATTTGTAAAATGCACTGTTTTTCGCAATAACCTAGTCACGCATAATCCTGCCAACAAAACGTATCTGTGCCATTCACGACAGATGTAGAAAACAAGATAGTTAAGATCCATATTTCAGAGAGATAAGATTATGCCTTTAGCACTTCTCGCATTGACACTCAGTGCCTTTGCCATAGGAACCACCGAATTTGTCATTGTTGGGCTAATCCCCACCATGCAGCCGACTTAAACGTATCACTCCCTTCTGCTGGCTTGCTCGTCAGCCTCTACGCTCTGGGCGTTGCAGTGGGCGCGCCAGTATTAACCGCTCTAACCGGCAAGTGGAATCGCAAACATGTTCTGCTTTCCGTGATGGCGCTATTTGTCCTAGGAAACATTCTCGCTTGGCAAGCGCCTGGCTATAACACCTTGATTGTTGCCCGTATTCTCACTGGGTTGGCACACGGTGTGTTCTTCTCTATCGGCTCGACCATTGCGACAGGCTTGGTAGAAAAAGAAAAAGCCGCAAGTGCGATTGCCATAATGTTCACAGGCCTTACCGTTGCATTGGTCACCGGTGTTCCACTTGGCACGTACATAGGCCAGGTTTATGGTTGGCAAGCAACTTTCCTTATTGTTGCTATTCTGGGCTTGGTCGCATGGATTGGCAGCGCACTGCTGGTACCAAGTAACCTTAAACAACCACCGGCGACTCGCTTGTCATCACAACTGAAAGTACTGGCCCATCCACGCCTGTTGTTGGTGTACTTAATCACTGCGCTTGGCTACGGAGGAACATTCACTGCGTTCACCTTCCTAGCTCCAATCCTAGAGGAAGTATCAGGATTTAACTCAAGCACCATCAGTTTGATTATGTTGGTGTACGGTGTATCTGTGGCGATTGGTAACATCTGGGCGGAAAGATGGCCGACACAATGGGACCTATCAAAGCACTGACGGTGATTTTCACAGGCCTAGCAACGGTACTTGTCGTATTCAACTTTACGGCAGTGAACCCAATCACCGCGGTCGCGACTATTCTAATCTGGGGTGCGTTTGCGTTTGGTAATGTCCCTGGTTTGCAAGTTTACGTTGTAAAATTGGCAGAGAAGTACACACCCGATGCGGTTGACGTGGCTTCAGGACTCAACATCGCGGCGTTCAACGTAGGCATTGCTCTAGGCGCTTGGGTGGTGGCCTGATTGTGGCAAACGCAGGCCTGATGCACACACCTTGGATCGGTACCGTAATTGTCGTATTCGCTCTATTGCTGACACGCCTGAGCGGTTATTTAGATAACCAACATGCAAAACATGCCAATATAAATTCTGCCGCAATCCAATAAAGTTTATTCAAACTATCAAGGCTGAGCATATGACTCAGCCTTTTCATACCACATCTAACGTCGCTTTAACGCGATCCAATACCACCATGGTTCTAAACCACTTCACATTTGGGTTGTCGTGAAACAGCTCATCGCAAATCACCTGAAACCTTTCCATAGTCGGCACCAAGAGCACTAATACGAAGTCTGCATCACCCGTGACATAGTAACACTGTTGTATCTCTGGCCCTGAGAAGCTCTCTTTGAGTGCGTGAAGATCAGGGGTTTTGGTGTTGTCAGCCTGCACCTCAACAATGATGGTGATGACTTTGTCGAGCTTGTTTGGTGCGAGGATGGCTTTAGTGGCCTCTATATAACCTTCGTCCTTAAGCTTTTGTATCCGTCGTTGAACAGAAGCGGTCGACAAGTGCACCTTTTCTGCCAGTTCTCGCAACGGCGTTTGGCAGTTGTCCTGTAGTAATTCAAGCAGTGCTCGATCGTATTTATCCAGTTCCATCTTATCTCTTCCTTTCGCTCGCTATGAGAAAATTTCTCACAAATAGCCAACATTTCGAGCGCCTTTATCAGCCATTGCGAAATATCATACCAGCTCATCACATCTCGAAGCATATCAAATGCTTGCAAACAACGTCCAAGGAGGAGTAATTATGAATACAAAAACAAACACACCGTTGGGTGTCACGCTGAATGTTATCGCGTCGGGACTGTTTGCTCTTATGTTCGCCTATACTTCACTGCTGCAAGAACTCGACAGCACAGAGATTTATGGATGGCGAGTTGCGTTAACTATTCCTCTACTCACAATGTTCATTGTCATCAATGGTAACTGGCCTCAAGTCATGTCGATATTACGTCGATTAGCAAGCTTTAACCCGCGCTTTTGGTTAACTCGAATTGTGTCGTCATTTTTGGTGGGGGTACAACTTTGGCTGTTTATGTGGGCGCCAATTAACGGCTATGGACTCGCGGTCTCTTTAGCTATTTCATCATGCCAATTACTATGGTGGTGATTGGAGGTGTGGTTTTCAAAGACA